>JAJSAM010000031.1 GCA_024274785.1 Planctomycetota bacterium | reverse complement strand
GTGGCAGCGCGAAGCGCGAAGCGTCTTCGCGGTGTTTAGGGTCCGGTGTCTTGCTCGACCAATCATCAGAAGACGAGATTCGAGCGGAGCGAGAATCGAGGCGTCTCCCCTCCTGTGCGGAAATGGCGGTGAACAGCGAAGCGCCTTCGCCGTGGTCCGCCCTCTGGCGTCAGCGTGTTCGGGTAGGTTCGGGGGAGCGGAGCGAGCCCGATCCGTAGGGGCTTACAAGCCCCTGGGAAACGATGCACCGGTGAGGAGCGGCCCGGCCACCCCGACGAAGGAGGGATGGCCGGGCCGCTCCGAACACGGGACCCGACGAAGTCGCGTCCCGCCCCGGAGGTCGCTCAGCGACCGGAGGGCGGTGCCCGGTCGCAAGGACGGAGCAGCAACTCCTCCCAGGCCTGGCCAAGGCTCAGGTGGATCTCGTCCACGGTCGGTGGGCCCTCGATTCTCACGAAGCGGTCGTCCGCGCAGTCTTCCGGCCAGCCGTTGGGGCCCGAGGCCAGAATGACCCGGATCAGGCGCGTCCGGGGATCATCGAGGAGCCGGTTCGCGATGCGGCCGGCGCGTCGGCCTCCGATGGCGCAGTCGATCAGCACCAGGTCCGGGTCGAATGGTTCAAGGGAACTCGAGAGCTCGTAGCCGGTCTCCACGACCTCGAACTCCAGTTGCTCGGAGTTGCTTTCGCGAAGTTCCTCCCGCACCGCTCGATTCTCCGTGAGGACGAGGACGCGAGCGGAATGACCCCTCAGGTGGCGGTAGTAGTCACACTCCGCGCAGCTGATCCGGCAGAACCGCCTGCCGTGGCCCGCCTCCTCATCGAGGTGTGACATCTCGAAGCAACGCAGCGCGCGCGCCTTGTAGACGATACACTCCTCGCAGTCTTCGCTGATCGCGCCGCCCTTGGCGTGGTAGGACCAGCAAGGCTCCACCCGCATCTCCGCGGTGCGAGCCATGACATCTTCGACATCCCTGGGATCGATCCGGTAGTGCCCTCCGGGAGTACGAGTGCCCTTCAACTGTCCGCTGCGGACCCAGCGAAGGACCGTATCCCGGGTGACGGAGCAGAGTTTTGCCGCCTGACCGGTGGTGAGCAGTTTTTCAGCCACAGTGTGCACAGCATAGGCTCGTCAAGCCGGAAGAACGAGCGAAACCGAACCTAAAGCACCACGGAAAGAAACTCCTTCAGGCGGGTCGATTGCGGGTGATCGAACATTTGCTCCGGTGTCCCCGCTTCGACGATCCGGCCCTCCTCGAGGAAGAGCACGCGGTGCGCGACCTCCCGCGCAAATCCCATCACGTGGGAGGCCACAACCATGGTCATGCCTTCCGCGGCGAGACTCCGCATCACCGCGAGCACTTCACCGACCATTTCGGGGTCGAGGGCGCTTGTAGGTTCGTCGAAGAGCATCGCCACCGGATCCATGATCAGGGCCCGGGCGATCGCCACGCGCTGCTTCTGCCCGCCGGAGAGCGTGTCCGGGTAGACGTCCCGCTTCTCGCAGACGCCCACGCGCTCGAGCAGCCGGATCGCTGTTGCGGTGCGGTCCTCACCGTGGACGAGTTTCGGGGCCAGGAGGAGGTTCTCGAGGACGGTCTTGTGCGGGAACAGGTGGAAATGCTGGAAGACCATGCCCATGCGGGCCCGCACCCGGTCGATGTTCCGGCCGAAAGGGTCTGCGACTTCTCCGTCGAGCACGACCTCGCCCTGGTCCGGCACTTCGAGCGCATTCGCGCAGCGCAGCAGTGTGCTTTTTCCCGATCCGCTGGGTCCGATCAGCACGACGACCTCGCCCGGCGAAACGGAGAGGTCCACCCGGTCGAGGGCGGTGAGGTCGCCATAGCGCTTCGTGATTCCGGTGAGGGACAGGAGGGGTTTCACAGGTGATCCCCCGGGGTTTTCGATGTGGAAAGTCGCTTTTCCAGGCCGCGCGACAGGAGGGAGAGGGGGATGTTGATCAACAGGTAGCAGAACCCGGCCACGATGTACGCTTCCAGGTAGAGGTAGGTGTCCGCTCCCGCCTGGTTGGCCACGGCGAAAAGCTCCACGACGCCGATGAAGAATAGAAGCGAGGACTCTTTCGTCAGGGCGATGAGTTCACCCGTGAGCGGTGGGATCATCCGCTTCAATGCCTGCGGCAGCACTACGTACCGCATTGTCTGTCGACGGGACAGTCCGAGCGATCGGGCGGCCTCCACCTGGCCTCGTTCGATGGATTCAATGCCCGCGCGAATGATCTCCCCGGAGTAGCTCGCGGCAAAGAGTCCGAGACTCACGGTTCCGATCAGAAACTTGCTGTCGATCCCGAGCATCGGGGCGATGCCGAAGTAGAAAAGGGAGAGCTGCACCAGGAATGGAGTGCCGCGGAAGATCTCGACATAGAGGTCGCCGAGGTGGCGGGGGACGATGCTGCGGCTCAGCCTGAGCAGGGCGACTCCGATCCCCAGGCCAAATCCGAGTACGTAGGCCGCAGCGGTGGCGGCGAGGGTGAGGAGCAGGCCCTTCAGGAGGAGACTCCGGTAGGCCCAGATCGCCCCGAAACTGTAATCCGAGGTCGACAGGAGGGCGGTGAAGGCACCGGCGAGGAGCAGGGTCAGGGCGATGCGGATCAGAATCCGGCTGCTGTTGGTCCCGTGCCCGCTACCTGGAACCATCCGGCAAGTCTTTCAGGTACTTGTCACGCATGGTCTGGTAGCGGCCGTCTTTCCGGATGGCCGTCAGGAACTCGTTCAGGCGGGTGACGAACTTCGCATCTCCGTGCGGGGTCGCCATGGCGTAGGGCTCCTTCGTGAGCGGTGTCAGGATGGCCCGGGTGGTCTTCGGGTGGGCCCGGCTCGCGCCGAGGACCGAGAGCTGATCATACAGAAATGCATCGGCGCGACCGGTGACGACCTCATTGACGCAGGCACCCTCCGTCCTCATGACCGTAATGCGAGCGTTGGGGAAGAGTCGCCTGGCATTGATCTGGCCGGTGGTGCCCTGCTTCACCGCGAGTTGTCGATCGCCGAAGCCGTCGGCGCTCTCGATGCCGGCATCCGCGCCCACGAGCAGACAGAGTCCGGTCTCGAAATAGGAGTCGGTGAACGATACCGACTTCGCTCGTTCCGCAGTCGCCGTCATGCCGGAGACGGCGAGGTCGATCCTGGCCTGGCGGATCGAGGGAATGAGCGCGGGAAACGCCATCTCCACGATCTCCAACTCGACTTCGAGGTCGCCGGCCAACTCCCGGACCAGGTCGATGTCGAAGCCGACGAATTCACCGTGCTCGTTCTTGCTCTCGAACGGCTTGAATTCGGGCTCGGTACCGACTCGCAGGATCCCTCGGGCCAGGACGCGGTCGAGGGTGGATTCGTCGCCGGGTTCGCGGGAGCAGGCGGCGATCGGGACCAGGAGACAGAGGAGCAGGAGGCAGTGGAGCAGCGTCCGTCGGTGCATGGAGGGATCATACAGACCCCGGGGACCAAATTCCGCTTGCGGCCGGCGCCTTTCGGTTTTCGGTGGGCGGGCGGCCTTCCGGCACAGGCGGGACGACCGTGGACAGCGTCGCGTCGGGTGTGGTCGACACCGCGGTCGACCCTCCAGGCCGCAGAGCGGCCTACGGCACCCGGATGAAGTTCTGCGTCCAGTAGGGGCCGGGGTTTACCGGGTTCGTGATCCCGACACCGAGGTGAGTCCAGCCCGCGGTCAGAATGATGTCCCGGTGGCCCGGGGAGTTCATCCAGCCGTCCATCACCGATTCAGGAGTCAGGTAGCCGCTGGCGATGTTTTCGCCCCAGGCACTGAGTGCGACGTTCGCCTCGGCCAGGCGGTCGCCGGGATCCTGGCCATCCGGGTTCACGTGATCGAAGAAGTTCCGGTCCTCCATGTCCTTCGAGTGAGCGAGAGCGACCGCGGCCGCGCCGTCGTGCCACTCGACCGGATCAAGGCCGTATTCGGCCCGGACCTGGTTCACGAGGACGAGGACCTGTTCCTCACGGGAATCCCCGGGAAGCGGATCGGTGTCGACGGGATCCGGGGAGTCCCCCGCATCCGGTGTTCCGCCGATGGGGATGACGCCGCCGGATCCTGAAATGTCCGTGCTGCTGGTGGTGCCGCCACCGCAGGCGGCGAGGCCGAGCGCAAGAAGAACGGCGATCATGAGGCGGGTGAGATGACTCGTGGATTTCATCGCTTTCCTTATCGGATCGGCGGGGCGGCGGCCTTGAGCCCCGTTCCGGTCCGGATAGGTGTCTCGAATTCCGATGGAGCAGTCTAACATCTGGCCGCAGTCCGGGGACTTCCCGGCGGGAGAGCCCAGCATGCTGAAAAGGACCGGAGACTCCGCCACCACCCAGATGAGCCGTGCGCTTCGCGGCGAAGTGACCAGGGCCATGGCGCGCGTGGCGGAGCGCGAGCGCCTCGAACCGGAGACCGTCCGGGAGGAGATAGCCCGCGGACGGCTGGTCATCCCCGCAAACCTCCACCACGAGAGTCTGGATCCCCGGGGCATCGGAGTCGCGGTCACCACCAAGATCCACACGAACATCGGCGGCAGTGCCGGGCGTTCCGGGTGCGAAGAGGAGCTCGGGAAGCTTCGTCTCGCTCTGAAACTCGGCACCGATGCGGTCATGGACCTGTCGGTCGGCGATGAGATCGGCGAAATCCGCAGGACGCTGCTCGAGAACTGCCCGGTTCCGCTCGGTACCGTCCCGATCTACGAAGCGGTGCAGCGCGTGGACCGTGTCGAGGATCTTACCGCCGACGGCATTCTCGAGGTGATCGAGGAGCAGGCCGAGCAGGGCGTCGACTTCATGACCGTGCACGTGGGGCTGCTCCGGGACCATGTGCCGCTCGCGGCGAAGCGTCTGGCCGGGATCGTGTCGCGAGGCGGGGCGCTGACCGCGGCCTGGATGGTGCACCACCAGCGGGAGAATCCGCTCTACGAGAGCTTCGACCGTCTGCTCGAGATCTGCCGCGTCCACGACGTGACCCTGAGCCTGGGCGATGGCCTGCGCCCGGGTTGCCTGGCCGATGCCAGCGACGCGGCGCAGTTCGCCGAACTCGACGTCCTCGGCGAACTGGTGTTCCGCTGCCGCACCGCCGAGGTGCAGGTCATGGTGGAGGGGCCGGGCCACGTGCCCTTCGACCAGATCGAGATGAACATGAAGCGCCAGCAGGAGATCTGCGACGGCGCACCGTTCTACATTCTGGGGCCGATCGTCACCGACATCGCACCCGGCTACGACCACATCACCTCGGCCATCGGAGCCACGATGGGGGCGTTTCACGGGGCGGCCATGCTCTGTTACGTGACCCCGCGAGAGCACCTCGGCTTGCCCGATGCGGAGGACGTCCGTCAGGGTGTGGTGGCCTACAAGATCGCCGCACACGCTGCCGACGTCGCCCTTGGCCGCCCCGGCGCCCGTGACCGCGACGACGCCCTCTCCGCCGCCCGGGCGAAGCTCGACTGGGAAGGGATGTTCAAGCACGCCCTCGACCCGCAGCGCGCCCGCATGATGCATGACGAATCGCTGGTCAACCCGGAGGACGTGGACGCCGACTTCTGCTCGATGTGCGGCCCGAAGCACTGTGCGGTCAAGGTCTCGCGCCGGGCCGTTCAGGGGCTGTCGGACGAGGATGGGGGCGCGAGACAGTAGTTGATGAGGCGCGGACGAGACGGAGTTCGTCCCTCTGAATGTGGGTTCGAAGCATGTTCTTTTCGGGGGCGCGCTGGTTCTGAGGGCGATCGCCCCTGGTGAGGCGGGAACGAGACGGGCCCTTGGGGCCCGCGCAAGGTAACTTCGGGATTCAAGGGCTGCTGCATCCCGCCCAACTGCGTTGCTCGTCGGTTGAAACCAGTAAGGTTGCGCGCTCCTCGCGCCTTGCCGGGCGGGCGCATCAGCGCTCTCGGTCCTGCGAACTTATTCTTGCGCGAGCCCTTACCGCCTCGGCAAGGTCCTCACCGGCGCTTCCGCGATCGCCACCACCGGGCACTTCGATGCCGCCACCACGCGAAGCGCGAAGTTGCCGATCAGCCGACGGCGTCCGGTCCTCGTGCCGAAACCCATCAGCATGAGGTCGGCCTCGGCGGAGTGGCGCGCGATGATCTCGACGGGGTCCCGGTCCTGCCCCGATTCGATGCGGCAGTCCTGCTCCGGTACGCCGAGGTCTTCTGCACGGTAACGGAGTTCGCGTTCCGCCGTTGAGCGGTCCTCTCCCGCCCGGAGGATTCGGAGCAGCCGGACGGTTCGGTTTCCGTCGCGGATGAGCGAGCCGATCAGGCGGGCGCGCAGCGGGTCGTGGGGAGAGCCCCCGGCGACCGGCACGAGGATGCGACGGACGCCCTTCAGCGACCACGCCTGGGGAGCGTTCAACACCACGATGTCGGAGGTGGTGCGGGCGAGGATCTCCGAGAGAAGTCCCACTCCGCCGCCCTCGCCCATGTTCGCCATGCCCACCAGCACCGTCTCGGGGTGTTGCTCCGCGGCCACGCGGGCGATGGCGTCGGTGACTCCGGGGGCCAGCAGCACCGCCCCTTCGAACGACTTGCGCATGCGGCAGGCGGTGGAGACGGCGTGCTGCACGACCGCCTCCGCCCGGCGATAGGCGAGCTCTCCGTCCTCGGCGGAATCCGCCTCCGGGTCGAAGCGCCCGACCGTCAACGCGCGCACCCGGCCTCGACCCGGCGTGGCGAGGGCATAGGCGAAGCGAAGGAGCGGCTCGGCTCGATCGGGATTGGCCATGGGAACGAGGACGAGGGGCGTGCGGCCCCGGAGCTTCACCAGTTCGGCATCCCAGGCCTCCGCCCGGGCGGCCACGGTGCGGGCATGGGTGCCGAAAGAGATGCGGTACAGGATCGCGCCGATCAGGATCCAGACCAGGACGACCGCCGATGCCTCGGGAACCACGATCGCCTGGAACAGGGCGAGACCCGAGCAGGCGGTGATGCCGATGATCGGGAGTGCGGGGTAGAGCGGCGCCCGGAAGGCCGCGAGAGTGCCCGCCCGGAGACGCACCAGGAGGCCGGCGGCATTGGTGAGCCCGAAGGAAATCAGGAAGATCAGGGAGGCCGCGGCGCCGGTCACTTCCACGTTCCCGGTGACGCTGATGACGATCATCACCACCAGGGTGCTCACGACCAGAGCGGCCAGGGGCGACTTGCTCCGCCCCGTGACGTGTGCGAGGGAACGCGGCAGGGCGCGATCGCGCGCCATGGAGAAGCTGACCCGCGAGGCGGCGAGCAGCGTGGCCGCCAGCGCCGAGAAGGTCGAGAGCAGCCCCGCCACGACAACCACCACTCCGCCGAACCAGCCGAGGTAGTTGCCCGCCGCCACCGCGACTGCGGAGTCTCCGGACTGCCCGAGGGTTTCGTACGCGGGCGCTCCTCCCGGCTCTCCGCCCACGGTCAGCACCACGAACAACAGCCCGGTGTAGACCACCATGGCGATGAAGATGGAGAGGAACATCGCGCGCGGAATCGTCTTCTCCGGCGTCTTCACCTCCTCCCCGATGGCGGAGATGATCTCGAAACCCTCGAGGGCGATGAAGGTGAAGCCCATTGCCATGAAGAGTCCGCCCACGCCGTGGCCGAAGAACGGCGTCAGCGAGCGGGAGACGGTGCCCGCCGGGCGCGCCGCGAGGACGGCCAGGCCGGCGACGATGAGGATCAGGAATGCCGCCAGCTTGGCGATGGAAATCCAGTTGCCCGCCCCGGCCCCCTTCCTGGCGAGGATGCC
Organism: Planctomycetota bacterium; assembly: GCA_024274785.1. Lineage (GTDB taxonomy): Bacteria > Planctomycetota > JAJSAM01 > JAJSAM01 > JAJSAM01 > JAJSAM01. The sequence goes on along the minus strand of JAJSAM010000031.1, from coordinate 210,037 downwards.
GAGGGCGACCGCGGCGGTCACACATGCGGTGACCGGCAGAAACCAGCCGGCCACCGAAACTCCGATCGCGGCGCGCAGGCCGTAGGCCATGAAACTCGCGAAGCCGAGGGAGTAGAGCGCGCATGCGGCGACATAGGCGAACCACAGCACCCAGCCCGCGGCGAAAGCACCGCCGATGGGGAAGACTTTCCGGGCGAAGACATAGCTTCCACCGGACTCCGGAAAGGCCGAGGAGAGCTCCGCAAAGCTCGCCGCCGTAATCAGCGAAAGCACGCCGTTCAGGGCGAAGGCGGCGAGCGCGGCCGGCCCGGCGTGGGTGACGGCCACGCCGCAAAGGACGAAGATCCCCGCGCCGACCATGGCACCGACGCCGACGAGCGTGGCGCCCGCCAGGTTCAACCGTCGTTCGGGACCTGCATTCTGTGTCGCCGGCATGGTGGAAGGGCAATATACCGTTCCCTTCCGGGCCGCACCTCATTCAGCTATGTTCATCCGGATGATGGATACCGGTACTCCATGACATCCAGACTGGATAGTGCATTGCGAGCGCTCGCCCGCGTGAAGGCCCGGCTCGTCCACCGGTCCGACGCCGCGGACCGGACCGTCCGCTCCTGCGCCGGCTGTGCCGCCCACTGCTGCAAGGTCGGTTTCAACTCCATGCTCCTGCACCGCATCGAGGCGGAGGCCCTCCGGAGGCGTCTTCACGAGCCCGACCTCGCCCCGTTGATCCCCTTGATTTACGGCAGGGCGAGCGAGCAGATGACGGAGCATGGCCTGTTGCACGACCGGCGTGCGAGTTACACCTGCCCGCTGCTCTCCGACGAGGGCCGTTGTCTGGTCCACGGCGTCGCGCAACCCATGGGATGCCTGACCTTCAGCCCCGTCGACGACGGCGGCTGCGACCACGACCTCGCGCTCTTCGAGGAGCATCTGCCCGGGATTCTGGCCGCCGACCGGGAAGGCTACGGCCGTGAATCGGAGCCGCTGTCGATCCCGGTTGCGCTCGAGCGGGTCCTCAGGCCCGGGCGGCCCGATCGAGGGCGGCGAGCAGGTCGCGCAGGAGGTCGTCCTCGTGCTCGATCCCGGCGGAAAGGCGGATCAGGCCGGGGATGATTCCTTTCGCCTTGCGCTCCTCCGCTCCGATCGTGGCGTGCGTCCCGCCGTTCGGATCCTCGATCAGCGTTCCGATGTAACCGAGCGACACCGCGACGACGAAGAGTCCGGAGTGTCCGGCCAGGTAGTCCATCACCGCGCTGCCGCGCCGGGTCGCCACCTCCGCCGTCCGGCCCTTCATCACGAAGGAGACCATGTGACCCGGGGCGAACTCACCATACCAGTCGGTGAGCGATTCCTTCGCCAGGCCGTACTGTGGGAAGGACGGCAGGCCGGGGAAGAATACCTGCTTCACGCCGGGGTGGGCCTCGAGCAAGGTGGCTATCGCCGTGGCATTCTTCTGCATCTTCCGCATGCGGAGGCCGAGGGTGCGCAGCGATTTGGTGAGGAGGTGGTGGGCCTGTTCCGGGGCGAGAATTCCCCCATGGTCCTTGCGGTAGAGGAAGAGATCCTTCCAGTAGCTCCACGGGATGACCGCAACGCCGCCGAGGCCGGCCGAGAACCCGTTGATGCCCTTGGTGGTGGAATGCAGGACGATCAGGTCGTCGAGCTCCGGGCCGAGCGCGAAAGGGTTGCAGCAGTACGGTGTGGCGAAGGTGTTGTCGACGACCAGCGTGATTCGCTCGCCGGGGAGGCGCTTTTCGTTCAAATCCACGAGCAGCGCCTTCACCGCCGCGAGATCCGGCATGGTGAGGGACGGGTTGGAGATCGTCTCCAGGTAGATGACGCGCGTCCGCCGGTTGATGCGGGCGGCCATGGAGTCGATATCGTCCGGGCGCACGAAGTGCACCTTCACTCCCATGCGGGGAATCGTATTGGTGAAGAGGTTGTCGGTGCAGCCGTAGAGCGGGACGCCGGCGATCATCTCCGCGCCGGAGTGCAGGCGGAAGCAGATGGAGGAGGCGATGGCCCGCATGCCGTCACTGAACATGATTGCGGTCTCGCCGCCCTGGGCGAGAGCCAGGGCCTCGCAGAGTTTCCACTCGAGGGCCGATCCCAGGCGGAGGTAGATCTTCGCCGCGCCTTCCGGGATCACCTGGTCCACGGGTGGGTTCGAGTCGATGACCGACTGGAATCTCCCCGCCAGGGTGGCCGCGTCCCGGGACTGGTACATCGAGGAGGCCGGGATGTCCGGCACGACCGGGCCGTCGTTTTCGGGGTCACAGATGTGCAGGAGGCGGCTTTCGATGGTGGAAGTGGTCTTCGATAGCCGGCGCCGAAGCGCTTTCAGGTCGATAGCCATCAGAACAGGATCCCGGAGTCAGGGTCGGTCAGGCCGCTCTCTTCGAGATAGCGAAGCGCGCCTTCCGCGACCACCTCGAGCAGTTCCTCATTCACCCATGGCTTCGTGATGTAGCGGTGCAGGACCTGCTCGTTTACCGCCTCGATGACGACGTCGATGTCGCTGTAACCCGTGAGGAGCATCCGGATCGTTCCGGGCTCCAGTTCGCGCATTCGCTTGAGGGTCTCGATGCCGGATGAGCCGGGCATGCGCTGGTCGCAGAGTACGAGCTCCGGGCGCTCGGCCGTAAACACCTCGATCGCCTCGTTCCCGCCCTGAGCGGTGAGGATCCGATAGTGATCGCCGAACAACTCCAGAAGTGATTCGAGAATCCGCTTCTCGTCATCCACGACGAGGAGGGTGAGCCTGGCCGGGCCGTCGTGCTCGCCCTTCTCCCGGTACGATTTCCAGCCGCTCACAGCTCCTCCTTCACTTGCAGCGGGAACCGCACCACGAAGGTGGTGCCTTTTCCCTTCCGGCTCTGGAAGCTGATCTCACCGTTGAGACCCTCCACGATCCTATAACAGATCGAGAGTCCGAGCCCGGTGCCTTCCCCGACCGGCTTGGTGGTGAAGAATGGATCGAAGATTCTGGAGCGGACCTCCCTGGGGATGCCGGGCCCGCAGTCTTCCACCTCGAGTCTCCCGAAGTCTCCGTCGCGGCGCGTCCGGATCCGGATGGTGCCCCCCTCGGGGGAAGCCTGCACCGCATTCTGCAGGAGGTTCATCAGCACCTGGTCGATCCGGCCGGTCACGGCATTGACGGGGTCCTTGAGCCGAAGGGACTTCGTCACGCTGATGTCTTTCTCCTTCCGCGCCGGATTGAGGATCGTCAGCACCCGGTTCACCGATCTGGAGAGGTCGACGGCGGCCGTTTCTTCGCTGCCCGGGTGGGAGAATGCGGAGAGGTCCCGCACGATTTCACGGACCCGGTGCATACCCTCCTCCGCGGCGGTGAGGAGCCGCACCGCATGCTCGAAGAGGTCCCCGCTGCCGCCACCTTTCCTCGACGCGGAACTCTCCACGTAGGAGAGAAACTCCAGGAATCGGCCCGCCCGCACCCGCGCTTCGAGGAGGGGCGCTTCTTCCCGGTAGTCCGCCACGTCCCGGCCGTAGAGGGCGTTTTCCGCCAGTTCGGAGAGGAACTTCTCCTCGAGAGCCACCCGGGTGCCTTCTCCCGCCGCGGCGCGGATCAACGGCCGTACCCCGCGAATCCCGCGCAGTGCATCGCGGGCGAGGAGGCGCTCCTTCACCAGTTCGACGTTGCTGAAGGCGAAGGAGAGGGGATTGTTCATCTCGTGGGCGATCCCCGCGGTGAGCTGCCCCAGACTCTTCAGCTTCTCGGAGAGGTAGAGCCGGGCCTGGGTCGTGGCCAACTCCGCGGTGCGCTTCCTCACCTCTTCCTCGAGGCCGAGGTTCAGGCTGATCAGCTCCTCCCGCGCGCGTTTGAGCCGGAGCAGCACGCCGATCCGCGCGAGGAGCTCCGGCCGGTCGAAGGGTTTGCTCAGGTAGTCATCGGCGCCGAGATTCAGGCCGTAGGCGATGTCCTCCCGATTCCTCCGGGACGTCAACAGGATGATCGGTGTCAGGGCGGTCTGCTCACGCTGCCGGGTGGCCTTGACCAGCTCGAATCCGCTCATGCGAGGCAGCCAGAGCTCGGTGATCATGAGGTCCGGCGGCTCGTGCTCGAGATGATCCACCGCGGTGGGGCCGTCCGGGGCCAGGACGACCTGGTAACCGTGTCCCTCCAGCAGTTCGCGCAGGATCTCCACGCTGACCGGCGAATCATCGACGACCAGGATCCGCTCACCCTTGCCCGCGGCCAACCGGCGATAGCGGGCCTCTCGCCGGACCGGCTTCTTCATCCGGGGAGCCACGAGGTCCCCATCCGCCCCTTCCTCCTCGAGGACGCTGATCGCCTGGCGGCGCGGTCCGGCGCTCTGGTACTCGACCTCCTCCTCGAGTTGCTCTCCCTTCGGCCCCCGGCGCATCATCGCGGGGAGAATTCCGGAGTCGCACGTGGGGATGGTGAAGGTGAAGGTGGAACCTCGGCCGATCTCGCTGTCCAGGCCGATCCGGCCATGGTGGGCTTCCACGATCTTCTTGTTGATAGAGAGACCGAGGCCCGCGCCTTCGTAAACCGGGCTGATCCCTCCGCCGGCCTGCCGGAACTGCTCCCAGACGATGTCCCGTTCGTCTTCGGTGATGCCGATGCCGGTGTCCTCGATATCCACCCGGACGTGGTCCCCGGCGCGGCGCGCGGTGATCCGGATCCGGCCTTTCGGCGTGAACTGGACGGCATTTCCGAGGAAGTTCAGGAGCACCTGGCGGATCTTCCGGACATCGCCATGCACGGCGGGCAGATCCTTCGCCAGGGCACACTCGAAGTCCACGTGCTTCCGGCCGGCCAGCATGGCCTCTCCGAGGGGGGTCACTTCGGAGATGAGATCCCCCATGTCGAAATGCATGATCTCGTAGGCAATCTCCCCGGTCTCGATCTGTTCGAGTTGGAGCAGATCGTTCACCAGCCGGCGGAGTTGCCCGGTGGCCTCGAGGATCAGGTGCAGGTTCTCCCGCTGCCGGGATCGGCTCCGGGAGCGGAGAACGAGTTCCGCCAGGCCCTCGATTCCCTCGAGCGGTGTGCGCACCTGGGTCAATGCATCGATGATGAACTGGTTCTTCTGGCGAACGATTCGCCGAAGGGCCGAGAGCTCTTCGCCATCGCTGTTGTTCATGCTTGCCTTGACATACCGCTTCGCAAACCTCCTCGTGTATTGCCGGTGCTGCTATCCTGAAACCACTGTCCCCGCGCGTTCCGGCTGGACCGGAGCAGAACCCATGATCAAGGTAGACATCAACAGGACATCGATCGCCGGTCTCGCCATCGGGATCGTGGCGATCGCCATGGCCGTGCTCGACGGAAAGCTCGGATCGCCCACGATGGCGACGATCGCAGGACCAGGGGCACCATTCGCCACGGTGCCCCTCTGGATGATCATCGCGCTTGTCGGCGTCGTCGTCTACCTCGTGGGACGGCTGATCTGGCTTTTCCGGGAGGGATTGCGCTGATGCGAAGCTCGGTAACCGTCGCGGTGATGCTCATCCTGACCGCTCTGCCGGCGGCGTTCGGCCAGGCCGGGGAGCAACCCGATCCCGGCCGCGCCTTCAAGCTGATCAAGCAGGCGGAGGAGCGGATCGGGGCAGAGGATTTTTCCGGCGCGCTCGAGATCCTGGCTCGGGCCCGAACGGCCGCTCCGACGGTGGCGCGCATCCCCTTCATGATGGCGACCTGCCACTACAATCTCGGTTTGCGCTCCGGCGCTCCGCAACCACCGGACCTCGCCTGGAAGCTGCTGGATCAGGCCATCGAACTCGACCTGGACTGGGGTGAGCCACACTTCTTCGCGGGTGTGATGAGCTTTAACGGGGGGAACTACGAGGCTGCGGTGATGGGCTTTCAGAATGCGCTCGCCCGCGCTTATCGGCCGAAGGATTCGCGGATGAACCTCGCCTTGTCACTCTTCAAGTGGGGCGTGGTCCTTTCCGGCGAGAACCGGCCGGAGGAAGATCTGCAGAAGGGCATTCGCGTCTTCACCGACTCCGTGGATCGGTTCGCGGCCCTGAAGGACGATCTCCGGTTTTCCGTGGAGGATCGGAAGAGCTTCGCCAGGCACTGGATCGATTCCCTCGTCAACCTCGTCGCGATGTTGCAGAGAAACGAGGATTACGCCGATGCGGAGCGGGTCCTCAACGGCCTGATCCGGATCCAGCCCGGGAACTACCTCCACCATTACAACCTGGGGCTGGTGCTCGGCGGGACCATGAAGAACTGGGACCGCGCCCTCGAGGAGTACCGGTTGTCCCTCGAACTCTGCGACGATCCGGACTGGCTGGAGCCCTACCCGATGATCGGCTACATCCTCTCGAACCGGGCGCGATCGCCGGAGGAGGAGCACGAGGCCGAGTCCTACTTCCTGAAGTACGTCGCAAAGCACCCGAATTCCGTCAGCGCGTACACCCGGGCCGGGGACCACTACAAGAACACCGCTTTCCGGCAGAGTGTCGAGAACGCCGAGGTGCGCAATGAACTGCTCGAAAAGGCGGTGCGGTCTTACGAGCGTTGCATGGAGATCGATCCCCGGAATACTCCGGTCATGCTGAAGCTCTCCGAAGTCCTGCGCGTGGCGAAGCGCAAGGAGGAGGCGAAACGCTGGAAGTCGCTCTACGACGCCTTGAAGAAGAAGAACCCCGGCCCCCGTCCCGGCGACGCCCCCCGGCCCAGGTAGCCGGCCGGCAGTGCGCCGGCGCCGGGTCGATGGCTGGAACGGTTCCTCCCCTCGCCACGCAACCCCGGGCGCCGTGATACGCCCGCTACAGCGTCTTCCGGAAATGCTCGACCGTGGCGCTGATGGCGTCGGTCAGGGCCCTGGTCGTTCCCGTAAACGGATGGACCGCGCCGAAGGTGTGGCCGGTCCCTGCGACCACGTGGAGTTTCGCATTGCCGCCCGACGACGCGAGCAACTCCCGGCCCTGATCGAGGGCGACCGCCTCGTCCTGCTCCCCGTGGACGATCAGGTGGGGGATGGTGAGGGCCGCCTCCGCCGCCGGCACGTCGATCGTCTCCGTCCGGTCGGCGAGGTCCGCCAGGAGATCCAGTCCGAGAGGCATCATCTGCTTCGTGCGGGCGTTTTCCACGTGGAGCACCCCGTCTTCGCGCCACTTTTCGAGAATCTCGGGCGGGAAGAACCGGCGGGGGTTCGAAATCGAGGCCCAGGTGACGAGAGAGCGGATCCGGGGCTCTCTCGCGGCGAACATGATTGCCACGCCGCCGCCGCGGCTGTGCCCGAAGAGGCCCGGACGGCCGGTGGCGATGGACTCGAATGCGGGATGATCGGTGACCGCCTCCAGCGTGTCCTCCAGGTCCGCGATCTCGCGGGAGAGCGAGTTCTCCTCGAACAGGTCCAACCGGTCGAACGCCAGTAGATCTTCTCCGACGCCGTTTCGGGCGAAGTTGAACCGAAATGCCGCCAGGCCGCCCTCGGCCAGGTACTGGGCGAGGTCGGGGAAGAACCCCCAGTCCTTGAATCCTTTGAAACCGTGGGCGATGAGGACGAGCGGATGCGGGCCCTCTCCCCTCGGCAGGTGCAGGTCGCCACGGATGGTCAGACCGTCGCGGTTGGGGAACTCGATCGGGCTGCTGAAGATGGATAGTTCTCTCATTTCCGAATCGTAGGCGCTTCCGGCGTGCATTGCGACCAATGCGTTGGGATCCTGGCGAGAGGATCCGCGCACCCGCTCTCACCCGGGCGTGTGCCGTCCCTCGGATCGTGTGCAATGGGGGGAAATGCGGGCTAGAATCCGCACGATGCAGATTGTCGACAGACTGATCGCCACGACCCTGCCCATCGTGCCAAGGAGCATCGTTCGCTGGGTGGCCGGTCCGTACATCGCCGGTGAGTCCGAGACCGACGCTCTCGCCACCGTCAGGAAGCTGAATGAACTCGGCGCGAACGCCACGCTCGACCTGCTCGGTGAGGAGATCGACGACCCCGCCGCCTCGCGGACCATCGCAAAGCGGTACAAGGCGCTGATCCGGTCCATCGCCGGAAGCGGGCTGGACTCCGGCGTGTCCATCAAGCTCTCCGCTCTCGGATTGCGGAGCCACCCCGGCCTGGCCCGGGATCTCGCTCGCGAGGTCGTCGCCGCGGCGAGGGATGCGAAGCGATTCGTCCGCCTTGACATGGAGGACGCGGGGACCATCGACGCCACGCTGGATGTCTACCGGCAGCTTCGCGAAGACGGCCTCGACAATGTGGGAGTCGTGCTGCAGTCCTGTCTGCGCCGGACGTTTCATGACGTGAAAGCACTGGCTCCCTTGAAGGTCGACGTCCGGGTGGTGAAGGGGATCTACGTCGAGCCGGTGTTGATCTCCTGGCGCCATCCGCAGGTGATCCGCGACAACTACCTGCGCATGGTGAAGTACCTCTATGAACACGGCTGCAAGGTCGCCGCCGCCACCCACGACGAGCAACTGGTCTACGGCGTGACGGCCCTGATGGACGAGTGCGGCGTCGCGAAGGAAGAGACGGAGTTCCAGATGCTGCTCGGCGTGACCGAGAAGATGCGGGATGTGCTCATCGGCAACGGCCACCGCATGCGCATCTACGTCCCCTTCGGCGCGCTCTGGTATGAGTACAGCGTGCGGAGGTTGAAGGAGAATCCGGCGGTGGCGGGGCACGTGACGAAGCAACTCCTCGGGCGGGTGTTCGGGCGCAGTTGATCGGTGTGCAGTACCATCTCCGGCGACGGCAGGCGGTTGGCTCTTTCGAACGAGAGGGGCTGGCGCGGTGAGAGGCGAACGACATCCCGAGAGAAGGCCCCTTACTTCAGTGCTTCCATCCCCGCAAACTCGCGGTCGGGGCGCAGGTCCGTCAGCACCATCTGGTCGGTCTCGGTTGCCCGGCCCGACAGTTCCCTCGCGATCAGGGCGCCGAGTCCGGGGCCGAGCATGAAACCCTGGCCGCACATGCCTACCGCGAGGAACAGGCCTTCGACATCCGGGCTGTGGCCCACGATGGGGAAGCCGTCCGGGGTCATGGGGTAGAGGCCGCGCCAGATCCGGCGAACCTTCAGGTTTCTGAGTCTCGGGAGCAACGCCACCATCCGCTTCGCGATCTGCGGGAGGAACACCGAGGTCGACCGCCGGTCCTTGCCGATGATCGGGGGCTCGGGAGTGATGCAGAAGACGAGCTGCCCTTCGGAGTTCTGATAGAAGTAGAAGTTCCTGCTGCCCTCCTCGGGGCGGAGGTCGACCACCATCGGATCCATGAATTGCCCGATGGCCTCGGTGACGCCCGCTTCGTGGCTGTCCGGCACCACCGGGAGGTCGAGTCCGGCCATGGCGCCCGTTTCCGAGGCGTCGGCGCCGGTGGCGAGGATCACGGTCTTCGCGGCGTAGCTGCCCCCCTCGGTGACGATTCCGGTTGCCCGGCCGTCTTCGACCTTGATGTCCTTCACGGCCTCGCCGAAGTGGAACTCCGCGCCCGCCCGCTCCGCCTGCACCTTGAACGAGTGCGCGGACATCAGCGGCGAAGCGGAACCGTCCCCCGGGCTGAACACCCCGCCGCGGAGGCCGTTGCTCTCGATGCCCGGAACGAGTTCTTTCACCCTCGCCGCGTCCACCCAGTCGATGTCGAGACCGAACTTCCGCTGTTTGACCAGCAGGGCCTTCAGCAGGCTCTCGATGTTGTCGTCGCAGGCCACGAACGTGTAGCCGCCCTGCCGCCACAGGAGATCGTCGCCGGTGGTCTCCTGCCAGGTCTTGAAGATCGTAAGCGACTCCTGGCAGACCGCGATCTTGCTGCGGTCGGAGTGCGTGGCGCGGACCCCGCCGATCGCGGCGCGGTTGTCCCCCCGGCCCGGGGAGGCGGCGGCGTCGAACACCGCGGTGGTCAGGCCGGCCTTCGCCAGGAAGTACGCGGCGGGCGTTCCCACGGAGCCCGATCCGATCACGATCACGTCGAAGCTCGCCTCGCTCATTTCTTCTCCTTCGAACCTTGCGCGAAGACGCCGAAGGGAACCTCGACGAACAACGGCCGGATGGTCTGGCCGGTGACTTCCCCGGCCTCGACGCCGAGTTCGCCAAAGAGCCGGGAGATGTGCTCCGGGCAGTTCTTTCCGCAGCAGGCGCCCATGCACACCCGCAGTTCCGCCTTCATCTCGTTGATGTCGCGGGTGCCGCTCCGGATCGACTTCCGGATCTCTCCGGCCGTGACGTGTTCGCAGCGGCAGATGATGGTGTCGTCGGGCACGCGGCCGTCCTCCAGCAACGCCACCGGCACCATCATCTCCCCGGGATCCTGCATGCGGATCCCGGCGATGAGCGGCGCCATCCCCTTCGGCGCGCGGAGCTGCACCAGCAGCGTCCGGTCGGCGAACTTGCGGTTCTTCACCCCGACCACTTCGAAGTTGCCGAGGACTTCTCCCTCCTGGCCGGTGGCGAGGACCATCGTGCCCTCTTCGACGTGGGCGCCGCTCTGCTCGAAGGGCACCGAGACGATGGGGAAGTCCGGATCCTTGCGGCCATCGACCATCGTGATCGCGAGCCCCGGGCAGATCGTCACGCACTTCGTGCAGCCGGTGCACTCCGGACCAAGGAAGGCGGGGCGGCCGAGGATGGGATCGCCCCGCATCTCGATGCTGTGCTTCTTGCACACCGTGGCGCAGGGGTTGCAGGGGATCTCCTGGGTACAGCGGATGACCGGGTAGACGCCGAGATCCGGCAGCTTCGCCATATCCGTGACCGGGGCGCCGGGGCGGGCCTTCAGCACCTCGAGCTTCTCCTCCCACTCCCGGGGGACCTCCGGGACGTCGATGCCGAGCTTCCGGGCCAGCCGCAGCGCGCCGATGCGCCCTCCGAACGTCGCAGCGCTCGCCTCCGCGATCTCCGCGGCGTCGCCGGCGGCCTCCATCGTCATTCCGAACTCACGCGCCTGGTGGATGAAATCGTCGAGGGCGGAGAGACCCACCGCCACGAGCAGCGTATCGACTTCGAAACTGCGCTCGGTGCCGGGGACGACCTCGAACTTCTCGTTCACCCTGGCGATGGTGACGCCTTCGACATGCTCTTCGCCGTGCGCCGCGAGGACGGTGTGGGAGGTGTAGACCGGGACGCCGAGCCGCTTGATCTTGTCCGAGTGCACCTGGTAGCCGCCGACCTGCGGCATCGCCTCCGCCAGGCCGACCACCGAGAGGTCCGCCTGCAGGGCGTGGTAGGCGGCGATGAGTCCCACGTTTCCGCCGCCGAGTACGAAGAGCCGCCTGCAGGGGGTCACCAGGTCGCGGTTGAGCAGCGTCTGGAACGCGCCCGCGCCGTAGACGCCGGGGAGGGTGTGGCCCGGGAACGGGATCTGCTTCTCCCGCGCACCGGTGGCCACGAGGAGACCCTTCGGCTCGACCAGGAAGTAATGGCCGCCGGTGACCACCCCGACCTTGCCGTCCGAAAAAACACCCACCACGGTGGAGAGCAGGCGCAGTTCGATGTTCTCGAACGCGGCCACCTCGGCAGCGAGTTCAACGGCGATGTCGATGCCGCGCGTGCCCGCCTTCGTATCCTCGATCGAGCCGAAGAACTTGTGGGTCTGGAGGACGAGCTTGCCCCCGGGGCGATCCTTGTCGTCCACCACCAGCACCTTCATCCCGAGCTTGCCGAACTCGATGGCCGCGGAGAGCCCGGCCGGTCCGGCGCCGATCACCAGCACGTCGACCGTCTCGGTGACCGTTTCGCCGAACTCCGGCCTCTCCTCGACCACCGGCAGCGCCGGCGCGCGGTCGCACGACGTAACCACCATGTTCTCCTCGACCGGCACCATGCACGACTTCACCGCCACGCCGTTCGCGACCACGGTGCACTGGGCGCACTGGCCGTTGGCGCAGAAGATTCCGAGCGGTGCTCCGTCGCGGGGGTGGTGGCCGAAGACGTGGATCCCGGCGGCGAAGAGCGCGGTGGAGATCATCTCGCCGGGCCGGGCGAGATGGCGCGCGCCGTCGAAGTAGAAGGGGATGGAGGGGGCGTCCTCCGGCGGAGGGAGGATCGGGTGCTGGTTCAGACGGTGTTCGGACATGGCGGGTGGCCTTGAATCGGGAACGGGCAACGGAATGGGCGCGGCGCCACAGGAATCGGCATTCTAATCGCGGGGTTCGGGCCGAACGGGCGGTTTTTCCGGCCGCGGAGCAGACGGGGAGCGCCGCACGTACGCTTCTGCCGGAGGCCGGGCGGGAGCGGACGGCCCGGGTCAGTTCACCTGCCACCAGAAGTTGCCGTCGTAGGCGACGGTGCCGAGGGCGACCTGTCCGGTGATGCTGCCGTCTCTCGTGCTCTTGAAGGCCGCGGCCCAGTTGAGGTCGGGGGGGTTCTTGCCGGTGTAGCGCTTGTCATCGGTGAAGAAGATGTCCCCGGTCTGGTTGGTGGCGAAGCACCGGTTGCCGCTGTTGCCGTAGTTGTTGGGCCAGGCGTAGCAGACCCAGGTGGTTTCCGCGAGGTCGGGATCGATATCTGCGAAGTCGGTGGGGAGGTTGTCTACGCATTGCCCCAGTCCTTCCGAGGTGGGCAGAAGGATCCGGAAGATGTAGCCGGACCGTTCGAATCCGCCCGCGGTGCCGTTTGCCGCCTCCCTGAATCCTGCCGAGAGGACCGGGGGCAGGAGCTTCCCGACGACGGAATCGTTGCGGACGTCCCAGCGGGCGGAAAGCTCGCGGAATCCGCCGAACTCACCGGTGCCGTCCAGATCCACGTCGGCCTTGGATGCGGCCTGGAACTGGGCCTGGGCGGAGGATATGTTCCGTAACGTGCCGATCGTCGCTGATTCGTTCGCGCTGAGCCGCGCGCTGATCAGGCTCGGAATCGCCAGACCGGCCAGGATGGCGATGATCGCGATGACGATGAGCAGCTCGATCAGCGTGAATCCCTTTGAATGGGTCATGGACCACTACTCCCATCATGGGCTCCGGCCCGCCTGTTTCCCAACCCCCAGCGTCGGGCCAAACCGGCGAGCTTGATCGAACGAAGCCCGTATCCATGTCTCGGCACGATGGCGAGGGGAGCTTTAGGCATTTCACGCCAGGCGTTTCCGGAACCCCTCGGCCAGGCCGCTGGTGGGGATTTCGACCGCCCCGATCTTCCGAAGCGGCATCGCCAGCATCAGGCTCGAGGTGAGGAATGCCTCCTCCGCCCGTTCGAGATCCGCGGGAAAAATGTCCGCTTCCCGCGCCCCGACGCCCCATTCCGGAGCAAGCGCCAACACCGCGGCCCGGGTGACGCCGGGCAGGATGGGCCGCGTCAGCGGCGGGGTGATCAGCGTTCCTCCGATGCGGACGAACACGTTCGAGACCGACCCTTCGAGGATGGCGCCGTCCGGGGCGGTGAAGAGCACCTCGGTTGCGCCTCTCTTCCCGGCGTTCTCCTTCGCGGCGATCATGACCTCGTAGGGGAGCGATTTGTGGCCGGCCCGGTCTCCGAGCGGGTGCCCCGGTTGCGATGCCAGCACCGCCGTTGCGCCGGTCCGGTAGAGATCTTCGGGATATCCCGGAAACGGTGCCACCGAGACGGTGACATGGCCCCCGGCGAGTGCCAGCCGGAGGCGGCCGTCCGGCAGCCCTTCGCATCTCCGCCGGACCTCGGCCGGGTCGTCCCGCATCGGGAGACCGAGGACCTTCGCCGACCTGAGGAGCCGACCGAGGTGCTCGTCGAGGCGCAGCGCCGTGCCGTTTCGAACATAGACCGTCTCGAAGAGGCCCTCGACCGCGTTCAAGGCGCACCCCGGAGGAAATTGCGGATCAGGGTGTGGCCGTGCCCGGTCAATACGGATTCCGGGTGGAATTGCAGGCCGTTCAGCGGGACTTCCAGTTCGCGATGGTGGATGGCCATGACCTCGCCGTCCGCGGTTTCGGCGGTGACCTCGAACACGGCGGGAAGGGTGGTTCGCTCGAGAGCCAGCGAATGGTAGCGCGTGGCGATCAGGGGGGAGGGGACGCCCTCGAACACGCCGGTGCCCACGTGGATCACGGGGGAAGTCTTCCCGTGCACCAGCGTCTTCGCCGCGGTGACCGTACCCCCGAAAGCCTGGCCGATCGCCTGGTGCCCGAGACAGACCCCGAGGATCGGGACCTCTCCGGCGAACGCGCGGATCAGATCGATGGAAACCCCGGCATGCTCCGGTCGTTTCGGCCCCGGTGAGATCACGAGATGGGTGATCGCGAGCGCCCGGGCACCGGCCACGGTGACGGCGTCGTTCCGGGCCACGATCGGCTCAGCACCCAATGCACCCAGGTACTGGTAGAGGCTTCCCACGAAGGAGTCGTAATTGTCGATGACGAGGACGCGGGCGTTCACAGCATGAACCCGAGCGAGGCGGCCAGGCCGCGGCCCTTGTGGAGCGTCTCCTCGAATTCCAGGGCCGGGTCGCTGTCGGCCACGATTCCGCCTCCCACCGAGAACGTGGCCCGGCCGTCCTTCAGGAGAAGCGTGCGGATGGCCACGGAGAGGTCCGTCTCGCCGGTGAAGGAGAAGTACCCGAGGGCCCCCGTGTAGACGCCCCGGCGCACCGGTTCGAGTTCTTCGATGATCTCCATCGACCGCACCTTCGGCGCTCCGGTGACGGATCCGCAGGGAAACGCCGCGCGCAGCAGGTCGGTCACATCCCGACCCGCGGCCAACCGGGCGGTGACGATGCCGTGCAGGTGGTGTACGGTGGGATGGCTGGTGAGTCCCGGCAACTCCGGCACGCGGACCGATCCGAATTCGGCCACGCGTCCGATATCGCTCCGGAGCAGGTCCACGATCATGGTCAGTTCGGCGAGATCCTTCTCACTCGCCAGCAGCTCGCGCGCCAGGAGGCGATCCTCGGCGGGGTTTTCGGATCGGGGCCTCGTGCCCTTGATGGGGCAGGCCTCGATCCGGTCGCCGGAAACCCGGAGGAAGCGCTCCGGAGAGGCGGAGACGATCTCCCCTCCGCAGGGAGAGGTGAGATAGGCCCCGAAGGCCGCGGGATTGCCGCGCATGAGACGTCGGTAGACATCGAGCCCGCTCTCCCCGGTCTCCGTGGAGAATCGCTGTGACAGGTTCACCTGGAAGATGTCGCCGGCGGTGATCAGGTCACGGGCCCGCTCGACGGCCGCCAGGTACTCCCGCTTCGTGAAGGTCGAGCGAAGGGGGGACGCCAGGCGGGGCAACCCCGCTCTCCGTTCGTGGCCGGCCCGGGCCAGGGCGGCGAGATCGTCGGCGTGCCGGCCCGGCCCCGTCGCGCTGACGGTGGTCTCGGCGGACGCATGGTCCCAGGTGATCACCGAATCGTAGAAGCAAAAGAACAGGTCCGGAAGGCCGAGGTCGTCCTCCGTCAGCTCCGGCAGCTTCTCGAGTCCCCGCACCAGATCGTAGGAGAGGAAACCCACCGCGCCGGCCGGCAGGGGGGTGGGGGCGGCGGTGTCCCGGATCCGGTGCTCCTCGAGGAGACGGCGGAGCACAGCGAGAGGATCGTCCGTCAGCACCTCGACCATGCCGTTCCGCTCGATCTCGATCCTCCCGCCGCGCGCCGTCAGGGTGAGAAAGGGGTTGGCGCCGGCAAAGGAATGGCGTCCGAAGCGCCTGTCCCGGCGGGAACTCTCGAGCAGAAACGGGTAGCGCCCCGCGGCCAGGCCGGCGAGTGCCGTCCGCGGGGCAGGCAGGAGCTTGGGGTGGGGTGTTCTGGCCACGACGTTCGAGATTACCGTATCATCTCGGACTTCGGGAGGTGGACATGGTTTCCAGGCATCGCATTGTTGCCGTCGGTTTCGTTCTGGTTCTGGCCGCGGCGGTATCCGGCCTGCGTTCCTGGCCGGCCTTACGGGCTCAGGACGCCGCTGCTCCGACGACCGGGGCCGATGCTCTCAAGAAGGCCGTCGAGACCGGCAACGCCCTGTTTCGCTCCGGCACCTTCGGCACCAACGGGCGCTCCTGCACCAAGTGCCACGAAAACCCCCGCAAGCCGGCGATGAACCTCGGCAAGCGCGTCGGGAACTACCCGAAGTGGGATCGCCGCGAGGGCAAGGTCATCACTCTCGGCCAGAAGCTGAACCAGATGCTTTCGAGGATGCTGAAAGGCCGGGCGGAGCCGCTCGGCTCGGAGAAGCTCGTTGCGTTGGAAGCATACCTGATGTCCCTGACGAGGCAGGCCGACTGAAGGCTTGCCTGAGTGCCTGCAAGATGCGGAGGGGTGCCCATGTCGAAGGCGGTGAAGCGGCGGACCCGGGTCCGGCTGAAGGATCTCCGGTGGTCCTGTCCTTCCGGTTGCATGAAGTTCGACACTACGGACAAGGTGGTTCCGGTCAAGGGGACCATCGGTCAGGACCGGGCGCTCAAGGCGCTGAAGCTCGGCCTGGAGCTCTACAGCCCCGGCTACAACATCTACGTGTCCGGACTGGTCGGCACCGGGCGGACCACGACGGTGAAGGAACTCCTCCGGGAGCTTTCGCCGAAGTGCTCGATTCCCCGCGACCGGGCCTACGTTCGCAATTTCGAGGACTCCGATCGTCCCCGCCTCCTCACGTTCTCACCGGGGGAAGCCACCCGCTTCCGCAAGCAGATGGAGGAGTTCACGCGGTACCTCCGTCGCCGGCTGCCCACCATCTTCGAGGACAAGGACGTCATCACTCGCCGGGAGGAGATCATCGCCCGGTTCGGTGAGCAGGAGCAGGTCGATCTGTCCAGCTTCCAGGAACGCCTCGGGGAGGAGGGGCTCGCGCTCGTCAGCGTCCAGGCCGGACCGATTCCCCGGCCGGACATCTATCCCGTTTATCAGGGCAAGCCCATTGCGCCGCCGGAGTTCGAAAAGCTCGTCGAAGGCGGCGATATCCCGCAGGAACGGCTCGAACGCATCGGACTCAGGATCGACGAGTTCCGGAAGGAGCTTCGGGATCACCTCCGCCGCGGCCGTGCGCTCGCGCGGGAGATGGGCGAGGAGATCGACAACCTGCACCGCGAGGTCGGCCTGGCGCTGATCGAAGGCCAGCTCGAGGATCTGCGGGAGCACTTCGAGGGCAAGGATGCGGTGATCTCCTTCCTCGCCGAGGTCGAGAAAGATGTGCTCGACAACCTGTCCATCCTGGCCAATGCGGAGGACGGTGACGGTGCGGCGCGCGCCGAGGCCCATTACCACACCTACGACGTCAACATCGTCTCGGACCACTCCCACACCCGGGGCTGTCCGGTGATCGTGGCCGCCAATCCGACGCAGACCTCGCTGTTCGGGACGATCGAGCGGATCATGGAGCCCGGCGGCATCTGGCGCACCGACCACACCATGATCAAGGGCGGCGCGGTCCTCGATGCGGACGGCGGGTATCTCCTCCTGAACGCTCTCGACGTCCTGCAGCAGCCGGGGGTCTGGCCCCAGCTCATGCGGGCGCTCAAGAGCGGCCAACTGGAGATCGGCCTCCCGGACATGCCGTTCATGGGTATGACCACCGGACTCAAACCGGAGGCCATCGACCTGAACGTGAAGGTGATCCTGATCGGCGAGCCGCACTACTACAACCTCCTCTACGGCCACGATCCGGACTTCCGGAAGATCTTCAAGATCAAGGCGGATTTCGCCCCGGACATGGACCTCGAGGACGAGAATCTGCAGCACTTCGCCATGGTCCTGGCCCGCATCTGCACGGAGGAGGGGCTTCGTCCGATCTCCCGGAACGGTATCGGCCGGCTGGCCGAAGCCGGGGTCCGGAACGCGGGCCGCAAGGACAAGATCTCCACGCGGTTCGCCGACATCGCGGACATCGTGCGCGAGGCGGACTACTGGTGCGGCGAGGAGGGTCGCAAGGTCATCACCCGCGACCACGTCCATCGCGCCATCCAGGAGCGGGCCTATCGCGCTTCGGGGATGGACAGTCGCATCCAGGACCTGATGATGAAGGACGTGCTGGTGATCCAGACCGAGGGGGAGGCGGTCGGTCAGGTCAACGGTCTTTCCGTCTACGACCTCGGCTACCACGCCTTCGGCAAGCCGACGCTCATCACCGCGACCACCGCGGTGGGGCAGTCCGGCATCATCAGTATCGAGCGCGAAGCCCGGCTCTCCGGCGGGATCTACGACAAGGGTGTGCTCATCATCGGCGGCTATCTCCGGCGGCTCTTCGCGCGCCACCGCCCCTTGGCGCTCACCGCCTCCCTCTGCTTCGAGCAGTCCTATTCCGGTGTCGACGGCGACAGCGCCTCGATCACCGAGATCTTCGCGCTGCTCTCGGACCTCTCCGGTATTCCCATCGACCAGAGCATCGCCGTCACCGGGTCCATCAACCAGCGCGGGGAGATTCAACCCATCGGCGGGGCGAACGAGAAGATCGAAGGGTTCTTCCGGCTCTGCCGCGCAAGAGGACTCACCGGGGAGCAGGGCGTCATCATTCCGAAGCGGAACGTGGCGGACCTCATGCTTCATCCGGAGGTGGTCGAGGCGGTACGGAGAAAAACGTTCCATATCTGGGCGGTGTCTTCGATCGAAGACGGTATCGAGATCCTCACCGGCGTGAAGGCCGGAAAGCGCAACAAGCAGGGCGACTACCCGGAGGGTACGGTGTTCCGCGCAACGGAAGAGTGTCTGAAGGATTACCTGAACGCCCTGCGGGGACGGACCGAGGAGGACTGGAAGCCGATCCGGGCGCCGGCAGTCCCGCCCGCGAGGGCTGGGGAAGGCCCCGAGGACCCACCCGGTCTGCCTCCCCGCCCGAGGGGTGCGAAATAGACGGTCGCGGCCTTTTGCTCATCGTGTCACCGCCGCCCCCCGCTCGCCCGAGGGGTGCGAAATAGACGGTCGCGGCCTGGCGGAGACCCTGGCCGGACGCCTTCCGCAATATGTCTCGCCGCGGACGGCGAACACCGGGGTGCATGGACTGTTCCGGTATCCCGCGAAGTACCTGCCCCAGATCGCCAGGGCGCTGCTCGAAGTCTCGGCCCGGCCCGGCGATCTTGTGCTCGACCCGTTCATGGGAAGCGCCACGACCCTGGTGGAGGCCGCGGATCTCGACATCCGTTCGGTGGGTCTCGACCTGAATCCGCTGGCGGTGCTGGTGGCGCGGGCCAAGGCCGCAAGAGTCTCTCCCGCCGCACTCATCGAGGCGGGCTCGCAGGCCATCGTGCGAGCCCGGTCCGGTGGTGATCCGGCCCTTCCGGAGTTCCGCAACCGCGATTACTGGTTCCCGAAAACGTCCCTCGTTCCGCTGACGCGGTTACGGCAGGCACTGGTCTCCGAATCCGATTCCGACCTGCGAGTGGTGTTGCTGACGGTCTTTCTGTCGAACGTGAAAGCCTGCAGCAATGCTTCCACCTACCACTACAAACTGACCCGGTCGCGCGTGCCCGATCCGGTGACCGGGCCGGGCGTGTTCGAACTCTTCGAGAAGCGGGTCCGGAAGGCCGCGGCCCGGTTTCACTCGGATGGAGGGTCGGCGAGTTTCTTCCCGGGTCGCCGCGCGAGCGCGCAGGCGGTTTTCGGCGACGCTCGCGCCCTCCCCTTTTCCGACGGGACCTTCGATGCGGTGGTGACGCACCCTCCCTACTCCATCTCCTTCGACTTCGTCCGCTCCTTCAAGCTCTACCTGTGGTGGCTCGACGCGGAGGGCGACACGGTGGCGCTCGACCGGGCCATGGTGGGCAATCAGCGTCGCCTGGTGGGCAAGCCCCCATTGAGCGGCCTCCCGAACATCGATGACCGGGTGGTCGAGATCTTCGGGAAGAGTGCTCGCGACGGCCTCGCCGTGGCGCACTTCTTCGCGGACATGGATCGCTGCTTCACGGAATGCCGCCGCGTCCTCAAGCCCGGCGGAAAGCTGGCGTTCTACGTGGGAGACAGCCAGGCCCGCTGGGTGTTGCTTTCGGCCCCGGGCAACCTCGCGGCCCTGGCGGAGCGGGCCGGATTCAAGCTGCTGGCCCGGGTTCCGCGAGAGGTCCCGTCGAAAGCATCGTCGTCGATCCGGCAGATCCACGTGGAGGAAGCACTGGTCTTCGATCGGACCGGCTGATCCCGGACCGGCGTCCGACACCCTCCGAAAACTGGGCCCGCCTGACCGACGCTGTTGCATGATCACAAAATGGTCCCATTCTTCACTCTCCTCGGCGGTCTCGGTCTGTTCCTGTTCGGTATGCGCACGATGAGCGCGGGGCTGCAAAAAGCCGCCGGCGCCAGGCTGCGCGGTCTGCTCGCCCTCTTCACCAGGAACCGATTCACCGGCATCACCTCCGGCTTCCTGATGACGTGCGGTCTCCAGTCATCCAGCGCGACGACTGTGATGATCGTGTCCTTCGCCGATGCCGGTCTGTTGACGCTGACCCAGGCCATCGGTCCGGTCATGGGCGCCAACATCGGCACTACCATCACCGGCTGGATCATCTCGACTCTCGGGTTCAAGATCAAGATCACCACCTTTGCACTGCCCATCGTCGGCGTCGGATTCAGCATGACGATGCTGAAGGGTGCGAAGGAGAAGAACTGGGGCGAGACCCTGATCGGCTTCGGCCTCCTGTTCCTCGGTTTGAGTTTCCTGAAAGCCTCCGTGCCGCAGATCAACCCGGGAGAAACCTCCGGGCTCGAGTTTCTCAAGGCCTGGGCAACGCATGGTTTCTGGTCCGTTCTGCTCTTCGTCGCCGTCGGCACGATCTTCACCATCATCATCCAGTCGTCGTCCGCCACGATGGCCATCACCCTCGCTCTGGCCTACCAGGGCTGGATCGACCTCGAGGTCGCCTGCGCCACGGTTCTCGGCGAGAACATCGGTACGACCATCACGGCCTACCTCGCATCGATCGGAGCGAACCGAACCGCGAAGAGGGTGGCCCGAAGCCATCTGCTCTTCAATGTCATCGGGGTGATCTGGGTTCTGCCGCTCCTCTACCCCTTCACGGCGCTGCTCAGAAGTACGGTACCCGGAGGGGTGACGATTCAGCTCGCGGCATTCCACTCCGTTTTCAACATCATCAACACCGGTGTCCTGATGTGGTTCGTCCCGCAGATCAAGACGATCATCGAATGGTGGATTCCCTACAGCGATGCCGAAAGGGAGGAGACCCACCTTCGCTACTTCGATGCCGGATTGCAGGAGACCCCCGAGATCGCCGTGGTCGAGGTCCGGCGCGCCCTGCAACTGATGACCGCACTCGTGCACGACATGTTCGGCAAGATCCAGAACGTCATCCGCCACCCCGAGAAGAGACTCGGCGACCTGGTGGATGAAATCAAACGTGGCGAAGACCGGACCGACCACATGGAGGCGGAAATCATCGAGTTCTGCACGGAACTCGCTCGCCGGTCAACCTCCCCCCAGGTCGCCCATGAAATTGCCGCCGGGTTCGACATGGCGAACGACATCGAGCGCATGGGCGACCACTGTTTCAATCTCATCCTGCTGGCCCAGCGCGCCTACGACAACGGGTACCAGTACAGCGAGGCATCCAGGGAGAGCCTCTACAAGATGATGGATGTCGTTCAGGAGTTCGTGGCCTTGACGGTGCGCGCCCTCGAACCGGCCGGCAGTTCGGTGATTTCGGAGGCCAAGGTCCTCGAGAACAAGATCAACACCGCGCGGGACCAGGCCCGAAAGGCCCAGTCCGAACTCATGCAGACGGGAGAACTCGAGGTCCGGGCGGGCCTCGTCTATCTCGACATGATGAACAACTTCGAGAAACTCGGCGACTATTGCCACAACATCTCGGAGGTGGTCAGCCAGCACGCGCGGCCCCTGTAGCCGCCCGTCCTACGGCTTTCTCGCCGCCGCGATGACATGCGCCCCGCTGTCCGCCAGTTCCGGCCGGGTCGCCGCGGCCACCTCTATGTCGGCGTAGGTGCGGGCCGCCGCTTCATTTTCCAGCATGTTCTTCAGCCCGCCCCGGGTGATCCAGAGGGGGTTGGCGGCCGCGGTTTCGATCACCGAAAGACCGGCGGACTGAAGCAGCCGGCGGTAGGCCTTCGCCGTGTAGAGCGTCATCGGCGCGTGGAATTCGGTCGACCGGGGCCGGGTGTGGACCACCTCCGGCAGGGGAGTGCCCGGCGTCCAGTCGAGGTGGTCGCCGAGCGTGGCGAAGGCCTGGTCGAGGTCGAGGTAGGCACCGTACTTCATCGTGCCGTAGAGGCTCATCACCCCGGAGAACACCGTGGCCCCGGATTTCGAGATCCGCGTGAACTCACGAAGCGCGCGGGGCGCGTCATGCCGCAGGTAGCTCAGCGCGCCGCCGTAACAGATCACACCGTCGAAGGTGCTGTTGGCAAAGATCGAGAGATCGGCGATGTCGACCTCGTGGACCCCTTCGACTCCGTCCCACAGGCCCGCCTCCCGGATCTTCTTCTCCGCGAGTTCGAGTTGGGTGGATGAGAAGTCGGCGAGGACCACCTTGAATCCGCGGCGGATCAGGCCGAGGGCGTAGCGTCCCGGGCCGCAGCCGGCGTCGAGGATCAGCCCCCCGTCCGGGAGGTTGCGATCCATCATCTCCCGGTGGATCCGATACTTGATCCTGCCGGCGAGGGTGGCGTCCAGACGATCCCACTCCTCCTCGGAGTGCCGTTCGAAGTACTCGCGTACCTGGGCGCGTTCATGCTCGAAACCGTCGCGGGCCTGTGTACGATCGCTCATTCTCTCCTCCTCACCGCGGCATCGACTGCACGCAGCGGAACCCTGTCCCCGAGTCGAGGTGGTCTCTCCCGACCTCGTAACGGGTGAACGTGAGTGCATATTCCGGATGGCGGTCATCGGACCAGTGTCCACCCTTCAGCACGGCTCCCGAGTGCTTCGATCGAGCGGCTTTCGGCAGCGTGAATTCCGTTACGTTTCCGGCCATGTCCATCACCCCGTCCGGGGATCGGTCGAGGGGCCTGGTCCCGACCGGTACCGTGCCTCCGCCGCCGAAATGGCCCTTCGCCGGATCCCACGTTTCGCCCCAGGGGTACGCTCGCCCGTCGGTACCGCGGGCCGCCCTTTCCCATTCCTCTTCCGTGGGCAGGCGCTTGCCGGCCCAGGCGGCGAAGGCGACCGCATCCTCGAGCAACAGGTAGGCCACCGGGCACTGTTCCTTTCCCGGCGGCGGCACATCCCCGATGAAATGCTCCGGCATTTCTCGATCCGTCGCTACACAGAAAGCGTGGAATTCCGCGTTCGTCACCTCGGTTCGATCGATGTAGAAGGCGGGGAGAGTCGCGGGATCCCGATTCGGACCCGACAGGAACCGGCCGCCGGGGATATAGACCATGCCTTCCGGCGTGAGTTTCTTCCGGGAGAGATCCCGGAGTTCGAGCACCTCCCGTCTGCTCATGATCGCCAGGGCCTGGTTGCACGCCTCCACACACTGCTGATGCCGCCCGGCGGCGTAGTGAGCGCTCGCTTCCGCGAAAAAATCGTTGAAGCGCCGGACGATTCCGAGTTCCGCCTCCGCGTACTCGAGGGCGGCCTGAAGCTCCTCCCGATCCGAAGGGGCCACGTGCTCGTATTGCTCGAAGAAGCCGCGCACCGCCGCCGCGGTCTCCGAGAGAGCCGCGATGCGATCCGCTTCCGTCGTCGCCCCGCTCTCCCGCCCGATCAGCTTCCGCACCTCCCTGAGTTCCTGGTTGCGCCGGGCCGCGGCTTCGGCTGCGCGGATGATGTCGCGGGTGCGGGCGAGTTCAGGGGTTTCCCCGGCGAGGGTCCGGGCCTCGTTCCAGAGTTCCCAGGCCCGGGTGGGTTGTCCGGCGGCGGCCAGCCGGGCAGCCTGGTCGAGGAGGAGCATCGCCTTCTTTGCGGTCGCACGGATCCGCTCCGCATGCACCTTCCGGGCACGCTCTTCCGGGCTCGGGCCGCTCTCTCCGCAGCCGGACGTGAGGAACGCCGCGAGCAACACCGCGAGGGATGCCTGGAGCATCCCCGGGCCGGCCCGCAACCTCACCATTGCCCACGAACTGAGGGGCGGTCGTGATGCATCATGGTGCCAGACCTCCTCCGAGATGGGAAGGCGTCGCGTCGTCGGTCTTCCAGGCGCAGCATCCGCGCCCGCCTCCCCGGATACACCCTGTTACCGCTGCAACCCGCCAGGACGCGACACATCCTCTGATGGTTTCCACGGTTACAGAAACGCGGCGCGCGCCCTCATGAGAAAAGCGGGCTAACGGGGAAGGGGCCGGATTCGCGGCGCTCGATTTCCCCGGACTCCGCCCCGGAGACTGAGATCGACGGCGAAACGATCGCCCTCGAGTCCGAGCATCCGGGCCAGCTTCGGGCACTCGACGACCGCTTCCGCCCGGCCGCCCTGAAACGTCGATTCCGCCTCGATGATGCGATACTCGATGGGACCCTCGGCAAGGAGGGTCTTCAATCTCTCCTTCACTCGTATCGATAGCTTTTTCGTGATCCGGCCCTCCTTTTCCAGGCGGGTCAGGAAGACCGGGGCGTACTTGTCCAGGTTCTCGAACAGTTCCCTGATGCGGGCTCGGAGGACCCCCTCCTGAACCTCCTTGCTTCCGGGGCCGACTCCTGAGCCAGGGGGACGGCGGGCCGACTCGGTTTCGGCGTTGACCCGCACGACCCGGAATCCGCCATCGCCGTGTTCGAGCCCCACTCGCAGCGTGGCCCCGGGCTGCTTGCCGAGGATCGTGGCCAGCGCGGGGCTCGATCCCACGCGGTAGAATACTCCCCGGCCGGCGGCGCCCCGAAGCGGGATCTCCATCCGGTATCCCAGATCCGCAACGAGCAGGGACCGGGCCCGGAAATCCGCTTCGGTGACCTTTCGCAGCACATTCCCGTCGAAGCACTCGGTGAACACCGCCCAGTCCCGCGCCCGGATGGCCGCGTGGATGGACTCGAGAGTCTCCTCGGGAGTGGTCCGGATCGCCGTGACCGGCTTCTCCGCCCAGGGCCGGATGGTCATGGCGGCGATGACTCCGGCGACGAGGGCCACGCCGGCCAGCAGCAGGAACGGAATACGGCGCCGGTGGGGTTTCGGCGTCTCGGGCGTGGTCTTCACCTCGTCGATGGAAGCGTCGGTCTTCGGCAGGTGAAAAGTCACCGTGGTCGAGGGGTCGGGGACGGCCCGGAGAGTATCGAGCGCCTCCCGCGCCGTGGCGAAGCGGTCCTCCGGTTTCTTTTCGAGCATTCGCGTGACCACGTCGCCGAGGCCCTCCGGGAGGTCCGCGCGGATCTCGTCGATTGGTCTCGGAATCTCGGACAGGTGGCCCTTCAGAATCGTTCCGGGGGTGCGGCGGCTGAACGGGGGCGTCCCGGCGAGCAGTTCGTAGAGGATGATGCCCGACGAGTAGAGGTCGGTCCGCGGATCGACCCCTTCGCCCTCGCACTGCTCCGGGGACATGTACTCGAGCGTCCCCATGAGCTGTCCGGTGCGCGTGAGCCTCGTGATGTCTTCCATTCGGGCCAGGCCGAAGTCCATGACCTTCAGGGTGTCGCCGCCGACGATGATATTGCTTGGTTTCACGTCGCGGTGGACGACGCCGGCGCGGTGGGCGGCGTCGAGGGCGCAGAGAAGAGCCCTGGCCACGCTCATGGCCGCGGCCACCGGCTGGGGGCCTTCCCGTCTCAGCTTCACGGCGAGGGTTTCCCCCTCGATGATCTCCATGGGGAAGAACACTCTCTCACCGTCCCGCTCGAGCGGTCCGAGCAGCCGGACGATGTTCTCGTGCCGGAGCCGGCCGAGCGCGGTGACCTCCTGCTCGAATCGCAGGAACTTCTCCTCGTCGTCCACGAGGTCGCCGGAGAGCACCTTCAGCGCGACCCGCTCTCCGCTCTCGGTGTCACGGCAGGCGTAGACCGTCCCCATGCCGCCGCGGCCGAGCACCCTCTCGATCTCAAATCTGCCGAACCGTTCCTCGCTCATCGGCCTGCATGATAGGGCGGACCGTCTTTCCCGTCTGCGATTCGTTGGGCCCGGGGGGGGCTGAACCTAGAATCGAGGCCGGAAGCACTTCGTACACCTTTGAGGTTTCCACCATGATCATCGCGGAACTG
This sequence comes from Planctomycetota bacterium, assembly GCA_024274785.1. Lineage (GTDB taxonomy): Bacteria > Planctomycetota > JAJSAM01 > JAJSAM01 > JAJSAM01 > JAJSAM01. The sequence goes on along the minus strand of JAJSAM010000031.1, from coordinate 184,144 downwards.
ATCCTGCCCTCCGCCCTGATATCTCTTGGCGCGTTGGGACTCGCATTCGGTCTTCTCCTGGCCCTGGCGGCCAAGGTGTTCCACGTGGACGTGGACCCGCGGATCGGTGAAGTGGACGACGTCCTTCCCGGTGCTCAGTGCGGCGCCTGCGGCCAGCCCGGCTGCTCCGCCTACGCGGAGGCGGTCGTCACCGGCACCGTCGAGCCGAACCTCTGCATGCCCGGCGGCCCGTCCGTGGCCGGGTCCATCGCGAAGATCCTCGGCATGGAAGTGGGGGAGTTCACGCCCATGACCGCGGTCGTGCGTTGCAAGGGCGGCCACCGCGAGGCGAAGACCCGCGCCGAATACGCCGGCATCCAGGACTGCAGCGCGGCCGAGATCGTGACCGGCGGAGCGAAAGCCTGCACCTACGGCTGTCTCGGCTTCGGATCCTGTGTCAAGGCCTGTCCGTTCGACGCCATGGCCATGTCCGACAACGGCCTTCCGGTGGTCTTCGAGGACAAGTGCACCGGTTGCGCTTCCTGCATCGCACCCTGTCCGCGCGGCATCATGGAGTTGATTCCGCGGTCGCAGCCCCTGTATCTCGGCTGTGTTTCCCAGGAGAAGGGGAAGGACGTACGCCGGGTCTGCTCCGTGGGATGCACCGGCTGCAAGGCATGTACCCGCCCGAAAAACACGCCCTCCGGCAAGCTCAAGATGGATGGCAACATCCCGGCGATCCCCTCGGACTGGGATGATTACGCCAGGGCCATCGAGAAATGTCCGGGCAAGGCGTTCATGGTGCGGAAGCCCGGGCAGCCCGCCCTCGCCGCCGCCGAAGCCGAATCCGCCGCCGCGGCGGCGGCAACCGGGGAGGCCGAACAGGCCGGGTAATCCGGGTGGTACCCGGTGCGCGGGGCGGCCTTCGCCCTCTTCCCGGCATCGGTGGGGTGCCGGATCGCTTTGCCTCCGGCCATTTTGCCTCGCCCCAATTTGAGCGTTCGGCCCCCTCTTTGCTAACCTCTCCCGCGATGAAGAAGCGGCAGCCGATCAGTCTGGGGCGTTTTCCGTGGATCGCGGACACGATTTATCAGCTCGCGACCAACAGCAATCCCGCCGTGACGGTGCAGTTCCGGGAGGAGATCCTCGCGGAGCGGGTCAAGGCCGAAATGCGGGAGGAGATGGAGTGCTACTCCGTCCGCCGGCAGGTCTTCGCGGAGCAGCGGGACGACGGCACCTGGCCGAACGGCGATGTGGACGAGACCTTCTTCGAGGTCGTCCGCCGGCTCTTCTGCCTCCACGACCTCGGCGTTCGCAAGACCGATGAACACGTCGTGAAGGCCGTGGCCTGGCTCGGCAAGGTCCAGGCGAGGGACGGTAGCTTCCCCCTGAACCTGCACCACACCGCCTACACGCTGTGGGTGCTCGCGATGTTCGGATTCGGCCGGTCCGCCGCCGCCAAGAAGATCGTGAAGTACCTAGAGAAGATGCGCCGCAAGGACTCCGGCTGGCTCGACCCGCAACTCGAGCCCCGCCTGTCCGAGCGGGAAAGCGCCCACTCCTGTCCGTGGACCACGCTTCACGTCGTCCTCGCCTTGACCGAGTATCCCGAGCAGCGCCGGAACATGGAGGTCCGCAAGGCGACGGTCTTCCTGCTCGACCGGATGTTCAAGCGGAGCCACTCCACCTTCTTCGAGCACCCCGACCACTGGCGCGAACTCGACTACGGCTACGACGGCACCGCCTGTTTCAAGTGGGCCATCCCGAAGATGGTCCTCGTCCTCGGCCGTCTGGGCTGCGGCCCGGATACGAAGGAAGTGGCGGACCTCCTGGAGTTTCTCCGGAAGACCCTCCGTCCGAACGGCCGCTGGGGTGCAAACCTCGAGGGCAACGACTTTCTCACTCTCCGGACCCTTCGCGCGCTGATGGCGGTGCAGGAGGCCGGAAACTCGGCTCAGGGGGAGCGCGCATAAGGGGTATCACCGTCGCCGAGGCGCTCTCGGTGCAACGGTCGCACTTCTTTCCAGACGAGCCCGTTGCACCGAGAGCCTCCTTCCTGCCCTCCGATGGGGATTCCGGCGCTCCTCCCGAGGTGGCTCGAGGGGCGTGCCCTCTGCTGCCGCTGCCGGTGCTACCCCCGGCGGCCCTCGTTCACGCAGGCCCTGATCCCCACCCTCGATACGCCGAGGACCAGGGTGAGCATCTCCAGCACCAGGGACGCCATCCAGCAGATGTAGCCGATGCGCGCGCCGTTCAGGGCCAGCGCGGAAGGGTTCATCGCCGAGAGCGTGAGCAACAGGAGCAGGGCGGCGGTGTTCGAGACGGTGACCCACTTCGTGAATCCGCCGCGCATGAGGAGGCCCCGGCACGTGGAGCGGATCGCCATGACCATGGGGAGAATGATCGCGATCGGGAGCGCCTCGGTGATGAAGCGCACCGTCGTGGCGCTGTCCACGTTGAAAAAACCGACCAGTACCGCGTGGCGGGCGGCCGGAAGGAAGCACACCAGGAAGAAGAGTCCGGTGAAGGTGCTGACGGGGATGAACTCGTAGATCGCGAGACGCCGGAGGTTGCGGATTGTGTCCGCCTTGGCGAGCGCCATGGTCTGCATGGCGAACAGCGTGGAGGAGAAGGTCCAGGTGAAGGTGCGGACGATACCGTAGGCAGCCGCGGAGAGCTCTCCGAGGGCCGCCCCGTTCACGATCCGTGCGGTGAGAGGGTTCAGGAACACGCCCATCGCGTTCGCCAGGAAGAGCGGGTGTGAGAACTCCCAGAGGGTCCGGAACGACGGGGGCGCCTCATCGGGCGGATCCTCTCGAATGAACCGGGCGGTCCTCCGGGCCGTGGCGACGGTCACGATCATCTCCACCAGGATACCGATCGAGAAGGCCATGCCGCCCATGACTCCACCCTCGATCCCGAGCGGCACCGCCACCAGGAACACGAACAGGATCATCACCGTGAAGCGGCAGACGGTCCCGATCCCGATCCACTTCGGCGTGTCCGCGGTGATGTGGAGCGCCTGGTGGACGCCACGGAACACGATCAGCGTCGGAATGGGAACGAAGGAGAGCACGGACCGCTTGACCGGGGCTACGAGTTCTCCCGGCAGGTTCAACGCCTTGTCGAGGATCAGCCGGTCGAGGAAGGGGGTCAGGCCGAGCAGGAGGAGGAGCAGGGTTCCGACGGTGGAGACCATCAGGAAGAACAGCACGGTGTGCCGGTAGGAGGTGCGCCCCCGCACGAACTTCTGGGCCACGTCCCGGACCGAGAAAGTCGGGCTGTAGAGGAAGATGCAGATGCCGAATGCGTTCACCAGCGTCGCCAGGCCGATCGTCTCGTCCGGCAGGTGCCCGATACCCTTGTTGATGATCGGGCTCGACCCCGACATCAGGAGAAACGTCAGGGCGAGGGGGAAGTAGAGGTGGAGGAATCTCCCCACCGTGAGGATGCGGGGCGGCGGCGGGGATCCTTCCGGGGCAGGCACCTGGAGAGCATAGTAGGATCGGGCGATGGGCGTGAAGCTAAGGCGGGCCAGGAACGCGGATTCGGACGGTGTCATCTCCCTGATCGCCCGTGTCTTCACCGAGTACGAAGGCTGCGTGCTCGACGTGGATCTCGAGGAGCCGGAACTCCGGAACCCGGTGGAGAGTTTTACCCGGTTCTGGGTGCTCGCGCGCGAGGAGGAGATCCTCGGCTGCGGCGGACTCGACGATCACGGCGAGGGGGTCGTTCAGCTGAAGAAGCTCTATCTCGACCCCTCGGTGCGGGGCGGGGGGTATGCCCGGGTGATCGCCCAGCTGGTCGAGAAGTACGCGAGGTCGGTCGGCGCCACGAGTCTCGAACTCTGGAGCGACACCCGTTTTGTGGCCGCCCACGGGTTCTACGAGCGGATGGGCTACCTGCGCACCGGCCGTACGCGTGAGCTTCACGACCTCTCGCACACGACGGAGTACCACTATGTGAAGATGCTCGACGTTCGGTAGAATCGGGGTTCAGGTCAGGAATCGGAGGAGGCGCCCATGGCCACCGGAACCGGCACCAACATTCGCAAGGGACAGATCCTGGTCCACGAGGGCGACCTGTGGGTGGTCCTCGATACCGACCACCGGACCCAGGGCAACAAGCGCGGGTACATGCAGGTGGTGATGAAGCATCTGAAGACGGGGCGGAAGGACAACCACCGCTTCCGGTCGACGGACAAGGTGGAATTCGCCTTCATCGAGACGCGGGAATTGCAGTACATCTACAAGGACGCCGTCGGCCTGCACTTCATGGACACCACCAGCTTCGAGCAGATGCCGATGGATCCGGATCTCGCCGGCGAAGCCGAGAAGTTCCTGAAGGAAGGCGACCTGGTCGAGGTCCGTTTTCACGAGGACAATCCGGTGGGAATCGACCTGCCGGCCGTGGTGGAATTGAAGGTCACCGGGACGGAGCCGGGTCTCAAGGGCGATTCGGTTTCGAATGTCTTAAAGCCGGCGACGCTCGAGACCGGGCTGGCGCTGAAAGTTCCGAACTTCATCAACCAGGGTGAGATGGTGAGGGTGGATACGCGCACCGGCGAGTTCGTGGAGCGCGCCTGATGGGAGAGGTTTCGGGTGCACTGGGGGCTCTCGGCAAGCCCTTCACCTGGAGCCGCATCGGGCCCCGGGAAGGTCGCTCCCCCGTCATCCTCGCGCACGGCGCCGGCGCGCCCATGACCCATCCGTTCATGGAGGGGGCCGCCGCCGGACTCGTCGAACGCAGATTGACCGTTGCCCGCTTCATCCTGCCCCGGGGCCTTCGCGCGCGCTCCGATCCCGAACGGCCGCCACCCGTCCGGGAGGCTCAAGCCGGCTCAGGTGACGCGCGGTCGGGACAGCGCACGACCCTCCGATGTTCGCATCACCACGAGCCTTCGGAGGGTCGACCGCCGTGTCGACCACACCCACCCGTTCGCCTTCCCCGGGAGTTCCGCCTGTGCCGATAAGCCGTCCGCCAACCCGGAATCCAGACCACCCGCCAGCACCGCCGGTCCCGGAAGGTGGCGATTTTCCGGCTTCCCGGCACCTTCAACTTCGGGGAGGACTTCGGGTAGCTGGAATCCGTCACCCCCATCCCGTACGATATATGGGGTCCAAAAAAGCCTGAGACCCATGGACATGGGGCATGACGTTTTGAGCGAGAAGCCGCAACTCAACCTCTTCGAGAGCAAGAACGCACCGGGCCGGAAGCCGCTGAAACGGCCCGCACCCCGGGAGAAGGTGCCGTCATCCCGCAGGAAGAAGGGCGGGGGGCCCCTGACCGCGGAACAGATGGGCGCCCAGCAGCGCGAGATCTCCGTCGCGGAGTTCTTCACGAAGAACCGGCACCTGCTCGGGTTCGACAACGCCACGAAGGCTCTTCTGACCACGGTGAAGGAGGCGGTGGACAACAGCCTCGACGCCGCCGAAGAAGCCGGTCTCCTTCCCGAGATCACGGTGGAGATCAGTCCGTTGAAGGGCCTCGCCGGCGCCCGATCGGGTACGAACGGCGCCGGCAGTGGAAAGAACGGTGATCCGAACGCGCCGGAGCGTTTCGTCGTGGCGGTGACCGACAACGGCCCGGGAGTGATCAAGGCCCAGATCCCGAAGATCTTCGGCAAGCTCCTCTACGGTTCGAAGTTCCACCGGTTGCGTCAGAGCCGCGGCCAGCAGGGCATCGGCATCAGCGCCGCCGGCATGTACGGACAGCTCACCACCGGAATCCCGACCGCCATCATCTCCCGTACCGGGAAGGGCCGGCCGGCGCATCGTTTCGAGGTCCTGGTCAACACCCAGAAGAACCACCCGGAAACCGTCACCGACGAGGAAGTGGAGTGGGAACTCGACCACGGCACGCGCGTTGAAATCGCCCTCGAAGCCAGGTACCAGCGGGGGAAGCACTCCGTGGATGAGTACCTTCGGCAGTGCGCGGTGGCCAATCCGCATGCGCGCTTCGTGTACCGCGCCCCGGATGGTGAGGAGACGATCTTCGAGCGGGGAATCGAAGACCTGCCGGCATCGCCGAAAGAGATCAAGCCGCACCCCTACGGCGTCGAACTCGGCGTCCTCATGAAGATGCTGAAGACGACGAAGGCCACGAAACTCAAGGCCTTCCTGTCCACTGACTTCTCTCGCGTGAGCCTGGCGGTGGCGTCCGAGATCTGCGACGTGGCCGGCCTCTCCCAGAACGCCTGGGTCTCCCGCATTGCGCGCGAGGATGCGGACCGCCTGTACCAGGCCATCCCGAGGGTGAAGATCCGCAAGCCGCCGACAAACTGCCTGGCCCCGATCGGCGACGAGGCGATCAAGGCCGGTCTCGTGAAGGAATTCGAGCCGGACTTCGTGCACGCGGTCACCAGAGCCCCCTCCGTCTACCGCGGAAACCCGTTCACGATCGAGGTCGGCGTGGCCTTCGGCGGGAAGCTGCCCGGCGACCAGTCCGTCAAGGTCATTCGCTTCGCCAACCGGGTGCCGTTGCTCTACCAGCAGTCAGCCTGTGCGATCCAGAAGGCCCTCGGATCCGTGCCGTGGCGGAATTACGGCGTGCAACATCCCAAGGGCGGGTTGCCGGTGGGGCCGCTCGTGGTGTTCGTCCACTTCGCCTCGGTGTGGGTGCAGTTCACCTCGGAATCGAAAGAGGCCATTGCCCACTACCCGGAGATCCTGAAGGAACTCCGCCTCTGTATGCAGGACTGCGGACGGGTGGTGGGACGGCACATCCGCCGCCAGAAGCGGATCGCCGACGCCGAGAAGAAGCGCTCCTACATCGAGAAGTACCTCCCGCACATCGGGATCGCTCTGCAGGAGATCCTCGACCTGACCGATGCCGAACGCGAGGAAGCCTTCCTGCGGCTGATCGGGATCCTGAATCGGAGTCGAAAGTTTTGAGCCCACGGAAGAAGTCGGTCGCGAAGAAGAAAGCGGAGCTGGACCAGGTGGTGACCGGTGCCATCCACGAGGTCGCCGAGGAGATCCACGGAACGATCCGGGCGGACGAGCAGCCGGCGCTCTCGTTCCCCATCCGGTCCCTGAAGAATGTGAAGTACGACCCGAAGGTCGGCTACTTCGAGATTCTCGGGCAGACTTCCGAGCGCACCCTCACGGTGAACACCGTGAAGTCCTTCGCCCAGACGCTGCGGATGATGTCGCTCAGCAAGCTCCTCGTGGAGACCGACGACCACGCCACCAAGCGAGACGCCTACTATCAGAGCAAGAACTGGGCGGAGGCGAAGTTCGACGAACAGGCCGAGTCCGACTCGGTGATGGACGACATCGAGGCGATGTTCTCGGTTCGCGGTGTCAGCCGGGAGCAGCTGCGCTTCGTGCCGGAGGAGCACGGCGGAGCGGTGGCCGGTGAACTGATCGTCATCGACCAGGACTACGACACCGGCGAACCGATCGAGATCGACTGCACGCGGTTCGGTTCGGGCGCCTACACCGTGCCGTCCGACGTCGAGCACCTGGAGTTTCGGACGAAGGCGAAGTTCATTCTCGCCATCGAGACCGGCGGCGTGTTCGATCGTCTGAACCGCCACAAGTACTGGGACCGGGCGAACTGCATTCTGGTGGCGATGGGGGGGGTGCCGACCCGGGCCTGCCGGCGGTTCATCCGGCGACTGTCGGAGTCGCGGAAGCTGCCGGTCTACGCCTTCGTGGACTGCGACCCCTACGGAATAGCGAACATCTACCGGACGCTCAAGGTGGGTTCGGGCAACGCCGCCCACATCAACCGGTTCTTCTGCGTCCCGAACGCCACGTTCCTCGGTGTGATGCCCCAGGACATCATCGACCACGACCTCATGGCGGCCACGCACAAGTTGAAGGAAGTGGACATCAAGCGCGCCAAGGACGCTCTGAAGAACGACCCGTTCTTCAAGCGGCACATGAAGTGGAAGTCGGCGTTGAAGCAGATGCTCAAGATGGGCGTTCGCCTCGAGCAGCAGGCCTTCGCGCTCCACAGCCTGAATTACGTGATGGACACCTACCTTCCGGGCAAGCTGAAGGGCCGGAAGAAGTTCCTGCCGTAGAGAAGGGGCCGCGCAGGGACAACTACGGGATTCGAGGGCTGCTGCATCCCGCCCAGCCGCGTTGCTCGTCGGTTGAAACCAGCCAGGTCGCGCCCTCCTCGCGCCTTGCTGGATCGGGCGCAGCGGCGCTCCCGGTGCCACGGGCGCACTTGTTTCCAGACGAGCCCTTTACGCGGCGCGGCGCTTGCGGAGCCGGCGGACCGCACCGAGCACCGAGAGCATACCGAGTCCCAGCCAGGCCGCGGACGGGAGCGGGACGAGGGTGGTCTGGCCGGTGAGGACGTTGATCGGCCCGCCGCCAGGACCCTGTCGCACCGCAATAAACGGCGAGGCCGGTGACTGGGCGTCGAAGAAGAAGCCGCCGCGAGGACTCCCGTCGCCGATGATCGGGTCGGGGCCGCCGTCTTCCTGCTCGTCGTCGTCGAAGTAGAACGCCACCTGCGCGCCGAGGATCTGGCCGAAAGGCGGGTCGATCGCCGGGTCTCCGAAGAGATTGCGGAATGTGCCCAGTCCACTCGAGGTCAGGACCTCGCGCGTGCCGTCCGGGTTGGTGCCGGTTCCCCAGAACGAAAACGGGGCATAGCTGTACCCCTCACCATTCCAGAACTTGAACTGGTCGTTGTCCCAGCCCCACTCGTCGAAGAGGCGCGCACCGGCCCACATGTTCTCTTCGCTGCTGATCCACGGAGCGGGGAACGGCTGGATCGTGTCGTTGCGGACTCCGAAAGCGATGATGTCCTGCCCGCCGATGGGGTTCGTCACGACGAACTCGAAGCCGAACGGGGGCCTCTCCAGTTCGAGGATATCGATCTCCTGCTGCGAGTAGGACAGCGTCTGCGCTTCCGCCCTCTGCGTGGGGAAGGCCAGCATGAGCATGGCAACGAGCGGCAGAAGCACCAGAGCCTTGGTTTTCATCGATTGATCTCCGTTTGCAGGGACCGCCTTCGCGCCGGGTTCTCAGTACTGCTCCTCACTACTATTGGGGGAATCCGCTGGAACTTTCCGGAATTCTCGCAATCCGGCGAAAGAAGGGGACCTCCTGAATGAGCGCGGGAAATGCGGGGGGTTGGTTCAGTCGAGGCTGAGCGCTACGCGGAAGCCGATGTTCGCATCCCGGAATCTCGGGACGCCACGGTAACGCACCGGGCAGCGAAGTGTCGATATGGCCATGCTCCACGATCCGCCCTTCAGGACTTTCAGCGTCTCCCGCTCATCGAACCACGAGTCGGTCCAGTCCCAGACACCCCCGGATGCGTCTCCCATTCCGTAGACGGAGGTCGAGGTCGGGAAGGTGCCGATGGGCTCCGGTTGCGAGGGCTCCGGGCGGGAGTCGCGGCATTTCGCCAGGGTGGAATCCTCGAGATCCCCCCACGGGAACCTGCGGCCATCGACGCCGCGGGCCGCCTTCTCCCGCTCGTGCTCGGTGGGGAGGCGGTAACGCCTTCCGGTGACGGTGCCCTTCCACTCGCAGAATGCCACAACGTCGTCGTAGGAGAGTCCGCAGGCCGGGAGCCTCATCTCGAAGCCCTCGCCTATCTCCTGCGAGAGCCGTTCGCGGGCTTTGCCCTCGACAATGATCGGCACCGGCTCGAATCTGCCCGATGCCCCCCGGACGAGGAAGGCGCCGTCCCCCGGAGTCTGCGGCCGGCGCTCCTCCACTTCGTCGAGCGGCAGGCTCTCGAGGAATTGTGCGTATTCGGCCATGGTGACCGGGTAGCGGGCGATGGCGAAATCGGGAAGTTCGATGATCGCGGCGTTCCGTCCCTCGCCGAAGGTAAACGGTCCCCCCGGCACGAAGACCATGCCTTCCTCGATCTCCTCTCCGGTGCGCAGGCGGACCGTACCCCGCCACTCGCGGTTTCGGGAGATGTGGACCGGGTAGCGGACATCGCAAAACCCCTCTTTCCGAAGGACCACCACGTAGGTGCCCATGGGGAGGTCGTGGTGTTCGAGGGGGGTGGTGCCGAGGGGGATCTGTCCCGCTTAACGCAGGAGTCCGTCCCGGGATTCGAGCAGGCAAAGCGTGGCGTCGGCTCCAGACGGTTCGGTCTCGAGAAGGAGCGCGCCGTCCCCCTTCAGGAGCCGCTCGAATTGCCCGTCCTGATAGCGTCGGATCATCTCGAGGGCGAAGATCCCGTCCGCGTCGTCGTTGCGGAGTTCAGCGTCCTCGAGTCGTCGGGCCCACAGGTCCGCCAGAGCCTCCCGGGCAGCGACGTTGCCCTCTTCCTGCAGCAGGGCGGCTCCGAGAAGATTCATGGTTTCCGCGAGTGCGGCGGCGAGTTGTGTGCGCAGGTTGTCCACCCGTTGCTTCGCCTCGATCAGCGGCTTTTTCTCCTGCACGGGCTGCCACGGCTTGAACTGCCCGACGAGTTCCCGGGCTTCCTCCCTGGCAAATCCCATCTCGGCCTTGATGCCGAAGTAGTTCGAGGCGGCCTCCTTGCCCTTCTCCGCGAGCGCTTCGGCCTCGCGATGGCGCCGCTCGGCCTCGCTGCTGCCGTCCAGCCAGGCGCGGAGCTCGTCCCCGAACGCCGCGGCGGACTCCGGCCGGGAATGCGGATCCGAAGACATCGCCCGGGTGCACAGGTCCGCGAGAGCCTCCGGGATGTGGCGTCCCGGGTTCCGCTCCAGGACCGGAATGAACTCGCCCTGGACCACCCGTATGAGCGTGATCATGCCGATGAACTCGAAGGCCGGATGGAGAGTCAGCATCTCGTACAGGATGACGCCGAGGGCGTAGATGTCGCTTCGGGAGGTGATCTCACTGGCGATCCCGTTCGCCTGCTCCGGGCTCATGTAGGGTACGGTGCCCTTCAAGACGCCGTCCATGGTCATCATGCCCGCCTCGGTGCCGGCGGTCGTAATGCTCGACTCGGTCAGGAACCCGGGCTTTTCCACCGGTGCATCGGGATCATCCTGCTCCGTCGATTCCCCGGCGACCTTGGCGATCCCCCAGTCCATGACGTGGACCTCGCCGTACTCCCCGAGCATGAGGTTTTCGGGTTTCAGGTCGCGATGGATGACCCCTTGTTCGTGCGCGAAGTGCAGCGCCTCGGAGACCCGCTCGAGGATCGAAATGAGCTTGTGCAGGGTATACTCCGCACCAGCCTCTGGATCCCCGTTGCTCAGGGCCTCGATGACCTCCTTCAGAGTCTTCCCCCGCACCAGTTTCATCGTGAAGTAGACGCTGCCGGACGGAGTGACGCCGATGTCGTGAACGGGTGGGATCCCGGGGTGCTCGAGCTGACTCGTCGCCTGCGCTTCGGCCACGAAATTCAGCCTCTGCCGGGGGTCCTTCGCGAGTTCCTCCCGCAGCACCTTCATGGCCACCTGCCGACGGAGATCGGTATCGTGGACCAGCAGGACCTCCCCCATGCCTCCGGAGCCGAGCATTCCCTCCCGGACGTACTTCTCATCGGAAGGGGTGAACTCGTCCCCGGACCCGGCGTCTCCGGCCGTGGCCTCGACCGGCGCGAGTTCGCCCGCCGCGGTCAGCATCATCACTACGCTTCGGCGCCCGATTTCCTCGTGCTCGTCCATAAGGCCAATCGTAGCCCGCCATTCGCACCATTGCACACGATCTGAGGGTCGATCTCCGTATCGACCACCGTTTCTTCCGGGAGGATGCCTGGGGCAACGCCTGTGTCGTGGTGCTCGGAAGGGTCTGGGCGGGCTCACCGGCTCCTGATGCCGAGGACATCCTCAACCCTGAGACCGTTCCACCCGATAGCAAGGGTGTGATTCGCCACGGCAGGGAAACCCTCGTCCTCCTCGGGATCATCTTCTTCGTCGGGCTCGGCCTTCGGATCGGGCACGTCGAGGTCTCCCGTGTCGTCAATCCCTACCGGGCTGACGCCGGAGAGTATCTCGCCGGGGCGAAGAACCTGCTCTCGTACGGGATCTACTCCTCGGATCGGCAGAACGTTCCTCCGATCGCGGACTCGTTCCGGTCTCCGGGGTACCCCCTCTTCCTGGCGGCGGTGTACGCGATCGCGGGGGACGACGATTTCTACGACGTCGCCCGGGTGCTGCAGGCGGTGCTCGGGGCTCTGATGATCCCGCTGATCTTCGTGCTCGCCCGGCGGTTCCTCTCCGTCCCCTTCGCCATGATCGCCGCGGCGCTGACCGCCACGAACCCGCACCTGATCACCGCCACCGGTTACATCCTGACCGAGACCCTCTTCGGGTTTCTGCTGCTCTCGGCCCTCGTGTTCTTCTACAGCGGCCTGTCCGGTGGGGGCCGGGTTCGGATCATCGCCTCCGGGGTGCTGTTCGGGCTCGCCACCCTGACGAACGAAACCGCCCTCGTGATCCCACCGGTGCTGCTTGGCGCCTGGCTGATCTGGGGGGGGCGCGAGGGGCGCCTTCGCCCGGCGATCCTGCTTTTCGCCGTCTTTTTGCTCTTTCCGGTGGGCTACTGGATCCGCAATGCGCAGAGCGTTCCGCCGGAGGGGCGGAAGGGAAGCGACCGGGTGCTGGCCACTCTGGTCCACGGGACCTATCCCGGCTTCGTGCACAAGGATCCGAAGTGGAAGTACTACCCCTACCGCGACGATCCGCAGTACCAGGAGTTCGCGAGTTCCCGGGAGAACTTCGTCCGGATCTTCAAGGAACGGTTCAGCGAGCAACCCTGGCGGTATCTCTCCTGGTATCTGCTCGAGAAACCATACTACCTCTATGGGTTTGGATATCTCCAGGGCAGCGGGGATATCTACATCTACCAGACGCTGGATCCCATCTTCGAGAAGGTGCCGGCCACGAAGCTCTTCTATTGGGTGCACCGGTTGCTGCACCCGCTCCTGTGCATTCTGCTTCTCGCGGCGTACATGCTCTGGACGGTGAACCGAAAGAGGAGCGACTTCCTGGCGAGACCGGGACCGCTCCTCCTCGTGTTCCTGCTGTTCACCCTGATTGGTACCGTTTTCGCGCCGTGGCCGCGCTATCTCGTGCCGTTGAAGCCGCTCATGTTCGCCGCGTCGCTCTGGCCGATCGAGTTTGCCATCAGGTCATGGCGTAGGCGGCGATCTCCGACAGCGCATTGATCGCGGTGTCGATGTGCTGCTCGGTGTTGAATGCTCCAACCGAGAATCGCACCGTGCCGTTCTGTTTGGTGGTGCCGATGCCCTCGTGGACGAGCGGTGCGCAGTGCAGGCCGGTCCGGGTGATGACGTCGTAGTCCACGTCGAGGATGGTCCCGGTCTGGCTGGCGTCCATACCGTCGATGTTGAACACGAAGACCGGCAGGTGATCGCGCTCCATGTCCGCGCAGTAGAAGGTCACGTTCTCCAGTCCGGCCACACCGTTCCGAAGGCGCCGGGCGAGGTTCATCTCGTACTCGTAGATCTTCTCGACTCCGCCGTGGGCGGCGATCCACTCCTGCCCGGCGAGCAGGCCGGCGATGCCCATGAGGTTCAGCGTGCCGTACTCGAAGCGCCAGGGGTAATCGAGGGGCTGATTCTTCATGGCGCTCTTCACTCCGGTCCCCCCGGAGCGCACCGGCATCAACTCGACGTGTTCGGCGATGTACATCCCACCCGTGCCGGGGGGGCACATCAGCGACTTGTGGCCGGTAAAGCAGAGCACGTCGATGTTCATTTCGCCGACATCGATCGGGATGAGGCCCGCGGTCTGGGCCGCATCGACCGCGAAGAGCACGCCTTTCTCGCGGCAGATCCGCCCGACCTCGGCGACCGGTTGGATGGTGCCGATCACGTTACTGCCGTGGTTCATCACCACCAGCTTCGTGTTGTCCTTGATCTTGCCGGCGATGTCCTCGGGGTCGACGTAGCCGGCCGCATCGAACGGGATGAAGTCGACCTCCACGCCGCGCTCGCGCTGATGGTAGTAGAGCGGTCGCAGAACGGAGTTGTGCTCGAGGCAGGTGGAGATCGCGTGGTCGCCGGGTGAAAGGGCACTGTCGATCAGGTTGTTCAGGGCATCGGTGACGTTGTGGCCGAAGACCAGGCGGTTGGCATCTGTTCCGCCGAAGAATGCGGTCAGCGCACGGCGCGCTCCGAGCAAGGTCTCCTCGGCTTCGACGGCGAGGTCGAATCCGGTCCGGCCGGGATTTACTCCACGAGTGGCGTAGAACTCGGTCATGGCCTTCAGTACTTCCGGAGGCTTGGGAAAAGCGGTTGCCGCGTTGTCGAGATAGACCAGGTCACTCATTGCCCTTTGCCGACGAGGTCGGCCCCCTCCTTGCCCAGCGCCTTCATGATTCGATCCCGGGAACTCCTGATCTGCTCCCGCACACATTGCGCCGCCGCCTCTCCGTCCCTCGCCAGGAGCGCGGCGGTGAGCGCCTCGTGTTCCTTCCGCATCTCGGCGCCGAAATCGCCGAGGTCGAGGCCCAGAAAGAAGAAGCGCTGTATCCGTTCGATGAGGTCCCGGAGAACCTGGAAGAGTTGCTTGTTTCCCGTCATTCGGGCCACCGCCAGGTGGTACTCCCGGTTCTTTTCGAGGAACGCCGCGTAAGAAGGCCAGTCCTCGCGGGTGTACTCCGCGTCTGCCAGTGCTTTGAGTTCCGCGATCTGGTCGTCGCCGGCCCGCTCCACCGCGAGCACGACGGCGTGGCTCTCGAGTACCAGGCGCAACTCGAAGGAGTCCGCGATCTCCTCGACGGAGATCCGCCGGGCGAAGTAGCCCTTGTAGGGAATCGAATCGACGAGCCCTTCCTGCTGCAGCCGGCGGCAGGCCTCCCGAACCGGGACGCGACTCGACCCGTATCGATCCGCCAGTTCGTGCTCCTTGAGCGGAGCCCCGGGCGCATGCGCGAGCGTGAGCACGTCTCGCTTCAGCGCGCGGTAGACGTCCTCGGAGATGGTGCGTTTTCGGGCTACCGGGGAGCTCATCCCTCTATTGTATACAATGCATCGGAGGGGACCAGGAAAATCGTGAGTGCATATGTCTCGATGTGCATATGTTGCGCGAGCCATCTCCGGGGGGCCGCGCCAAAGATGCCGGGAAGATGTTCGCCCCTGCCCTTCCCATCTCCGGGGAACTCTGACGCCGCGATGCGCCGCGACCGCCACTCCGATCGGGTTGGTCGGTTGTTTCACTCGCGGCCGGCGATGATCGCGGCGCCTTCCGCGCCCATTGTCTGGGGATGGGGGGGAATCAGGATTTCGGTTCCCAGCAGTTGGGCCAGGTGGTGGCGCAGGCCGGGGTTCAGGGCGCCACCGCCGGTCATGGCCACGGGGGGGACCAGGCCGACGCCTTGCGCCAGGGTCACGATGCGCCTGGAGATGGCCCGGTGGATGCCGGCTACGATGTCCGACACCTCCGCCCCCTCGGCGACGAGGGAGAGTACTTCGGACTCGGCGAACACGGTGCAGATGGAGGAGAGGTCCGCGGGTTCCCGGCCTTTGGCTCCGAGCAGGGCGAAGGCGCCGATTTCGACCTCGAGACTCTGGGCCATGAACTCGAGGAACCGTCCCGTTCCGGCGGCACACCGGTCGTTCATGGCGAAGTCGGAGACGAGGCCGAACCGGTCGATGCGGATGACCTTGGAGTCCTGGCCCCCGACGTCGATCACGGTGCGCACCCTGGGAAGGACGCTGGCCGCACCCGCGGCGTGGCAGGTGATCTCGGTGACCGTCTTCGCCGGAAAGGGAACCGTGACCCGCCCGTAACCGGTGGCCACCGTGGCCTCCACGTCGTCCGGCGCGAGGCCGGCATCGGCCACCACCGCCGCGCGAGCGGACATGGCGGCGCCGGCGGGGGCCCAGCCGGTCATGAGGATCCGCCGCGCGAGGATCTCCCCGTCACTGCGCAGGACGGCCTTCGTCGTTCGGGATCCGAGGTCCACTCCCAGGGTGATCATGCGGGCACTCCCTGTAGTACTGACGTTCAGAATCTTCACGGCGCTCGCAGATTCTACATGACGCTGCCGGACTGCCAGCACGGTCGCCCGGAGGTCGACCCTCCATTGCGGCTGGGCCTCGTTGTGCTGCTTCCATGAAGGCGAGCACGCTTTCCTTTGCGGTCCGGATCGGCAATTCACAGCCCGTGGAGAGCACGAAACCCTTCGGATTGCGAGTGCCCTCGCGCACCGCCGCCGCCGTCACCGCCCGGATTTCCTCCCGGTCCCCCCGGAGGAGGATCTGCGGGGAGACGTTGCCCACCAGCCGGACCCGGTCGCCGATGCTCTCCCGTGCCGCGGCGATCGGGACCTGGTCGAAGGAGAGCAGGTCCGCGCCCGTCGCCGCGAGATCCTCGAGGATCGGGGCGACCTCGCCGCAGACATGCAACGTCACATCGAGGTCGAGGCGATGCAGGCGGTCGATCAGGCGCTTCGTGCCGGGGAGGGCATACCTCCGGTAGGTCGCGGGCGATGCCACGCTCGCGGAGGCCAGGGGATCCACGAGCACCGGGAGTGCCCCGCGCAGCACGAGTTCGTCGAGCAGGGGAACGGCCGCGCGTTCCGCCGCGAGCAGCAGTTGATCGGCCAGATCCGGATCGGTGATCGTGTCCACCAGGAAGTCCTCGACTCCCCGGAGGGCGGCGGCGGTGGTAAAGGGGGCGGGTACGAAACAGAACACCGGGATCCGATCACCCCGGGAGCGGTGCAGGATCTCCGTAGCCTCGAGATAGACCGGCAGGCGGCCCGCGGAGAGCTCCGGCACGCGTAGTCTTGCCAGGTCCGCCAAATCGCGCACCACCGGCCGATCGAGGATCGGGATGGCATCTGGCGCGTGGTGATACGTCGAGCCCATCGCTTCCGCGAGGATGCCCACATCGGAGAAGAGGGTGTAGGCGTCGTGACCATAGAGTTCCTGGGCCTCGATCTGCGCCCGCGCCATGAGTGCCCCGTCGCGAACGCAATCCCCGGGGCGCAGGCCCGCCGCGGTGGCGGCATGAGCCGTGACCAGGGGCACCGTGAGCACCCGGTCCGGCTGCTCGTCGATCAGGAGGAGGGAAAAACGCTCGAGCGGCGTCATCTCATCCCGGATGATCCGGTTGCCGGTCAGCTCGTCGCGCATCGACCCCTCCGGGCACGGATGGCTTCGAGGAAGGCCGCCAGGCGGTTTTGGACCTGGGACGAGATCTCTCCCGGCGCCGGCTTCGGAACATCGAACGACAGCACCGGGACGCCGGCCTTCTCCTCCACCGCTCGGCGGATCACCGGAGTTTCCGCGCCGCAATGGCTCGAACCGAAGAGGTTCGAAATCACGACGCCCTCCGCCTTCGTCTCCCGGATGCCGGCGACGATTGTCTCGGATCGTGCCGCGGAGGAACCGAGGAGCGATCCCGTGAGAAACGCCCGGGCGATGGACTTGACCGGGTCGCCCTCCGAAAGCGGTGTCAGCGCGCTGGCGATCAGGTACTCCGTGCCGACGACCCTCGCGCCGGTCCGCTCCACGTGGACGTGCAAGAGCGGGTCCGGCGGCGGGTTGACCCAGTAGAGCCGGACGTCGTCTTCCCGGCCGAACCCGACTCCGCGCTCCGATCGCTCCCGGACCAGTTCGAGGACGCCGTCGAGGATCCGCCGGCACTCGGCCGGATCCCCGTAAGCGTGGGTGGACGCGAACTGGACGAGCAACTCCTCGGTCGCCGGCAGCGGGCAAAGGGGAGCGGTGGCGACCAGCGTCCGGATCTCCGCGATGACGGCGCGAAGCTCGCGGAACCGAGCGACCGACCCGGCCACCCGATCTTCCGTGACCGGGGTTCCGAGTGCTGTTCCCGCCCGATCGAAAAAGTCCCGGTAGATCTCGCAGAGCCGCTCGAGGAGTCCGGCCTGCCGCGGCGCCTGCCCCGCCACCGAGATGAACCTGGTGGCGGTGAGCCAGGGCGCCGGGTCCTTTCGCTGGGGGATTTCCAGGAACATCATCTTCGTGCCGGCATCGAACGCGACCTGGGCCACCGCCGCCAGATCGTCGCAGGAGGCTCCGGTGGAGGCCGCGACGAGGTCGGGTTCGGGCCAGTACGCCTGGGAGGTGAAGGCGCCCACCGCCGCCCGGACATAGCAGGTGTCCGCGCCGAGTCCCCGCCGTTCCGCCCGCTCGAGGAGGACCTCCGACTCGGTGAGGAAGGGGGTCCAGTAGCAGAAGTCCGGATAGAACGCGGTCACGTCCGGAAAGGCGAAGAGCAGCGGCGCCACCGCCCCGTAGTCGCCCATCAGACCGACCACCCGCATCCCCGATTGCCGGGCCCGGAAGAGACGTTCGCCCTCCTCCAGCATGAAGGAGAAGAGCCGGAGAGCCCGGGGATCCGGGTCATAGTGCAGGCGGCGCAATCGACGGAACCCGTAGCCGAGGAAGGACGAGGGCGGCTTGAAGTACCGGCTGAAAGCCCGCGGTCCGAGATGGCGGAAGTAGTGTACGCCGGCGACCTCATCGGGATCGAGGTCGAGGAACCGTCGCTGCCAGGTCCCGATGTCGATCCGTTCAAGAGCGCTCATCGGGTGTTCTCCCGGGCGAAGTGCAGGCGCGCCTCGATCGCTTCGAGGAATGCGCCGAGGCGGGTGCGAACCTGTCCGCTGGCGCCGGTGGCTTCGACGCGCAGGTCGAGAAACGGCACCGGGGAAAGTTCGCGCAGGGGGACCGCCTCCGAATTGAACGGGCGGCAGAACGGAACGCCGCGGTAAACAACGCCGTCCGGCCGGCCATCCTGCAGGGCCCGCCGAAACGCATCCCGGAAGGCGGTGGATGGTTTCAGCGGCGCCGTGAGGATCGGGTGCGCCAGGACCTGCTCCGCCAGGGCGGTGAAAGGATCGCGGTCCTCGGAAACCGGTTCACCGTATCCGAGCGAACCCGAGTCGGTCAGGTCGCCAACGATGGCGGCGCCGCAATCGACCTCCGCCATCCGGACGACGTCCCGGTCCCCATCGGTGAGGGTCGGACCGACGAGCAGGATACGGACCGGCCGGCGTTTCATCGGTTCCCTCGATCGGATCTTCGCGATCAACCCGTCGGCGAGTTCGAGAAACTCCGAGGTGGACAGGGCGTGGGAGGCTCGGACCACATCGAGGAACTCGCCGCCACTGAGCCGGGGAGGGCTTTCGCGTCGAAGCTCGTCGAGAGCGGTGAGGACTTCGCGGCATCGATTGCCCCGCTTGATGGCCTCGGTCAAGCGAGTCTTCGTGACGGGAGTGCCCGTGCGCGACGAGATCTCGCTCGCGAACAGGCGGAACTCTTCGGCGAGCACCGGCACCTGGCCCGGGACCTCCCTGGTCCGGGGCACGGCCACGGTGTAAAGGGGCAGACCGGTCGCGGCCGGCCAGGCATCGGTCATGTGACGCAGCCGGTCGCAGACCGTGCCGGAAGCGATGCAGGTGATCGGGGGGGGATCGAGGATCGCGGAGCCGAGGACCGACCGGCAGAACGAGCAGGTGTCGCGCCCGAGGGCGCCCATCCCGCGCAGGTCCGCGTCCGGGCCGCGGTTCTCGAGCAGCCGGTAGGGGGTCGCGCCGGCGGCCTCGATCAGTTCCGGCGGAGGGACCGGCGGCGAGAAGGTCCCGACGACCTCGCGGCCATCGGCAATGTCCCGCCGCCGCCCTTCGGCCGCGAGGGCCTGCGCCTCCCGCAATCGCTCGAGGGCACTCATTGCGGCATCTCCCGGAGCGAGAGGGCATCGACGAAGACCTCCTCGAAGTCGTCCCGGTCCGCGAGGGATACGTGCCGCGTTCGCGCGACGATCTCCTGCGCGTGCCGTGCGGCCCCGGGGAGCATGCCGGCCGCCGCTCCGAGCAGGGCGCCGCCCGGCAGAGCGGTCACCGGTACGCCGCCGGGCAGCAGTCCGATCGTGATGGCCGCGGCGGTGGGGACGTGGCCGCCGAAGGCACCGGTGAGTACGACTCGCGCCAGGTCCCGGGACTCCACCCCCGCCTCGTCCTGCAGGATCCGCACCGCCGCGGCGACCGCCCCCTTCGCCAACTGCGCTTCCCGCACGTCCGCCTGGGTGAAGGCCACCGGCAGCGGCCTCTCCCGCAGCAGCCGTCCCGACCAATCGAGATCGCAAAGGTCACGCAGCACGGCGAGCAGTTCCACCACTCCGGAACCGCACCAGGAGACCGGCGCTCCGCCATCAACCGTGTTCACGACGATCGCACCCTCCCGGACGTGGACCCGCTCGATGGCGCCCGGGCGGGCGGGGGAGCCCTTCGAGACGCCCCCTCCCTCGAACGCCGGGCCCGCCGCGCTCGACGCGGCCCATGCGCCGTCCTCGGTCGCGAGCATCACTTCGCCGTTGGTGCCGAGATCCACGAGCAGGGCCGGGAGTTCGCCGCTCATGATGCCGGAGGCCAGGGCCGCGGCGGTGGTGTCGCTGCCCACGTGACCGCCGATGGCCGGCAGGAACCGGACGCGGACGCCGTCCGGCAGGCCGAGGTGGGTGGAGGGGACGGAGAGCGCACCTTCCGCTCGCAGCCCGGCGCGAAACGGAGCCCGGGCGAGAGCCGTGGGATCCCGATCGAGCAGGAGCAGCGTCATCGAGGAGTTTCCGGCGAGGAGCACTTCTTCGAGGTCGAGTGTCGAGGCGGCCGCATCTTCGATGACCTTCGCGGCCAGGCCGCGGACGGTGTGCGCCGCCAGTTCGGCCAGGCGCTTCCGGTGCTCGGGTTCCACGCCGAAGTTCAGCCGGGAGAGGACATCCTGCCCGTAGACCCGCTGCTCGTTCGCGGTGATGCCGGAGGCCAGGTTCTTCCCGGTTTCGAGATCCACCAGGGCGACGCCCACGGTGGTCGTGCCGAGATCCACCGCCAGTCCGAGCCGCCGTCCGGTCGCCTGGTGTTCGGGCAGGATCGCCGGGCGGAGTTCCACCGGGTGGTCGCGGGAGATCCGGTAGGTTCCGGTGGTGGTGAAGGTGCAGGCACGGTGCCGCTTGCCGTTCACCCGCACGAAGCAGCCGTCGCATCGCCCCGCGCCGCCGCACTCCGCGTGGACGAACAGGCCCTTGCGGTTCAGGGCGGAGAGCAGGCTCTCTCCCGCGCGGACGCCGACCTCGGCTTCACTCAAGCGAGCCTCCGGGCGGTTCGCATGAAGGCTCGCACGCGCTCCGGGCAGGCGTTGGTGGGGACGTCGCACACCGGGGCGAAGATGAAGCGGTCGCGGTTGGGGATGGCGTCGAGGCCCTCCGCCACCGCCGCTTCGAGTTCCTCTTCCCCGGTGCCGAGCAACAACTCCGTCGGCAGGCCGCCCATGAGGATCGCGCCGGAAGCGGCGGCTACCTCGAGGTCCGCCCACTCGAGGTGATAGAGGTCGGCGCCGGTCGTGAGCAGGGAAGCGAGGATCGGTGAGGTGTCGCCGCAGACGTGGATCGCCGCGGGAGATCGAAGGTCGTGGATCTCTTCGACGAGCCGGGAGAGTCCGGGGCGGGCCAGCGCATCGAAGTGGTCCGGTCCGAGTACCGAGCCGGAAGCGAATGGGTCACCGATCAGCGGGATGCCGCCGGTGGCGACGATGGCCCGGGCGTAGGACGACTGGCAGTCCGCCGCCCGGGAAAGCGTGTCATGAGCCCGCGCGGGATCGGCCAGCGCATCGGTCAGGAGACCTTCGAGCCCGGTGGCGAGCGCGGCGAGCGAGAAAGGACCCTTCAACGAGACCAGGACCGGGACGGTGTCGCCCCGAGCCAGGATGACGCGGCGGGCGGCGTCGAGGATGACCGGCATCCGGCCGGCCTTTTCGGGGTCGGGAACGACCATTCGGTCGGGTGCAATCTCCCGTTTTACCCGGGGTGGTGTGCCGGATGCCCACGCCACCTCCGCGCCGAGGGCCTCCGCTTCAACGGTCACGTCGGAGAAGACCAGGGCCAGGTCGGAGCCATAGTCGTCGAGGGCGGCGATGAGGACATCGGCGAGCACCCCGGCGTCCGACATGGCGGCACGGAGGTCGATACCGGCCCGGCTCGCGGCGTGGTCACCGCCGACGATCGAGGCCACGGGCAGTCGCCTCGGCGGCCGTCCGGCGAGTACGTCGAAGGCGGGAGAAACCGTCACGTGCGTATCCGGTCGACGGTGCGGAGGAACAACTCCACCGCGGTGCCGGCATCGCTCGCGGTGCCGTCGGCCCCGATGTCGCGGGCGAAGCTCTCGGTGACCGGCGCCCCTCCGACGAGCACTCCCGCGGAGCAGGTCTGCTTCAGTTGATCCACCTGATCGGCCATTGTGCAAAGGGTGGTGGTCATCAGCGTGGAGAGACCGATGACATCCGCCTCTTCCTCTTCCGCCGCCGCGCGCAATCGGTCCACGGAGACGTTTTTTCCGAGGTCGATGACACGCACTCCCGCGGCCGAGAGCATGAGCTTCACGATGTTCTTGCCGATGTCGTGGTAGTCCCCGGCCACCACGCCGACGACGACGGTGCCGCGCAACCCCTCTACCCTCTCGACGTGAGGGGCGAGCACGTCCATCCCCGCGTAGAGCGCGCGGCCCGCGGCGAGCACTTCGGGCACGAAGTACTCCTTTGCGGTGAACTTCTCTCCGACGATCCGCATGCCGCCGGCCAGGCCTTCGGTGATGGCCCGGTCGGCGGGGAGCCCTTCCGCGATGACCTGCTCCGCCAGGCGGACGACTTCTTCCCGGCAAAGGCCGACGACGGCATGCGAGAGGGATTCCAGCAATTCCATATCAATTCTTCCGGGCGATGAAGATGCCCTGGATGATCTTGCCGGCGTGACCGAGATTCTGCATGTGGAGCATCTCGCCGGACATGGCGCCCATCAGTTCGGTATCGAATCCGATGATCTTCAGCGCATCATAGGTCAGTTGCATGTTCAGCATGTTCAGGTAGAGGTCCACGCAGGGTGCGAAGCGGCCGGTGTTCTCCGCCACGAGTACTTCGCAGCCGTTTGCCTCGAGCAGCGAGCGGTAACCCGCGATGTCCTGCACGCCCGGGAACTTCATGAAGCGGAGGAACCGGGCAGCGTCCTCGCCGCTCATTCCAGGGTCGCCCTCCACCCAGTCGGTGAAGGCGATGGTGCCGCCGGATTTGACCAGGCGGACGGCCTCCGCGATGAGCTTCTCCTTGTCCTCGACGTAGCACCACGCATCTTCGCCCCAGACGAAATCGGCTTCCGCATCGGGGAGTTCGCTGGCGGTGACGTCCGCCAGGCCGAAACCGATCCGGTCGGAAAGCCCCTCGGCGGCGGTCCGCGTCACGCCGCGGTTGATAACCGTCTCGGTGATGTCCACGCCCATCATCTTCGCCACGTTGCGGAAGCGGACCAGGAACCGCATGCCGGCTCCGTTGCAGCAGCAGAGATCGACGCCGCTCATCCCCTCGCCGATCCCGGCCCGCTCCGCCAGATCCATCGAGGATGCGAATCCGCCGACATGGATCTGTTCGCCCATGACCATCTCCCAGAGGTCACCCTCCGGGCCGCTGTACACCTCCTGAACGTCCGCCAGGCCAATGCCCTCTATGCTCTTCATGGTTCGCTTCCTCTCGTTCCTGTTCGGTCGTCGAGAACCTGGAATCGATGCAGCCGCCGGAGAAGGGGTGGGAGTTCTACGACGAACTGCTCCTGGAGGAGCGGGGTTCAGGCCCGCGGCACCGGGAGCATCGCCAGAGGGCACAGCCACTGTGCCCGGTCGACTCCCGATCAGTGCCGGTTGAGAATGTCGATTGACATCGTTTCCTCTACTTGCCGCAGTCCGTCAGCGTATTCAGTCTAAGCCGCGAGGTCCGGGGGTCAAGCGCAACCGGGCCGTCCGGAGCACCGGTCCGGTGTGAGCCCGCCCGGATAATCCTCGGCGGCCGGAGGAACCGGCAAGATCATGTGCGGTTCGATGAGGAAGCGATGCCATGAATGAAGATCTGCCCGTTTTCGATACCCCGGCCCTCCCGTCCGGAGACCTCGAGCGGATATTCGGGAAGCCGCCCGCTTCGTGGACACCGGACGACCTGGTCGATCTCGTCAGGGAGCGTCGGATCCGTCTGATCAGCCTGATGCACATGGGCGGCGACGGCATCCTGAAGACGCTCGACTTCGTGCCTCGCAGCATCTCGCACCTCCTTGATGTCATCCACGGCGGGGAGAGGGCGGACGGATCCAGCCTGTTCCCGGGCACCGGGCTCGAGACCGCCGCTTCCGACATCGTGCTGCGGCCGCGAATCGACCGCGCCTTTCTCGACCCCTTTTCGCCGCACCCGACCCTGGTGCTGCTTTGCGGGCACCGGGGACGTGACGGGGAGCCTCTTGCGCAATCGCCGGACACCGTGGTGCGCCGGGCGTACGAACGCCTGCAGCGGGAACACGGTGTAACTCTGCAGGCTCTCGGTGAGGTGGAATATTTCCTCGGCCGTCGCGCATCCAAGACCGACATCTGGGGGCGGGCGGAGCGGGGCTACCACGCCACATCCCCGTTTGTCTTCGGCGAGCCGCTGCGGCGCCGCGCGCTGCAGATCATCGCCGGGATCGGTATCCCGGTGAAGTACGGTCACAGCGAGGTCGGACACATCGAAGCCGGTGAGGACCGGGAGGAGATCTGGGAGCAACACGAGATCGAGTTGGGGCTCACCCCGCTTCCGGAGGCGGCCGACGCCATCGCCCTGACCGCCTGGGTTCTTCGAAATCTCGCCCAGCGTGAGGACATGCTGTTGTCGTTCGAGCCCATCGTGCGTGTCGGCCATGCCGGCAGCGGGATGCACGTGCATTTCTCCCCGGTGGTCGATGGTGTGCACTGCGGCGGTCGCGTTGCCGACGACGGGGACCTGCACGATCCGGCCAAGTGGCTGATCGCGGGGCTGACCCGGCTCGGCGGTGCGCTGATGGCTTTCGGCAACCGCGTGGAGGGGTCCTTTATCCGGTTGCAGCAGGGCAAGGAGGCGCCGAATATCGTTACCTGGGGCGAGTTCGACCGTAAGGCACTCATCCGCCTGCCGGTGGTGGCGAAGACACCCGACGGTAAGGCGGTCAGTCCTCCGACGGTGGAGTTTCGATTGCCGGACGGCTCCGCGCACCCGCACTTCCTGCTGGCCGGGGTGGCCCAGGCGACGGTGCTGGGGGCGAATCTCGATGACCTCGATGCGATTCTCGCCGAAACGTCGTCGGCCCGCGCGAAGGTGCAACCGGGCGGCGTGACCCCGGTGCCGAGGAGCCGCGCCGAGGTCGCTGCCGCTGCCCGCTCCGCGCGCGACGCGCTCGAGGCGGGGGGAGTGTTCCCGTCCGGGCTGATGGATGGTTTCCTGGCGACACGGCGCTGGTAGTCCCGGCCCCGGGAGCTTCTGGTACGATCCTCGCATGATCTTTCGCCTGCGCCGCCGCTCTGCTGTGGCCCTGCTCGGTGCCGCGTTGCTCCTGGCCTCCTGTCGGAGCACGCCTTTGACCCTGCCGCTCGCGGAGGTCGTCCCGCCCGGGACGGAAAACTTCGCGCTCGATCCGATTCCGACCCCGTGGGATGCGGATCTGAGCGATCGGGTCGCACCGCTCGGGAGAGTATGGGTGAGCGACGAGTTCGACGCCGAGTCGTGGCCCGTGCTCCTCCGGATCTTCCCACGTCATGACCTGTGGGCGGCCTTCCCCGGGGATGCCGACACCATCCTCCGCCCAGCTCCGCTTCCCGGTGGTCCCGAGGAAGCCTTCGAGTTGACGGTCCGCCGCCGGGAGCAGCAGGTCGAGATCATACTCCGGTCCGCGGGTTCCATCGGCCAGCGCTGGGCGGCGGAGACGCTTGGCCAACTGATCTGCCGGGGGTGGAACGAACCCGCCCGCTTCGTCCGCCTCGGGACCATCCGCGATCGGCCGGGCTTTCCTCTCCGGGGCAACAAGCGACCCTTGCCCTTCGAACAACGATACCGGGCCAACCTCTCCTGGGAGAACCCCGGCCACGAACACTTCGTACCCGTGCTCTCTCCGGGCGGCGTGCTCGACGTCACGGAGGCTGGTTTGCGGCGCGCGCGGGAGTTCCTCCTGGCGGGTCATCGGCAGGGGGCGCGACGCTTTGCCATCGAGTTCGACGATGTCGGGTTCGACTTGACGGAGGAGACGCGCGACTTGTACGGCAGCTACTTCTTCGCCCTGACCGCCTACCTCCGGGCCTGCCGGGAGATGCTCCGGCAGATCGATCCCGACGCGGTGCTCTACTGGCTGCCGCAGACGTACTGGACCAACGCGAAGGAGTTCGGTGAGTTCGCGAACCAGGTGGGGCTCGCCGGCGGCGTCCCGGCGGATCTGGGCCTCGTGCTCACCGGGCCGGAGGTCATCAGCGGTGAGATTCCGGCGGCGGACATCGCCCGGGCGAGGCGGCGGCTCGGCCTGACCGAAACGAAGGCGATCATCTACGACAACCTGGGGCGGGAGGGCGACTTCGGTCCGCTGCGCGGGCGCGGGGCGGATCTGCTCGCGGAGGTCGACGGGGTGTTCGGCGAGCGCGGCGAAGTGCTGCACCGGATCACCCGGCTCGACTACTCCTGGAATCCGGAAGCCTACGATCCGGAGCGCTCTCTCCTGCTCGCCTGTCGCGAGGTGGTGGGCATCTCCGCCGCACCGTACCTGCAACGGCTCGTGCTCGAGATCGATGCATTGCCCCCGGAGGAGGCGGCCTGGCTCCTGCGGCAGGTCGAGCTGCGCTTCCTCTCCGATCCAGGCGGCCCGGTACGCCGGGACGAGTACCTCCAGCACCTGCGCAATTGGTTGGCGAAGCGCCTGAATATTGACCCACTCCCGAAATGCCCCTAGCGTGCGGAGACGAACCTGACGGGTGGGAGAGCATGGCGGACACGATGACGAGTGAGTTCGAGGAACACGGGCAGATCGAGAGCTACGGTGACGTCGCCGCGGAGTTTCGTGCAGTTCGGGACTCGGCCGGCCTGGTGGATCGGTCGCATCGCACGCGGCTCATGGTCTCCGGAAACGACCGGATGATCTTCCTCCAGCGGCTGGTGAGCAACGACCTCGCTCCACTCGAAGAGGGGGATGGAGTGCACGCCGCCCTGCTCATGCCGAAGGGGCAACTGATCTCGACCCTGACGATCCTTCATCGCGGCGCGGGCTACCTGATCGATGTGCCGGCAGCCGCTGGAGCAGAGGTGTTCAGGAAGCTCGATATGTACATCCTCTCCTCGGACGTGGTGGTCGCCGACGTCACCGGCACCACGGCCTGCCTTGGAATCCACGGACCCTCCGCGGCCGATGTTCTTCAAAGCTCCGGCGTCCCGGTGTTTTCGTTCCCGGCGGACTACCTCGGCGAGGAGGGCTTTGATCTCCACTTTCCCCGGGATGAGATCGATCTGGTCCGGCAGGCGCTATTGTCCGCCGGTGCCGAACCCGTCGGCTGGCGTGCCGCCGAGGCGCTCCGGATCGACGCCGGCGTGGCCCGGTTCGGCGCGGAACTCGACGAGAGACTGCTGCTGCCGGAAGTCCCCGCCGTCGCCGAGAGGGCCATCTCCTGCACGAAGGGTTGTTTCGTGGGGCAGGAGACCATCGCCCGCATCAGGAACCACGGCCATGTCAACCGCGAACTCCGGCAGTTGCGCATGGAGGAGGATGACCTCCCCGAGCCCGGCGCCGCCCTCACGGTCGATGATGCGAAGGCGGGGGTGGTCACCTCGTCCTGCCTCCACCCGATCACCGGGAAGCCGCTGGTACTGGCCTTCGTCCGGCGCAAGTACCTGGAGCCGGAGACCGAAGTGCAGGTGGCGATGGGGGAGCGGTCGGTCTTCGCCGAGGTGCTGGACCAGCCCGCATAGGGGCCCGTCTGGAAACAACCGCGGCATTCGAGGGCCGCTGTATCCCGAAAGCCGCGTCGATCAGGTTGATCTCGTTCCCGCCCCCTCTGAGGGGCGGCCGCCGTGTCGACCACCCGTTCCCCTTCCCCGGGAGTCCCGCCTGTGCCGACAGGCCGTCCGCCAACCAGGTATCCAGGCCACCCGCCGGCACCGTCGGCCCCGCGACACGGATCCGGGGCTCGTTGACCGCTCCTGCGCGGGTCAGCTCAATTCGTACTCGACCCCGCGTTCCCGCTGGTAATCGAGTATGAACTTGAAGCACTCCGGGTCCGCGCCGACGTGCTCCGGGGCGGAGACTCCGGGGCGCTTGAACAACCCGTCGGCGAGGAGGTGAACACATGCGGCGGCGGGATAGCCGGTGGTCCGGGCCATGGACGACACTCCGGTCTGCGGGTCGGTGACGTCCAGCAGGTCGTAGACGATCGTCTCCGGCTGGCCATCCGAGGTCTCGCCCTCGATGACGACCTGCATCACCGTGAACTCCTCTTCGCCGGGATCGAGCTTCCAGCTGTCGAAGAGAATCCGGCTGGTGAAGTCGAGAGGTCGAACCATCACTCCCTCGATTTCGATCGCCTCCGCATCGAAGAACCCTCCGTCCCGCAGCGCGCGCATCAGCTCGGCGTGCCCGGGATACCGGAGCGTCTTCTCCTTCATGTCCGGGATGTCGGGGAAGGTGACCGCGAGGGTACGCAGTCCGTCCGTGTTCAGGGCTTCGAGCGTGCCCACGCCGGGGACTTCGAACAGTTCCGGATCGGAGAGGGCTTCGCGGTGGACGACGCGGCCAGCCTCGATCATACGGGCCGGGCGGGTGTACTCCTCGATGACGTCGCACGGGGAGAACGGCGCCTTGTACTGAAACGGCAGGCTTCTCTCCACCGGCAGGCCGCCGACCAGGCAGAGAAACGAACGCACCTTCGCCAGGCGCTCGGTTTCGTGGCCGAGCAGGACGTTGCTCATGCCGGGGGCCACGCCGCAGTCGACGACCACGGTGACCCCCCGCTCACGGGCCAGGTCGTCGAGGGCGAACGGGTCCTCTGGAAAGAAGGCGATGTCCACGACGTTCTTTCCGGCGCCGATCAGGGTCTCGAGCACCGAGAAACCCATGAAACCCGGCACGGCATCGACCACCAGATCGAAGGGCTCGACGAGCCTGCGGAGCACCTCGGCGTCGCGGAGGTCGGCGACGTGGGTACGCCAGGAGAGGTCGCGGAGCGCCGCCTCGTCCCGGTCCACGCTCGTCACCTCGAATGCGGTCGACAGATCCCGGGCGATGTGCCCTCCGACCATCCCTGCTCCGAGTACCGCCACGGTCTTCATGCACACCTTATACCTTCTCCGGACGCTCCGGACGCAACGTGCGTCAGGATGGAATCGAAGCTGATCAGGCGCATCCGGCTCCTCACTCCGCTCCGGCTCCCGACCCCGCCCGCCGTCGTTCGCGGTGCTCCCGCTGCAACTGGCGCATCAGCGCTCTTTGTCCGGCGAAGATATTCTTGCGCGGCCCCTTCCTCGAGACGGGCCCTCAAAGCCCCATGGCGTGATACCCGGCGTCCACGTAAAGCACCGTTCCGGTGATCGCGCGCGCCTTGTCCGACAGCAGGAAGGTGACGGCGTCGGCCACCTCGTCGGCGTTCACGTTGCGGCGGAGCGGCGCCATCTCCTCGACGTGGCTCAGGATCCGCTGGAAGTCCCCGATGCCCGCGGCGGAGAGCGTCTTGATCGGCCCGGCCGAGACGGCGTTCGCCCGGATATTGCGGTGTCCCAGGTCATAGGCGAGGTAGCGCATCGTCGCTTCCAGTGCCGCCTTGGCCACGCCCATCAGGTTGTAGTTGGGGATGATCCGCACGGCTCCGATGTAGGAGAGGGTCACCAGGGCGCCGCCGTCGTTCAGGTGTTCGTCCACGGCGTTGCTGAGGGCGATGAAGGAGTGCACCGAGGTTTCGAGGGCTTTTCGGAAGCCGGCGCGGCTGGTGTGGTGGAATTCACCCTTCAGCTCGTCGGGATTGGCGTAGGCGATCGAGTGCACGAGGAAGTCGATCTTCCCGGCCTGTTCTCCGACCGCGTCACCGAAGCGGGCCACCTGCTCCTCGTCGTCGACGTCGCAGGGGATGACCGAAATGTCGCCCGGCAGAGTGTCCGCGAGCGCCCGGACGTTCTTTTCGAACCGTTCGTTCTGGTAGGTGAGAACGAGTTCGGCCCCTTCGGCCGCCGCCGCCTTCGCCACCGCCCATGCAATACTGCGCTTGTTGGCGACGCCGAGAACGACGCCTTTCTTTCCCTTGAGCATCGGGGGAGGTTACCCGGGGGCGGCCGATGCGCAAAGACTTGGACGCATTCTCATCTCTCTCCGGGGTGGTCGCGAACGGGGAGAGCTCATCGTCCCAGGCGTCAGCGGATGGGGGTAGCCGGTGCCGAGCGGAGCGAGAGCATCGGCGGAGGGGGGCGCTGCCCCCCTCTCACGCGTCCCAGTCAACCGGCCGGTCTCTCCGGGGTGGTCGCGAACGGGGAGAGCTCATCGTCCCAGGCGTCAGCGGATGGGGGTAGCCGGTGCCGAGCGGAGCGAAAGCATCGGCGGAGGGGGGCGCGCCCCCCTCTCAGTCGGCCGGCCGTACGCACCGGAACCCGATGTTGTCGTACTTGTCCTTCGGGTTCGCATAGAGGTGCGTGTCGCAGCGGAGGAACGAGGCCGGGTCGCACCACGAGCCGCCCCGGATGATCTTCATGTCGATCTCGATCCTGTCCCAGTCGCGAGTCCACTCCCAGGCGTTGCCGCAGAGGTCGCGGGCGCCGAAAACCGACTGGTTCGCCTCGTATTGATCCACCGGAGAGACCTGGTCGACGCCGTCTTCGTGCCCGAAATTGGCGAACGAATCGTCGACCTCGTCACCCCACGGGTAGATCCGGCCTTCGAGCCCGCGTGCGGCTTTCTCCCACTGTTCAGAGGTGGGGAGCTGCTTGCCGGCCCAGGTCGCGTACTTGTCGGCGTCATACCAGGAAACGCCGACGACCGGAGCGTTCGGGGTATTCAGACGCCCCTCGCTCCAGAACCGGGGGGGGCGGTAGCCGGTGGCGTCCATGAAGGCTTTGAAGTCGGCGTTCGTCACGGGGAACGTGTCGATGTAGTAGCCATCGAGTTCGGTCTCGACGTTTTCTTCACCGAGCAGGAACGGCCCGCCGGGGACGAAGACCATGCCTTCCACCATCGGGGCGGCCGGCTGCACCGCGGATTCGGATCCGAGGGCCTGCCAGTCTGTTTCGACCTGGGAGAAGACTTTCGCGCGCTCGTCCGGGCCGAGACTGCCGAGGGCGTCCTCGATCTCCTCGAGACGGTCCTCGATCACGTCCCAGTCGGTTTCGCCGGTGCGTGTCCGGTACTGTTCGAAGATCGTCTTGGCTTTGGCCAGATAGAGGCTTTAGACCTCGGGATTCTGGAACGCGAGCTCGAAGAGGACGATGCCGAGGTAGTAGCACTCGGGGTCATCTGCGGGGTCCACCGTGGCATAGTGCCTCTCCAGTATCCCGACCGCCTCACCCTCCACGACATCCTCGGATTCGGGGTGAACGTAATCGACATACTTCTGCCAGATGTACTCCTTGACCTTTTTGACCTGCTCCTTCATGAAGCTCCCGCAAGGCAGACTGATCTCAGTGGGATCCGGATGTAAACCGCGTAAGCTAGCAGCGGGTTCCGGGGTACTCAAGGGATTTCCCCGCGCATGGCTCCCGGGGGGGAAAAGGGCGGTTCAGCCCTTGAAACTACCTTCGTGGCCGGTAGTCCAGATCGAGTTTGTCGCGGATCTTCTTCGAAAACGTCTCGATGGTTTCGTCCTCGTCCCGCGGGATGCCCACGATATCACCGAGTTCCTTCATGAGATCCTCGTCCCGGTGGATCGGGAAGCGATACCGGGCGGCGTAACTCCGGAACAACCGGAGGAAGATGAATCTGGCCAGGAACGAGCAGGACCGGTAGGCGAGGAAGCCGAACAGGCTCATCACCAGGATGGTCACCACCAGGTAGACCCCGAGATTCCGGGCATGGCCGGACGCCGACTCCGCCGCGAGCAGGGAGTAGATCTGCAGCGAAGCGCCGAGGAGAACGAACAGGAAGCCGAGCGAGGCTTCGAGCCGCCGCGCGATGTAGTACTTGAACGTCTTCAGGCGATCCACCTTGACGTTCAGGAGCTCCCGCATCATCGTTCGCGGACTCTTGACGATGATGGAGAGCGCGATGAAGAAGGCGCCGAGAATAATCAGGCACCAGCCGAGTATTGCCAGGTTTGCGGTCATGGGCTCCTTGCGCGCATCATAGAGTCAGGAATCGGCCGTTGTCAACGTGGGTGAAAGGCCGATCCATCGCTTCCAGCGCGTTCTCCGCGGGAATGCTCGACAGAGCTGTACCCCGAATCCGCCCATTCCGGGTTAAACTCTCGCCGGTGGCGCCGGGGGCAGACATGAACGACCGGGAGAGGACGAAGACCGAACTCATCGAAGAGCTGGCCGGGATCCGTCGCCGCATGTCCCGGGCCGAAGCTGCCCACCGCCTGGACGAATCGCGCCTTCAGGCCGTCCTCGAACTGAACCAGATGACGGCGCTGCCCCTCTCGGACATTACCGATTTCGCTCTGGAGGAGGCGGTGCGTCTGACGGGCAGTCGGCTCGGATATCTCGCGTTCGTCAACGAGGACGAGACGGTTCTCACGATGCACGCCTGGTCGAGGACGGCGATGAATCGGTGCGATATCGAGAACAAGCCGATCGTCTACCCGCTTCAGACCACCGGGCTCTGGGGAGAGGCGGTTCGGCAGAGGCGTCCGATCATCACGAACGACTACGATGCCGGAGGACCCTGGATCAGGGGCCTGCCGGAGGGACACGTGGTCATCTCGCGTCACATGAATGTTCCCGTGTTCGACGGGGACCGGATCGTCCTCGTGGCGGGGGTGGGGAACAAGATTGATGATTACGACCACACGGATATCCGGCAGCTGACGTTGCTCATGGACGGGATGTGGAAACTCCTGCAGCGGCGTCTTGCCGAGGAAGAGCTGAAGAGGTACCGGTCCAGACTCGAGGGGCTCGTCGAAGATCGCACCGCGACACTGCAGCACCGGACCACGGAACTGGAGCAGGAACGCGCTCTGCTTCACTCCCTGATGGACAACCTCCCACAGCGCATCCACTTCCTGGATTTCCGGGGGCGTTACATCCGCGTCAACCACGCCCTCGCGGCCCGGATGGGCCTGGCGGACCCGGCCCAGGTCAAGGGAAGGAGCGTCCACGAGTTCTTCCCCGAGGAGCAGGCCGAAGAGATCATCGCCGATCACCGTCGCGTGCTCCAGACCGGAGAAACCCAGCTCTTCAAGGAGGAGTTCGAGGTCTGGCCGAACGGGCACACGACCTGGGCGGCGACGACCCGCGTCCCGCTGTTCGATGCGTCCGGGATGGTGGTGGGGACCTTCGCGGTGTCCCGGGACATCACCGAGCGGAAGCTGTCCGAGGATGCCCTTCGGACCAGCGAGCAAAAGCACCGGATGCTCTATGACAGCTCTCGGGACGCCATCATGATGACGCGGATCGGGGAGGGGTTTATCGGTGGCAATCCCGCCGCGATTCGCCTCTTCGGGTGCAAGGACGAGGATGAATTCAAGGCCTGCTCTCCAGCCGACCTGTCGCCGGAGTACCAGCCGGACGGCACGCATTCCGAGGAGGCGGCCAGGCTCATGATGGTGACGGCGATGGAGCACGGCTCCCACTTCTTCGAGTGGAAACACCGGCGGATCGACGGCGTCGAGTTTTTCGCCACGGTGCTGCTCACCAGGATGGAGCTGGAGGGCGAGGTGCTCCTGCAGGCGACGGTCCGCGACGTCAGTCTCGAGAAGATGGCCGCCCAGGCGTTGCAGGCGGCGAAGGACGCCGCCGAGGCGGCGAGCCGGGCCAAGAGCGATTTCCTGGCGAACATGAGCCACGAAATCCGGACTCCGATGAACGCCATCGTCGGCATGACCGAACTCCTGCTGGGCACCGAGGTGACGGAGACGCAGAGCGAGTACCTGAGGACCATCGGCGAATCGGCCGACGCGCTGCTTCTCCTCATCGACGACATCCTGGACCTCTCCCGCATCGAGGCCGGAAAGCTCGCTCTCGAGGAGAAGCCCTTCGACCTCCGCGAGAGCCTGGGCGACACGTTGAAGCTCCTGGCGGTGCGCGCTCATGCCAAGGGTCTCGAACTGGCCTGCAAGATCGAGCAGGAGGTGCCGGACCGCCTGCTCGGCGATGCGAACCGCCTCCGCCAGATCGTGGTGAACCTCGTCGGGAACGGGATCAAGTTCACCGATCGCGGTGAAGTCGTGCTCGAGGTCGACCTGCAGGTGCAACACCCCGACTCCACAGTCCTCCATTTCACGATCACGGACACCGGCATCGGTGTGCCGCGCGAAATCCAGGACCACGTTTTCGAGGCTTTCGAGCAGGGGGACCAGTCCACCACGCGTCGTTTCGGCGGCACCGGTCTGGGGCTCGCCATCTCCTCCCGCCTCGTGGAGAAGATGGGGGGCCGGATCTGGCTGGATAGCGATGACGGCCACGGGAGCATTTTCCATTTCACCGCCGAGTTCGGTCTCGGTCCGCAGGAGGCCGATCCGGATCGCCTGGTTTGCCGTCCGAAGGTGGCCGGCATCCCGGTGCTGGTTGTGGATGACAACGCCACGAACCGGAGATTCCTTGAGGAGACCCTGCGGAGCTGGAAGATGCGGCCGGTCTCCGCGGATGGCGTGCCCCGGGCGATCGAACTGCTCCGCTCCGCCGAACAGGCGGGCACGCCTTACCGGCTGGTGCTGACCGACGCGAACATGCCGGGAGCAAGCGGGTTCGACCTGGCCGCCGAGATCAATCGCGCGCCGGAACTGGCCGGTACGCTCATCATCATGCTCACCTCCGGAGGGCGTCCCGACGACATCGCCCGGTGCGAGCGCCTTGGTATCTCCTGGTACGTGTTGAAGCCGGTGAAGCAGTCCGAGCTGTTCGATGCGCTGGTGATGGCGCTCGGAATTCGAAACGCCGAGGATGAGCGGGTGACCGCCGCGGCGGATTCCGGCCCTCCGCGGTTGCGCCCCCTCACGATCCTTCTCGCCGAGGACAGCCTGGTGAATCAGAAGGTCGCCGTGGGACTGCTGGCCAAGTACGGGCATGCCGTCCACGTGGCGAACGACGGTAGCGAGGCTGTCGAGGCCGTGGCGGCGGGGGAGTTCGATGTCGTCCTGATGGATGTGCAGATGCCGGAAATGGATGGATTTCAGGCCACCGGCATCATTCGCTCCCGGGAACGGGACACGGGAGAGCATCTGCCCATCATCGCGCTCACCGCGCATGCGCTGAAAGGCGACCGGGAACGCTGCCTCGATGCCGGCATGGACGACTACGTTTCGAAACCGATCAATGCCCTGCAACTGCTGACGACGATCCGGGACGTTCTCGGTCCGGATGCCGAGCTGTCAGGCGATGCATGTGCGCGGGAGGACGGCGCCGGCGAGCCCGTTCGCATCGATTGGTCTTTTGCGCTCTCGGCTCTGAACGAGGACGCGTCCCTGCTGCGCTCCGTGGCGGGCGCCGCGTTGAAGGAGGCGCCGCGTCTGATGGAGCACATTCGCGTGGCGGTCCGCGAGGGAGATGCTCCGGGATTGCGAATCGCCGCGCACACGCTGAAGGGGGCGGTCCGATACTTCGGAGAAAGCCGGGTGTACGACGGCGCATACCAGATGGAGCAGTGGGGGGCACAGGAACGCGTGGATTTCGCGGTGCAGGGGCTTCAGGAGCTTTCGGCGGAGGTCGACCGCCTGGTTGCGACGCTGACCAACTTCCTTGCGGAAGGGCGAGTCCCGGAACCTGATTGAGGAATTCCGCGTGTCAGGTCCGGAATCCCCCGCTAGGATCAGGGGCATATGGCTCGAATTCTGATTGTCGATGATTCCAGGATAGACCGCATGGTCGCCGAGGGCCTCCTCAAGGAGGATCGGGACCTTGACACCACCTGTGTGGCCGATGGCGTCGCAGCGATCGCCAGCATCGAGGCGGACCGGCCTGATCTCGTCCTGACCGACCTTATCATGCCGGAGATGAACGGTCTCGAGGTCGTCGCCGTGGTCCGGGAGAGATTCCCCGAACTACCCGTCATCCTGATGACGTCGCAGGGATCCGAGGAGATCGCGGTCCGCGCTCTGCGCGAGGGTGCGGCGAGCTATGTGCCGAAGCAGCGGTTGGCCAAGAGCCTGCTCGGCACGGTCCTGGATGTGCTCGACCTGGCGGTTCGCCGTCGAGCCGAAGAGACGGTCCTGGCCTCCCTCGAGAGAAGTGATTCGACCTTCAGGATCGACAATCGACAGGAACTGGTGCGTCCCCTCGTCAATCACCTGCAGGACACCATGGCCCTGATGGGGCTCTGCGACGAGGCCGAACGCATGCAGGTCGGAGTCGCCCTGACCGAGGCGATGAACAACGCTCTTGAGCATGGCAATCTCGAGGTGGATTCCAGCATCCGGGAAGACGATCTGGAGCGTTACTTCGAGCTGGTCCGTCTTCGGCGTACGGTGGTTCCCTACCGCGATCGCCGCATTCACGTCGAGGCCCGACTCGACCGGGACTCCGCCCGTTTCGTGATTCGGGACGAGGGCCCCGGTTTCGATCCGTCCAGCCTGCCCGATCCCCGGGATCCCGCCAACCTCGATCGTCCCAGCGGCCGTGGAGTTCTCCTGATCCGCCTCTTCATGGACGAGGTGCTGTTCAACGAGCGCGGCAACGAGATCACGATGGTGAAGCACGGCCCGGTTCCGGATCATCTCGTCGATATCTGAGGACGGAATCTTCATCGATGCGGGCGGATCCAGCGGGCGATTGCTCCGGCGGTGTGCGGCCGCACCGCAGGGCAGGCCGAGTCGCGTTGATACCCCTTGCCTGTTTCTCTCACCGGATCGTCTGTTCCGGTGAGAGATGCGGGTTACGGGGCCCGGCGCTCCTTGAGCGGGCGGTACCTTCGCAGGTACTTGAGCGCCAGGGTGAAATCCTTCGGGGGCGCGGCCTCGATCTCGATGCGCTCGCCGGTGACCGGGTGCCTGAAGGCGATGACCGCGGCGTGCAGGGAGACCCGCTCGATCAGCGGGCGCTCCTCTTTTCCCTTCTTCTTCTTGTAGTTCCGCTTCAACTCGGAGAGGAAGAGGGCGCGACCGCCTGCATAGGCCGGGTCCACCACGAGCGGGTAGCCCTCGTGGGCCAGGCTCACGCGGATCTGGTGCATCCGACCGGTCTTCGGGCGCATCGTCAGGAGCGCGTAGCCGGCGAATGTCTCGGTGCGCTCCCAATCGGTGCTCGATGGTTTCCCCCGCTTGCGGCCGACCACGCTGCGGCCCGCGTGATAAGGATCTTCCCGGAGCACGAGGTCAATCGTCCCCCGCTCTTCCGGGGGCGTGCCGCGGACGAGGGCCAGGTAGGTCTTCTCCACCTCCCGCTCCCGGAACTGTCGTGAGAGGGACCGGGCGGCAACGAGCGACGTGGCGAAGAGGATCACGCCGGACGTCTCCTTGTCCAGGCGGTGCACGACGCGTGGCTTCCGGGCATCGGGATCCTCGGCCCGGAGCAGACTCCAGACCACGACCAGTGCGGAATCGTTGTCCGTCCAGCGCTCACGCACCGAGGCGAGGCCCGCGGGTTTGTCCAGGGCGAGGAAGTGTTCATCCCGATGCAGGATGTTGGGCTTTCTGGCTTTCATTTCTGGTTCTATGCTATCCACGTTCATGGTCGATCAGACGAACAAGCTGAGGGCAGTCCTCCGGGCCGTCACCCGCCGGGAGCGATCCGTGCGATTCGTCGTCCTCTCGGGACGGACGTGTCTCGTGGCTGCGCTGATGGTTTTCCTGATCGTGATCGTTCGACGCATCCTGGTCCTGCGCCACGACTTCGACCCACTGCCCTTTGGCGGACTCTACATCATCGTCGCCGTGGCGGTGGGATATCTCCTGGTGCCTTTGATCGTGCGCACGTGGCTCTACCTGACGCGCCCGGATGAGATCGCCGTGGCCCGTTCGCTCGACGACCGGCTCATGCTGAATGACCTGCTCGCCTCCGGACTCACCGCGGCAAAGCTACCCGGCCGGATCGCCGAAGCGGTCGCTCGACAGGCGGGCGACGCCGCGGACCGGATCTCGCCGACGAAGCTCTACCCGGTGAAACGGTCCCTCCTGAAAACCCTCGCGGTCATTCCCCTCCTCGCGGCCGCGGCCTACATGCTGGGACTGCCCACGGCGGACGGGATGATCTTGATGGCCGGCCCGGGCGGCGAGGAACTCGTGCCGGAATCGCCGGAGGAGCCGGTCCCCGACGACCCCACTCCCGGGGACGAACCGACCGAGCCGGTGGCCCGGCCGAAAGACGAACCGGATCCGGAGGACGAGCCACAGTCGGAGCAGCCCGAGCCGCCGAAGTTCGAGGTGCGGGTGGTGCCTTCGAAGAAGTATTACGAGTCGGAAGAGCCCATCGTCCTGTTCGTCCTGGCGGATGCCCTCGACCCGATCGAGGAAGCTCTCGAATTCGATCTCGTCCTGGTGCTGGACGGAGAACCGATTGCCCTCGACCGCAAGGTCACG
This sequence comes from Planctomycetota bacterium, assembly GCA_024274785.1. Taxonomy (GTDB): domain Bacteria; phylum Planctomycetota; class JAJSAM01; order JAJSAM01; family JAJSAM01; genus JAJSAM01. The sequence goes on along the minus strand of JAJSAM010000031.1, from coordinate 145,841 downwards.
GTGAGCCCGGGGAAGGACGGCGGTGGCATGATCGTCATCGACGCTCTGCGCATCAAGGAGGCCCGGGAGAAACTCAAGGGCGGCATGCACAAGGTTTCGGGAATTCTCAAGGGAGGAGAGCTGATCCACGGCGGTCCGGAGGAGGAGTTCGAGGTCGAGGGCGACGACAGTGGCGGCAACCAGGACTCCCCGCAGCCGCAACCGCAACCCCAGCCGCCGCCCGAGCAGGAACAGCCCCCGCCGCCCGAGCAGGAACAGCCCCCGCCGCCCGAGCCGGAGGAGGGAGAGGATGACGAGGGTGGCGAAGATCCCCCGCCTCCGACGCCGGAATCCGTGCCGCGCTTCGTCAACCCGCTCTTTGACGAGGGGGAGATCGTGAAGAAGAAGGGCTGGGCGCTCGTTCCGGACCCCGAAGCGCCGGCCGGGTCCGCTCCCCGTCGCCTGCCCCTCGCCGAGGCGGCACGCGAGGCGGCGAAGCGTCCCGAGTCCGCGGTGCCGCTCGAAAAACTGAAGGCCGGGGATGCCGACACGGTGTCCCGTTACTTCGAACTGCTCAGGTCCTCCAAATGAGGGTGATCGGCCCATGAGCAGAGTCGGGGAGTTCTTCGGCGACCCTGAATTCCTGAAGAAGCTCGCCTACCTCGACCTGGTGGCGAAGCAGATCTTCACCGGGGTCCGGCGGGGGGAGCGCAAGAGCTCGCGGCGGGGAGCGGGTACGGTGTTCTCCGACCACCGCTCCTACACCCGCGGTGATGATCTTCGCTACGTCGACTGGAACATCTACGGCCGGCTCGGCACTCTATTCGTGAAAGAGTTCGAGATCGAGGAGAGCGCGAACGTGCTCGTGCTTCTCGACCGTTCCGAGTCCATGTCCTACGGGGATCCCGACAAGTTCTCGTTTGCGGTGCGGGTCGCCGCGGCGCTCGGCTACATCGGGCTCGCGCATCTCGACCGGGTGGAGGTGTTTCCCCTCCCCGTCGGTGAGCCGCGCATCTACGCCGGCAAGCAGCAGGCGCCCGGGATGTTCACCTACCTCGAGAAGGTGACGACCGGTGGGACAACCGATCTGCTCGATTCGGTGCGGCACATTATCTCCACGAGTCGCCGGCGCGGCATCGCCATCCTGATCTCCGACCTCCTCGACCCCAGGGGCTGGCAACCCGCGGTGGATCTGCTGCTCGCCCGCCGCCACCGCGTCTTCCTGGTGCACATTGTGGCGCCTTCGGAGGAAACTCCCGAGCTGGGAGGTGCGGTTCGGTTGGTCGACAACGAGAACGGCCGGAAGCTCGATGTCCGCATCGACAAGAGGCTTCTGGAAATCTATCGCAAGAGCTTCAAGACGTTTTGCCGGCGGGTCGAGCGCTACGCGATGTCGAAGGAGGTCGGTCATGCCCTATTGCGCACCGACCTGCCCTTCGACGAGGCTATTCTCTCCCTCCTTCGCCGGGGAGGCGTGGTCCGGTGAGTTTCGGCCGCCCCGATCTTCTGTGGCTGCTCGCGCTGGCCGCACCGGTGCTGCTCCTCCACATGCTCCGGAGGAAGAGGCAGCGGATCCCGATCTCCTCGCTTGTACTCTGGGAGCGTGTGGTCGCCGCCGCGCCGAGGCGGTTTGGAGCAGGACTGCTCGCCTCGCTCCTCTCCCTTCTGCTGGTCCTGCTGGCCCTCACCGGCGGAGCGCTCTCCGCGGCCGATCCGATCCTCGGCAGTGAAGCGCCGCCTCCCCGGCCGTTGCTCCTCGCCATTGCTTCCTCCGCCCGGATGCGGTCAGAGCGATTCAAGCGGGCCCTTCAACTGGCGCGGGTCGAGATCGCCCGGAAGGCGCCGTACGATCCCGTTACCGTGCTCCTCGTGTCCGATCGACCGCGGATCCTCGCGGCCGGGCAGACGGACGCAGCCCGATTGATCGAGGCGCTGTCCCGGGCGAAACCGGAACTCGTGCCCGCGGCCTGGGATCTCGCCGGCCCGGCGATCGCGGACGTTCTCGGGAATTCGGGGCGCGCCGTGGCGATCGGTGTCCGGCCGGAAGTACCGAGCGGCACGGCGATTCTGCCGGTGGGTGGAGAGAACTCCGGGATCTCGGACTTCGCGATCGCCGTCACGGACGAAAAGGTCCGGGTGTTCCTGCGGTTTTCCGGACAGGGACCGGACGCGGAGGTCGTCCTGACGCTCGACGGCGCCGTGGTGCGGCGGGCAAGGGCCCGGGAGGAGGTGCTGCTCACCCTGCCGCGGGCTGATGGAGGCCTGCTCCGGGCCGAACTGGCCCCGGCGACCGGCCCCATCTTCGACGACGCCGTGGAAGCCGTGATTCCCGCGCCTCCCGCTCTGACCGTCGGCGTGTCGGCAACCGGCGTCTCCGACCCTTTCCTGAAGGCCGCCTTGCAGGTATCCGGAGCGCTGGCCGGAGACGGGGAGAAGTTCGACGTGCGGGTGGTGGCGGGGCAGGCCGCTCCGGACCGGCTTTTCCCCGGCGACTGGATCCTGTTGACGAAGCCGCCCGTGGGGCTCGGCTATCGCGTCCTGCCACCCGTCCCGGTTTCGCCGATCTGGAGCGCATCGGCCTCCCACCCGGTGATGCGGGGGGTGGACGCCGCGGAAGTGCAGGTGCTCGGTGCGACGCCGGCTGAGATCCCGGAAGGGGCGGAGGCGTTGCTCTCGGTCCCGGGAGGCGTGGTGGCCGCGGCGGGGGAGGTGGAGGGAGCGAGGTACGTCTGGATCGGCCTTGAAACCGGCAACTCCACCCTGCCGGTCACCGGCGCGTTCCCCCTGATGATCAGAAACGCCATCGCCTGGTTCGCGAGTCTGCACTCCGGCGTGTTGCCCCCCGCGATCCGGCTGGGTGATCCGGTGAGTCCGGCCATCCCGCTGCCGCGCGGTACCGCGGCGGTGATCGCCACCGGCCCCGGCGAGGGAGAGCGGACGGTCGTCCCGGTGATCGACGGCACTTTTGCGTACCGCCCCGGCGAATTCCGGGAGGGAGAGGTACGGGTCGCGGTGGGCCAGGAGAAGCATCGCACCAGGCTGAATGCCATCTATCCGGAGGAGACGGAGGCCGACCCCGTTTCCACCGCCGCCCCGCTCGTCCATGCCGAAGATCGCAGCAAGTTCCGCAGCACCGAGCAGCGAATCTGGCCGTGGTTCGCCCTTTGCGCCGCGATGTTCCTGCTGGTGGAGTGGTTCGTGGACCGCCTCCGGGGCACCCCCTTCTCTCGCTGACGCTCGTTTGGGGCCGCGCCAGCGCGGGCTCGCGAGTCCCCCGCGGAGCCCGATCGCCAGCGGCGCCCGGCACCTGCCCCATCCCGCTTTCGCGGAAGGCGGTTCCACAATGACCGGGCTGCACCAGGAGGCGGGGGCGACCTTTCCCGCAAGGAAGAGACTCCACCACTTGACGGACCAGGGCCGAACCGTCCCTCGCCGTCCGCACGACGCGGCCGGCAGGGTTCCCGACCTTCCATCACCTCCGCGCCGTCACCGTGAGCGTCAGCGGGAACGGCGAAGCCGGGAGGTGGTGGCTCTGCTGAACACGATCGGGACTTTTCGCTGTCGAATGCACCGCATTACCAGCATGAGCTGCCATCGCCCGTCGAGGATGACTCATTCGCATTTTCACGCATCCGTGATCTTGTTGTCCCTGCATTCTCCTGCTATCATCAGGGTTTAACCCCGGTTCAGCTTCACGCTCGCGCGGGGCAGCTTTTTTTTTTTGAGCATCCGGCGATAGGCTTCGACCTGAGCCCGGCGCTCAGGAAGAGGTCGCCCCCATGCACGACCGCATCGCCGGTGAGGGCATCACTTTCGACGATGTCCTGCTCCTTCCCGCCTACTCCGAGATTGTGCCGTCCGACGTGGATACCGGCACCTTGTTCTCCCGCAATGTCGGCCTGAAGATCCCGATCGTCTCCGCGGCCATGGACACGGTTACCGAGGCCCGGCTGGCCATCGCCCTGGCCCAGGAGGGCGGGATCGGGATCATTCACAAGAACCTGACCATCGAGGAGCAGGCCCGCCAGGTCTACCAGGTGAAGCGCTCCGTCTCCGGGATCATCTACGACCCGGTGACCCTCGGACCGGACGTGACCATCGCCGAAGTTCGCGAAGTCATGCAGTCCCACAGTATCTCCGGCGTTCCGATCCTCGAGAACGGTGATCTCGTCGGCATCCTCACGAACCGCGACCTGCGGTTCCACAAGGATCCCACGAGCCTGGCGCGCGACGTGATGACCAAGGGCAACCTGGTCACCGCGGGTCTCGACATCTCGCTCGAGGCGGCGAAGGACATCCTGCACCAGCACAAGGTGGAGAAGCTCCTGCTGGTGGATGAGAACCAGAAGCTGAAGGGACTGATCACCATCAAGGACGTGAACAAGATGGTGAAGTTCCCGAACAGTAACCAGGACGACAAGGGTCGGCTCCGCGCCGGCGCCGCGGTGGGGGTGCACGACCGCGAGCGCATCGAGGCACTCATCGCCCAGAACGTGGACGTCCTGGTCGTCGATACCGCGCACGGCCACAGCAGGAACGTCATCGACACCGTCAAGTGGGTGAAGGAGAACCACGACGTGGACGTGGTGGCCGGCAACGTCGCCACCGCCGAGGCCACGAGGGAACTCGTCGCCGCCGGCGCCGATGGCGTGAAGGTCGGAATCGGGCCGGGCTCGATCTGTACCACTCGCGTCATCTCCGGCGTAGGCGTCCCGCAACTCACGGCGATCTCCGAGGCGGTCAGCGCGGCTTCGAAGCGCGGCGTCCCGATCATTGCCGACGGCGGGATCCGTTACTCCGGAGACATGACCAAGGCGCTGGCCGTGGGAGCCCACTGCGTCATGGTCGGGTCGCTCTTCGCCGGTCTTCGCGAGAGCCCCGGCGAGACCATCATCTTCCAGGGGCGGACCTACAAGAGCTACCGCGGCATGGGCAGCCTTGGCGCGATGGTCAAGGGCAGCAAGGACCGCTACGGTCAGGCCGACCAGGAGGACCGGGAGAAGCTCGTGCCGGAAGGGGTCGAGGGACGCGTTCCCTACCGCGGCCGCCTGGCCGAGTTCGTCTATCAACTGGTCGGCGGCATTCGCGCCGGCATGGGTTACGTCGGCGCGCTGACCATCGATGAACTGCGCAGCAAGACCCGCTTCCTCCGCGTCACCCACGCCTCCGTTCGCGAGAACCACCCGCACGACATCCTGATCAGCAAGGAAGCCCCGAACTACCAGGGCGGCTCCGCAATCGAGGGACTCTGATGGATCACAGCACCGAGACCGTCCTGGTCCTCGACTTCGGCAGCCAGTACACGCAGCTCATCGCGCGACGCGTGCGCGAGCAGCACGTGTTCTGCCGCATCGTTCCGGCCACGATCGACCTCGAGGAGATCAAGGCCGCGATGCCGGACGCCATCATCCTCTCGGGCGGTCCGGCTTCGGTGTACGCCGGCGGGGCCCCGAAGTGCGATGAGGGCATCTTCTCTCTCGGCGTTCCCACGCTCGGGATCTGCTACGGCATGCAGTACGGATGCGAGGTGCTCGGCGGGAAAGTCCACCCGTCCACCCACCGCGAATACGGCCGCGCCACGCTGCACCTCGACGACCGGACCGACCTCTTCAAGAATCTCACCGAAGAGATCACCGTCTGGATGAGCCACGGCGACCGGGTGGAGCAGGTCGACGACCGGTTCGAAGTCCTCGCTCATACCGAAAACGCCCCGCTGGCCGCGGTTCGCCACAAGACCCAGCCGTTCTACGGGATCCAGTTCCACCCCGAGGTGCATCACACTCCGGACGGTTGGAAGATCCTCGGGAACTTCCTCTTCGACGTCGCGAAGCTCAAGGGCGACTGGGTGATGAGCTCTTTCATCGAGCGGGTCACCGCTGAGATCCGTGAGCAGGTGGGGGAGAGCCGGGTGGTCTGCGGGCTCTCCGGCGGCGTCGACTCCTCGGTCACCGCGATCCTGGTCCACCGCGCCATCGGCGACCGGCTGACCTGCATCTTCGTCGACAACGGCGTGCTGCGCGAAGGTGAAGCGGAGCAGGTGGTCAGCACCTATCGCAGCCACTTCAAGGTCAAGCTCCGGCACGTGGACGCCGCCCGGGAGTTCCTGCAAGACCTCGCCGGTGTGACCGACCCGGAGACAAAGCGCAAGCTGATCGGCCACCGCTTCATCGATGTCTTCAAGCGCGAAGCGGAGTCGATCGAGAATGCCCACTTCCTCGCGCAGGGTACGCTCTATCCCGACGTGATCGAGTCGGTCTCGCCGATCGGCGGCCCCTCCGCCACCATCAAGAGCCACCACAACGTCGGCGGTCTCCCGGCGGAACTCGGCTTCGAATTGATCGAGCCGTTGCGCGATCTCTTCAAGGACGAGGTGCGGGAGATCGGGCGGGAACTCGGCATCCCCGAGGAGTTCCTGTGGCGCCACCCGTTCCCGGGGCCGGGGCTCGCCATCCGCTGCGTCGGCGAAGTCACCGAAGAACGTCTCCGCGTGCTGCGCCAGGCCGATCTGATCGTTCGCGACGAGATCCGCGCCGCGGGCCTCCACCGCAAGATCTGGCAGGCCTTCGCCGTCCTGCTGCCGGTGTCCTCGGTGGGGGTGATGGGCGACGACCGCACCTACGAATGGACCATTGCGGTGCGCTGCGTGGAGTCGATCGACGCCATGACCGCGGACTGGTCGGTCCTGCCGGCGGATCTGCTCCGCCGGATCAGCAATCGCACCATCAATGAAGTGAAGGGCGTCAACCGGGTGGTCTACGATATCTCCTCGAAACCCCCCGCGACGATCGAGTGGGAGTGACCTGACTTGCGTCGCGATCAGGTGGTGATCTTCGTGCTCTTCGCCGCCCTCGTCATTCCCGCCGCGGTGGGGCGAGGGTTCTGGGATCCGGACGAAGGGCGCTACGGCGAGGTGGCCCGGGAGGTCTGGCAGGGCGACGGCGCTCTGGTGATGCACTTGAACGGCCAGGTCTACACCCAGAAGCCGCCGCTCTTCTTCTGGCTGGTGGCCGGGTGCCAGCGCCTGGCCGGTTCCGCCACCGCGGCGGCCTCCCGGATCCCGTCCGCGCTGGCCACTCTGCTGACCGCCCTCATGCTCTACGGCATGGTCGGGAGGACGCACGGTCGAAAGGAAGCCCTCGCCGCCGCGGGGTTTCTGCTGACCTCGATCCTCGTGATGCAGATGGGGTTCTGGGTGGGGATCGACGCGCTCGTGATGGCGCTCGTCACCGGCTGCGTCTACCTGCAGGCTCGGGGGGAGTCACGCGGATTGCGCCGGGTTCTTTCCATCGCGGGGATGGCCGTGCTCGCCGCGGGGATCGTCCTCGCCAAGGTCGGCCCGGTGTTCATCGCGCTCCTGGCCCTCGGTGCCGGAGCGGTGCTCGAGCGCGGTTGGCGCGGACTGCTCCCGCGGCACCTGCTCTGGTCCATTCCGCTTTTTCTCGCTGTTCTGGCGCTCTGGGTGCTGCCCGCGGCGAAGGTGGGAGGCTGGGATTACATCGCCGGGCTCTCCACCGGCCAGGCTGGAAAACGGCTCTTCTCGGCATCGAGTCACGGGCGGCCGTTCTGGTACTACCTGGTGCGGTTCCCGGTGCTGTTTCTGCCCTTCGCGGTGCTGATCCCCGCGATTGTCATTCATGCTGTCCGGGAGCGCCGGGCCGGGGGCGATCCGTGGCGCCGGACCCTGCGCTACGTGTTGTGGTTCGTCCTGCCCTTCGTGGTCTTCAGCATCGTCTCCGGCAAGCGGGAGCGTTACATCCTGCCGTTGTTCCCCGCCGCCGCGGCGCTGGCCGGGATCGCGTTCGTTCGGATGTCCGGTTCAGCGCGGTTCGTGAACGTCGTCCGGAGGCCGCTGAAGGGGGTTCTGGTTCTGCTCGGAATCCTCGGTCTGGTCGTCGCCGCGTCGCCGTTTTTCACGACCACTCTCGTCATGCCCCGCGTGACCGGGATTCCGGAGTGGCAATTGGTGGAACTCTTCACACGAATCCAGGACGGTGCCACCATTTTCATCCTCGGCGGGCTGTCCGCGGTCATCGCCGCGATCGATGGCCTGGTGCGGCGGCCGGATGAAGCACCCGCGGCGCCGGTCGGTGCGGCCACGGCGTTTCTGGTTTTCGCGCTCGGCGCCGTCTTGTTGCCCGCCATCGACTCGGTGAAGTCTTATGAACCGCTCGTCGATCAGGTGAGGATGGCCGCCCCGGATGCGGAGATCGGGATTGCCGGTCTCGCCCCGGGACCGTTTTGCCTGGCGCTTTCATCGAACCGGGTGCGGGAATTCGACCGCATGAATCCGGAAGCTACCATTGCCGCGTTGCGGGATCCGACCCGGAAGCTCGTGGTCATCGCTCCCCGGAAAGATCTTCGGTACTGGGGAGATGAGATTCTCGCCGGTCTCGAAGTCCTGGCCTCCCGGAAGGTGGGCCGTCGATACCTCGTTGCCCTGAGGAGTAAGTGACTTGCGCAAGTTGAACGCATGCCCCCGGTGCCGGGCTCTCTTCGAGATCGACGACAACGTCTGTCCCTCTTGCGGCACGAGCACCCTTCCGAAGCTGATCCGGGAAAAGGGCGGGATCTTCGATCGCCTGGCCGGGCGGGGATTGACCGCCGTCAACATGCTGGTCGGCGCGAACGTCATCGTGTTCGTGATCGCGCTGATCCTGCAGGGCGGCCCGAATATGCGGGGGGGGATCCTGAGCTTCGGCGGGATCACCGGCGCGACGCTCGATCGCCTCGGTGCGGCCAATCCGCAACAGGTGGTGGAGGGCGGGGAATGGTGGCGGCTGGTCTGTCCCATGTTCCTGCACGTGGGCATCATCCATATCCTCTTCAACATGATGGTGCTGCGGCAGGCCGGGCCGCTGGTGGAGAGGGCGCTCGGGTCGGCCAAGTTCCTGGCGCTCTACCTCGTCGCCGGATTGATCGGGGACGCCGCCAGCCTCTACTGGCATGCCCCCTATCCGGCCGGGGTCGGCGCTTCCGGAGCGGTCTTCGGTGTGATCGGGATGGCTGCGGTGCTCGGACATCGCGCCGGCCTTCGTGAACTCACCTACGCGATGCTGCGGTGGATCGTGATCGTCCTCATGATGGGTTTGATCCTGCCCGGGATCGACAACGCCGGGCACGTCGGCGGTCTGGCGGCGGGCGTGATCGTGGCGTTTCGGGTGAGCGATGCGAGAAGGACCCGGCTCAGTGTCCAGGCGGTGCGGTTCTGGGACGTGCTGGGGGTGGGGGCCGCGTTGCTGGTGCTGGTGTCGTTCGGGATGGTGGCGGCGACGGGATGAAAACAGGGATCGAAATCGGGCCCCGTTGGAAACAGCGATCCCGCCCCGGCCGGGCTCCCCGATCTGCTATGCTCGGGATGGTGAGTTCGGGAGGATTGAGATGAAGCTGGCGAATTGTGTGCTGGGGGCGACGGTACTCCTTCTTCTCCTGCCGGGGACCCTCCTGGCTCAGGAATTCGATCTCGCGGAAGTCACCCGGCTGCGCGACGAGGGCAGGAAGTACTTCAACCAGGCGGGCAACGTCGACCTCTCGCGGTCGGAACGCAACAAGAACCTGAAGAAGGGCTACGAACTGCTCACGAAGGCCTTCAACATGCTCGACAAGTGGTGCGATGAGCACCCCGATGACGCCGAGCGGTTCGATGACCTGATCGTCGAAATCCACCGGATGCGGTACTTCATCCGGAAAGAGAGCCCGATCAACCTGCTCGATGAGGATGAGAGCAACGTTCGCAAGGGCAAGCCGCCGGACTGGCCGGACAAGCCGCCCGCGGAGAAAGCGCCCGTTTCACCGGAACCCGGCGGCGCCGCCTCGGCCCGGCCCCCACCCGCTCCTCGGAAAGAGCCCATCGAAGAGCACCTGGAGTTTGCCGCGAAGTACGAGCGCGAACACCCGTATGACCGCATCCACGTCCGGGATCTCTACCTGGACATCCTGGAGCATGCCGAGCCGGGCTCAGCGGCATACGAACTGGCGATCAGTAAGGTCTCTCTGGTCAATGCGGAGTTGAAGGAGGCCTACCGCCTGCTCCGGGGCGACGAACTCGATTCCCTCAAGATGGCCGGTTCCGAGGAGCGCCGAATCGTCCACAGCCTGTCGAAGGACCTCGGCAGCAGGCAGCGAGACGTCCGCCTCCGCGCCTCGGAGTACCTCGGTCTCCTCGGCAGCGGAGACGGGGCGCGCCACCTGGTGAAACTCCTCGCAAAGGAGAAGGACCTCGAGGTCCGCGACATGGCCCTTGATTCCCTGGCGAAGATCGGAGGTTCCAAGGCCTGCGCCGAACTGGGCAATCTTGGAAAGAGCCGGAAGGAAGCTGTGCAGCAGGAGGCGTTGGCGGTCCTCGAGACCATCGCCGGCCGATCCGACAGTGAAGGCCGCTACGCTTCCGAATCGATCGGCCGTTACGTCACCGCGAAGTCCGACGCCGTGGCCGACCAGGCGGTCGCCATCCTCGCGAGCATGGGGAGTAACGGGATCCACGGCCTGCTGGTTGCCTCCGGCGTCAGGAATCATGAGCGCCGGCTGGCGGTCATCCGGGCCCTCGGCGCCACCGGGGACGGCCGGGCCGCGGGCGGGCTCGGGCCGTACCTGATCATGGGGGTGAAGGGGAAGGGGAGGATGTACCGGGATGCGGCGGAAGCGGCGCTGATCAGCATCGGCAAGGATGCGGTGCCGCACCTGGCCCGCTTTCTCGGCAATCCCCGCGCAAAGGTGTACGTGAACTACGTCCTGCGGCAGATCACCGGAAGAGGATTCAAGACCCCGGCGGCCGCGATGGCGTGGTACGAGCGGCAGAAGTAGGCAGACCCTCTCTACCGCACCTGCGAGAAACGACCGCCGGTCTCCGCGGCCAGATTCCGCATGAAGTCCCGATCCGTACCCTTCGTGCCGATCAGGATCGTGTGGACTGCGACCTGGCGGAAGCGGTTTCGCTTCGGGAACTCCATCAGGATCCTGAAGTCGCGGTCGAGGATGCCGCGGCTCGGGCTGCCGTCGGAGAGGAGGATGACCGTGTCGGCCTCCGTTTCGAGCGCCGCGGTCAGCGGTTCGACGAATGCTCCCCAGCCCTTCGCCTCCTGCTTTTTGAGCCACTCGGAGGCCCGCGTGGCGGACTTCCGCGTGGCGGGGCGGAGTTTCCCGAAGGCGCGGGTCAGCCTCGGACTCGGAGGGTGATCGCTCAAATAGCGGTAGACGAAGAGGTCGAAGACCGTGCCCTTCGGCAGTTTGCCGACGGTCTCCGCGAACTTCTCCCGGAGCAGGTCGAGCTTCGACTTCGAGTCGTCACCTTTCACCGCCGGTTCTCGCATGGAACCCGAGAGGTCGAAGACGAAGGCGATCCTGGTGCTCCGAAGCGGCAGGTTGAAGAACGCCACCGAGTCGTCGCCGGCTTCAGGATCGCCGGCGCCCTCCCGGAAGGGAATCCGGCCGGAGCGCAGCGGCTTCGGCCTCGCGCCCGGCTTGAAAGTCGCCTCCCTGCCCTCCCACCAGGCACGCCACAGCTCCTGATCGTTGCCGAGGCTCTGGCCGGTGTAGGTCATGAGGGCCGCGCGGATGTCATCGACCAGTCGCCCCTCCTCGATGCCGAGCCGGTCGATCAGGAGGTCGACGATTCCGTTTCTCCAGATTCGGAGTGCACCCTGTATCGCCGCGGCCCGGACGCGCCAGGAGTGGCTTCCGAGGAGCGCCTTGAGCGCGACCCATCCCCGACCGGGAAACGGCAGGGCGGCGGTGCTGAGATCGAGAGTCTCGAGGAGAGCGATCTCCGGTTCGTCCGCCTGGTCCGAGATGATCGCGGAAATCCGGTCCGGCGGCAGGGAGTCGAGCCGCTGCAGAGCGCCGATCGCCGCGGCGCGCGCCAGCGGTTGGCGATGGTCGAGGAGTTTCACGAGGGCTTCGACGGCGCCCGTCCCTTCGATCTCGCCGAGGGCCCGGGCCGCGGCGGCGACCATCGCTCCATCCTTGCCGCGCAGCTTTCCGCCGAAGACCCCGGTGAAGTCCGCCTGGTCCTTCCGTCGGATCGCCGTGTCCGCCAGAGCGGCGAGCACCACGGCGTTCTTCTCGCGCGAAACCGCTTTCTGGAGAGCTTCGGAAATCCCGTCCTCTCGCGAGAAGCCGAGCGCCACCGCCGCTCCCCGGCGCACCGCGGCCCGCCGATCGGAGAGCGCTCGATTGACCAGGAAGTCGTTCGTCGCGGCCGCGTGTTCCCCCTTCACCATTCGGATCCAGGCGCTCACCGCGTGGTCCGCCAGGTGTTCGTAGGGGTCGTCGAAAATCGGTAGCAATGCCGCCGCGGCCTCGGGTCCCCCCAGGTCTCCCAGGGCTCGGATCGCCTTTTCGCGTTCCCGCTGCTCGAAGGGCTCCCGAGCGTGGCGTTTGAGAATCGCCACCTGTTTCGACACTTCCCGGTCCGCCGCTCCGGCCGGGGCCGGTCGCAACAGAGGCACCAGGATCGGAAGCGCGAGGCAAGCGAGAAGAAGGGTCCGGGTTCGGCTGTGGTGTTCTCTGGCGCGCATGAACTTCATCTACAACATGGTGCCGGATGGGGACAGGAGAAAGCCGGAATCCCGGTGAATCAGGGAGTGTCCTTCGCGCACCGGAAGCCCACCGCCAGCCGGGCGTCGTCATGCTCGGGATCGAGTGCCAGCTTCATGAAGGTCCTGATGTTGGTGACGTAGGAGCGGTATGCGCCGCCCATGATGATCGGTTTGCCGCTCACCGGGTCGACACTGTCCGTCCACTCGTGAACATTACCCGCCATGTTCAGACAATTGTAGGGAGAGCGTCCACCGTAGAATTGCCGGACCGGAGTGGTCCCGTCGTAAAGGCCCTGGCAATTCGCTCGCTTCTGGTCGAACTCGTCGCCCCAGGGGTAGAGCCGTCCATCGGTCCCACGGGCGGCTTTTTCCCACTCGAGGGCGGTCGGCAGGCGTTTCCCCACGTACGCGGCGAAGGCTTGCGCATCCGCGAAGGTAACGCCGGAGACCGGATGGTCCAGGAGGTCTTCGGGGCTCCCGCCGTCTCGCCAGTGGGGGGGAGAGGCGTGGCCGGTCACCGTAACAAAACTCTCGTACTCCCGATTCGTGACTTCGGTGACATCGATCAGGAATGGCGCCAGGTGCTCCTCGATCTTCTCCGCACCGGAGAGAAACGTGCCGCCGGGGACGAGCGTCATGTTCGTGGAGTTCAAAAGCTCCCTCGCGATGCGTTCCCGGCGCTTCTTCACCTCGCTGCCTACCGCCCCCAGCAACCAGGTTTCGGGAATGTCGTTCAACGCCAGGAGGGCCTTGACGGGTTTCTCTTCAGCCTGCAGGCGCGCCGCCCGGGTGATCCATGCGCTGGCTTCCTTCCTGCTGAGTTCATCGTAAGCACGTTCGTAGTTTCGCAGCAGCGTGGATGCCTGTCCCCGGAAGGGGGGTGGGAAGGTCTTCTGGATCTCCCGGAATTGTTCCCGGAGTTCCCCGATCGATTCCGGATGCTCTTGCGCGAACGTCTCTGCGGCAGAGAGCGCCTTCTTTCCCTCCTTCTGAATGGGATCTTCGGATGCGATTCCGGCCGCATTCTCCAGGCCCTGGATCTCCGGCAGCGCGAACGTGAAGAGGATGAGGCAGAGCGCGGCGGCGATGCCGGAAAACGTCGCGGCGATCATCGGACGCCGGTCCCGGACCGGACTGGTTTCGATGCGAGCCAGTTCCTCCATGCGCTGGATGACGTCTTCCATCGCCACCACCACGGTCGGCTTGCCACCCTGGAGGATATCCTCGAGGTCCGCCGCCAGTGCGCCCGCGGTCTCATAGCGGTTCTCGGGGTGCTTCGCCATCAGGCGCTCGACCACTTGTCCGACGGCCTTCGGGATCTTCGGGTTGATATCGCAGACCGGGACCGGTTTTTCGCTGACGTGTTTGAGCAGGACTTCCATCGGCGTCGATCCCTCGAACGGTTTCCGGCCGGTTGCGAGGTAGTAGAGAGTGACGCCCAGGGAGTAGAGGTCGCTCCGGTGGTCGACGTTTCGCCCATCGATCTGTTCCGGCGACATGTAGGAGGGAGTGCCCATCACTTCGACGCCGCCGGTGACGTTGGTGCTGTCCTCACCGCGGTAGGCCAGGCCGAAGTCCGCGATCTTGACCTGGCCGGTCGTGGTCAGCATGAGGTTGGCCGGCTTGATGTCCCGGTGCACGATGCCACTCTGGTGGGCGACTTCGAGACCTCTCGCGGCCTCCGCGACGATACGGACCGCTTCCTTCATCTCGAGCGGTTTCCCGTTCGTGATTCGCTCTTCGACGGACTGACCTTCGATGTACTGCATCACCAGGTAGTAGTGGCTGGCGGCATTGCCGACGTCGTGAACGGTCACGATGTTCTGGTGCTCGATCGCCGCCGCCGATCTGGCTTCGGCGAAGAACTGCTCGATCTGGCTTTTCTCGCAGAAGCGGATCGAGTTCAGAATCTTCACCGCCACGGTCTTCTGCAGGGCCTGGTGGGTGGCCTTGTAAACGGTGCCCATCGCGCCTTGCCCCAGCTTCGACTCGATCTGACATCCACCGATCACCTGTCCGATCAGTTCTGCGCTGGTGTCGCTCACCGTGCTGCTTCGGGGGATCGACATGCTGGTCGTTGCCGAACTCTCCTGATCGATGTCGTCCATCAGCACTTCGAGATCGATGGCGGTCATGCCGGATGACTGCCGAACCTGGTCCTCCGCCTCCAGGGGAGCCTCTTCGGTTTCGCCAGGAACCTCGGCCAGTTCCTCGTTGTCGAAGTTCATCGTCTTGTCGACCGGGCTGAATTCGTCTGGGGCTGCCGTGGTGACAGGAGCTGCGGGGGAGGGGCTCGCTCCGGATTTTGCGGGTGGCGGGATCCTGGTCGCGCGAGGCGGTGGGACCGTGGCGGATTCTGGCGGCGCCGGGGAATCGTCCGACTCATCGACGGAATGGAAGAGGCACTCTCTGAGCTTTCTTTCCGCGGTGTTTTCGATATCGGGGCCGGCCTTCTTCTTCACCGGGTGGCGCCCGGCCCGGCTCTCGTCTTCGTGAGCGGCCTTATCGAGGTCGGCGATGACCTCGTCCGTCAACAGGCGATGTTCCTTCAATGCGTCGAAGAGTGACTTCTCCACGCCGAGGCTCTTCAGGGACTCCACAGTTCGGCTGCAGTCTCCGATGTCCTCCCTGGTGAGCACGCCCCTCTCCAGGGCCCGCTGGATGATGACCTCTTCCTGTGACTGCAAACCGACCTCCAGCCCGCCTCTTCCTTGAACGGCCAACTTCTCTCTATCGAAATGGGATCCCCGTTGCTTTAGCCCGCGTCCGGATTTTTCTGCCCGGATCGGGGGCTTTCGCGCCTTCCTTCGCGACGCACGGTGCACGGTGCGGCTGAGCCGCGCTCGAGGGTTGGCTCCGGCCTTGATTCCAGCGTCGGTTCACACTCAATCTCGCCCGCGGGTCTGTCGATAGGTAAACAGTCGCGAATCACGGCGAAAAGGAAGAGGAGGGCCGTATGGCTCTTGAATTGAAGGGGCAACTGACCGCAGAAGCTCTCGAGCAGGTGCTCGATACCCTGGCACTCGGCAACGGCGCGTACTCGTTCCTGGTCTCCGACGGGGTCAGCGAGAAGATCTTCTATTTCGCCATCGGCGGGATGCGGATGCTGAACCTCGGCCGCAGCCGGAGCCAGTTGATCGGGGACATGCTGGTCGGACGGGGGAATCTCACCGCGGACGACCGGGACAAGGTCCTGCAGCATGCCCGGGAAGAGCAGAAGAGCTTCGGTCAAGCGGCCATCGACATGGCTCTCGTCGATCGCGATGACATCGAGGGGATGGTGCGCAGTCAACTCGAAGGTGAGTTCTGCGACCTCTACTACTGGAGTGAAGCGGAGTTCGAGTTCCGTGAGGGGCAACCGCCGGAGCAGTTCTACGAGGCCAGCCACCACGCCAGTTCCCTGAGTTGTGATGTCAGTTCTTTCGTGGACTCGGTTCGGGAGCGGGTCGGGAAGTGGAGATCCCTGCCCAACGCGGTGACCTCCGACATCGAGGTGCCTCACATCACCGCGAGCGGGAGAGGGAAGATTGCACAGGGGGGGGACCGGACCCTTGTCGAATTCCTGCGTTACTGTGATGGGAGCCGGAAGATTCGCGACATTCTCGCTGCGTCCGATCTCTCGGCTCTGGATGTCTACGAGTCACTCTATACCGGCCTTTCGAAGGGTTATCTCCTCCGCATCGGTGACCGGGGAGTGGGAGTCGAGGTCGACCACGAGGCGGTCCTCGAGGAGATCAAGAAGCTCGAGATGTCCCGGAAGGAGATGCTCGGCGACCTGATCATTCGATCCCGGTTGGCCAAGGCCTACGAGCGGGTTCGTCAGAACGCCAAGGCCGCGGTGGTCTGGAAGGAAATCGCCGGAATACATCGCCGGCGGAGCAATCTCGCGCAGGTTCTCAGTTCCCTGAAGAACGCGGCGCGTTGCATGCCGCAGGACTTCAACACCAAGGAGCAGATCCTCGAGGTGTACCGGACTCTCGGGGATATGGCCAAGTACATGGAGGAGGGCCTCGAAGTCGCGGAGTCTCTCTTCAAGAACAACCTCCTGAACCGCGCACGCAACCTGCTCACTTCGCTGGTCAACGTGGCGCCCAACGACCCGCGGGCCCGGAAGCTCTTTGCCTTGACTCTGCTTGGTCTCGGGTTGCGGGCGGACGCGCTGACCGAACTCAAGAGACTGGCCCACACCCTCGAGGCGAGCGATGCTCCGGCGAAGGAACTGAAAGAGGTCTACCGCCGGATCCTGGCCATCGAGCGAAACAACCGGGTTTATCGGAAGAAGCTCCTGGTGCTCACGAGGGGCCGGAAGGCGATCTGGATTCTGCGGGGAGCGATTGCGGCGGCGGTGCTGGTGCTGCTGTTCGGAGGAGGGAGTTTCGCCTACGAGCGCATGGCCCGGTCGACCTACCTGGAAGAGAGCGAAGATGTGCAGGCTCTCATCGACGGCAACCAGTTCGAAGCCGCCCGTATGCGGATCCGGGACCTGCAGGTTCGCTATCCGTTCTCCTCGGTGGGACGCCGGGCGACCGACCTGCTCGGAAGAGTCGATGTGTTCGAGGCCGAGTACCTGAAACATGGCTTGTCGCGTGACATGCGGGATGCGGAAATCGCCGCAAAGGCCGGCGACATGGAAAGAGCACTCGCCATCTACGAGCAGATCGGAAAGTTCGATCCGGAGAAGGGCGATTTCGTCGCCAAGGCGCAGGAGCAGGCGGAGCGGATTCGAAGCGCCGAGGAGAATGCACTGGCTCTGATCAAGAAGGCGAAGAGAGAAGCGAAGCGTGGCAACCTCGAGTCCGCCGTTCGAATCTACCGGGAAGTCCGGTCGCTCTATCCGTTGACCAAGGCGGTTCAGGCGGCAACCTATCCGGCCCGGATCCGCACGGTGCCCGCCGGAGCCCGCGTCTTTCTGAACGGGATCGAGATGGCCAGCGATGGGGGCGGCTCGCAGATCTCCTACTCCCTCGCCGATCGCAACCGGATCCGGCTCGAGCTCGAAGGCTACGAGCCCCTGGTCCAGGACATCGAGGCCGTGCTGGACGCGGAAACCGAGTTCTTCCTTCGCAAGAAGGTGCGCTGGACGTTCGAGAGCAGCGGGCCGTTCGAAGCGACACCTGTCGTGAGCGGTGACACTCTGTTCATCGCGGGCCGGGATCGTAATCTCTATGCGCTATCGACCAGTGACGGCTCGGTGAAGTTCTCGGTTCCGCTCGGGATATTCGGGGATACCTGTTCCACGGCGGCGGTGGTCCGCGACCGCGTCATCGTGGGGACCGCGCGCGGCGAACTCCTCGGGTTGACCACCTGGCAGGGCAATATCGTCTGGCGCCACGATCTCGGCAGTGCCATCCAGGGTGCGCTGGTTCCGTCGACCGACGGCGCCAGCGTGCTGGTGAACGACGACAGTGGGGCAACGACGGCACTGGATGCCGAAACCGGCCGCGTGCTCTGGAGCGCGCAATTCTCGGCCACACCGGGATCCGCCCCGGCGATCCGTGGTGACGACGTCTATGTCGGCAGCTACGATCTGCGACTGGTCACGATCCTCGCCATGGCGGATGGACGTGAGTTGGGCAAGGTTCCGGTGGGGAGGGCCGTGGCGACGACTCCGGCAGTGGAAGGCAGCTTTGTCTGCGTGGGGTCGGACGACTTTTCGGTCCAGGCGAGTAACACGCTCACCCGGGCGTCCGTCGCCTCCTTCTGCACCAACGGCATGGTGAAGGCGCGTCCGGTGCTGACCCGGGGGAACGTGTTCGTCGGGAGCACGGACGGCAAGATGTATGCCTACCGCGTGGCCGGGGGGGAGAGGTCGCTCTGGTCCAGTCTGCTCGGGAAGCCGATCCTTGGCGCCGCCACGGTCACCGACGAGTCCGTGTTCGTCGGCAGCACCGGCGGGTTCCTTTACTGCCTGTCCCGGGAGGACGGCCGCACGCTGTGGCGCTTCGAGACGGGCGGCAAGATCGTCTCGCAGCCGATCATCGTGGATGACACGATCTACCTCTCATCGATGGACGGAAAGCTCTACGCCATCGAGCTGTGAGCGCAGACCGGTGCGGGCGGCGGATCGGGATTGATCAGGTGTCGCTCGTTCCGTTCTCTTCCCGCATCACCGGCAATCGCTTTCCTTCCTCGCGATTCCAGTCGTTCACGCAGTCCACCATCGCGCGCAGCTTGCCGAACTGGTGGCGGTCGAACTTCAGCGCGAGGCGGGGCAGGTGGGCAATCTCGGGCTGGTTGGCCTCCTCCGGGTAGGCCTCCCGTTGCTGGATCGTGCCGGAAACCAGGATGTCCTGGAAATCCTCGTTCAGCTTGTCGAGTTTCCATGCTGGGATCGTCTGCTGGAGCCGGATCACCAGGACGTCCCGCACGTAGCGCATGGAATGGAACACGCTGTAGAAGGACTTGATCTCTCGTACCGCCCGCTCCAGGTCGTCGGTGATCGTGAACAGATTGCGGTCCTCCGGAGAGACCATGCCCCGATGGATGAGTTGCCGGTCGACGTAGTCCTCCCACTCGTCCCAGTAGGGGTCGCCCTCGGGGTCGAGGTACACCAGCGGCATCAGGTTCCCCTTGCCGGTCTGCATGAGGGTCAGCGCCTCGAAGCCCTCATCGTGCGTGCCGAAACCGCCGGGAAAGAGGACGATGGCGTTGGTCTCCTTCACGAAGACCAGCTTGCGCGTGAAGAAGTACTTGAAGTTGATCAGCTTCGGGTCGTCCAGGATCACCGGGTTCGCGGTCTGCTCGAAGGGCAGTCGGATGTTGACGCCGAAAGACATCTCCCGCCCGGCGCCCTCGTGGCCGGCCTGCATGATGCCCGGGCCGGCGCCGGTGATGACCATGAAGCCTTCCTGGGCGATGCGCCTGGCGAATCGCGTGGCCTGCCGGTAGGCCCGGTGCTCCGCGGTCATGCGGGCCGAGCCGAAGATCGTCACCTTGCGCACGTGGCGGTACGGCGCGAAGACTCGGAAGGCGTAGCGCAGTTCCTTGAACGCCGAGTTGATGATCTTGATATCCCCGCGGGACGTGTCGTCGCCGATCAGGCCGACCGTATCCTTGATGATGTCCTTCAGCAGGTCCGTGTTCTGAGTCCCGCCGGCCAGGCCGATCAGTCGGGCGATCAGGTCGGCCTGGGTGTCTTCCTGTTCATCGTAGTGCATGGTCGCTGGGGTTCCTTTGTCTCTCGAATTCGGCGGTTAGCGAAGCACCTCATACGGGGCTCGGTCCGGTTCTCTGGACACCTGGAGCCGGGCTTGCCGGGCCCGCAGGCCGGCCAGGAATTGTGGCAGCATTTCGGCGGTGATCACTTTCGTGGTCTCATTGTCGAGGAGGATGGAGATGCCCTCGGGATGCATGTCCATGTCTTTCAGGAACCGGAGGGGGAGCGGCGGGAGCCCCACCGATGCGTCTTCTCTGACCAGAGTGATGGTCCACTGGTTCACCCGGTAAACGAACCCCTCGAGCGCGGTGGACCAGGTCCAGGAGTCGAACTTCCTTTCCAGTCGCCCGGAGTCGAAGGGCTCCTCCGGACAGGCGATCACGACCTTGGCTCGCTCCATCCGGATCTTGCCGCTGCCTCTCTCCGGGTCCCTTGAATCCGGGGGCTCGAAGGTCAGGAACATGTCCTCCTGCGTCGTGAGCAGGCGGTAGGGAACCTCCACCGTGAACGACTCGCCCTCCGGGATCGGTTCGCCCGCCCCCGAGGACCTCCACAACTCCAGGCGGCCACCGACCAGTGTCTCGAAACGCTCGAGCCGGCAGGTCCCGGGCCGGAGGTTGCGGATGGTGAATCGCATCGGGACGACGGCGCCATAGGCCGGATTCACCGCCGAAGTAGCCGCGGTGACCTCGAAGCGCACGCCGACGAACTCCCTCGGTGGTGCCGTGGGCTTCTCCTCGCAGCCGGTGACGGCGGCGAGGAGGAGCAGGATCAGACTGGTCGGGAATCGGCGAGAAAGCGTTTCGTTACCTCGATCATCAGGTCGGTACCCACCGCCAGGCACCCTTCGTCCATCTCGAACCGGGCGTGGTGGTGCGGGAACTCGATCCCCCGCTTCTCGTTCCGAAGACCCACGAAGGCGAAGCATCCGGGCACCTCGTTCAGGTACAGGCTCATGTCCTCGCCGCCCATGGAGGGCTCGGCGGGGACGACGTTCTTTTTCCCGACCACCGCCTCCGCCGCCTCGCGCACCAGGGCGGCCACGGTCGGGTCGTTCACCGTGGCCGGAAGGAACTCGTCGTAGTCGACCTTTGCGCTCCCACCCATCGAACGCGCGATGCCCCTGGCGATCTGCTCGACGCGCTTTCGCACCAGCTTGCGCGTCGCCTTCCTGAAGGTGCGGCAGGTCCCGCGGAGAACCACCTCTTCCGGGATGATGTTGTGGGCGGTACCGGCATCGACCGAGGCGATCGTCACGACGCCGGTGTCCAGCGGGTCCACCTGTCTCGAGACGATCGACTGGAGGGCCGTGATGACGTGTGCGCTGATCAGCACCGGATCGACCGAGAGGTGGGGCATCGCGGCATGACCGCCCTTGCCGGTGATCGTGATCTCGACGAGGTCCACCGCGGCCATCACCGGACCGGAAAGCACGGCGATCTGTCCCACTTTCAAGTCCCGCCAGACGTGCAGTCCGACGGCGGCGTCCACGTCCGGTCTGCGGAGGGCGCCGTCGCGGATCACGTCCGCCGCGCCCTTGAAACCCTCTTCCCCCGGCTGGAAGCAGAGCTTCACGCTGCCGCGGGGGATCCCGGTCTCCCTGAGGTGCCTTGCCGCGCTGAGCAGCACCGCCATGTGGGCGTCGTGGCCGCAGGCGTGCATGAACCCTTCGTTCACGCTGCAGTAGGGAGCATCGCTGATCTCGGTGACCGGGAGCGCGTCCATGTCGGCGCGAAGCATCAGGGTCGGCCCCGGCTTCCCGCTGCGGATCATGCCGAGGACGCCGGTGCCGGCCACGTTGCGGTGCTTGATCTTCAGTTCCTTCAGCAGGTTCCGGATGATCTTCTGCGTGCGTTTCTCCCGCATCCCGATCTCGGGGTGGCGGTGGAAGTCGCGCCTAAGATCGACCGCGAAGTCCAGCAGGCGGTGTCCCGGCGAGTCGGTCTGCTTCGATCTGTCGGTCATGTCGGCATTGTAGCGACCGGTGGACTACGGCGAGCCGATTCCGGCGTCGGCCCGGCGGATCATCTTTGCGCTCAAGTGGTGCTTCAGGAGGTGATCGGCGAAGGGGCCGTCGCCGGTGGGCGCGTCCGGGCAGCAGGTCGGGGAGTTTCGTCCCTCGTCGGGATCGGGGAAGTCCGCGGCGTCGAAGCCGTGCAGCGCAAGCAGCGCCCACCGCAGTCCGTGCAGCCATTCATGCAGGGCGGTGGTGCCGCTTCCGTCGATCCAGCCGGAGCGAAAGGTGATGCCGGCGAAACAGGCCCCCTCGAGGTCGGCGTCGCCGCCGTAGGCCGCACCGAGGTGACTGACCGGGATCGCCGGGCCCGTGCGGTCGCCCGTCTTCGCGAAGACCATGACCGTGTCCGCGTTGCCGATCGGGATGCGCCCGTTGAGCAGGGGCGTGATGTCGCGGGGTGTCAACCAATGGGGGCCGGGGCCCGAGAGCGTGCGCAGCGGACCCAGAACGGTGACGATTCTCAGGCGGACCGCGAGGTCGGAATCGGTGCCGGTGGTCACCCTCTTTCGAAAGGCGTCCAACTCGCGGCGCACCATGGCCCGGTCGTCGTCGGTCATGCTGAAGCGGAGTCGTTCCTTGCCGGTCAGTGTGCGCCGTTCGAGGTCGGTACGGGATACGACGACCACCAGCACATCCCAATACTGCGTCGGATCGATCAGGTATCCGGCCGGGACCGCCAGGGTCAGGAGGACGAGAAACACCGCTCCGCCGATCTTTACCGGGGAGCTTCGTAGTCCCATGCTGTGGCGACCGTCCGACATATCCACCCATCGGAAGGTCAGGGATGAAACTTCAACCCTCTCGGGTTCCGTCCTCAAAAACCAGAGACGTCAGGTGCTCCGGACCGTGCATGCGTCCACCGGGGTTATGCTCGGACTCTGCCTGAAGGCCCTGCTTGCCAATCGCCCTGGCCTGATCCTGGCCGATGAGCCCACCGGTTCCCTCGACCAGCAGGCCGGCGGGATAGTCCTCGATCTGCTTTCGAAAGTGTGCGCGCGCGAAGTGTGACCCTGGCCCCGGGATAGCCGCCGCCCCTCCGGAACTCGGAGCGATAGGCGAACGACCCATCCCTGCTTCGGCACGCGAGGAGGTACCGCGCCCCGCGCTCGAACACCTCCGGATCCATCTCGGCGCCGGCCCGCCGCATGTGGTTCAGCGCCGTCAGGCAGCAGTGGGACGTCGCGAGCAGGCGCCAGCCCCGCTTGTCGTTTGGGCTGAACTCCCGGAAATCGTAGCTGTAGCCCCATGCGCCACTCCGGGGATCCTGAATTCCGGACAGGTAATCGGCGGTTCTCTGGAGCCTGGCGAGCCGGCCCGGATCCGGCGCGAGTTTCTCCATCTCGGCGAGGAACGCCATGCCTGCGAGCGCCGTCAACGCGGTGTCGATCCGATCGATCGACCGGGTCAGCGTCTTGACGTCCTTTCTGGTCTCCCGCTCCGACGCCGGCTTGGTGAACTTCCCGCCGCCGGTCTGTTTCTTCGCGAGGAACGCCAGCGCCTTTTCGATGGTGGCCGTACAGGTCGGGCAGGCTTCGGGGCAGGTCTGGGAGTGGGGCAGGGCGGTCCGCGGCCGCGATGGGGGATCGTGGCGCCCCGGGATCGTCGGCGCCCCGATCGATGGGTCGAGGATCTTTCGGTACTTCTCCAGCACGGCCTTCATCTGCGCGGCGTACTTTGCGCTGCTGACGGCTCCGGCGACGACCTTGATCGGCACTCCCCGCGAGGTGAAGAAGATGGTGGAGGGGGAGTACTTGAGGTCGTACTTCTTCACCAGGGCCTGGTTGCGGGTGCGATCGAGCCGGACCGCGACGAACGGCGGCAGCAGGTCCGAGAGCTTCCGGTTTTTCTCGAGATCCCGCACCAGCTTGTCCGCTCTGCGGTCGGTTCCCTTCGCCACGATGCAGAGGATCGGCTTGCGGGATCGCCCCGCGGCGGCCTTCGCCTGATCGAGGCTCCTGAACCATTTCGGGCCCTCGGCGAGCGCCGGAGCGACTGCGAGGAACGCGATGAGGATGAGCGCGACAGTTTTGCGGCCGTGCCTCATCAGGTGGTCTCCAGGGGCGTGCGGTCCCGGTGCGCCATCATAACTTCGGGGCCCCCGCCAGAATAACTTCGGGATTCGAGGGCCGCCGCATTCCGCCTGGCCTTGTTGCTCGCCGGTTGAAACCGGTCAGGCGGCGCTCTCGGTGCACTGGCGCACCTGTTTCCAGACGGCCCCCTGGACAATTCCGGCTCTCAACCGAAGTTGCCGTATCCCTGGCGGTGACGTTCCAGACGCTCGCGATCAGCCTGCTCGGCCCGGGTCCAGGCGGCGTTGATGCCCTGTTCGGTCTGGTGGGCGACGGCTTCAAGGACGATCTCCAGTTCGACGGAGAAAGGTGATTCATCATCGCGTTTCTCGATGATGAATGCGCCCATCGGCTCTCCGCTTTCACTGCGAAGCGTGGCGCCCAGGATGGATCGGCCCGCGAGCAGGTCCTGGAAGCTGGTTTCCCGGGCATGGCCGGCCAGGAGACTCTCGAGTGCCTCGTCGGCGATATCGCTCTCACCCGCGCGAGCGACGACTTCGGCCTCGTCGGCGAGGGGATGGCGGACCAGGACGCGTCCGCACGCCGCGACGGCATTGTCGTTCAGGATCCGTTCGATGACGCGGGCGGCCAGCTCCGGCACGGCGAATCCCGAGGCGACGATTCGACCGACCTCGGAGACCGTCATGAGGTGGGCGGAAGTGTTCCGCAAACGACGCGACATCTCGCGGCCGGTCTCGAGGAAAAAGGGCGCTCCGCACTCCGGCCGCGCCACCAGGAAATCCACGAAGGCCAATCGCTCGAAGCGGTAGACCACGGTGGGCCTGGTCGCCACGGCATCGGCGCTGCGATCCTGCTCTTCGAGTACCGCCATCTCTCCGATGGTCTGGCCGGCGCGCAGTCGCGCCAGTACCCGCTCGCACTTCCGGATCTCGATTTCGCCACTCTCGATGACGAAGATCGAGTCGCCGGGGTCCCCCTCGTCAAAGAGGGAGGTGGCCGGTTCCAGGTCGATGGACTCGGCCAGACCGGCCAGATCCTCGATGGCCTCGTCGGGGAAGTTGCGAAATGCTTCGAGGGCTGCAAGCTTGTCCTTCATCGCCCGCCTCCGGCCCGGATGCGGGCCACCGCGTCGGCGTTGCTGGCCTTGGCCACGGCGGCGTCCATGGTGACCAGACCCTCCTGCACGAGCCGACGGAGGTCCTTGTCCAGAGTTCGCATCCCGAGCTTGCCGCCGACCTCGATGGCGCTGTAGATCTGGTGGCTCTTGCCTTCGCGAATCAGGTTGGAGACCGCGGAGTTGACGATCAACACCTCCCGGGCGGCGATCCGCCCCTTGCCGTCGGCACGCGGCAGGAGCTGCTGGCTGATCACGCCCTTCAGCGTGCCGGAGAGCTGGGCCCGGATCTGCTGCTGCTGGTGGGGGGGGAAGACGTCGATCACGCGGTCGACGGTCTGGGCGGCGTCTGTCGTGT
This sequence comes from Planctomycetota bacterium, assembly GCA_024274785.1. Lineage (GTDB taxonomy): Bacteria > Planctomycetota > JAJSAM01 > JAJSAM01 > JAJSAM01 > JAJSAM01. Next base: position 120,654 of record JAJSAM010000031.1, on the reverse strand, counting down.
GCAGAGTGGAGAACACCAGGTGTCCGGTTTCCGCCAGGGTGAGGGCCGCGCCGATGGTATCCAGGTCTCGCATCTCACCGACCAGGATGACGTCCGGGTCCTCGCGCATCGCCCGGCGCAGAGCCTCGTCGAAGCTCCTGGTGTGAGTCCCGAGCTCACGCTGCGACACGACGCAGTTTTTCTTCGGGTAGATGTATTCGATCGGGTCCTCGATCGTGAGGATGTGGTCTCGGCGTTCCTCGTTGATGAGGTTGATCATGCTGGCGAGGGTCGTCGACTTCCCGCTCCCGGTCGGGCCGGTGACCAGGACGATGCCGCGCGGCAGCTTCGTCAGGTCCAGCATCACCTGCTCCAGGCCAAGGAACTCCGGCGTTGGGATTTCGGTGGAGATCACGCGAAAGACGGCGCCGACGCCGTCATTCTGCTCGAACACGTTCACGCGGAACCGCGTACCGTCCACCTCGTACGAGGTGTCGAGTTCCCCGTCCCGGCGGAAGCGCTCGGCAATCTCCTCGCGCAATGAACCAAGAACCAGCCGCTCGGTCTCCGCGGCACTGGTGGGCTCGGCGTTCAACCCGCGGAGCTTGCCATCGATGCGAAGGAACGGCGAACGCAGCGGCACGATATGCACGTCCGAGGCACCATGCTTGACGGCTGCCTTGAGGATTTCGATGAGTTCCATGCTTTCTTCTCCCTTGCGAGTGCATGGATGCTAACAGGATCCCCGTCCTTCGACATCCGGTTGTGCTCCGGCCGATGGGCGGGCTCCGACCTGCAGCTTTTCGATCGTTGCCAATTTGTCGGCATCCGGATTCGCCGGAGAAGTGTGGCGGACGCCCCGAGCGAGGTTAGGATCCCAGCCGCATGACACCGCACCTCAAAGACCAACTCGGCCGTCCGCTGCGGGACCTCCGGCTCTCCGTTACCGATCGCTGCAACTTCCGTTGCACCTACTGCATGCCGCGGGACGTATTCGATCGCGAGTTCGAGTTCCTCGACAGCGGCGAACTCCTCTCGTTCGAGGAGATCACGCGAATCGTCGGCATCATGACTTCCCTCGGTGTCAGGAAGGTACGCATCACCGGTGGTGAGCCGTTGCTCCGCCGGGAGTTGGAGAAGCTCGTGGCGATGCTCTTCGCGCTCCCCGGGGTCGAAGATCTGACGCTCACCACCAACGCTTCCCTGCTTGCGCGGAAGGCCGGGCTCCTGAAAGAGGCCGGGTTGTCCCGCGTTACGGTCAGCCTCGACTCCCTCGACGACGAGGTCTTTCGCCGGATGAACGATACCGGGTTCCCGGTGGCTCGCGTGCTGACCGGGATCGAGGCGGCCATCGATGCCGGTTTCGATCCGATCAAGGTCAACGTCGTCGTGCGGCGGGGTCTGAACGACCACGGCATCGTCGACATGGCGCGCCGCTTTCGGGGGACCTGTGTCATTCCGCGGTTCATCGAGTACATGGATGTCGGCAGCACGAACGGATGGCGGCTCGATGACGTCGTTCCGGCGGGTGCGATCCTCTCCCGGATCGATGCCGAGTTCCCTCTCGAGCCGATCGAGTCGCGTTACCACGGCGAGGTCGCGCGTCGCTATCGGTACCGGGACGGCGCCGGCGAGATCGGGGTCATCGCCTCGGTGACCAGGCCCTTCTGCGGGACCTGCACGCGCCTTCGCATCTCCTCCGACGGACGCCTCTTCACCTGTCTCTTCGGTTCGCGCTCCGAGGACCTTCGTGAGCGCGTGCGGAGTGGCGGCGGTGACGAGGACATCGCCCGATTCATCGCCGGGATGTGGGGGCGGCGCGAGGATCGGTACTCCGAGTTGCGATCGGGCGAGACGCAGTCCGGGTCGCGGGTGGAGATGTCGCAAATCGGAGGCTGATCGGGCGATCGGCCCCCCCGGTGCGGTAAGATCGGATCGTGCCTGAACCGCTGACCCCCACGAAGACCGATGAACGGACCGAAGTCCGCCTGGCGCGGCCGTGGAAGGTCATTGTGCACGACGACCCGGTGAACCTGATGGTCTACGTCACGCACGTCTTCATGCGGATCTTCGGGTATGCGCGACCGCATGCGGAGCGGCTCATGCTCGAGGTGCACCACCAGGGCCGCTCCATCGTCTGGACCGGGGACCGCGAACGGGCGGAGGTGTTCGTCATCAAGCTCCACGCCGCGCACCTGCTGGCCACCATGGAACCGGTGGAGGAATGAAGGAACTGACCGTATCCCGCAATGCGGAGGGGGACATCGAACTCCGGCACATCCCCCCCGCGCTCGCCTTCGCCCTCCGTGAACTGCCGAAGCTGCTCTCCGAAGAGTTTCCCGAATCCGCCTCCCGCATCTCCCAGGACCCCTATGCCGGCGTGGGTGGGGAAGACGACGACGAGAACTCCGCGGAGTGGGCTCGAAACGCGCACCCCGAGCTGCGCCACCTCTTCTGCTCGGCGCGGGATGTCGTGCAAGCGGACCTCCGGCATCTCCGGCTCGACCGTGTCATCCCCCCGGCCTTCCGGCTCCGCGTGCCCGGCCCGAACGTCACCGCCTGGCTCTCCGCGCTCGCCGCCGCCCGGGTGGGACTCGGGGAAGTGAACGAGGTGACCCCGCAGGACCTGGAGCGCATGGGCGGCTCCCTGCTCCCGAACGACCGCGACCGAAGCATCCTCCTGATCCAACTGCTCGGCTGGATGCAGGCGATCCTGCTGGACGAGCCGGAAGAGTAGAACTTGTGAATGGCCCCGGGGAGCGCCGCGTACACTGCACCGAAAGGAGCAGCAGATGTCCCCCAGAACACTCACCTTCATCGCCGGCCTGGTGATCGGCGGGGTCGTCACCCTCGTGGCGGCGAGGCTGATGGTCTCCGATCCGGATGACCGGGAGAGCCCGGAAGTGGCGCGGCTCCTCGCCGAGAATTCCGACTTCGAGCAGCAGCTCGGCGCGCTCGAGGACACGCTCGAGAAGGAGCGGACGGCCCATCGCGAGGAACTGCTCGCGGCGGCCGAGACTGCGGAGAGACACGACCCCGCAGAGTTCGTCAGGCCCGATCCGATGATCGAGGACGAACCGGCCGCAGCCGATCCCCCCGCGGCCGGCGGGCCACCCACCGGGAAAGAGATCACCGCGGCGATGAGGAAGTTCGGGAGTCGGCTCCAGAGCATCATTCTCGGCAGAGGGGGCGAAGCGGTGGCGGAAATCCGGGAGTTATTCGCCCGGATCGACGCGAAGGATCTGCAGAAGATCATCGAGCGCTACGGTGAAGAGGACGACATGCAGATCAAGATCGTGATGGCGCATGCACTGGCCCAATCCGGGCGCCCGGAAGCGATCGAGGCGCTGCGGAAGATCGTCCTCGATCCGAACCGCGCTTTCACCGACCGGCGGTTCGTGGCGCACGGCCTGGCTTTCGTGGACGACCCGGAACTTCAGCCTCTTCTGCTCGAGATCGGGCGGAACGATCCGGATCGTGGTGCGCGCGCCAATGCTTCGTTCGGACTGGCCCGGGCGGGCAGTGAGGAAGGCCTTTCGCTCTACGCCGCGGCAACGGACGAGGCTTTCAGGGAGAAGGACCCCGCGGCGATGCAGTACCTCTCGGGGTTCTATCTCCTTGGTGACAAGGCCCTGCCCCTGGTCCGTGAACGACTCGAGACGTACGAGGATCCGCAGTCCCGGCTCATGCTGATCCAACTCGTGAAGAAGGGGAAGGACCTGGAGTCCATCGCGATCCTGCACCGGCTCGCGAGCGATCCCGACGCGGGGCAAGCCGTGCAGGAAGAGGCCCGGAAGGCGATCGAAGCCATCGAGGCGCCGGACGAGGAGGAGGAGCAGCGTGAGCGCTGATCGAGAGACGTTTTTTGCGAGTTGTTCCCCGGGGCTCGAGCGGCCTCTCCTGGCCGAAGCCCGCGCCCTGAAACTCGGAAAGCCCGAGGGGCAGCCGGGTGGCGTGGAGTTCAGGGGCACGGTCGAGGATGCCTGGCGGGCGAACCTCGAGTTGCGCACCGCGAGCCGCGTGCTGATGCGGCTCGCGCGCTTCAAGGCAGAGGACAAGGATGCCCTCTATCGCGGGGTGTCGAAGATCTCCTGGGAGCGCTTCTTCGGCCCCGCCGGGACGTTTCTCGTGCATGCTCGAACCATCCGGTCGTCCATCGACAACGACATGTTCGTGGCCATGCGCACGAAGGACGCCGTCGCCGACTGGTTCCGGGAACGCCACGGCCGCCGCCCATCCATCGACAAGAACGCCCCGGACGTCCGGATTCACGTCCGCCTGAACCAGGACCGCTGCATGCTCCTCGTCGATACCTCCGGGGAACCCCTTTTCAAGCGCGGATGGCGGGTGGAGCAGGGACTGGCGCCGCTTCGGGAGACCATCGCCGCGGGTTGTCTCCTTTCTTCCGGGTGGGACCGCCGCGCCCCGCTGCTCGATCCCTTTGCCGGCTCCGGGACCATCCTCGTGGAAGGTGCGATGATCGCCGCCGGGATTCCTCCGGGGGCGTTTCGGGACAGCTTCTCGTTTCAGAACTGGCCGGGACACGACGCCGCGAAGTGGCAGGCCATGAAGAAGGCGGCGTGCGAGCGCGGCGCGTTGCCGAAGAAACTCCGCCTGGTGGGATCCGACCTGGACGGAAAGGCGATCCGCGGCGCGCGGGCGAACTTCGAAGCGGCCGGGTTCGGCGACCGCATCGAGATGACTCGCGCCGACGCCGCCGACTTCGCCCCCCGTAAGGGCTGGAACGCCTTCGTGGTCACCAATCCTCCTTACGGGGAGCGCATCGGTAAGGCGGTCAAGCTCCGGGAGGACTACATCCGGTTCGGCAAGGCCCTGAAGGCGCATTGCTCCGGATACACCGTTGCGGTCCTCTGCGGCCGCGAGGAGCTGGCCCGCGACATGGACCTGCAGGCGGCGGAGCGCTTGCCGATGAAGAACGGCGGACTGGACTGCGAACTGTGGGTGGCGCAGGTGAAGTAGGGGCTCGCGAGAGAATAACTTCGGGTTTCGAGGGCTGCCGCATCCCCTCAAGCTGCGATGCTCCCTCACCTTCAGGGCGACGGATCGTCTTCCGGCACAGGCGGGACTTCCCTGGACGGCGATGCGGTGGGACTGGTCGAGACGGCGCTCGACCCTTCGATGGCCGTGGTGGAGACCTGACGCAGCGATGCGCCGGGATCTAATCCGCCGCCTGCGCCGGGAACGCCGATCTCGCGCCGATGTAGATCATCTGCCGGAATGGTTCCACGGACTTCTGGTACTCCTCGGCCTGCTCGGGGCTCAGGCTGCCGGCCACCTGCTGGTCCTCGTCCTCGTAGGACTTGTCGAGGACCTCTTTCACCTCGTCGAAGGTGATGTCGTCCGCCGTGGGCTTGCTATCGACGAGTGCCTTGAAGTCCTCGCGGCGGCGGTCATCGACCTCGAGCAGGATGCGCTCGATCTCGGCCTGGTCTCGCTCGTCGAGGTCCATCCTCCGGGCAGCTTCGCGGGCGATGCGGGCGAACTGCCGCCGACGCTTGCTTTCGGACTCTTCGGTCGGGTTCCGGAGCTCCTCGATGTACTTGTCGCGCTGTTGCCTCGCCCGCACCTGGAGCATCTTCCCGAACCCCTCCATCAGCTTGCGGGTGGGATCGTTTTCGTCGGCGGGGCCGCCGGCCGCGCCGGACACCAGGGCACGGTCGATGGCGGGCATGCCGGAGGGCGGGGCGGCGGCGGGCGTCTTTTCCAGTTCGGAGAGGCGGTCGGTAAGAGCCAGGATGCGCTCCTCGGATTTCCGGCTGGTTGCCTCGAGCCGGTCTTCCAGTAGGGCGATGGTCTCTTCGAGCTTCGCGGTGGAAACCGGCGCCGATGCCGCCGGCTCGGGCGGGAAGACGATGAAAGCGCCGGCCACGACCAGCGAGGTCAGGACCAGGTTCGCCACCACGATCAGAACGACGGTTTCCTTCGATACGCTCATGCTCGACTCCCTCCACCGGATGATACGGAGCCGTCCGGGGAGTGTTGGTGCCGGCCGGGCGCTACCCCTGGAGGAAATCCTCGTGGACGAAAGTGAAGCAGCCGGTGAGGTAGCCCGCTCCGACGGTGGGCATGACCACCAGGTCGCCGGTTTCGAGCTTCGCGCCGACTCCCTGCTCGATCGAGGTGCCGACGCCCCGGTCGTTCACGATCCGCTCCATGTTTCCGTGGCGGATGGCGTAGTCGAGGGTCAGGGGATTGCTGGCGCAGGAGATGTTCCCCATGAGGTAGACCGTCTTGTAGACCTGCTCGTCCCGCAGGCCGAGTTTGTCGCGGAGTCCGTCGAGGATGCGGCCGTTGGCCTGGTGGGGGACGAGCTTTATCCGGTCGAGGATTTCGCGGAGGTCCGGGCTGTCCTTCTTCAGGTCCGACATGGTGAAGCCCAGGCTCTTCACCGCGGCGTCGCTCATGGCGTTCACCGCGGTCCGGAGCACGCGGGGGCCGCCGCGCATCGTCAGGTACTCGTAGTTGATCCCCTTGGCGCAGATGTCCCGCTCCGCCTGGGGGAACTCCATCTCCCGCGTCGGAACGTTGTTGTTCTGCATCATGATGTTGCCGGGTACGAAGTTGCTGCCGAGGACACAGCTCGTGACGATGCCGCCGGGGCCCTCTTCGTCGCGTCGGGAGAGCATGACGGCTCCCGCGCCGTCTCCGAAAAGGATGGCGGTGAGGGGGTCGGCCCTGGAGACCACCGTGGTCAGGTGCTCGGTGCCGACGACCAGCACGTGCTTCATGACTCCAGAACGGAGGAAGGCCGCGCCGATTTGCATGCCGTAGACGGATCCCGCGCATCCGGCGGTCAGGTAGAACGTCCCCGCGTTCGTCATTCCGAATTCGGAGGTGAGCAGCGTCTGCTCTCCGGGGTAGAGGTTCTTCGTCGTGAACGTGGCCATGATGAACAGGCCGATCTCGGCCGGGTCCACGCCGGAGGATTCGATGGCTCTTCGCACGGCCTCGCGCGCCATGTCGCCGGAACTCAGGTTCTGGTCGAGGTAGCGGCGCTCATGGATGTGAGTGACGCGGTCCACCCAGGCGGGGAACGAATCCTCGGCCGCCTCGTAGTTCTCGACATAATCCTCGAGAAGCTCGTTCGTCATGATGCGCTCGGGCACGAACGAACCGGTGCCCGAAACGTGGATACGGTGGTCGATTGGAAGCACGGCGGAATCCTCTGGGAGGCTCTCTGGTGGAAGCGAGCGAGTATAATTGGCGGGGGTCCACCTGCAAGACCTTTCAGATCGCAAGGTAACCGCGTGTCACCCCTTTTGGATAGACTTCCTGCGTGGGTGACAAGCTCCTAATCCTGGGTCGATCCGGTGCCGGCAAGACCCTCTCTGTGCTGGATCGGCTGGTCGGGCGTTTGCGCACGCCCGATCCGCGGGGAAGGACCATCCTCCTCGTGCCGACGATCTCGCAGGCCGGCCACATCCGGCGGATCCTGCTGGGGCGCAGCTTCAACCTGCCGGGCTTCTTCGACGAGTCGATCTTCGCGTTCACCGGCCTGGCCGAGCAGATCCTCGGGGACCGGCAGATCGGAGAAATGCTCTCGGGGCTCGCGCAGGACCTCATGATCCGGCGCGCTGTTACGGAGATCCCCCGCGGCGTGTTCGATCCGGTCTCGCGCCACGCCGGGTTCCGGGCGGCCGCCCTCGGCTTCCTCAAGGAGCTGAAGCAGAACGGCCGGGAGTTCGAGAGGATCGACGAGGAGTTGCGGGTTCTGGCCGAAGAGCGCGGTGGGGCGGTGGGAGCCCGTCTGACGGCATTCCGGGGGCTGTTCCGGCGCTACGAGGAATTGAAGGACCGGGCGGGCCGGCTCGACCACGAGGATCTCCTGCGGGAGGCGACGGTCGCCGTGGAGACCGGAGCGTGGCAGGAGGATATCGCCCTCTTCCTCGTCGACGGTTTTCAGAACTTCAGCGAGGTGGAGAGAAGGCTGGTCTTCGCGATCGCAAGGCGGGCGGAAGAGACGGTGGCCACCCTGGCTTTCGATCCCGCGCTCGATGGCGCCGTGGATCACAACTTCTCCGTGGCGGCCGAAACGCGGGAAAAGCTGCGGCGCGCGGGGTTCACGGAGCGATATCTCCCGGGCAATCACCGCGCCCGGTCGCCGGCGCTGGCCGCGCTCGAGTCCGGGCTGTTCTCCTCGCCGGACGAGCCTCTGCATCCCGCCGGCGCCCTCCGGATCCTCGAGGGAGCGGATCCGCGCGATGAGGCCGACCGGGTCGCCCGGACGGTCGTACGCCTTACCGCGGGGGAGGACGGCCCGGTTCAAAGTTACCGGGACATCGTCGTCGTGGTTCGGGACGTACATTCCAGGAGAACTCTCTTTGCCGATGCGTTCGCGCGCCACGGCATCCCCTTGCGGATCCAGGGCCGCGAGAGCCTGCTCGCCCATCCTCTCGCCCGCTCCGCGCTGCTGCTGCTGCGCGTGGCCGGCGGCGGGTTCGACCGGGAGGGTGTGCTCGGTCTGTTCCGGTCGGATCACGTCGCCGCCATGCCGGCCGAGGTCACCGATCGTCTGGAGTTCGATCTTCTCGAAAACGGGGATCCGGAGACGGCCGAGGAGTGGGTCGATCGCGTCCGGGTTCACTCCCCGGAGGGGGCGGACTTCCTCGAGAAACTCATCGAGGCCGGATCCGCGGACCGGGCGAAGGGCAAGGCGATCGCGAATCTCGTCCTCGGTCTGCTCGAGGACCATCTCGAGCCGATCTGGGACCGGAACGGCGATGTCGCCGCGACCTCCGTTCAGATCCGGGCCGAGGCCGCCGCGACTTCCGCCCTGCTGACGGCTGTGCGTGAAGTCGGTGACGACCTCGACCGCGCGGGAGACGAACTCGACCTCCGCCGCTTCTCCGAGCGGCTCGCCGAGGCGGTCAGGGGCGGTGAGTATGCCGCCGTGGACCGCCGACTCGCAGTGGTGGACCTGATCGACGCGCGAGAGGCCCGCCAGTGGGAGGCAAACGTCGTCATCGTCTCCGGCCTGGCGGAGGGGGAGTTTCCGCGAAGTCCTCGTGAGGATATCTTCCTCGCCGATGCGGACCGCGAGTCGGTGAACCGGGAAGGACGTCTCTGCCTGAAGGAGAAGCTGCTCGAGCAAAACGAGGAGCGCTACCTGTTCTACGTGGCCATGACCCGCGCGAAGGAGCGGCTTTATCTCACCTGGCCGGCGACGGATGGCGGGGGGCGGGAAACGCTGCGCTCGCTGTTCCTCGACGAGGTGCTGCGTCTGATTCCCGCGGACGAGCGCGAGGCCGTGCTCTCGAGGAGGCCGCTTTCGCGAGCGCTCCCCGAGCCGGAGGAGGTGGTTCGGCAAAGCGACCTCGTGCAGGCGGCGCTGGCGGGGCTCGCCCGGCCCTTTCGCCCGGGGACGGCAGAGGAGACTCTGCCACTCCGGGCCGCCGCTCTCTCCGACCTTCTGCTTCGGTCGCCCGGCTATGATCGGACCCTCGCCACCGCGGTCCGGTTCCGGGAACCGCGGATCGCCGGACTCACCCGACCGGAGTTGGTCGCCGCGCTGCAGCCCCGATCACGGGGGCGCTCTCCCACCGCGCTCGAAACCTTCGCGTGTTGTGCCTACAAACACTTCGCGGGCCGGACTCTGGGGCTGATGGGCCTCCCGCGGGTGGCCGCCTCCGGGCTCGACGGGATCGTGCTCGGCAACATCGCTCACCTCGTCCTCGAGCGTCTCTTTACTCCAGTGGTTGCCGGCGCCCCGCTGCCGAATGACGAAACGCTGGTCACGGTCTTCGAGCAAGTCTTCGCGGAATTCACCAGAGGGCTTTCGATGGGTCTCGGCGAGGATCGCGCGCGACGGAGGCTGGTCGGGTATCTCGCGAAGGTGCTGGCCCATGAGCGCGAACGTCTCGGCAACACGGAGTATCAGCCCCGGCATCTGGAGGTGGCGTTCGGTCCCCGGCTCGAGAGGCGGGTGATCGTGCGGTCTGATGACGGCCGCGAGGTTTCCCTGACCGGCAAGATCGACCGGGTGGATGTGGTGAGGGATCGTGATGGTTTCGGCTGTGGGGCCGTCGTGATCGACTACAAGTACTCCGAGAAGGGCTTCGGTGGGCCGCTCAAGGCCGATGCCGCGGAGGGGCGACACCTGCAACTGCCGATCTACCTGCTCGCTCTCGAAGAAGCCCTGGAGCTGACGCCGCACGGGGCCTGGCTCTTTCCACTCCGGAAGGGGACCCCGGGCGGCTATCGGCTCGAGCCGGGGCCGACCCCGAAGCCCTCGGAGACGATCACCCCCGAAGACCTCCGGGAGATGCACGCCCGCACCCGCCGCCTGGTGCTCGATTTCGATGAGAGGATCCTCGCCGGCGAGATTGCCGCTCTCCCGGTCACCGACGAGGAGTGCACCCCGTGCGACTTCAAGGATGTCTGCCGGTGGAATCCGTCCATGCGCGAGGAGGAGGGGCTGTGAATCTCACGCCGGACCAGGAACGCGCGGTCTCCGTCACCGGCATCGACATGTGTATCCGGGCCGGGGCCGGCTCCGGAAAGACCCGCGTGCTGATCGAGCGCGCCGTCCGCCTCCTGACCAGGGAGGATGATCCGCTCCGGCTGTCCGAAATCCTGGCCATCACCTTCACCGAAAAGGCCGCCCTCGAGATGAAGGTCCGGCTGGCGGACGAACTGGAAAAGCACCGTGGACCCTCCGCGCGCGCAAAGGTGCAGTGGGCCTTCGTTCTGACCATTCACGCTTTCTGTGCGCGATTGCTCCGGGAGAACGCGGTGGAGGCGGGCGTGGATCCCTCCTTCCGGGTGCTCGACGAGGAGCGGGCCCGGGCGCTTCTCACCGAGTCGCAGGATGAGGTGGCCGGGGCCTACGCCGCCGAGCGGAGGGAGGATCTCGATCTGCTCGCCCGGATCTACCTGAAGGATCCGATTGCCGACTTGTCAGGCCTCTACGCGACGATTCGCGGAGCCGGACTGGGCCCCGCCGACGTGACCATTCCGGAACCCGACATCGAAGAGGTGCGACTCCATCTCGGGCGGGCGATGGCCGGTCTGGCGTCGTTGCCGGAGCTCATGGGGAAGACCAATGAACGCGGTCGGTCCATTGCGGCGGCCGCCCTCGAGTTCCTGCCGGGATTCGAGGCCGCACTCACCGGGTGGCCGGACTACGAAGCGTTCGAGAGCCTGGTGGCGGAATTCACCCGGGCGGTGCCTCTCAACATCGCAAAGGCACTGAAGGAGGTCCTGAAACCGGTGCGGGAGGAGCATCTGCCCCGGGCCCGCGCGGCGCTGGCGGCGCTCTACACCTCTCCGGGGCTCATCGTGCTGCGGGAGTTTCTCGATGCTCTCGATCGGACCTATCGGCATCGCAAGGGCGAGGCCGGAGTGCTCGATTTCACCGACCTCGAGGCTCGCGCCTTCGCGTTGCTGGCCGAGCATCCGGAGGTGCGCGACGGCATCGCCGGCCGGTTCCGACAGATCCTGGTGGATGAGTACCAGGACGTGAACCCCCTCCAGGAGAAGATCATCCGACTCCTGCGTTCTCCGGGGAACCATTTCGCGGTGGGGGACGTGAAGCAGTCGATCTATGGCTTCCGCCACGCCGAACCCCGGCTGTTCAAGGCGTGCGCGGAGGAGAGCGGAGAGGAGGGGGCCGTGGACCTGGCCGTGAACTTCCGATCTTCGCCCGGGCTCGTGGAGTTCACCAATCATTGCTTCGGGACGCTCTTTCGCACCCAGAGCCTGGTCGACTGGCGTGCCATGGAATCCGGCGCGGAGTACGAACCTGCGGCGGCTCCGGAGGTGGAGATCCTGTTGAGCCCCGGAGAAGGAGCGGCGGACTACCGGAAGCACGAGGCCAGGGCCCTCGCCGCGCGCATCCGCGAAATGGTGAGGGACGAGACGTTCACGGTGCGCCGCGGCGGCGACCGGCAGGGCGAGCGGATCAGCTACCGCGACATCGCCATTCTGTTCCGGACTCTTCGTGACCTGAAGCTTTACGAGCGCGCGCTCGAGGACCAGGGCGTGCCCTGCTATGTCGTGAAGGGCGGCGGGTATTACCAGGCACGGGAGATCGTGGACCTGCTCGACCTCTTGCGGATCATCCGCAATCCCCTGGACGAGATTGCATTGGCCGCAGTGCTGCGGTCCCCCTTCGCAGGACTGTCGGACGATGCTCTGGCCGTGCTGGCGCTCGCCCGGAAGAGAGACGGCCGGATGGGCGACCTGTTGGCGCGGGACGATGCGCCGCCCGATCTGCCGGTTGGGGACGCGGAGAACTGGGCGCGCTTCGTGACGCTGTTCCGGCGGCTTCGAGATCTGGCCGGGCGCGTGCCGTTGCGCGAACTCCTCGCAACGGCGCTGCGGGAAAGCGGCTACGCCGACGCCGTGTGGGGTTTTCACGGTGGCCGGCGGCATGTGGCGAACTTCCGGAAAGCCCTCGCGCTTGCGGAGTCCTTCGAGGGCGTCGCTGATCTCGCCGGTTTCGTCCGCGCCCTCGAGGAGATGAAGAACCGGGAGGTCCGCGAGACGGAGGCGCCGACCGGGGGGGAGGCCGAGGACGTGGTCCGGATTCTGACCGTGCACGGCGCCAAGGGGCTCGAGTTTCCCGTGGTGTTTCTGCCGGACCTGAATCGCAAGGGCCCGACCGGTTCGCCACCGCTTTCCTTCGAGCGGGGAATGATTGCCGTGAAGGCGCTGTCGCCCTCCGGTGAGACGCAGCTCACTCCCGCCTTCAGGCAGGCCGAGGAGGAGCGGAAGCAGCGCGAGGCGGAGGAGAACCTGCGAGTGTTCTACGTGGCGGTGACTCGCGCCGAGGAGCACCTGGTCCTTTTAGCCCACGACCTCGAAGGAAAGCCGGGGGGGCCGAGTTTCTGGGATGCGCTGCAAACCGTCCTCGATACCGGTGGGGAGGAGGCGCCCTTCGGTGAGAGCGGCCGCGTTGCCCGGGTGGTCCGTGCGGACGCCCGGCTGGAACCCGGGCCGCGCCGGGTGACGCTGTTCAGTCGGCATGCCTCGAACCTGGCCGCCGGTGTGCCTCTCGGCATCGAAGGTGATGCCGAGGCGGCGTGGGCGGCGGAGATGATCGGGCGCGTGACCCGGGAGCGGCCGGAAGAGGACGGCACGTGTTATCAGAACACGATCTCGGAACTGCTGCTCCACTCGCACTGTCGGCGCTGCTACCGCGACCGGATCATCCTCGGTATTCCCCGGACTTTCGAAGCTCCGGCCGGCGAGGACCGTCCGGAGCGGGCCGGCGACGATGAGCTGCCGGCTACCGATTGGGGAATAGCGGTCCACGAGGTGCTGCGGGTCTACCGGCCCGGAAAGGACGACCTCGCGGCGGTGGCGCTTCGCCGAACTGCAGCTCTCCGCCCCGGCGGGTACCCCGCGGATTTCGTGGAGACAGTCGTCCGCATGGTCCGGTCCTTCTATGAGAGCCCGGTGGGAATTGACGTACTCGCGGCGGACCCGGCCACGGTTCGCCGGGAAACCCCGTTCCTGGTCCGCTGGGGCATCGCTGATCCGCATACCCCGGATCTCATCCTGCGCGGTCAGATTGATCTCTTGTATCCCCGGCCGGATGGAGTCCTCGCCGTGGTGGACTACAAGACCGGAAGCAGCGCCGCCGAGCGCTACGCCATCCAGTTGCAGGCCTATGCGCGCGCCTTGACGCTCTTCAGCGAGGGCCGGATCGGCGAAGCCGGCATCGTGTTTCTGGCGGACGGGAAGAAGGCCCGTTACGAGTCCGTCGCGCTCGACGAGGCGGCGGATCGGGATCTCGACGAAAAGGCGGCGCGGTTCGCGCGCGATCTCCGGGATGGTCTGCCGCCCGGGTTGCCGCATGCCCGGGGTTGCCGGAGGTGATGCGGGGCCGCTGCTGCGCCCTCCTCGCGCCTTGCCGGGCGGGCGCATCAGCGCTCCCGGTCCTGCGAACTCATTCTCGCGCGGCCCCTTACCGCCGGAACTTCTCCCGCTCCCGATTGAAAGCCTGCCTGGCCCAGCCCTTGTCCAGGGTGCCCTCGATGACCACCCGGTCGAAGACCGCTTCGCTCTTCAGGACGAAGAGGGCGGGGCGGAAGGCCGGGAAGCGGTAGCCATCGTCGCCGAGGGCGCTGCCCTTCAGAGTCTTGCCCTGCTTGATGTTGAAAGAGACCGTGTCGGCCTTCTTTTCCGCCACGAGGTCGAGCCATTCGCCGGCGCTGACGCTCGGACTCCTGCTCCGGGCCTTGAACACGAAACCGATCTCGCCGTTCGGAGTGTCGCGCCAGGCTCCGCCGCCCACGTTCCATATCACGTTCTCCTCGATCTTCGTGCGGGCGGCGCCGATGGTGAAGTAGCGGTTTTGCACGTGGAACAGGAAGTACTTCGCCATTGTCTCGGGCTCGAAGAACATGAGCCCGAAGTCGTGGGCGTTCACCGCCTGCACCCGGGCTTTCATCACCAGGGATCCCGGCTCGAACACCGCTTTGTGCACGTACGCGCCCACGCCGCGGCCGACCATCGTCTCCTCGACATGTTCGAAGCGGCCCAGTGCCGGATCGGCGAACGGCTTCAGGTAGATCCAGTCCTCCTCTTCCTCGGCGCTGTTGAACTCGTAGGTCAGGACGACCTTGAGCCCCCGCGAGATGTTCACCCGGCCGCCGAAGAGCCCCGCGTAGCCGGCGTTTTCAAGCTTGCAGAGGCCGAGGAGTCGGTCGATTTCCCCCTCTTGTCCGGCGAAGAAGCGCGTGGAGCGGTGCGGTTCCAGGTAGAGCCTTTCGAACTGGTCGATGGCGCGGTCCCACCGCTGCCGTTGGAGTTCCTTCCGGCCATTTTCGAAGATGGCCCGGGCCTTGTCCTCCGCCGCGGAAGATGGGGGCGGCGTCGGCGCGGGCAGGTCCGTGCCTCCGGGCGCCGGGACGGGATCCGGCTCCGGCGCGATCGGCGTGTCCGTCGTGCCGCCATCCGGCAACTGCGTCTCCTGGATCGTGGTGCGGATCTCATCCATCCGGCGCGTGGCGCGTCGCTTCACCTCCGGAGAGCCGTAGATCTCCACCGTCTCGAGGATGTCGAGGGCTACTCCGAAGTCCCCATCGGAGACCGCTTCGCCGGCCCTGGCGAGATCCTCCTCGAAGCGAACCTCGATCACCTCCATCAACTGCTTGGCTTCCCGCTTTGCCCGGTCCCCGAACCTGGTGCCCGCGTGGTCGTCCGCGAAATTCAGATAGAGCACGCAGGCGTCGTACAGGCGCCCCGCCTCGAAGGACTTGCCGGTCTTCTCGACGAGTTCGTCGAAGGTGCGCGTGAGCGATTCCTGCCTGCGTTTCTCGTTCTTCTCGATCTCGCGGAGGGCCAGGAAGTCGAACCTGGTAACTCCGTAGGTCTCGCGGATCTGACGGTACATTTCCGCAATCCGATCGAAGGAATGGGGGTTCTCGCGGGCGAAGGACTTTGCGGCATCGAAGGCACTCTGTGCGCGCCGGTTCAATTCGTCGGTGACCTGCCCGTCGTTCGCGGTCTTGAGCGGGCGGCCGGAGAGAGCGGCCTCCGCCTTCGCGGCCGCCGAGAGCACTTCCCTGCCACGCTCGTTCTCGCTCTTGCCGCGCCAGGCCTGGAGGGCGATCACCAGAATGCAGAGTCCGACGGTGGCCAGTGGAAGCCAGGTGGGGCCTCTCCGACGGCGGCCTCCCACGTCCTTGATCGAGCGCCGTGCGGGGGGCCGGACCGAGCCGTATCGGATCTCGCGGCCGCCGATACCGATGACGTCGCCGTTGGCGAGCACATGCTGATCCACCAGGGATCCGTTGAGCCGGGGGCGTGGATCGGCGCCGTCGGAAACGACCAGAAGATCACCGTCTTCGCCGGGCTCGATCCGCGCCAGGGCGCCCCTGGCCTCCTCGGCCGTCAACGCGACTGCTCCGGCCTTCGTCCGCGAAATCCAGACGGGCGCATCGAGCAGGTCCCATTGGCTGTCGTCTTCCTCATCGACACCGGCCAGGGTCAGGGATCCCGAGTCTCGCCTGGCCGGACGGGGGGCGGGCGGGGATGGTGGTGCCTTCGGCGCGGTGGCGGCGGCGGGTGCCGCCTGATGGGCCACCGGTGCGGCTGCCGGTGGCGCGAGGCTGATCTCTCCGAGGAGGGCGCGGCCGACGGTCACCGGGTCGGAGGGACGGTCGTCCGGGCTCTCCGAGAGCAGCGCGCCCACCAGCCGCTGGAGTTCCTCGCTGACCTGTGCGGAGACCGGTGGCGGCCCCATGGCGATCGCCTGCAGAGCCTCTTCGGTACTGTCCGCGGGAAAGGCCGGATCGCCGGTGAGAGCTTCGTGCAGCACCGCTCCGAGCGAGAACAGGTCGGACCGGATGTCGGTCCCTTCCACCCGGATCTCCTCCGGGGCGATGTAACGCGGATCGCGCTCCTTCAGCGCCAGCGGGACCAGGCGGCGCGGGGCGACGAGCAACCGGCCGCCGGAGAGGAAGAGGGTTTCCGGCCGGATATCGCCGTGGCGCAGGCCTTGCCCGGCGAGGTATCCGAGGGCAGCGACCGTCCCGCTCGCGATCACCCGGACACGCTCCTCCGCGAGGGCTCCGCCGCGATCCAGCAGGTCTCTCAGGCTGGGGCCGCCCGGTGCGACTGAGACGGCGAACCAGACCTCGTCCTCTTCGCCCGCATCGATCAGCAGGCAGAGGTTCTCGTGGTGGAGGCTCGCGGTACGCCGGGCTTCATCGAGAAATGCTTCGGAGCTGGTTCGGTCACGGAGCCGCTCGCCGCGGTAGCAGGATACTTCCAGACGTCGGCCCAGATTGTCGCTGCTCTCGAAAACCGCGAGGTGCGGGCCGGTGCGGATCTTCTTGTCCAGACTGTATCCGCAGATGGATCGCGCGGGGTTTCGGCCAGAGTCCGCCATGCGTCGAAAAGTAGCACGGAGCCCGGGCGTCGGGGACAAGTTTCGGAGGTTCGAATCCTCTCAGGATTGGTCCGAAATCGGCCGATCTAGAAGTGTGAGAATCGTTTGGCGAGGCCCGGAAGCGAGGGCTCGCGAGGTGTGACGTGGCCAACATCGATCCGTTTGAAGCGTTCAAGAACCGACGAGAGATCGAACTGCTCGAGTGTCGCTTCAAAAAAGAGGCCAAGGAGCAGCGCCAGCGAGTGGATGATGCGCTGGCGGAAGACGACGTCGAGGCGGTCGTGGAAGACAAGGTTACGCGGGAGATGCAGGACTTCTTCAAGGAGTCCACGGACAACGTGGAAAAAGTCCTCGTGAAGATCTCCGGACCGGTGGAGCCGAACGATATCGAAGAGGCGCTCGAGCAGGTTGCGACGACATCGCCCGACCCCGCTGGCGTGGAGGGTGATGCTCCGCCGGACGTCCCGGCCGCGGGTCCTTCAACGAAGGAACCGCTCGATCTCAGGGCGGCTCTGGCGAGAATTCGTCAACACAAGGTCGGACAGGGCGTCGCCGCCGACGAGGTGCGGGAAGAGACCGCGGCGAGTCCGGTGGCGACTTCACCCGGGGAGGAGGCGAAGGCCCCGGTGGCGCCCGGTGTGGAGCCGGGACTCGATTTCGGATTCGGGTCGGCGCACGAGCCTCAGGGTGGGCTTGCCTTCATCGATCCTCTGGCATCCCCCGAGTCGCGTGCCGATCGATGGATGCCGGTTGCCGGGCAGGATCCCGCGGAGCCCGAGTTGACCCTGCAGGAGCCGGGGGCGCTGATGGAGACAGCAGCCCCGGAACCTGAGCCGGAACTCGAATTCGAACGGCCTGCGGAAGCGCCGCGACCGGCGGCCGTGATGATCGAGACGGCAGCGGAGACCGAGGCGCCCGGGCCTGCCGAGCCTTCGACGGCGCTCCCGGTCGCATCGGATGCTCAGCCGACGTTCGCGGAGCTCACCGAGGAGGTCCGTCGACTGAAGCTCGCGTTCGCGGCGCTCGTGCGAAAAGGCATCCTCGCTCCCGAGGAATACAAAGGCTGATCCGGAGAACTCGCTCCCTCCCGTACCGGAACGTTTTCCCGGTGGGGCTCTGCCTTCGGTTACCATGGAGCCATGTCGGAGAAACGTGACAAGATCCTGCTCGCCGTCTTCACGGTCTACGTGACCATCCTGGTCATCGCCACGATCGGCGAACTCTTCCAGATCACGTTCATCCTCGATCTCCTCGATCTGAAGAAACTCTTCGCCGTCTGATTTCGCCGTGACTCCGGGAGCGCCGCTGCGTCCTTCTTCCCGGAGGGCGTTGCCATGGATCTCCCGCCTCTGCTCGATCTCCTGTTCCCGAGGTTCTGTCTGGCCTGCGGGCAGGGGTTGCTCCACACCACCCTGCGCTGGCTCTGCCACCGGTGTACGGCCCGGATCGACCCGCTCGGTCACTCGCCCTGTCCGATCTGCGCCTCTCCGCTCGGGCCGGGCGCCGCCATCTCCTCCTGCCGCTCCTGCCGCACACTCCGGCCGAAGTTCACGACGACCGTCGCCGTGGGGAAGTACTCCGGGCTTCTCAAGGACCTGATCCCACGATTGAAGTACGGGCGGGAGCCCCGCATCGCCTGGCCGCTGGCCGACTTGCTCGCGGAGACCCTCGTGCTCCATCACCGGGTGGGCGAGATCGATCTGGTGGTCCCCGTTCCCCAGAGTCTCCGAAGGCGTCTGGTGCGGGGCTTCAACCAGGCGGAGCTGATTGCCGAAGGGGTTGCCCGAAGACGCCGGATTCCTCTGCTTCGCAGCGGCCTTTACCGCATCGCCGCGGCCCCGCCGCAGGTGTCCCTCTCCCGCACCGAGCGCCTGAAATCCCCTCGCCGCACCATGGCCGCCCGCGATCTTCGCCGGACCCTGTCCGTGGCGATCGACCGCGTGCCGGAGAGGTTTCGGGATCGCGTCGGTGGAGTGCTGCGGTCTCCGGTCGACGGACGGGTCGTGCTGCTGATCGATGATGTGATCACCACGGGTGGCACCGTGAACGAGGCGTCGCGCGCGCTGCTCGGGGCGGGGGCCCGGGAGGTGCTGGTGGGGGCGGTGGCCCGGGCGTGAGGGCTTGTTGCGGGAATCCCACCGGGGGGCGCCGTCCCTCGGCGCCGCGATGGTCCTTCAGGCGGTCGCCCCGGGCAGCGCGTGGTCGGGGGAACAGGCCGAGAGTAGGGTCCATCACCGGGGGCAAGTACAATCCCGCGAACTCCGGAGGGATCACCCATCAGTCGAGGCGTTCTGACAGCAAGGCAGCGCAATCTCTTCTTTCTCCTGTTCGCCCTGGCGATCTTCATGCTGGCGACGAGCGCCTTCCTCTTCACGACCCACCCCGGCGGAGAGTCGCTTCCCGCTTTCTACCAGTGGGTGCTGCTTTCGCACATCGTCGGTGGGCTGCTGATCCTCTTGCCGCTCGTTTCGTTCGTCATCGCGCATGTCAGGCAGGTGGCCGGGATCCGCAACCTCCGCGTGATGGTCCCCGGCTTGCTCCTCGCGTTGACGGGGGTGCTCCTCGCGGCCACCGGACTGACGGTGATGACCCAGGCGAATTCCGCCGCCTACCGGTTGGTGTTCCGGATCCATCAGGTGGCTGCTCTGTTCGTGCCGGCCCTGTTTCTCGGCCACCGGATCCTGTCGCGGCATCGACCGGCCCCCCGGCGGATCGTGATCGGTCCGGCCGCGGTGCTGCTCCTCTTCGGCGCGCTCGCGCTCGGGCTTCGATACTCCGCGGGGCCCACCATCGTCAAGGAGCGGATGGTGCGGATTCCGCAGCTTGGCCCTGCGCACTCCGGCAACCCGGATCCCTTCGTGCCGTTTACTCCACCGGCCCTCGCGCCGGCCGGTGGACTCTTCGCCCCGTCCCCCGTGACGACCTCCTCGGGAGGCCCCGCACCCGCCTCGGCCATCACCGGGAGCGAGGGCTGTCGCCTCTGCCATGCCGACATCGTGGCCCAGTGGGAAAGCTCCGCCCACCGGTTCTCCTCGATGAACAACCCGTTCTACCGGGTGGCGGTGGACGACCTGCGCGCGCGTGGGGCCGAGGGCCTGCGGCGTTCCCAGTGGTGCGGGTCCTGTCACGACCCGGCCCTGCTCTTTCCCGGGAGCATGCGGAGCCCGTTCGACCCGGAAAGCCCGGAGGCGCATGCCGGTCTCACCTGCGCCGCCTGCCATCGCATCGATCGGATTCACAATCTCGCCGGCAACGGCGGCTATCGCTTCGACGACGATGACGAATCCCCGTATCTCTTTGCCGGCGCCGACGGGAAGATCGGCCGGTTTCTGAACGAGCGGCTCATCAAGTCCAGGCCCGAAGTACACCGTCGCCGGATGTTGAAACCGTTCTTCCGGGATCCGGCTTTTTGCGCGGTCTGCCACAAGGTGTCGCTCGACCGGCCGGTGAACGACTACCGTTTCCTTCGCGGGCAGGACGAGTATGACGACTGGCATGATTCCGGAGTGAGCCGGAACAGTCCCCGCACCTTCTATCTCCCGGCTCAGGCTCGAAAGTGCCAGGACTGCCACATGCCCCGCGAGCCGGCGCCCCTCGGAGACGTGTCGGCTCGAGGCGGCACGGTGAAAAGCCATCGCTTCCTCGCCGCGAACACCGCGCTCCCCGCCATCCGGGGCGACGCCGGGACGGTCGCCGCCACCGAGGCGTTTCTGTCCGGCCGAAAGCTCGATATCGACATCTTTGCGCTGCTCTCTTTGCCAGACACCATGGTGGCGCCGCTCGATCGGGGGCGGGTCGCACTGTCGCCGGGGGAGACGGTGACTTTCGGGGTGGTGGTTCGCAACCGTGGGGTGGGGCACATGTTCCCGGGCGGCACCAACGACAGCAACGAGGCCTGGATCGACTTCTCGGTCGAGGACGAGGAGGGCCGGGAGGTGCTCCGAAGCGGGATGCTCGGGGAGGATCGCCAGGTGGATCCCGGCGCGCATTTCTACCGCGCGGTCTTCGTCGATCGGGATGGCCGCCGGGCGGCGACGCGCAACCCCCAGGACTTCCGCTCGCTGGTCTACGTGAACGTCATTCCCCCCGGCAATGCGGACTTCGTTCGTTACGAGGTACGGGTGCCCGATGCCCGGGAACTGCGCATCACCGCGACGCTTCGCTGGCGGAAATTCAACCGGGATTACACCGAGTACGTGTTCGGCAAACTCGGCCGGCCGGTCCCGGACCTGCCGATCACCGACCTCGCGGTGGACCGGGTCACCCTTTCTGTCGGTGAGTCGGCGGACCGGACTGAAGAGGTCCGGCGTGAAGACTGGGAGCGATTCAATGACTGCGGGATCGCTCTGCTCCGGCAGGGAGACACGCGCGCGGCGGGCCACGCCTTCCGGCGCGCCGCGGAAGCGGACCCGCTCCGGGTCGACGGCCCCGCAAACCTCGCTCGCGTGGCGCTGGTCGAGGGCGACATCTCCGGTGCGCTCGAGTTCCTGCGGCAGGCTGAGCAACGGGTGCCCGACGATCCCCGGCTCCCGTACTTTTTCGGTCGGGCGTTCCGCGCGGCGGGCCGGTATGGGCGGGCCGAGGCCGCCTTCCTGGCCTCCCGGACCGCCTTTCCCGGCGACCGGGGAACCCTGAAGGAACTCGGCACTCTCGCCTACCTGTCCGGTGAGTTCGAAACCGCACTCACCTGGTTTCTCCGGGTGCTTACGATCGACCCGGAGGACGTCGACGCTCACTACCACCGGATGAAGGCATACCAGGCACTCGGTCGCAAGGAGGAAGCGGCCGCCGCCGCCAGGGCGTACGGGAAGTACAAACCCGACGACAACGCGCCCCGGCTCCTCCGTGAGTATCTGCTCCGTGACCCCGAGATCAACCGGGAGGCTCAGAAGATCCATGTCCATCGCTGAGCGGATGATTCTCCTGCTGCTGGTCGGCGTCCTGCTCCTCTCCTGCGGGAGCGAGGACGGTCCCTCCGATGCGCCACGGTTCTCCGGAGTCGAAATCGAGGAACCGGTCACGACCGGATTTCCCTCCGTGATCTTCGTCGACGCCACCGCTGCCGCCGGTATCGACTTTCGCCATGCCACCGGAGCGTTCGGCGAAAAGTACCTGCCGGAGACGATGGGCGCCGGGGTGGTCTTCTTCGACTTTGACGGTGACCACTGGCCGGATCTGTTTTTCGCGAACGGGATGAACTGGCCGGGCCGCGAGGAGGGCGCCGGGGCGACCCAGCGGCTCTACCACAACGAGCGCGACGGCACTTTCCGCGACGTTACGGCGGCCGCGGGACTCGATGTGACCTGCTACGCCATGGGCGCGGTCGCCGGGGACGTGGACGGCGACGGCGACCTGGACCTCTACCTGACCGTGGCCGGGCCGAACCGGCTCTTCGTGAACGAGGAGGGGACCTTCATCGATCGCACCGCCGCCGCCGGGGTGGCCGGCGGCACGTGGACCGGTAACGACGGTGTGGAGCATCCGGAGTGGTCGAGTGGTGCGGCTTTTTTCGACTACGACCGCGACGGCGACCTGGACCTCTATGTCGCGAACTACGTCCGGTGGTCCATCGCCACCGACGTCTTCACGACGATGGATGGCAGGACGAAAGCGTATACGACCCCGGGTGTCTATCCCGGCATCCGCGGGCGGCTCTTTGAAAACGACGGCAACGGCGTCTTTGCCGATCGATCAGATCGCGTTGATCTCCCACCCGGCGCCGATCCCAAGGCCCTCGGGGTGGTGGTGGTCGACGCGAACCGGGACGGCTGGCCGGACCTCTTCATCAGCAACGACACCCAGCCGAACCAATTGCTCGTGAATCTGGGCGGCAAGAGGTTCCGGGACGAGGCTCTCCGCCTGGGCGTGGCCTTCGACGAGACCGGTCTGGCCCGGGCGGGCATGGGAGTCGCGGAGACGGAGATCGGCGATGGGCGGTCCGCGCTCTCCGTCGGTAACTTCTCCCGGGAGGCGATCTCCTTCTTCGCCCGCCACGAAAGCGGCGTCTACATCGACCGGGCGGCGCCGGTGGGACTGTCCGCACCGACCCTCTCCCGGCTGACCTTCGGGCTGGTGTTTTTCGATGTCGACCTCGACGGGCTCGAGGATCTCGCGCTGGCCAACGGGCATCTCGAACCGACGATCGCGAAGGTGCAGAGGGAGGTGCGGTATGCGCAACCCCCGCAGTTGTTCCGGCGTGGTGTGAAGGACCGGTTCACGGACGCCTCCGAATCCGTCGGGGACGCGTTCCGGAGGCCGATCGTGGCGCGGGGGATCGCGGTGGCGGACTACGATCGCGATGGCGATCCCGATCTCTGTCTCACCGTGAACGGCGGCTCGCCGGTGCTCTTTCGGAATGAGAACGCAACGGGAAACGCCTGGCTCCGTCTCACGTTGCCCGGGGCGGTGGGAGCGAGGGTCACGGTGCTCTTCGGGGGGCGGGAACAGGTTCGAACTGTACGCGCCGGCGGCTCCTACCTGTCTCAGAACGAGATGACGCTCACGTTCGGTCTTGGGAGGGCGAAGGCCGTGGAGGAGGTCCGGGTGCTTTGGCCGGATGGTTCCGAGAGCGGATACCGGGACTTCAAGGCCGGAGCCTGGTACCTGGTGAGAAAGGGAGTGCCCGCCACCGCGATCTCACGGTGAAATCGACGGTCAGCGTGGCTGGGTCGAGGAGGCATCCCGGGATGATCGTCCGGACCCAAATGTTCCACGCCCCGCGTCCGGTGGTTCTCTACGGTGGCGTACGGAAGCAGGCCTGGCTTCCTCCGAAGTGGTTGTAGATCAGATCGGTGCCGAACGCGCGCCGGAATACGTTCGAGAGTCTCCTCTTCGGGTGAAAGCGCTTGCCGGAACCCGGCCTGCCTCGAAAGGGAGATCTCCCAACAACCTGGCCCAGCGAGTTCGTCGTGGATGCAGGCGAGGGTCTGATGTGCATCGGGCTGCCGCGCGAGACGCAATCCGCGGACGATATGGTTTCAGCCGGTCGATCCCGCATCCGGCGGCTCGATGATGAATGCTCCCGAGGAGTCTCGGGGGGGCAGCTTTGTGATTCCCGGATGCTCACGCTCAAGCGCATTCAGTGTCAGCTTCTGCTCCTTGACCTGCTTGAGTAGACGCTCATTCTCCTCGAGGAGGTCATGGTGCTGGATCGCACTGAGCACGACGCAGTGAAGCTCATACTCAGCCCAGGGCTTCTGGAGGAACTTGTAGACCTCACCCTCATTGATGGCGCGGATGACCAGCTCCATGTCCGCGCATCCCGTGAACAGGATTCTCACGACATTGGGGAATGCGACCTTCATTTCCCGCAGGAGTTCGAGCCCGGTCGTTCCCGGCATCTGCTCGTCCACGATCGCCGCCGCCACAGGAGTGGGATGGTTCTGGATCGACAGGAGGGCCGTGCCGGGGTCTGTAAACGCCTCAACCGACAGGTTTGGGATGTTCCTCAGGTCGCGCTGTACGGCCCTTGTTACCTTTGGTTCGTCATCGACTACGAAAATCGTTCGGGACGTGTCTGTCATCGGTCATCCCCGCTGCCGCCGCTTCCGGCTCCTGGTCAATGTTGAGTTGAAGACGGACGATAGTTCCCGTTCCAACGGTAGTCTCGATGTCAATCAGGCCACCGTGGCGTTCAGCAATCTGGAAAACTGCATACATGCCGAGCCCGGTTCCCTTGCCTACGTCCTTGGTAGTGAAAAACGGCTCCAAGATGTGCTGCAGGACATCGTCTGGGATGCCCGCACCGGTGTCCCCGATCTCTACGATTACCGATCCGTCATCCGCATAAGTCCGAACCGTGATGATTCCCTTTCCGTCCATTGCGTCAATCGCGTTCGTGAGGAGGTTCAGAAAGAGCTGCCCCAACAGAACCGGGAAGCCCTGGACTTTCGGGATGTCACCAAACTGACGGACGACCTCGATCCCGCTGCACAGCTTCTGGCCGAGGATCTTCAGCGCCCCTTCGATCTGGGCGTGCAGGTCCACGGGCTGTACCCTGGAACTCGGCAGATGGGCGAAGTCCCTCATTCCTTCGGATATCTGGATGACCCGGATTGCACCCTCGAGAGATTCCTGCACGAGGCTATTGAGGTCTTTCCGGATCTCCATCAACGACGGGTCCCCCAGAGCCAAACGCAATACGGAGAGCAGTTCCCCAGCAACATCCTGATGTTGCATTGCAGACTCGATTCGATCGAAGGCAGACAGGATCTCCTCAGCGTATGATCCGAGGGTTCTGAGGTTCCCCTTGACATATGCCATGGGATTGTTGATCTCGTGTGCGACTCCCGCCGCCATGCGTGCGATCGAAGACATCTTCTCGGCCTGGAGGAGGTAATCCTGCGTGCGCTCAATGGTAGTGTTCGCTTCCTGAAGCTCCGTCGTCTTCAGTTGGACGCTCTCGCTCAATCGGGCATTGAGCCGATGGTTGGCCTCAAGGGCTGTGGTCAGACTCGCGGTTCGCTCCCGCACACGCTTCTCGAGCGCGTTGTTCAGATGAAGGATCTCTGCTTCTCTGAGAAGGCTGCCGAGCGCCAGCGCGGCATGGTCGGCGACCGCAGTGAGGAATCGCGTATCCTGCAGTTCGAATGGACGCTCGCCCTCTCCGCGGTAGACGAGCACTCCTCCCTGGACATCGCCGCGCACCTGTACCGGGACAATCAGCAGGTCGGTGATCGCGGGCTCCAGCCTCCGGAGTGCCTGGATAAGCTCAGGGTTGCTCTTGCGATCGAGGTGGGTCGCTGCACCAGTGTTGGCGAGCAATTCGAGCGTTCGATTCCCCAGATGGGTGAGCAAGGGATCCCGCTCATGGCCGTCTGTCATTTGGGCGGTGAGTGAATTCTCCTGCCAGGTGCGGCGAAGAAGTGAGGACTGCCGTGAGGGGGCCTCTTTCTTACACACCGCGTACAGCTCTTGAAAGAGCGCGTCCGACGATCGGACTGCAAGAAGCTTCATTGTCAGGCGGTTCAAGGCGCGTTCGCGCACGATCGCGACCTCAAGCCGGGACTGCGTGACATTGAGATCCGCGTAAAGACGCGAAAGCTCCACGCCGCCGGCGATGGCTGTTTCGAGAAGACTCGATTCCGGGATAGGCCTGTCGAAGCGCATCACCGATGTGATCACCGGGGGCGACTCCTGTTGCGAGGCCAATCCGGCTGTGCGGAGCACATCCAGCCGGGTACTCACCGTCGCCCCCGCCTG
The DNA here is from genome assembly GCA_024274785.1 of Planctomycetota bacterium. Lineage (GTDB taxonomy): Bacteria > Planctomycetota > JAJSAM01 > JAJSAM01 > JAJSAM01 > JAJSAM01. The sequence continues at coordinate 94,613 of JAJSAM010000031.1, read as the reverse complement.
GTTCGTTTCCGGTCCTCTCAGTTCGGCATCGATGACCACTTGATCCACCATCAAGTGGACAATCTTCTGGAACGCTTCGAACACCTGCTTCCCGCGGATCGCCATTGTGTTGAATACTGGAACCGGCCGGAAGACGACTGCCTCGCGGAGACGCTCGATGGGAATCGCGTCGTTGAGATCTCTCTTGTTGAACTGCACCACAAGAGGAATGCGTTGGGGATCCAAGCCGTTCTCTCGGAGATTTTCGTGAAAATCTTCGATGGACTTCTCATTGTCTCCCTCGCACTCAGGATCGGAATTCGCCACAAAGACCACCGCATCGGCGCCGGAGAGCACAACCCTGCGTGTTCGTTTATATTGGACCTGCCCTGGGACCGTGAAGCACTCAAGCCCAAGAGTGAACCCCGCCAGGCTTCCGAGATCAATCGGCAGGAAGTCGAAGAAGAGAGTCTTGTCTCCAGAAGTGGCGAGACTGACCAGCTTTCCACTCTGGTCCGGATCGAGAACTTTGTGGATGAATTGCAGGCTCGTGGTCTTTCCGCCTTTGGGAGGCCCACAGTACACGACCTTCAGGGTGATGCGATGCTCTCTCAGATCAATGACACTCATCGGCCGCCCCAATCAGCGGAAGGAATTGGGGGAGCAAGAGGAGATCCGAGGGCACGGCGGGCAGGCCTTGAGCGTCCTGACCCGACAGGGTGTGGAACTCTACAAGTCCCCCGGCCGGCTGGTCAGAGCCGTATCCGTGCCGCTAAGTTCACCATGGCTTGATCCCTATGATACCTATATCGACAGTTCCTCCGGCATTCTGCAGTGTCCCTGACGCTGTCTTCTCAGCATGCGGGATTGCGGTTGCGCCTGGCGCGAGGAATTTCGACCCGCTCCATTGACAGCCCTCTGCCCGCGGCGTAAGCTCGCCGTGCTTCGAACAGGGACCGGTGTTATCGACCGGATATGAGGTATTTGGGTAGGGGCTCTCCGGGATGCCGGGAATAGGACGCCCTTCATGTCAGCCTTTCCTTCAAGTATTGGGCGGAATCAGCATTCCCCAACCTGTCTCCGCACGGACACTCTCGACTTGCTTCACACCGATGGCCAAGACCTGCGCGATGAGGTAGCAAACGGCGCGAATGGGACGGCGCCCGTCCCTCCGGGCGCGTCGGCGCCTGCGGCTCAGCCGCGGTGTGCGAGTCTGAAGGCATGATTCGGGGAGAGACATTAGGATCCTACCGCATCGAGGATGTGCTCGGCCTGGGAGGCATGGGGACGGTGTACAGGGCAGTCGTGCTCGAGGCCACGGACTGCCTTCGTCCCGGTGAGACCGTCGCCCTGAAGATCATCCACCCGCACCTCGTCGAGCGGCCGGGAGTCGTCCATCGCTTCCTTCGGGAGGCCGAGTTGGGCCGGAAGGTGCGACACCCGAACGTGGTTCACATCTTCGGTGCCGAAACGATCGTCATCAACACCGAGCCCTGCCACTTCCTGGTGATGGAGTACGTGGTCGGGAGAGAACTGCGGCAGCTCCTGGAGGAGATGGGCACGGTCCCGGACGCACTCTTGAGGGAGATCGCCCTGAAGGTCGCCTCCGGCCTGGCCGCGATCCATGAGGGAGGGATCGTCCATCGGGACATCAAGGCGGAGAATGTTCTCATCTCCAGGGATCAGCAGGTCAAGATCATGGATCTTGGAGTGGCAAAGGTCGTGCATGACTCCATGGCCCTCACCGAGACAGGGCAGTTCGTCGGTTCTCTCTGTTACGCCTCACCAGAGCAGTTCCTGGAACGTGAACTCGGTCCCCGGTCAGACCTGTACTCTCTGGGAGTGCTGCTTCTGGAACTTGCCACCGGGACGAACCCGTTCGCTCGCATGAGTGTCGGGGCAGTCATGATTGCCCAGTTGGAGCTGGTGCCCCCTCCCGCTCGAGAGAGCTCCCCCGAGGTTTCGCCCTTCATCTCGGAGGTCGTCGCCTGCTTGCTCGCGAAGGAACCGGCCGACCGTTTCGAGTCTGCGGAGTTCCTCTCGCACCTGCTCGAAGAGGCAGAGCAATCAACGTGGTGGGAGGAGCGGCGACGAGGGCAGGGCGGCAGGAAAGATCTCACCTTGGAGGTACCGGTCCGGCGAGATACGGAACTGTTTGGTCGTGAGGGAGCGCTCCAGATCATCAGGGACGCGTTCTGCCGAGCCTCTTCGGGACAGGGGACCACGCTGTTTCTCGAGGGCGAAGCCGGCATTGGGAAGTCGCGCCTCGTGGACAGCTTCATCAGGGAACTGGATCTGGAGGAATGCCATGCCCTCTATGGTTCCTATCCGCCGCCACTGGGAGTCGGGGCACTCAGGGACGCGATCCTGGGGAAACTCGGATCGGCAAGCCTCGAGAAAGCACTACGGAAGTACCTGACCGTCGCTCCTTCCCTCGTCCGGCCATTAGCCGCACTGTTGAAGCAGGAGGCTCCGGAGAAGGGAGCGATGCCGATTCAGGGCGACGCGCTCCACACCGCGATGTGCCACGTGATGCACGGGCTTTCTGCGGAGAAGCCGCTTCTCTGGATCGTCGAGGACCTTCAGTTTGCGGAGAAGGACGAGCGCCAGATCGTGTTTTCCCTGGCAAGGGCCTTGAAGAACCACCGAGTTCTCCTTCTTGTCACCTCCCGCCCAGGGCTTCCCGAGGATGAACTCTTACACTTGAGTCGGTTCCAGAAACTCGAGCGGCTCACTCTGGGCCGTCTTTCTGATGAGCATGTGACCGATCTCCTGAGGGAGGCAACCCGCAGCGAGTCGGTCGCAACTCAGTTGGGGCCCAAGATCGCCGAGAGGTCCGACGGTGTCCCTCTGTTCATCATTGAGATCGTAAAGGGACTCCGGGGGCCAGGGGCCCCGGAGTCCCTTTCTGGCAAGATCGTGCCGAATCTCGAGATCGGAGTGCCCGGCACTCTCCGCATCCTGCTCGAGGCACGGCTTCGCGATCTGACGAGAGAGGAGCGCGCGATCCTTGATGTCGCTGCGGTTCTGGGACTCAAGTTCGATCCGGATCTCGTCGCTCGAGTCCTTGGGAGGCCGAAGTTCGGCGTACTGCAGGATCTCGCAGCCCTGGAGCGCCGGACCAGGGTGGTGCGGGGGGAGCAGGGCCTGTGCCGCTTTGATCACCACCTGATTCAGACCATGCTTTATCAAGATCTCACGCCGGACCTCCGTGCGGAGTGCCACACCCTCATCGCGGCGGCTCTGGCGGACAGGTGGGAGACGGTGGCGCTGCCTGTGAAAGGGATGCCGGGCGAAATCGAGTTGCTCATTGCTTCGCACCATCTGAGCGGCAGTCAGCCGGAGATGGCCCTGCCATTCCTCAAACCGGCGCTGGAGCACTTGTTGGCCAGCCATCGAAACGAAGCCGGACTTCGGCTGGCCAGTGACGCCCTCCGGCGTCCTGAGTTGTTGAGTGGGGGTGACCGGATCGCAGTCCTTCTTCAGAAGGCTGCGCTCCTGAACAGGCTTGCCCGGAGGCACGACGAGCAAGAAGTTCTGAAAGAGGCTCTCCGCCTGGCGGGCGATACGAAGGATTCTGTTGGGGAGGGTCGTGTCCGGGCGGACCTGGGCCGGCACTACATCTGTGCATCCCGGCACGAGACGGCGCGGGAATGGCTGGTGGAGGCGGTGCGGATCTCGGAGAAGGCCGGCGATCACGAGACCGAGCAAATCGCCAGAAACCGGCTGGGAGTGGTGCTCGCGAACCTGGGCCGAAGCGAAGCCGCCCTGGAGCAGTACATGCTGGCCCTCTCCTTCGCCAAGGAGTGCGGGAACAGGCTTGGGGAAGCATCCATCTACGGCAGCCTGGGGGCGCTCTTCCAGACCTTCGGCAGGTTCCAGGGTGCGTGTGGGTACCACGAGCGGTCCCTGGCTATCGCCCATGAAATCGGGAGCCGAGTTGAGGCAGGAGTGGCCAGGGCGGACCTGGGCAGGGCCTCGGAGGCCCTCGGCCTGTACGGGGAGGCACGTGGCCACCGGAAACAGCAACTGGCCATCAGCCGTGAAGTCGGGGACCGGCGAAGCGAAGTCGCCGCTCTCGTCGGTCTGGGGCGGATCTGGAGCACGGTGGGGGGGCAGACCCGAGCGGGGCAGATCCTGGAGGAATCCAGCGAGCTTGCGGAAGTGATCGGCGATCAGCGGCTCAAGGGCCATGTGAGTCTCGAGCTTGGCACGTTGGAGGAACGCAGGGGGCGACTGGCTGTGGCGGAGCGACATTACACGCAGACTCTCACCTTGCATGCGATCATCCCCTATCCCGAAAGTGTGGCTTTCGCCCTCCTGTCTCTCGGCCGACTAATGCTGACCTGCAGCAGGATGGCTGAGGCGAGGATCCGCCTCCGGGATGCCCGGGATCTGAGTCGAGAGCTCGGGGCACTCGGGGCACTCGTGCAAAGCAGCGCGTATCTGGCCTGCCTGTCCGAAGGCGACACACCCTCGGCCCTGGAACTTCTCTCTGAATACGGGCCACGGTTGGACCTCCATTCGAGGATGGAATCCCACTACGTCCTCTGGAGCGCAACTGCGGACGCGGTCCACCTCAAGAAGGCCCGCAACATGCTGCTCCATATCCGGAACCACGCGCCCCGGGGATTTAGGAGGGCGCTGCTGGCGAACGTCCCGCTCCACAGCGCCATACTGGCAGCCCGGAATGAGCGCTGCCGTTGAGGGGGACGCCCACAGGGGTGAAGAGAGGCGCTTTCAGCCCCCTCGCCAATATCATCTCTTCTCCACGAGTGTTCGGGTTCGCTCTCCAGGTCGTTGTCGTGAGTGCCGTTCGCGCATGGGTCAACGGTGGGTGCCCTCCCCCGCTCTTTATTCTGCGCTGCGGAATTACGCCCGGATGCAAGACCACCGGGAAAACGGAGACACTCGAGCGTGTCGAGTTCATCGAGATCGGGCGCGGGTGCTTTCGGATGGGTTCGAACCGAGGGGTGGGGGGCGGGGAGCGGCCGGGCCTGCTCTGGGGGGATCAGGCAGAGTCCTGCGAAGAAATGCGGGTGCAATGGGTGGAGTTTCGGCACGGCTTCCGGGTCGCCAGGACGGAGGTGACCAACGATGGTTTGCGATTGGAGGTGGAACATGCCCAAGCTGGAGCCAGTTGAGTTGATGCTGAAGGAATACAGACGGCTCACCGAGGAGATCGGCAAGGCGCTTGTCGGTCGTTTCACCATTCTGATTCTTGGTTTGACTGCGGTTTGCGTTCTCCTGGGGCTGGCCGTCAAGAGTCCACAGTGTTTCTGGGTCGTGCCCTTCGTCGCGGTCCTGACGCTCAATCTGTGGCTCTCAGAAGTACGCCGGGGCCAGCGGGCCAGCCACCATGTGTGGGGTTTGGAGAGGCGTATCAATGTACTCTACAATTCACGCATCCTGCGGTGGGAGGAGGATCTACGGTTTCCCACTGAAAAGGAGCATGGGCTCTTCCGGACCCACTACTACATCATAGTGTGCCTCTTCGTCGCCGCTTCAGCATTTGCCGCATATCGGGGCGCACTCGTTCACCTGTGGGGTAACCGTGCCAGTCTTGAAATGTGCGTCGTCGTGGCCATCCTTGTCCTGTTTCCGTCTGTCCCTCAGTTGACACGCCTGCACAGATTTGATGAGCAGGACAAGAAGTGGCCGAACCGAGTTGCCGATGAGCCAAACAGCGGCAAGTAGACTGATCTGCTGACGTGCGGCTTGAGACACTTCCGGCTGCCGATGCGATCAGCATCCGGACGACTGTGCTGTTCGCGAGGCCGGTTTCTCAGAGCGACCCCCGCGGAGCAAGTTGTGGTCGGCAAGGAAGACGGCCTGCATTCAGTGTCGTAAGGGCCCGCGCAAGAACAACTTCGGGATTCGAGGGCTGCTGCATCCCCTTAAGCTGCGTTGCTCGTCGGTTGAAACCAGTAAGGTCGCGCGCTCCTCGCGCCTTGCTGGGCGGGCGCATCAGCGCTCTCGGTCCTGCAACTTATTCTTGCGCGAGCCCCAAGAGTCGCTTCTTGACGGGGGGCTCTTCGAGCCCCGATTCACCCGCCGATCGGGAGGAATCGAACCTGTATCCTGCCGGGAGTCACGGAAACGGTCGCTCCGGCTCCGAGTTCAGCCCGCCTGGCCGACACTACATCCGGCACGATTCGGGCGAGGTGACGTTCGAGATCTTTGCGGCACTCGTAAAACCCGCGTGACGTGCTCGGACTGCCGGCACGGTCGCCCGGAGGTCGACCCTCCATGCGGCAGGGCCGCGCTGTGAACCTATCGCGTGACCTCGAACCTCTCGAACTCGTCGTGCGCATCCTCCCAGGCAACCGAGAGGTCGATCACCTTTGCCATCGGGGAGCCCAGCCGGCTCCAGGTGACGAGGTCTCTCAGCTTCTCTTCGGGGCCTTCGGCGAGGATCTCGACGTCCCCGGTGGGGAGATTGCGCACCCATCCGGTCAGCCCCAATCTGCGCGCTTCGCTCCTGGTGCAGTCCAGGAAACAGACGCCCTGCACCCGTCCAACGACGATGAGGTGGACGCGCCGGCTCATCCGGAGTTCCCCCTGACGAACTGATCCACGAGATCCACGGCCTCGGCCGGCGAGGCCGCGGTACGGACCCCCTCGGTGGGGAGTCGGTGTTCCGGCAGAGTCCAGCTCTCGAGGCCGATCACCGGGATATTGTGCTTGAGAGCGAAGGCCATCTCGGAGAGGGTCCCGAAGCTGCCTCCCACCGCGACGACCGCGCGGCCGGAGGTCGCCACGATCACGTTGCGCGCGTCCGCCAGGCCGGTCGTGAGGACGACTTCGGCGTAGGGGTTGGCCGCCTCGCGCATGCTGCCGGGAAGAACGGCGATGGTCAGTCCGCCCGCTTCGTGCGCACCCCGATGCGCAGCCTCCATCACTCCTCCGAGCCCCCCGGTCACGACGCCGTACCCCCGTTCGGCCAGCAGGCGTCCCACTTCCCGCGCCCGGGCGTAGTCTTCCGGCGCGCAGGCGCCGCCGCCGATGACCGAAACCAGTTCCTTCACGGTGTCTGCTCCTCATCGGCTCCCGCCGCGGCGGTCTCCGGAAGCTCCTCCCGCTTCCGGAACTTCCGGTCCCAGACGACGTAACCCACCACGAGGATGACGAGCGCCGGGACCATGTAAAGGAGGATCTTGTGGGAGTGTTCCTTGACCACCGACAGATCGCGCCCGACGTAGTACCCGACGAACGCCAGCACCGTCACCCAGATCCCCGATCCGAGCGCGGTCCAGAGGCAGAAGCGCGAGAGCGGCATGCGCGCCAGCCCGGCGGGGAAGGAGATGAGTTGCCGGACACCCGGGAGCAGGCGGCCGATGAAGGTGCCGATCTCGCCGTGGCGCTTGAAGAATTGCTCGGACTTCTCGAACTTCTTTTCCGAGAGCAGGAAGTACCTTCCGTACTTGATGCAGAAAGGGCGTCCCAGCTTCACGGCGAGCCAGTAGTTGAAGAGCGCACCGAGCATGGAACCGGTGATTCCACTGAGGATCACCAGTGCGAGAGACATCTGCCCCTCCCTCGCCAGCGCGCCGCCGGGAGGCACGACCACTTCGCTCGGGAAGGGGAAGAAGGACGATTCGAGTCCCATCAGGCCGATGATCCCGGGGTAGCCCAGCGTGTCGACGCCGTGGGTCAGGAATTGCCATACCGTGTCCAGGAACTGCCAGACCGAGTCGAGCATCAGTCGGGAAACCCTTCCACCCCGATAAGGGGCACGAAAGAACACCTGAAGTGGGTCGTGGTCACGTCGCCGTCTTCAGACCGGCTGATCGTGACCAGGTCCTGGGAGCCGCGGCTGCCGATCGGCGCCGCGAGCACACCGGGATCGCCGAGTTGGGCCACCAGCGCGGCGGGAACCCGCGGCGCTGCGGCGGTGACGATGATGCCGTCGAAAGGGGCGGCTTCCGGCCAGCCGACGCTGCCGTCTTCGACCCGGTACCGGATATTGTCGTAGCCGAGTGCGGTCAGCGTCATCCGCGCCCGGGCGGAGAGTTCCGGGAGGCGCTCGATGGTGAAGACCTCGGCGGCGAGCGTCGCGAGGACCGCCGTCTGGTAGCCGGATCCGGTGCCGATCTCGAGGACGCGGCTCTTCCGGTGCAGCCGCAGGCGCTCGGTCATGACCGCGACCATGTACGGCTGGGAGATCGTCTGATCACTGCCGATCGGCACCGGGTGGTCTTCGTAGGCGCGGTGCCGGTCCCTCTCGGGAATGAACTCGTGGCGGGGGATGGCGCGCATGGCGGTCAGGACCGCGGCGTCGCGAACCCCGCGCCTCTCGATTTGCCTGGTGACCATGTCGAGTCGGTCAGTTGCCCGTTCGTCCATTGCCCGCCATCGCGTCCTTGAGCCTGAGTTCGATCGCCCCGTCCTTGCGCCAATCGTCGAACCGCGGTGTGTAGGCCAGGTCCACCGCCGGCGCGTCCGCCAGGTCGTCCGCCAGCGCACCCATGCGGAAGCCCACCGCCCGGAAGGTCCGCTCCCCGTCGCTGGCGAGGAAGTTCACGTGGTCCCCGGTCTTGCCCATCCGCCGGACCTGGCCGGCCACACGCAGCCCACGGGTGGCGAACACCGGTTCGCGGTTCCCTTCGCCGAAAGGCCCGATCCGGTCCAGTTCGCGGATGAAGGCCGGGGAGATCTCGTCGAACCTCGCGGTGGCGTCGATCCGCACCGGACGGATCCGGTCGGCCGGCTGAAGCCGCTTCGCCACCGCCTGGTTGAAGTCCTCCCGGAACGCTTCGAAGTTCTCCTCGCGAATCGTGAACCCGGCCGCGGCGGCGTGTCCGCCCCAGGATTCGAGGTGCCGGGCACATTCCGCGAGGGCGTCCGGCAGTGCCAGCGCGGGGATGCTGCGGCAGGAACCACGGCCCAGGCCCCCGTCGAAGGCGGCCAGGGCGGTGGGGAGCCGGTACTTCGTCACCAGCCTGGACGCCACGATGCCGATCACGCCGGCGTGCCACTTCTCATCCCCGAGGGCGATCGCACCGAGGTGTTCGGGGGCGTAGGTCTCCTCCACGTCGCGAACCGCCATCTCGAAGATGGAGAGCTCGATCCTGCGGCGGCGGTTGTTCTCCTTGTCGAGCAGGGATGCGATCTCGGTGGCCCGGTGGGAGTTCGTGGTGAGCAGAAGTTCCAGGGCGAGGTCGGCCTGTCCCAGCCGGCCCGCGGCGTTGATGCGTGGCGCCAGCTTGAAGCCGATGTCGGTGGCGGTAGGCAATTCGTCACCAAGGCCGGCGATGGAGAACAGCGCCCTGATTCCGGGGGACTTGCTGTCCCGCAGTTGGCCGAGTCCAAAGTGGGTCAGGATCCGGTTCTCGCCCTTGAGGGGGACCACGTCCGCCACCGTTCCGAGCGCGACGAGAGCGAGACTGTCGGTCAGGAATTCCCGGTGGACCGCGGCCACCCGACGGCTGCCGGAAAGCTCCCGCGCCACCGCCCAGGCCACCTTGAACGTGACGCCGACGCCGCAGAGACCGGGTGAACCGGAGAGGTGGGGATTGACGACCGCGTTGGCCGGGGGCAGCTCCTCCGCGGGAGTGTGGTGGTCGATCACGATCACATCCAGCCCGAGTTCCCGGGCCAGGGTGATCTCCCTGATCGCGGTGGTGCCGTGGTCGACGGTGACCAGCAGGTCCGTGCCGGACGAAGCGATCCGGCGGACGGCGTTCGCATTCAATCCGTAGCCCTCGTCGAACCGGTTTGGCAGATAGCCGCCGGCGTCGGCGCCGAGGAGGTTCAGGAACGTGGAGAGCAGGGCCGTGCTGGAGATTCCGTCCACGTCGTAGTCCCCGTAAACCACCACCTTTTCCTGGTCCCGGACGGCGCGGGCGACTCGCTCCGCCGCCGCGCCCATGCCGGCGATCTCCGAAGGGTCGGCGAGGTCGGTCATGGCCGGCCGGAGGAACCGCCGGGCATCATCGGGTTCGCGAACGCCCCGATTGAGCAGGAGTTGTCCGCAGAGAGGGGAAATCCCCACGTCCCGGGCCAGCTCGCGCGCGATTTCAGGCTCAGCCCGGGCCAGCACCCAGGCGGTTTCGGGGGAGTCCACGGTCATGAGGCGCAGTCTACACGCCGGCAGGCTGTGCGGCTCATCATTCGTGTCCGGCGGCCGGGAGACCGTCCCGTCGAGCTCCGCCTTCGGCTCAGCGCGCCAACTCGCCCGCCGGGAGATCCAGGTGGCCGGAGGGAAGCGCCAGGATCATGGCGAACGTCGCCGTCCGCCACGCGACGCCCATCGTCCGGTCGGTGTTCGACATGCCGAACCGGCTCGTGTCCGCCGGGCGGACGCCGAAGGTCCCGTCTCCGTTTTGCAGGGAGAGGAACTCGAGCCGGAACTGGTTCACGAACGTGCTCCAGTCGCGCTTGCCGAGCACGCGGCAGGCCAGGGAGGCGAAGAACATGTGGAAGTCGGGGGAGACGTGGCCGTCCGGGATGTCGGCCAGATTGCGCCGGAGGTAGGAAGTCAGCTTCTTGTAGAACGGGTGGCGCTCGAGCCGGAGCCTCGACATGGCGAACAGCGCGGAAGCGGACCGCCCCGCGGAACCCAGGCCCTGCTGGCCCGGACGCGTGGAATAGCCGACCCCGCCGCCGCCGTCCGAGGACCGCTCGATGTAGTTGACCGCCTTGACGATCACCTCGTCCGGAACCTCGAGCCCGAGGGACTTCAGCTCGCCGAGGGCCGCCAGGCAGATGTTGCCGGTGGCGGTCAGTTCCGCGTAACCGAGCGGATAGGGCAGGTCGTTGCGGGGACCGTGGGCCCAGCCGCCCGTCGGCTCCATGTTCCGGATCAGGTCCGTGCGCATCTCGTCGAGGCGGGTCAGCGTCGCCCGTTCGGGAGCGAGCGCCTCGACGCGGGCGAGAAAGAGCGGTGCGTAGCCGAGCGCCCAGTTCACCTGGGACCAGTTCTTGCCGCTGGATCGGGTGAGGGCGTCGTTTTCGTGGCCGGCATTTGCGACGAGCCACTTTCGAGCCGCCTGGATGTTCTTCGAGTAGGGGCCCTCGGTGGGGGTGGAGCCCGAGGCCAGGAAAGCGAGGCCGGCGATGACGGTGACGGCGGTCCGGCCATTCGCGCCGCCGAGTTTCGTGGGCAGCGAGCCGTCCTCGGCCTGCATCGAGGCGAGCTTCTCGAGGGCCAGGTGGAGGATGGCGGTGCAGCGTTCGCACTTTTCGGGGCAGGTCTTCGGATGCTTCGTGGTTCCGGGGACCAGGATTCCGATCTGCTCGGTTTTCCCCTCCCGGCGCACCTTCACGATCGCCGGCACGCCGGCTTTGCGTGGGGCCTCGATCAATTCCGCGAGCCGGAGAAACGGCGGGGTCTTGCCGGAGAGCGACTTCCTGCCGATGCCGATGATGACGTCGCCGACCTCCAGCCCGCCGGTTTCGCCCGCACCGCCAGAGAGCAGGGAGGTGATCAGGACGCCCACCGCCGGAGGCCGCAGCCGGGCCGCCCGCAGTGCTTCACCCGTGGCGGGGATGCCCTCGCCACCGAGCGCGCCGAGGGCTCGGGGATCGGGCCTGGCATTGCTCCGGTTCCCGCGAATCGGCCCGTTGTTCCCGTCCTGCGCGAGGGCGCCGGACGCGAGAAGGAGGACGATGACGAGGGGGAGAAACCTGCTTCTCATGACAGACTCCAACGTCGGTGCAACCCGGAAGGGGAGGCCGGAATGTGGCGCATCGACGGCCCCGGAGCAAGTTTCCCGTGGCACGAGAAACCGCTCGGGGCCGGCTGTGCCCGGTCCGAAGGAGTCCGGAATTCTGCGGGAGATCGGTGCCTAGGCGCCGTCGTCGCCGATCGTCTCTTCGGGGCAACCTTCCATCGCCTCTTCGCAGAGGGCTTCCTCGTCGGCGTTTTCGGGCTGCTTGCAGACGAACGCGTGCTCCTCGTCGTCCGTCATCTTGAAGTTGTCCGGGGCGGTATCGCAGCACACCATGCAGGCGCTGCAGTTCGTGTCCACGTAGTACTTGCCCGGTACGTTCTCGGCAACCTTGTCGCTCGCGTCGGCCATGTTTCGTTCCTTTGGCTGTGCGGTTGGTGAAATGGGGTCCGAATTTTGCGGATTTTAGCGACCGGGGCCATGCCTTCCAAACAGCATATGAGGGTCATTTCGGGCACCCGGGGCCCCGGAGCCCCGTGGTGCGGTACCCAAACCCACGATGACGATTCCCATGGCCCGGTTGCTTTCGATCCACATGGTATGGCCCGTTCGGTGCGCCGCGCGGTGACGCCTGGATGTTCAATACACTGCCGCGGCGCCGGAAGGTGGGACCGGCCGTCCAGCCTCGCTTCGATGTGAGTCGCGTCGACTCGCTTTGGTCTGGTTACACTGGATGCCCATGAGCGCTCACACCAAACTCGCCCGTTACGCCCGGATGGCTGATCAGATCGCCGAGCTCATCGAACCCGTGCGGGAACCCATCGCCCGGAGAGCGACCGCGGTGGCCGTGCTCCACCACAAGCTGACCGGGGTGTCGTGGACCGGTTTCTACATGCTCTCGAACGAGCATCTCGTCGTGGATGTCTATCAGGGCCCGGTGGCCTGCCTGGTGCTCGCACCTCCGAAAGGGGTGTGCTGGTCGGCGCTCGATGCCCTCGAACCACTCATCGTCGAGGACGTCGCGCAGGCCGCCAGCCACGTGGCTTGCGACCCCCGGGCGCGCTCTGAAATCGCGCTCCCCCATTTCAACCAGTGCGGCGACATCATCGGCGTGCTGGACCTGGACTCGCATCGACTCGGAAACTTCGATGCGGAGGATCGGGAGGGGTTGGGCCGGATCCTGCAGTTGCTGGAGGAACCCTGCTGAACCGCGGTGAAGCAGTGAAGCAGCAGGGCTATTGCACCCGGAACTCCGCCCTCGCCGCCTCGCCATCCTGCTCCACGCGCAGCAGCACGTAGGTGCCGGGCAGGAGTTCCAGGCGCGTCGCCTCCTCTCTCGTCAGGAGTCGGCCGTTCAGGAACCACGAACCCGGCGCCTGCCGGCTGGCGGCGGGGCGCACCACGGCGCGACCATCGAGGGCCAGGAGCACCGTACCCGCGGAAGGGCTGCGGACCCGGAGACGCTCCCGCTTCGCGAAGAGGGGGCGTCGGATGGCGATCTCCGGTGGCTCGGGGGGGCGCCTGGTCACGGCGAGGGCCGGGTGGAGGAAGAGAGTGGCGAGGAGCGGTTCCGCCGCGGTGGCGCCGATGTAGCGCGGGTGCCCCGCGCCTGAAAACCGTCCCACCCACACGCCGATGGCGAAGGTGCCGTTGTGCCCCACGGCGAGCGCATCTCGCGACCCCGAACTCGTGCCGGTCTTCCAGGAGAACCATGCGGGGAATGCGCCGCTTGCCGAGGAGGGGTGGTTCGGGGCTCGATGATCGACGGAGAGGATATCGGTGATCGCTGCCGAGACGTCCTTCGAGAGGGCCCGGTGCTCCGGAGCCTCCTCGTCGAAAAACAGCCGGGGAGCCCGCTGCACTCCTTCTCGGGCCAGTGTGGCGTAGGCATTGGTAAGGTCGAGCAGCCGGACCTCCAGCGCGCCGGTGGCGAGCGCCAGCCCACCCCGTGCCGCGGCGTCCTGCGGAAGGCGAATACCGGCCGATTGCAGGACGCCCACGCACCGGGAGATCCCCACCGCCTCGGTGATGCGCAGCGCCGGAAGATTGAGCGAGGTCTGCAGCGCTCTGGCCGCGGTGACGGTGCCGGCGTATCCGGGCCGGAAGTTTCCCGGACGATATCCCCGGCGATCGAGCGGCCGATCCGGAACCGGTGATCGCGGCCCGAGCCGGCCCGCGGAGAAGGCGGCGGCGAAGAGAAAGGGCTTCAGGGCCGACCCGGGACTGCGCCAGGCGAGCGCCCCGTTCACCTGGCCGTCGGCCGGATCATCGAAGTTCGTGGAGCCGACAAGCGCGCGGATCTCGCCGCTTTCCACGTGGATCACCACCACCGAGACGTCCGTTTTGGCGGGCAGTGTGGCGGCATGGGCCAGAGCTCTCTCCTCGACCACCTCCTGCAGATCGAGATCGATGGTGGTGCGCCCGCCTTCCGGACGGCGGTAAAGCGCCCACCAGGCCACGTGCCGTCCCATCGGGGAGCGCCACCGGTCCGCCGCGCTTCCGAGCGGCCGGACCCCGAGGGGCTGCTCACTTGCACTCCGGAACTCGGCCGGTGTGATCATGCCCTCCCGAACCATCGCGCGAAGCACGGTCGCCCGGCGATTCTCGGCGCGCTCCGGGTAGCGATCCGGTCGCAGGCGGGAAGGAGACTGGGGCAGCCCCGCCAGCAGCGCCGCCTCCGGCAGGCAGAGGTCGGCGGCGCTCTTCCCGAACCAGATTCGACTCGCGGCCTCCACCCCCCGGATGTTTCCTCCGTAGGGAGCGAGGCCGAGGTAGCGCTCGAGGATCTCGATCTTGTCGAGCCGGGACTCGATCTGCAAGGCGCGGAAGGCCTCGATGCTCTTTGCGGTGAAGGTCCGGGGGCGGGGGGAAAGCAGACGACAGAGTTGCATGGTGAGGGTGCTGGCGCCGCTCACCACCCGGGCCCTGGTGATATTCTGCCCCGCCGCCCGGAACACCGCGATGGGATCGATGCCCCGGTGCTCGAAGAACCGCCGGTCCTCGACGGCGATGGTCGCCTTCTGGAGCCACGGGCTGATGCCCTTCAACCGCACCGGCCGGGTCCACTGCCCGTTCCGATCCGTCAGGCCGAGCAGTGGGCGCCCGTTCCGAGCGAGCACCACCGGTCCGACCGGCGTCGGGTCGAGATACTTTTCGGGGAGCGGGAACGCGTACCAGCAGATCTGGAACGCGAGTCCGGCCGCCGCGGAGAGGGCGGCGGTGGCGAACAGCGTTGCTCGAAAGAGCTTCCGGATCCTCAACGCTTGACCTCCGCGTCGCCTTCACCGGAGATCGAGGACAGCTCCGGCAGGTACATGCACGAGGCCTGCACCGGCGGCAGTACGAAATTGCCCGCCGAGACCACCCGGAGGAACCAGGAGAACGTCCGCTCTTCCCGGCCCGCGGAGGTGAAGACCAGCACCCGATCATCGAGGAATTCCACCCGGTCCGCCTGGACGAGCCGGCTTCGGCCACGAGCCGCGGAGGTGGCCAGCCGGGGGTTCTCCACTTCGAAGCCGCCAGGCAGGGCGTCCACCACCACGATGTTGCCGATCGTCCTGTTCCGCTCCGCGGCCGGGGCGGACAGATTGATCTCGACCCGCACCAGGTCGCCGACCGAGAGTCCGCGCGGATCGATCTCTCCGCCATCCGGGGCAAGCCACTTCTTGCGTACGGCGAGTCCCCGGTCGTGGATGTTCCCGCTCGCGTTCGCAGCGAGACCCTCGGTCCGGATGACCAGGTGCGCTGCGCCCGATCCATCGCAGGAGATCCTCAGTTCCTTCGTGTCCGCCGGAAGAGTGAACTCCCGCGTTCGCTGGTGGTCGGTGGTGATGTCGATCTTTTCGCCGCGGATGGAAACGGTGAAATCGGGGGTGACCTGCTCGCGGGAGAGTCGATACCGCGCGAGCGCCGCCACCGCCGCGGCATTGGAGAGGGTGCTGTCCCATCGTCCTTCGATCCGGCTCTGATTCAGGCTGCGAGCCAGGTGGGGGAGAAGCTCGTTGTCCGGGTCGATCGTGAGCAGGACATCGAGCAGCACTCCGAGTTGCCGCACCGGTGAAGTGAGGCGCCCCTTCGTCGTGGTCGGCATCGCGTGGGCGGGGAGGGAGGAGGGCAGAAGTTCGATGGCACGATCCCGCCGGCCGGCTTCGAACCAGGCCGCGGCGAGATGAGCCCGGGCCGCCACGTCGAGTTCGTCGCCGAGTTCGACCAGTCGCGTCATCCATCCGAACTCGGGACGATGAAAGGAGGCGAGCACCCGCACGATGATGGCGCGCTCCGCGAAGCTGGCCTCCTTCGCGTTGAGCTGGCGGGCAAGGTAGGAAAGCAGGCCGGGCAAGAGCCCCTCGGGCAGCTCATGTCCAGCAGCTCGAGCGGCGACCAGGAACGATGCGGCGTAGGCGGTACCCCAGCGCGTGGGATTGTCGCTCCCCGGCCAGTACGCGAGTCCTCCGCTTCGGGTCTGCATCAGACGGAAACGTTCCATGCCGCGCCGGATCATGTCCGCGGCTACCTTGGTCCGATGCCCCGGGTCTTCGGTCAACGCGATCAACGCCGGGGCGTGAAGGACGGCGAACAGGCGCGAAGTGGTCTGCTCCACGCAGCCGTAGGGGTAGTCCATCAACGCTTCCACCGCGGGTCGGAGATCGAATGCCGGCTCGGCGGAAACCAGCACCGTCCGGTGCGCTCCGGGGAGGAAGCCGTCTTCGAGGGACAGGGTCTGCGACTCACCGGCCGCTACTCGCAACAGTCGGGACCGGACGATGAGCGGAGTGGCCGGACGGACCGGGAAGGCGGCTTCGGATCCGGTGGCATGCCCGGCGTCCGAGACCGCCTGGAGCCTGGCGGTGGCTGGGCCGATCCCGGTCGCCCGGATCCGCACCACCACCGTCGCGTGGCTGTTCGCCGGCACGGTGATGCCGAAGAGCGATGCTCCGGGAAGGCGCTCGATGGGACCATCCAGCGTGAGATCGAGGTCCACCGCGGCTTCAGTGTCGGTGCGATTGAAGACCTTGAGCGGCACGTTCATCCGATCGCCCGGCGCGAGGAACCGGGGCCAACCGGCTTCGACCAGGAGTGGACCGGACAGGACGACGCGCTGCTCCGCAGAACCGTAGCGATCCCCGCATACCGCCACGGCCATCAGGCGAACCGCCCCGGTGAGTTCGGGCAGGGTCATGGTGAACCCGGCCCGGCCGGTTTCGTCGGCGGCCACGGCTTTCAGGAATACCACGCTCGGCGTTCGCTGCTTCGTCGGGACCGGATTCCGGCGGAGTTTGCGAAGAGTCGAGATCTTCCCGGCGCCGCCCCCGATGCGAATCATGCCGGCGGGCCGCGACAGGTCCGGGAGGAGGTCCGGGAACAGATCCGCGGTGACGACCGTGGACCGGCGGGGGCGAAGAAGTAGGCGTGGGGATCCGGGGTGCGCGTGTCTCCGGCGAGGAGGATTCCCTCGTCCACAGCGAAGAGATGCAGCATGGCCGGGCCGCCCGGGAGCGATGGATCGACGCTGAGGCTCGCGGTGATCACCGCCCCCGGCTTCACCCGCTCCGGCGCTTCGAGTCTCACCTGGATCCGGCGGGCGTCGTGGCGGGTTTCGAGCCTCGTCGCGCCCATGGCCCGGTGGGGGCGCCAGTCGTCGGCGTCCGGATCGACCGGGCGTATGATCGTGGCCGTCAGAGTCGCGCCGCCCCGGAGGTGGTCGGGCAGCGGGATCGAGACGGTGGCTTCGGTTCCGACGAGTTCGGTCACTTCGGAGAACTCCACGTCGGCGCTCTCGAGGCTCAGGAACAGTGTCCCCGGGAACGGGCTGCGGACCAGCACCGCCGCGACTTCTCCGGGGGCGTAGGCGGGGCGGTCCGGGATCAGCTCCAGGCGCTCCACGGATTTCAGGGCGAGGGTGCGGGCGCCGGAGTAATCGGACGCGGCATACAGGTCGAGTCGACTGGTCAGCCCGGTTTCGACATCGGTGACGAGGATCCGGTACTCGCCCCAACTGCGGAAGCGAAGCGGGAATTCCCCTGCGGCGGACTTCGGAGTGACCTGCCCTTCCGCGGTCTTGACCAGGCGCTCGGTGCTGATCCAGGTGAAGCGGCCGTCGACGGTTGCGAATTCGTAGTCGTACTCGATGCGGTACACCTCGTAGGCGATGGGGCCGGGCCTCGCCGGGCGGTCCTCTGGCGTCAACAGCACGAATGCGATCGGTACCTCGAGATCGATCGGGACGAAGCCGCGCTCCGGTCCCCGGAGACCGAGATGCCGTCTGGCGCTGTCCGCAAAGGCGTTGACCATCTTCGAAACGGACCTGCTGCCGGGCTCGGTGACGGTGGTCGTCAGGGTCAGGCGGTAACGGGCCGGTGGTTCGTCCTCCGGTGCGGGGATCTCGACATCAAGACAACCCGCCTCGTCGAGGAACAGGGCCCCGAGATCCCCTGATGACGTCTCCTGCCCGCCCTCCGGTTGGAAGCTGAAATCGGGGTGCGAGGGGGAGTTGTAGGTCTCCGGGGTATAGCGCCAGCTCACCGAGACCGGGAGGCCGGAGGCGGGCTGGTCGAAGAGATACCGTGCTTCGATCCGGAGTCCGGGGAGGGCGCCGGACAGAGTGAGGTCCTGCTTCGGGGCGGCTTCGATTTCGATGCGCGCGGGCAGGAACGCTTCCACCAGGGGTATGGTGGAACCGAGGACGTGGTCCCCCGCGGGCAGGGTGCCCTCGAAGAGCCACGGACCGGTCTGCCCATCCGCCGGAACCGCGTAGTCGAGGTGGAACATGCCTTGTGGCCCGGGGTGCGCAGTCAGCTCCGAGGTCTGGTGGCCGTCCGGCCGGGTCACCTTCACCGCGAGGGGGAACGGCGGCGGCACCCGTCCATCCGCCCAGCGCAGGATGCCGGTCAGGTGGATGGTTTCGCCGGGCCGGTAGACCGTGCGATCCGGATAGAGCATCAGGTCGTAGTGGAGGGGCGGCTCGCGCCCCGAGGACTCGAGTTCGGGGAAGACCCAGGGATTTCGATCGAGGCGCAGGAACCCGGTGTCCTCTCCGTTTTCGGCGACGACCACGAAGGGATCGCCATCGGGACTTGCCGGCGAGAGGGTGAGCTTCGCCAGCCCGTCGGGGTTGGTGAAACCCGTGGCCAGCACCTGGTTGTTCACCGAACGGGCGGTGAGCTTCACGCCTTCCCGCCCGCGGGCGTCGGTCAGGGAGGTGACGAGGACGGTGAGACCGTCGCGGCCCTGTTTGACCGTCAGACCGAGGTCGGACACCGAGACAATGGCGCGGTCTCGCCGCCAGGAGTTGGTGGGGTCGGAGAGTTCGAGTACATAGAGGCCGCGTTTCTCCGGGAGCAGCCCGGCGAGGTCGAGCCCCACCGTCTCGAGTTTGTGGGGCGGGAGCTTCAGGTCGAAAGTGCGGGTGAGGATGACGCGGGAGGTCTCCTCTCTTCCCAGACCGTGCAGATGCGGGACGAGGTTGTTCGAGAGCACCCGCGAGATGCGCAGCCTGACCCGGGGGATGTTCACCACTTCCGCATCGAGGACCAGGTTGCCGTCCGGGGAGAGGACGCCGCGCTTGAAGGGAATGCGCAGGTGAGGCTCTCGTGACGGGATCCGATAGACCGTGGTCTGCGGTGCGCCGAGGGTGCGTCCGTCCCGGGAGGGCGTCTCGGCGGGAACCGTGAACCTGTAGCGGACGCCGCACTGAAACGGACCGGTGAGTTGCACGGCATTGCCGTAGTAAACCTCGGCCGTGATACCGGGAAGCTCCGGCTCGACCCTGATGTTCTCGGGGATCCACTCCGGGTCGAGATCGGAGGTGAAGCGGATCGCGACGGTGGCGTGGTCCGGGTCCGGCGTCCGATTGCGGAAGCCAATCCAGCGGACGCCGCTGACGGCGAACCCCTTCGGCGTCTTGATGGTGCGCCGCACGCCGGTTCCAAGGCCTCGCTCCCCGCCGAGTCCCGTCAGGCCGGCATCGAGGGAGAGTGTGAAGCTGAGACCGCCGGGCCGGCGGAACAGAATCCGAAGGCGCGATCCGGGCTCCCGGGTGGCGATCTCGACGCGAGAGCCGCCGTTGTCGATCCTGACATGACCCTTCAGATCAGCCGGATCGACCACCTGGTTGAAAGTGAGCTCCAGCGCCAGTCGACCGTCCTCGAAGCGGTCGGGCTGGGCATTGAGGAGGCGGAGCCGCCGGGTGGTGAACTGGATCTCGTGGTCGTCGCCCCAGCGCCAGCCGGTGAGGTTCTCGAATTCATCCGTTGGCTCCACCACATACGACCGGCCGGGCGGAAGAGCCTCGGAGAGCACATACTCGATCCGGTCCGGTGCGGCCCACTCCCAGCTCCCGGCCGGGACGGGGGAGATCGAGAAGAGCATCTCCGGAGGCGGGGCGTTTTCCATCTCTCCGTGAAAGAGCTTCCGGTCGAGCACCAGCGCCAGGCGGTCGGACCCGTCGGCATCTCCGGCGGGCACCCTGGCCTGAATGTGCACGGATCGCAGGCGATCCGAGATCAGGGTGTGGCGGACCCAGACCCACCCGAGGAGATTGAGGACGATGAAGAGACTCAGGATCGCGATGGTCCGGGGGCGAGGCATGCGCATCGGATATACTCCTTTCAGCGGGGGGCGGATCTACCACCTTCAAAGGAAGTCGCCGGCGCTTCGTCGTTGCGGGATGATGGGTGGAAGCAATCTGCTTTCGACCGTCAACGGGAGTTCGAACGGAGACCGGAAATCATGCCGAATGTCTACATGGGCCTGGACGGCGAGATGACCTGCGCCGATCTGGCCGCGGGAGGGAGACTGATCCAGATCGGCCTGGCCGTCGGCACCGGCCCGGAGGAGCGGATCACGGAGCTCATCGGCTGGGACGAGGGCGACTTCTTCGCTGAAGAGAAGGCGATGGAGGTGCATGGCATTCCGGTGAAGACCATCCTCGCCGCGCCACGCCCGCCGGAGGTGGATGAACGGCTGTGTGAGTGGTGCCTGGACCACGGCGGCAAGGCCGACAAGCGCAAGCTGGTCACCGTCGGCTGGAATGTCGGGGCCTTCGATCTGCCGTTTGTGCAGCAGGCGCTCCCGAAGACGTTTCGCCTCCTCTCCCGCCGTTCCGCGGACCTGAACGCCATCTGTTTCGCGTTGGGGGGCACGTTGACCGTTTCGGGATCGTGTCCCGCCTGGAGCGGCTTGAAGCGCATGTCGAAGCGCTTCGCGGAGCGATCGCTCGAGAAGCTCGGGATAGAGGCGGCGTGGCACGATGCGGGGTACGACGCGCTGGCGGGGTTGCTGTCGTTTCAGTGGCTGCGGGAAGCGGTGAAGCGGTGAGGCTCTCTGGCCGGCGCCCGGGATTCCGGACGCCGGCCGGCGTCTGAGTGCTACTTCCCGGTGCCGAACACCCTCGGGTACCGATAGAACACTTCCATGCACATCGTCATCAGCGCGGTGGAGTATACCCGTCCGCCTTCATCGCCCCAGGGGCCGGCCGGGTCCCAGGAGCCCTCTTCGTCGCGATTCTGGTGCTGGGTCTTGATGATCGCGTCGTCCATGGCCGAGAGCCAGAGCTTCCAGGGCTTGTCGCCGACCTGGAACATGGCGAGCGTGCCGTAGTACCAGTAGTACATGTCGATGGCGCCGGATTGCTCGTCCCACACCGGGAGAGCCTTCAGGCAGAGATCCGTGCCCTTCTGGATCAACTCGCTCTTGCGCGGGTTTTCGCCCAGGAACACGCGGGAGAGGATGCCCACCGCGGTCAGCGACTCGGACTTGTCCGCCGGGAATCTCTCCATGAGGTTCGGGGGACGGGCCGGCCCGGTGCCGCGAGCGAGGTAGCCGACCCGGCCGTACACCGGTTCGGTCGCCTTGTCGATCCATGCCCTCGCGCCATCGAGAGCCGCCTGGTCCACACGCAATTTGCTGATCGAGGCCGACTTGAGCGCCATGACCATCCATCCGGTCACGGAGGTGTCGTTGTCCCCCGGACGGACGCCGTAGCGCCAGGCCAGGTAGGGATTCTGAGCCTTGTGGATGAAGTCGATGCCGGACTGCGCGCTTCGCTTGAAGAGAGGCGAACCGGTCAGGCCATACGCCTCCACCATGGCCAACGTGGCGATCGCGTGGTTGTACGTGAAGTGGTTCGTGGTGCGGGGGCCGAAGCAACCTTCCGGATCCTGGATCTGCTTCAGGTACCTGAGCCCGTCGCAGACCGTCTTCTGGTAGCTGCCGTGGCGGTGGGTTTCCCCCGCGCCGAGGAAGGCGAGGAGCGCCAGACCCGAAACGCCGGGGTCGTACATGGCGTTGCCCGGACCGCCGCACTGGTTCAGCTTGCATCTCTCCTGAAACCCGTCGCTGTCCCAGTAGCCATCACGGCTCTGGTGGTTTTTCAGCCACTCGAGTCCCCCCCGGATGGCGTTTTGGATCGTGGCGCCCGATCCGATCCCCCTGAGCTTCCTGTTTCCACCCCAACCTGGAAAAGCGCCGCCCGCGCCACCGCCGATGCCAATGGCGCTGTTGGTCGCATCACCCCTGAACGGGGAGTCGTTCATCCCCACCTCGCCCAGTGCCTCGTCGTAGATCTCGTCGTTGTCGGTCTCGTCGTTCTCACTTTCCGGCGCATCGATCTCCGAGACGTAATCGATGGGCTGGGCCAGTTCCTCCTTCGGCGGCGTCGGCTTGAGGATCGGCTGGACCGGTTCAGGCAAATTGTCGAAGAGATCTTCCTCCAGGCTGGCGGTGACGTCGAAGGCCGGGTCCGTCACATCAGGACTGAGGGAAGCGGTGAAGAGGGTGAGCACCAGCACGCCGTGGAAGGCGATCGAAATCAACCACCAGGGTGTTCTCTTCAGCTGGGCGTAGAGGACGTCGTTGAAGGTGTCCTCGTGGCGGGCGAGGTTACGGTACGCGGGATAGTGACCTGGTCCATCCATGGCTTTGCCTCCGGATGTCTTGGTTTGACCAGGTCACAACGGTGCTAACGGAAAAACGCCGACAAGGTTCGATCGCCGCTTGCGAACCGTCACCGCAAGGCGGACTTTCGCATCATCCCCACCCTTCGGAGGACCGGCCACCGTGCCGACCACTCACACCCGATCGTCTTCCCCGGAAGTTCCGCCGGTGCCGGCAACCCGCCCAGCCACGTTGCTCGTCGGTTGAAACCAGTGAGATGGCGCCCTCCTCGCGCCTTGCCGGGCCGCTCTCCGTCCTGTCTTCCTGCGACCGGTCTCGGTAACTTCACTCCACGGTGACGGCTTCAGCATCCGGAATGGCTTTCGCCTTTGCATCCTCTCCCCCGGTCACCAGCACGCGTCCGTCTTCGAGCAGCACGGCCCGGTGGTCATCACGGCCGACCGCCAGGTCCGGGAGGGTCTTGAACGTCTCGGTGGCGGGATCGAAGAGGTCCACCGCCTTCAGGATGACATCCGGCTGCGGGGGGCGGTCCAACTCGCCGCCGAGGATCAGCACCTTTCCGTCGGGCAGCAGGAGCGAGACGTGATCGGAGCGAATGGTGGACATCCTGGCATCGATCAGCCGGAAGACGCTGGCCGGCGCGGCCGCGACATCATCGAGGATCTCGGCGGTGTCGACGGTGCCGATTCCCGGACGTTGACCACCCGTGAGCAGCACCCGCCCATCCCGGAGCAGCGTGGCGGTATGGTCGTCCAGGTTTCCGGTCAGGGCCGGCCCGGGAGTGCTCCCCGCCAGGAGATCCGCCGGGTCGATGATCTCGCTGCTCGAATTCCGCTCACCGCCGGTGATCAGGACGCGCCCGTCGGCGAGCAGGCATGCGGCATGCGAGAACCGCTGCGAACCGAGGTTCGGGAGGCGCGTGAAACTCGCGGTTTTCGGGTCGAAGACCTCGAGGGTGTTGAGCTTCTCGGCCGAGGGCGGGAACGTCATCGCGATGCGCGCTCCACCCGCGAGGAGCACCCGGCCATCGGGGAGCAGCGTGGCCGTGTGGAGAGCCCGCATCCTGTTGGAGAGTGGAATCTGCCCACCTTCCATGTTCCCCGTCTCCGGGTCGTACAGCATCGCCGTGCCGGCGAGGTCGCCTCCGGCGAAGAGGACCCGACCGTCCGGCAGGGCCGTGGCGGTCACGCCAAATCGAGTGACCGCGAGGTTCGGCCCCGGCGTGAACCTCCCGGTCTCCGGATCGAAGATCTCGGTGCTCGCGATGCCGCCGAGAAAAGCCTGCTCGGGACTTCCGGCGCTGCTTGTTCCTCCGCCGACGATCGCTCGGCCATCGAAGAGGGCGGCCATGCCGTGGAAGCAGCGGGCCTCGTTCATGGCGGAGGGCTCGGGCCACTTCGCGGGATCGGATGCCGCGGTGATCCGGATGCGAAGCTCGTAGGCGCCGGGCTCGCCGGAGTACCCGCCGGCCTGAATCAGAAGCGGCTGATCGCGGACGACCCGGGCATACAGCACCTCGGTGCCGCGGGTTGTTCGCGCGGTGGCCAGGCGCAACCCGTCCGGCCGGAGGATCCCCAGATCGAAGTCGGAACCCTCCGGAGT
The DNA here is from genome assembly GCA_024274785.1 of Planctomycetota bacterium. Lineage (GTDB taxonomy): Bacteria > Planctomycetota > JAJSAM01 > JAJSAM01 > JAJSAM01 > JAJSAM01. Next base: position 70,527 of record JAJSAM010000031.1, on the reverse strand, counting down.
CGAGAGTGTCAGCTTCGCGCTGCCGGTGACGGACGACGTGAAGAGGAAGTGGTCCAGATCCCCGGTCGGCAGTCCCTCCGCGGATCCGGTCGAAGCGATGTTCCCGGTGACCAGCGCCGAGGTCCCCACACCGAGATTCAGGGCCTTCTCCGGCGCGTCGTTCGGTTCGACCTCCGACGGGGGAGGGGCCGGCGCCGCCGGGACGCCTCCGCCCGCGGCGTCTCGACCACCTCCGCCTCCGCCTCCGCCTCCGCAACAGCACGCCACCGCGAGGACCAGGCTGAGCAGTGCGCCCGTACGAATCATCGGTCCACCTTTCGCTTGTTCCGGACGAAGTTCGTGATGAACCTGAAGGCGGAGAGGTCGCGCGCCTCCGCTGCGGCCTTCGATCGGCTACCCCAGACGCGCTTCTTCGCGAGCTCGCGCGTCTGCTCGTAGTCGAGTCCCATGTGATCGATCGCGTAGGCCATGCGATCGTCGGCGGACTTGAGCCCCTCCGCCTTCTCGAGCCCCTGCAGGTCGAAGTGGTTCGCGGAGTCGAGGATCACGCCGTGCCCGGCATCGAACCAGCATGCCAGGTTGCCTTCCGTGAACTTCTGCGCGCACTCGGGGCTGTCGATGAGCACCTCCACCCGTTCCGGATCGAGCACGTCGATCAGGTGTGATCCGTAGAGCACGTAGATGGGCCTCGTCACTCCCCCGAAGACTTCGGTGAGGTAGGGACTCGCCGATGGGCAGGCTTCGGCTTCGACATTGTCGATGACCTGGTGTGGGATGGGCAGCTTGCGCACCACGCCGGGGTAGACCAATTCGATCGTCTCCGAGAGGGCCCAGCACGAGCCGAAGAGGTAGCCGCCGGTCCGGACGAACCAGGAGAGCTGCTCCACGTCCTTCGGCGTGATCTCCCCGGTGCAGTTCGCGACGAAGATGGCGTAGGGGTGGAGGCCGGCATCGGGGACCTGGCCGCTCCGCGTCAGGCGATGCTTGATGGTCAGCCGGTCGAGGAGCTTCTCGATGGTGTCGCCGCGGCTCTGGAGGACGATGACGTCGAGATCTTCGTAGACGCCGCGGTAGGTCGTGGCGTAGCCGTACTTCCTTGCTTCCCGCGCCTCCTTCTCGAGGTCCGGGAACGAGTAGTGCTCCCTGACGGAGTTCCACCACGCGGTCCAGGCTTTCGGGTTCGGCTTGATGTCCTTCGTGGTCATCCGCCGCAGGAACGCATAGGCGGAGCCCGCGACGGCCGAGTCCCTGCTGGCCAATGCGGCGATGAGATCGGTGACCGCGGGGATCGATTTCAGGTGGCCCAGGCCGACGATGGCCGCGCCACGGAGCTTCCAGTCCCGGGAGGCGAGCAACCCGGTGAGAGGCTTCAGAGCATCCGGCGACTCCGTCTTGCCGAGGGACACCGCCGCACATACCGCCACTCCCCAGTCCTCGTCCGCGAGTGCCCTGGACAGCGTGTTCACGGCCTTGCGGAGGTCCTTCACCCCGAGCGCCACCGCGGCGAACTCACGGACGCTGCGGTCGTCGTCGTTCTCAAGGAGGCGGCAGGCGATGGCGAGCGTCTTCGCGTGGCGTGCCCCCCGAACCTTCAGGATGGCGCGAAGCGCGTGCAGGCGGACCCGGCCGCTCGCATCGCTCTCGGCCAGGTCGGCGGCGCGATCGAGCGTCTCGTCCAGCCCGATCTCTCCAAGCGCGAAGACCGCCGCCGCGCGAGTGAGGTCGGATGCGTGCCGGAGGGTGTACTCGATGGTTGGCTTGACGATGGGGTAGCTCACGAGCGGGAGGTCCGGTTGAACCGGGGCATTCCCATCGTCGGCTTTCTCCGGCGCCACGGGCTCATCGGGGAACTTCGCCAGCATTCCGGCCAGGCGGGCGAATCGCGCGGCCGGCTTCGGCTCCTTCTCCATTTCGCTGCCGACGAGCGCCTTGCGTCCGAGTCGATCCGCGGCTTTGCCCGGTTCAGCGGTCCTCACCACGGCGACCATGGCCGCGAGGGTGCGACGCGCCAGAACGTCGTTCAGGGCATCTTCTCGCATCAATCCGAGCAGCGGGGGAAGGTCGTCCTCGTCCGGCGACTTCCGGATGGAGTCCAGGCAGGCGGCCCTGACCATGGTCTCCGGCAAACGGAGGATGGTGTCGATCACGTTCTTGCGCCTTCGCCCGGAGAGGCCGCCGGTCAGCCGGGCCGCTGCGACCCGCACCGGCAGTTCTTTGGCGGCGAGACCCCGGGCGATCGAATCGGTCAGGCGGTCCTCACCGACCTTCGGCCCGAGCCGGGAGAGGGCTTCCAGGGCTGCTACCGCGACTGTGCCACCGACACGTTTGGCGATCTTCTCCGCGGCCCGCTCCGGGGCGATCCTGCGGAGTGCGTCCACCGCGGCGAACCGGATGCGGCGTACCGGACCCACGAGCGCCTGCATCAGGAGCGGCTTCACCGAGTCCTCGCCACCGATCTCCCCGAGGGCGATGACGGCGCGTTCCCTCACTTCCCAGTCCCGGTCCTTCAACGCGCCGAGCAGGAGCTTCTCGGCATCTTTCGGTTTCCCGGTGCGGATGGTCTCGATCGCCCTGAGCCGCACCGACACGTCCCTGGACTTCAGGTCCTTTGCCGGAGTGCCGGCCGGGAGGGGGGCGGTGAGCGCGAGCAGGGTGAGGACGGCCAGGAACTTTCGCATGCATGCAGTATGCGGGAAAACGGGGGCAGACCCCATTTCGGAACAGGGTAAAGGCAGCCCGGTGTGCGGTGGATCGTGCGGGAAACGGGGGTTGCGTCTTTTTTTTCAGCGGCTTGACCTGAATCAAAGTTCGGGCTGTGGTTCTCGGCTAGAATTCCCGCCGTCAAGGAAAGTCACACCAGACCTTTGGAGGAAGCCCCCATGTTTTGCAACCAGTGCGAGCAGTCGTTCCGCGGTACCGGATGCGTCGATGCCCCAGGCGTGTGCGGCAAGGACGAGGACGTCCAGTCTCTGCAGGAGATGCTGCTTTACGGCCTGAAGGGCATGAGCGCGTATGCCCATCACGCCCGTCGTCTCGGCGCGACCGATCCAGCTGTGGATGAGTTCATCGAGCGGGCCCTGTTCGCCACGATGACCAACGTGAACTTCGACCTCGGGGCCATGCTCGACCTGAACATGGAGTGCGGGGCCATCAACTTCAAGGTCATGGAGATGCTGGACAAGGCCCACGTCAGCAACTACGGCCAGCCCCGTCCGGCCACGGTGAAGGAGGGGACCATCGCGGGCCCCGGCATCCTGGTCACCGGCCACGACATGAAGTTCCTCGAGAACCTCCTTGCCGCCTGCGAGGGCACCGGCGTGAATGTCTACACTCACGGCGAGATGCTCCCGGCCCACATGTACCCGAAGCTCGGCGACCACCCGAACCTGGTTGGCAACTACGGCGACGCCTGGCAGAAGCAGCGTCGTGAGTTCGCCGCGTTCCCCGGCCCGGTCGTGGCGAACACGAACTGCATCCTGATCCCGGACGACCGCTACGCGGACCGGACCTACACGATCCCGCCGGTCGCCGTACCGGGCGGCATCGTGCTGGACGAGAGCGACCTCAGCCCGATCGTCGAGAAGGCCCTGGCCTGCCCGCCGTGTGAGGACAACATCGTCTCCGAGTCCACGATCGGCTTCCATCACAGCGTGATCGCCACCCAACTCGACGCCATCCTGGCCGGCGTCACCTCGGGCCAGATCCGGCGCTTCTTCGTCATCGGTGGCTGCGACGGCGCCGAGCCGGGCCGGAACTACTTCTCCGACTACGCACAGGCCGTCCCGGACGACTGCTTCATCCTGACGCTCGGCTGCGGCAAGTACCGCATCCGCAAGCACGACTACGGCACCCACCTCGGTCTCCCGCGCCTGCTCGACATGGGGCAGTGCAACGACGCCTATGGTGCGGTCAAGGTCGCGCTGGCGCTCTCCGAAGCCACCGGCCTCGGCGTGAACGACCTGCCGCTGACCCTGGTGATCAGCTGGTTCGAGCAGAAGGCCGTGGCCGTCCTGCTGACCTTGCTGCATCTCGGCATCCAGAACATCACCATCGGCCCGAAGCCGCCCGCGTTCGTCACCCCGAACGTCTTCGCCGTGCTGCAGGAGAAGTTCAACCTGAAGCTGACCGGAGAAGACGGCAAGGTCGAGTGCGACGCCGTCATGGCGGGCTGATCCTGATCAGCGTGTGAAGAGCGTCAGGCCCTTCAGTTTCTCGGGGCCTGGCGCTTTTTCGATTCCGCTGGCGAGCAGGCCGACCAGCATCGTGGTGCAGGCGGACGCCGGGGCGAGCCAGAGCGGGTGGACCCACCAGTTGGTCTGAATGTCGAACAGAACCCCAGCGCCCACCAGGGCGAACGCGAAACCGACTCCGATCAGAGCGCCGAGTTCCGTCGCGCGCGTCGTGAGCATCCCGAGCAGGAAGAGTCCGAGCAGCGGCCCGGCGAAGTAGCCGAGCCAGGTGACCAGGGTCACGAGGATCGACTTCTCGTCGATGGCGAGGAGGGCGCCGCCCACCGCGAGGAAGCCGATTATGAAAGTGCTGGCCCGGGCAATGAGCAGTTCCTCCGCCGGGGTCCCCGCGCCTCCCCCGAACCGCCTCTTGAAGTCCACGATGAACGCTGTGGACATGGAGTGGATGGCGGAGTCCATGCTGGACATGGAGGCGGCGAAGACCGCCGCGAGGAGCAGGCCCGCCAGCCCCACCGGCAACCGCCACTCGATGAACAGCGCCAGCGCCTTGTCCCCGGCCTCTTCCGGGAAACCCTCCGGCGCCGCGCCGAGGGCCGACCACGCGGCGATGGCGACGCCGAGGAACAGCGTCATCCCCAGCGCCCCGGTGCCGACCGCCCAACCGGTGATGGCGGCCCGGCGTGCGGACTTGAGATCGCGGACCGAGAGGAATCGTTGCACCGCCTGCTGCCCCGTCCCGAACAGCGAGAACGCGAGGACCATGTAGGGCACCAGGGTGCCGACGACATTGAAATTGGTGGTCGGGTCGAACTCGAAGGTGATGGTCTCGAGGCGCCCATGGGCCCGTCCCCACTCGAGGATCTTCCCGAGACCGCCCTCGACATCCGCGACGGTGAACAGGATGCAGGTTCCGACGCCGATGACGATCACGAGCAATTGCACCAGATCGGTCCAGACCACCGCGCCGATGCCGCCGAAAGTGCTGTAGAGAATGGCCGCGCCGGCGGTGACCAGGATCGAGGTCTCGATCGACCACCCGAGGATCGCGGTGAGGGCCAGGGCCGGGCTGTAGACCAGGATCGAGGTACGCAGCAGGGTCTGGGCGAGAAACAGCGCGCTGGCCATCGATCGCGCCCGGACCCCGAAGCGCTTTTCGAGGTACTCATAGGCGGTGGTGAGCTTCAGGGTGGAGAAGAAGGGCAGGAACACCGCGCAGACCAGCAGGATCGCGACGAGGTCCCCAATCTGCAATTGCAGCCACCTCATGCCCACGCTGTAGCCAAAGCCGGTTCCGCCGATCAGCGAGACGCTCGAAAAGGAGGTCGCCATCAAGGACACCCCGACGACCCACCAGGGGAGCTTTCGACCGCCGAGAAAGTAATCTTCGGTGTTCTTCTGGCGACGATTGGCGAGATAGCCGATCGTCAGGACAAGCGCGCCGTAAGCGGCCATGACGAGGTAGTCGGGGGTGGCGAGCGCAAGGGGCATGACAGAGAGTAGCGATTTGCCCCGGGAGGAGAAAGCATGACCGAGCTCATCCCTCTGAACTCCGGCCCGGGAGCATCCTGGTACCGGATTGCCGCATGGGCTTGAACCAGCGCCGGGTGCGAATCCGCACCCGGAGGGACGAACTCCTTCCCGTCCGCGCATTACGGACGGCGCAATGCGACCAGCGGTATCGCGCAGTCCGAGCACTCTCCCTCGTCGAGTGTGTATTCGGCCAGGCACCTCGGGCAACAGGACTGCGCTCCGGCGGGCGGGGCTTCGGGGATGCGCAGGAGTTCGTCGAAATCCAGTCCCTCTGCGGTGACGAGGCGGCGCAGCTCCCGGTCCAGGCGTTTCCGGTGCCAGGCGACGATTTTCGCGCCGCGCTCCGGGGCCGCCGGGGGGAGAGGATGGGCGCGATCACGCAGCACGTTGCCCGCGAACTCGCGGAATGCATCCTTGTTCATCAGCGCGGCCGCCGCGGCCAGAGGGTGATACCCGGTGAGCAGCGGTTCGGAAAGAGCGTCCGGGGCGCGGATCAGGCAGGGCGTGAAGATCGCGTGCAGGAGATGCTTCACGCGTGCGCCCCCCTCCTCCGGGTAGAGCTTTCGGTGAGCGCCACGGAAAGTGAAGATCGCGACGACGGTCAGGGCAAGAAGCGCGGCCAGCCCCGGCAGCCAGATCCGCTCGACCCCGTAGAGGTGCGCGGCGAGCGGCACGCCGAGGAACAGCAGCAGGAAAGTGACGTTGGCGAGGAACCGGAGGTCGGCGCCTTGTTCTTTCCACCTCGCCACTCGCTCCCGGGCCGAGGCGGCGTCGGTGCCTCCCTCGAGAATGCGCTCGATCGCCGCTTCCCGTTTCTGCGGACCGGCCGCCTTCACGGTGGCGATGTTCCCCGCGATCTTCGCCGCCTGCTGGCCGGAGTCCGCTCGAAGCAGCAGGTCGCCATCGATCCGGACCTCCCGGTCGATCGTCGCCACCTCTCCGATCTCTTCCCAGGAATAGACGTTCCCGGTCTGGTCGCGTCGGGGCGGAGAGGTGGGCCAGGCGGGGGAGAACGCCACCAGGCCATCGGGTGCGTACGAGAGCATCGGGGCGGAGGCGACGAAGATCCGGCCCAGCGGCGGAAGCGGGTTGGCGAACCGCAGCACCCCGGGCCGGCCCTCGAAGATGGGTAGCACGCCGGCTTGCCGGCACTTGCCTCCGAAGGCGGAATGAAACGCGATCGCTCCCCTCGGCGTGAACGTTCCGCACTCGATCAGGTAGAAGACGAGGAGGAGCAGATAGAGGGTTTCGCCTTCGCTCATTCCACCGGGTCTTGACTCTCGTCGGCCGCGTAGATGTTCTTCTTGCGGCCGCCGAAGATCCGTCGGAAGAAGGCCGCGATCGCCACGCCGATCGGTATGAGGATCTTCCACAGCCACTTCAGGATTCCCGCCTTCGCCGCCAGCGCCAGGCCACCACCGGCGATGAGACCGGTCAGGCCGTACTTCCAGATCTTGTCGCCGGCGGTGTACTCGGAGTACTTCTGCCCGGAATTGAAACTGAACTCCTCGAGGAGGCCCCGGGTCGGCACCAGCACCTCCTGCAACTGTTCGGGGGAGCAGACCAGGGTGACGACCATGACGCCGCGTCGCCCGAGCACGCGGATGTTGTGGTTGACGAACACCTCGCCGTCCTCGCTCACCAGCTCGACGGCCCACTCCAGGTTCTTCGACTCGGAGGCGTATCGTGGGGGAATGGCCCAGCCGCGCAGGGTGAAGCTGGGAAGCCCCCGACGTTTCCGCTCCTTGATCTCCTCCTGGTTGCTCTCCTTCAGGCTTTCGAGCAGTTCGTCGGCGTCGATCTCCTCTTCGTCCGCCTTCTCGACGTAGCCCAGGTCGTCGAATTCGAAGACGAGGAACCACGTGGCGCCCTCCTCGTCGAACAGGTCCGCGGGAGAGAGGAAACCCTTCTCGGTGTTGGAGACGAGGTTCTCCATCGCGGCCATCAGCCGCTCGGTGTCGGCTGGGCCGGCGAAGATATAGCCCTCGGGTACGGCGATCCTGGCGATGCCGCCGAGGTCCCCCGAACCGGGACCGTTTACCCAGTCGACGCTGTCGAGGAAGGTGTTCTCCCCGCCCTCCTGGGCGGAGATGGTTCCGGCGAGCAGTGCGAGAATGAGAACGCTGGGGATGAAGGTGCGCATGGGAGTTCCTCTGGCGTGAGTCGAAGGTCGCTGGATCATGCCGGATGTCGCGGCCGAGTCAAGGGATGGCGGACTCCGAGACGTGCGGTCCACCCGGTCCCGGTAGCCTGGAATCCTTCAACGTCGCTCGATGGGATGGTATGCCGGTGCTCTCCGCATCGGAGGTTCCTCGGGAGCGCGACTCCATGACCGACGACTGGAAACTCGATTCCCTGGCGAACGCCCCGGTACGTCCGGGGCCGCTGCTGCTGGTCGTTATGGACGGGGTGGGCGTGGGGCGTGGTGACGGGGGCGACGCTATCGCGCTCGCTCCGACACCGGTGCTCGACGGGCTGCGGCGAGACCATCCCTATCTGACTCTCAGGGCGCACGGGACGGCGGTGGGAATGCCGTCCGACGGTGACATGGGGAACAGCGAGGTCGGGCACAACGCCCTCGGCTGCGGACGCGTGTTCGACCAGGGGGCGAAGCTCGTGGACAACGCGATCGCCTCCGGCGCCATCTTTTTGGGCGAGACCTTCCGGGCGGTGGTCGAGCAGTGCCGGGCCGGTGGGACGCTGCACCTGATCGGGCTGCTCTCCGATGGGAATGTGCACAGCCACATCGACCAGCTCGTCGCGTTGATCCGGCAGGCGGACCAGGCCGGTGTCGCCAGCCTGGCGGTGCATTCGTTGCTCGACGGGCGCGACGTGGGGGAGACCTCCGCGCTCGTGTATGTGGACGCGCTCGAGGCGGTCCTCGGAGAGATCGGCGGCCAGACCGACCGGCACTACCGCATCGGCTCCGGTGGGGGACGGATGCTCGTGACCATGGACCGCTACGAGGCGGACTGGTCCATCGTCGAGCGGGGTTGGAAGGCCCACGTGCTCGGGGAGGGGCGCCGGTTCGAGAGCACCCGCGCCGCGGTCGAGACGTACCGGGCGGAGCACCCCGGGATCATCGACCAGTTCCTGCCGGAGTTCGTCATCGAGGAGGACGGCGAGCCCACCGCCCCGATCGTCGATGGCGACGCCGTCGTGTTCGTGAATTTCCGAGGCGACCGGGCCATCGAGATCAGCAAGGCGTTCGAGCGGGAGGAGTTTCCGCACTTCGATCGGGTTCGCCGGCCGGACGTGCTTTACGCCGGAATGATGGAGTACGATGGCGACCTGCACATCCCGTCCCGCTATCTCGTCGAACCCCCGGCCATCGACCGGACCCTCGGCGAGTATCTCTGCATGAACGGCGTCACCCAGTTGGCGGCCGCGGAGACGCAAAAATACGGTCACGTGACCTACTTCTGGAACGGAAACTGCTCCGGGCTGTTCGACCCGGAGCAGGGCCGATACGTCGAGGCCGCCCCGGAGCACGTGGTCACCGACACCTACCGCGCCATCGCCCGCCGATCGATTCTCGAAACCCAGATCGAGGTCGAGAGCGATCGCATTCCCTTCGAGCAGCGCCCCTGGATGAAGGCCGGTGAGGTGACCGATGTGGTCATCGATGGCTTGAGGAGCGGGGATGATCGCTTTGTCCGGGTCAACTACGCCAACGGCGACATGGTGGGGCACTCCGGCGACCTGACCGCGACGATCTCCGCGGTCGCGGCCGTTGATCTCTCACTCGGCAGACTCCTCGAGGTCATTCGGGAGCTCGACGGCCTGGCGATCATCACCGCCGACCACGGCAATGCCGACGAGATGATCATGATCGACAAGTCGACCGGGGAGTTTGCGGTTCACGAGAACGGTGAGTTCAAGGCGAAGACGAGCCACACGCTGAACCCGGTGCCGTGCAGCCTGTACGACCCGCGAGAATCCGGAGAGCTTCGCTTTCGCGAGCAGCATGACGAGTTCGGCCTGGCCAATGTCGCCGCGACCGTCCTGAACCTCCTCGGCTACCGTGCCCCGGCGGATTACCGGGAGTCCCTGCTTCGGTAGCCGGCCATTCGGAGGGCGTTGCTCCGCCGCCGCGCCGGTCCTGCCTGCGTTCGCCCCTGGTACTGAGCGGACGGGACGGTGCTCGCCTCTCCGAGGGTGGTGTCGATGCCATCTCGGGGTGATTGTGGCGTCCGGGGATTCGAAACGCCGGGTTACCTCCAGGTATCGCCGACCTCCCCCGGGTGGACCGGAGGGGGAGGATTATGATGAAAGTGTGTCGCAGTCGCGACAGTTCGGGCGTATTGAGATCGGCACGGATGTTGCTGCGGGATGAACATGGACATCGTGCGCTCCACCCTCGCCGTTCCGCTTGTCATCCTGGTGAGTTTCCTCTGCTCGTGCTCGGAGCAGCCGGGGCCCGCTCCGGCCACTCCCACCGGTACCCTCGAGCATGTTCCGAACTTCGCCTTCATCTCCGCGGATATCGCGCGCGGCGGTCAGCCGAAGAGCGATCTGGCCTTCCGGGAGTTGAAGGAGGCGGGCATCGTCACGTTGATCAGCGTCGACGGAGCGAAGCCGGACCTCGAACTCGCGAGGAAGTACGGTCTGCGTTACGTCCACATCCCGATCGGTTATGACGGCATCCCCCGCGCCCGGCAACTCGAAATCGTGCGCACGGTGCGGGAACTCGACGGTCCCTTCTACATCCACTGCCACCACGGCAAGCACCGTGGACCCGCCGCGGCGGTCATCGCCCAGATGGCGCTCGGAGGCATGACCAACGAGCAGGCGGTCGCCGAGTTGAAGGAGTCCGGCACGGCCGAAAAGTACACGGGCCTCTACGGTACCGCCGCCGTCTTCACGGTGCCGGGCGACCAGGAACTGGCGGGATGCTCCTTCGACTTTCCGGAGGTCGCCGAGGTGCCCGCGTTTGCCGAGGCCATGGCGGTGGTGGATCGCCGCTTCGACAACCTGAAAATCGTTCGGCGGGCCGGCTGGAAGGAGAGCGCGGATCACCCCGACATCGCCCCCGCGCACGAGGCCTTGCAGATCTTCGAACTCTTCGTGGAGATGGGACGCGAGGAGGATCTCGCCGACCGTTCCGAGGAGTTCCGGGGGATGCTCGCCGGGACCGAGGCCGCGGCGCGCGATCTGGAATCGGCCCTCTCCGGCGAGCAGCCGGACCTGGAACTGGCGGAGCGGTCCTTCCGCGCGCTCTCGAAGCTCTGCAGCGCGTGCCACAAGACCTACCGCAACACACCGTGAGGGCGGTGTCGGTGGGCCGGGTCAGATCCAGGCTTCGATCAGCCGGCTGATGTCCTCGCCGGTGTTGTAGAGGTGGGGCGAGACGCGGATCCCCGCTCCACGCGCGGAGACGATGATGCCCTTCTCCTGAAGCGCCTGCTGCGCCCGTTCCGGCTCAGGATGCGCGAGGAGAACCTGGCCGCCGCGCCGGGCCGGGTCCCTCTGGCTCAACAGCTCGATGCCGCGGTCGTCCGCGAAGGCGATGAGCCGATCGTGCAGGGCGTGGACGTGGGTGAGCACGTTCTCGACACCGGTTTTCTCGAGGATGGTCAGGAACCTGTTCATCGCGAGGTAGGGGACCATCGATCCGGTTCCGCCCTCGATCACCGAAGCTTCCCGGCGGAACTCCGTCTGTTCCGCCTTCATGGCGAGTGGATCCAGTTGGCTGAACCAGCCCCCGCGGGGAATACCGAAGCGCTCGATCAAAGGGGCCGGGCACCACCAGTAGCCGCTCCCGACTCCGGAGCAAAGCCACTTGAGCCCACCGCCCACAGCGAGGTGCGCGCCGGTCGACGGAAGATCGAGGGGGATGATCCCCGCCGCCTGGGTGAGATTGAGCACCAGGAAGACGTTACGGTCCGCGGCGAGGTCCCCGAGGGCGCGCAGGTCGAGGGCCTCACCGTTCGCGAACTGCACCGCACTGGCGACGATCGCCAGGGTTTCCGGACCGATGGCGTCGGCGTAGGCTTCGGGACCGTGCCATCCGTCGACGGGATCGACCAGGTCGACTTCGTAGCCGCGGGCGCGAAAGGGCGCGGAAGAGGCGGGGAACTCCGCCCGGGCCATGACCACGTGACCTCGGCCGTCGGCGCGGAGCAGGGAGGCCGCACAATCCATCCCGTCGGAGGTGGAGGCGGCGAAACCGATGTCCCGCTGCGAGACGCGAAGGAGCCGCGCGAGTTTCTCCCTTGCGCCGGACAGCCCCGGCAACAGGGTCGGAAAGACCACGTGGGAGCCCTGCTCGAAGGCTTCATAGGCCCGTCGCACCGCATCGACGCCGCTTCGCGGAACCAGGCCGACGGAACTCGCGTTCAGGTAGGTGCACAGTTCGGCTCCGGGGAACTTTCCGCGAGTGTTCATGGCTGTCATCCCCGTCTTGGGCACGGCGGCAGCACTTCGTCCGGGTCGAGGTCGGCGAGAGTGCCGTGGTCGGTGCACTCCGCCGGGTCGCAGCAGGTCTGGCAGACCCGCTTGAAGGCCCGGAAACTCGTGAGCTTCACGTGCGGAGAGAGGAAATCGTTCTTCAGCGGCTCGTCACGCAACAGGTCGGTGCTCAGGTACTTCTTGTTGTCGTCCGGGAAGACCGTGACCACGGTGGCTTCCGGGCCCATCTCCTCCAGAAGCTTCAGGGCCCCGAGGAAGTTGGCGCCGGAGGAGATGCCGACTCCGATTCCGAGTCTGGCCGCCAGCGCCTGCGCCATCAGGATCGAGTCGCCGTCGTCCACCGCCACCACTTCGTCGAGCGAGGCGAGGTTCACGATCGGGGGGATGAACTCGTCGGAAATACCCTGGATGCGGTGTTTGCCGACCTTGTGTCCGGTGGAGAGTGTGGGGGAATTCGCGGGCTCGAGCGGGTGCAGGCGGATCTCAGGTTGCTTCTCGCGGAGGTAGGAGCCGACCCCCATGATCGTGCCGCCGGTGCCGACGCCGGCGATGAAGGCATCGGGCTTGAGATCCCGATAGCGGGTTTGCCACCAGATCTCCGGGCCGGTGCCGAGGTGGTGCGCTTCGACGTTGTCGGCGTTGCTGAATTGCCGGGGCAGGAAGGCGCCCTTCGTTTTCGAGGCGAGTTCCTCAGCCATCTCGATGCTGCCCCGGAAGCCGCCCTCCTCGGCCGTCACCAGGCGGATGGTCGCGCCGAGACTCTGAATCAGGGTAATTCGCTCCTTGCTCATCCAGTCCGGCATGAAGATGGTGACCGGGTGCCCGAGGGCGCGGCCGATGGCGGCGATGGAGATGCCGGTGTTGCCGCTGGTCGCCTCGACAATCAGGGATCCGGGGGTGAGGAGGCCCCGCTCGTAGCCCTTGCTGAGGATGTGCAGGGCCATCCGGTCCTTGATGCTGCCCGTCATGTTCAGGTTCTCGGCCTTGGCGTAGATCGCACGCCCTTCCCCCTGGAACTCGAACTCCACGCGGAGGAGGGGGGTGTTGCCGACGAGGTTGGAGAGGCCCCGGATTCTGAAATCGATGTCCGTTCTCATGAGGAGGGATTGTAAGCTGCTGTCGAAGAACGCGAGAATTCAAAGATTGCGATTGAGAACCAGGAAGGGCGAGGCGTGAGCGATCGGGAGCACGGTTTCTTCTGGAGCGCGATCCGGGTGTTCCTCGGACACTTTGTTCCCTGCGCATTCGGCGGTCTCTTGACCGTGCAGATTCCCCTCCTGGCCTTCGATCCGAGTTCCGGCCTGCCGAGCCGGCTGGCCATCGCGCTGCTGAACGGCTTGCTCGTGGCGGTCATCGTCGTCGTCGTCCATCGGGGCAGAATGCGTCGCCTGAATCGTGATGTCTTTCCGGGCCGGGACCAGGCCTACCGGCTGGTCAGCACCGGAACCGGCTTTCTGTGCGGCGCCCTGATCATCCTGATCATCAAGAGCCCGATCGGCATGGTGATCCTGACCGGGCTGATCCTCCTGGCCATCGCGTTCCACATCAAGACGTTCCTGCTGCACGCGGGCAACCTGCTCCGGCCCGCCCACTTCGCCCGGATCGAGGATGTCCTTTTCCTCGTCACCGTGTTCGCGATGTTGTTGGTCGCCTTCACGCTCGTCAACATCAGCATCGACCATGTTTACACCGGATTCGAGGATGACCCGGCCCTGGTGCGCGATCACGCGTTCACATCCCTCGATACCTCACTCGTGGACCATCTCTACTTCTCGATTGTGGTGATGACGACGCTCGGCTTCGGAGACATCAGCCCCATCACTCCCGCGGCCCGGATCGCCGTCGCCGTGGAATGCCTGACGAGCTACGTGATGTTCGCCCTGCTGCTGGGGATCATCACCCGCGGGATCCTCTTCCGTGACGAGGGGGCGGAGTAGCGGCCCGCTGTCGATTCTGAGAGGATCTCCCCGGAGGTGAAGACGATGAGCGAGGTCAGAGAGGCCGGTGGCAGCGCGCCCCGCGCGGCGAAGCCGCGGGGGCAGTGCGCCTGAGGGTGCGGGAGCCGGCATGCGATCGACCGTGTACGTCATCCCCTGCTACAACGAAGAGCGGCGCCTCGACCGCTCGGCGATCGAGGCACTGCTCACCCCTTCCGAGATGCGCCTGGTCTTCGTCGACGACGGCTCCACGGATGGTACCCGCGGACTGCTCGAGGAGATCCGGGAGAAGCACCCGGACCGGGTCGAGGTTCTCGCTCTCGAGATCAACTCCGGCAAGGCCAGTGCCGTGCGGCAGGGGCTCCTCCTTGCGCTCGCGGGAGAGGTGACGGCCGTGGGCTACGCCGATGCGGACTTCGCCACGCCGCCGGAGGAACTGATCCGCCTGTCTCACGAGATCGCCCGGCGGGACGTCGATGTCCTGCTCGGCGCCCGGGTCGCCCTTCTCGGGCACGATGTTCAGCGAAGTCCGATGCGCCACTACCTGGGCCGGTTCTTCGCCACGCTGGCTTCGCTCATCCTCGACCTGATGGTCTACGACACGCAGTGCGGCGCGAAGGTCATGAAGGCGAACGACGTACTGCGGCAGATCCTCGCGGAGCCCTTCATCTCCCGGTGGGGCTTCGATGTGGAACTGATCGGCCGGCTGACGGTCGCCGGTGCGACGATTCACGAGGTCCCCCTGCGCCGCTGGATCGACGTGGAAGGCTCGAAGGTGGGACTCCGCGGCATGGTCCGCACCCTGTTCGACCTGGTGCGTATTCGCCGGGCGCTCGGCCGCTTGAGAAGAGAAGCCCGGGGGCGCCGACCCGCCTCCGGGAAAAGTGACTCCCCACGGTGAGGGCTCGTCTGGAAATCAGTGCGGCCGTTGCATCGAGGACGCTGTCTGGCTCGATCCGGTCAGGCGCGAGGAGGGCGCACCCTCACTGGTTTCAACCGACGGGCCCAGGCATAGCGGGAAGCGGCGGCCCTCGAATGCGGCAGTTGTTTCCAGATGGGCCCCGACATCGTTACGGTGGAGGTTTCGTTCGAACTGTGAGGACCGACCATGCTGATCCAGATCGTCTACTGCACGGAATGAGGCTTCGTCAATGCGGCCGCCGGTCTGGCGGCCCGGTTGGGAACCGAGTGGAGCGATGCCGAGGTGATGATGATCAAGGGCAGCGGCGGCATCTACGATGTCCTGGTCGATGGCGAGGTGGCTTTCACGAAGGCCGGCGCCTGCGGTCCGCTGCCGCGGCCGGATGAGGTTGTCGGCGCGCTGAGGCGGTTTCTGGAACCTACTTGATCCAGAACCTGCGCCGGACTTCGAGGATGACGCCGCAGAGGGCCTCCGGATCCACCCTGGCCGTCGATATCGCGGGATTTGCCGCGACCAGGAGGAAACCCTCCTTCGCGGCATGAACCTCCCGCACGGTGATGCGTTTCCCGATCCGGACCACGGCCAGGGATCCGTCCTCAGGCATGAGATCCGGTGCGACGAGCAGGAGGTCGTCCGGCCGGATCCGTGGAGTCATGTCCTCGTCATCGGCGGTCAGGAAGTAGCGCCCGGGCCGGCGGTCTTTCTCCGCTACCGGGATCGCCGCAAGGGGCCTCGGCTTCGTCCTTCTGCCGTCCCGCGGCGGGCGGGAGAGAACCGGAAGTGAGGGGTGCTGAGCCTCGGGGACCGATCCGCGCGGATCCGGATCGGAGATCTCGGCTCCGGGGATATCCCGGACGAGTTCGGGAAGCACCTCCGCGAGTACGGAGCGGTCCTCGGCCGGTAGCGTCCGGATCACCAGGCGTGATTCCTCCTCGAAATCGTCGCGCGTGGCCAGATGGCCGATGCGGCGGATGACCTTGGTGAGGATCCGCTTCTTCCTGGCGTCCAGCCGGAGCTTCTCCAGGCCGTACTCGGGATAACCATGCACCCGGCCGAAGTGCCAGAGTGAGGAGGGGAGCAGTTCGCCAAGGAGGCTGCTTGTGACCTTGCGTTCGATGGCGAGGCGGCGGTCGAGCGCCCGGATCTTCCTGCGGATGTCCTCCGGAGTGCGATCGAGGTGGGCGACCTCGAGCAGTTCCTTCACCGGCCTGCCGAGCGCCTTCGCCATGCGCTTCAGCACCTGGTCGGAGGGGGGGGGCTTCCGCCGGCTCTCGAGCACCGAGATATAGCTGCCGGTGAGCCCCACTTCCTCCGCCAGTTCGGACTGGTTCAGCCCCGCTGCTTCACGGGCCTCCTTCAGGTACTTCGCAAAGTCCGCCACAGTGACCTCTTTCGATCTTTGTGCTCCCACTTCCTTGTACGGCGGAGAACGCGGCGGAGGTTACCGGAAAAATGACCAAATGGAAATAAACATGGGATTGAAGATTGACTGATTAGTTAGTCATGATAGCCTCGGGTTGTGCCCGGGAGATGGCCTCCCGGTCGGTAACTGAAGGGCCCGGAGACGGAATGCGGACGGGAAAGAAACCAGTTTACGCGAGGTCTCGTCCGGCGCGCTGGGGAACAGGCAAGTGCCGACGCGAAGTCCGTTTCCGCCGCCGGGGGGAACCCCGCCGGGCCCTCTGACTCTCACCATTTCAACTCGCGTCGGAGGTTGCCATGCGACGAGCCATTGACGACCAGGAGGAGGTTAAGCTCTCGATCACTCCCCTGATCGACGTGACGTTCCTTCTTCTTATCTTCTTCATGTGCGCGATGAAGTTCAAAACTCTGGAGCGCAAGGTCCTGGCCTATCTGCCAACGGATAAGGGGGGTGCTCCGATTCCCAGGTTCATTCCTCCCGAGGGGAAGATCACGGTGTTCCTTACGCGCGACAAGGGCGAGCAGGCGACCCGCGTACGGCTGCTCGACCTCGAGATCGGACTGGATGCCCCGGCATTCCAGGTGCTCGATCGGCGGTTGAAGGGGATTCGCCGGTCCCCCGGGAACGAAGAGATGCCCGGAGAGCTCAACGCCGGTCCGGAAGTACCGCACTCCGACGTGATTCGGTGCGTGGATGCGTTCATGAAAGCGGGGATCAGGGAGATCGATTTCGTGGGGACGCCACCGCCGGGAAGGGAGTGATCCGGTGGCGTGAGGTCCAGTGGATCATGCCGGCCTTCGCCGACTCGGCGATCCGCATGTACCGTTTGGAGTTCGGCACGGCGAAAGGGGACGAGTGATGCACCGTGTCCGCGACGGATCGTCGCCGCCGCGCCCGCCCGGGAAGCGTCCCCCTCCCCCCGCTCGTGCGCCTTCGAGCGCGCTCGACCCGCGGCGGCCGCAGCCGGAATCGCCTGGAGCCCCCTTCGCCGGGGTAGGCGAAATGGCGTCTTTGGGTTAGCTTCCCTTCGGTCTATACGCCGGAGGGATCTTGCGTACCACCTTGCTGCCGATCGTGCTGTTGCTGTTTCTCCCCGTCACGGCCCTGGCCGGCGCTGATGTTCCGCGGGGCGGCACGTTCAGCGTTTACGCCGGGGGCCGTCGCGCCGGGCGCGAAGAGTGGCGTCAGAGGCGCGGCAACGGGTCGATCCTGTTGACGAGCCACGCCCGGCTGCACCGCGCCGACCGGGTGCAGGATCTGCGGATGAGCATCGAGCGGGATCCGCGGACCGGGGCTCTGCTCCGCTTTTCGGCGCACGGCGTTCAGGGGGATCGGGAGAGGACCGTCACTCTCGCCGCCACCGACGGCCGGCTGGTCGGTGAAATCCGTGAGGGCGAAAGCGCCGAGGTGATCCGCGTCCCGAACCGATCCGGCGCACTCCTGATCGCCGAGCCGTTCGCCACCCCCTGGATTGCCGTGGTCGAGCGCTACGACCGGAAACGGGGGGGGAGGCAGACCTTCCCCGTGCTCTATGCCCTGACGGGAGAGACCGGAGAGGTCACCGTCAGTCTTCGGGAGCAGGAAGCCCTGGAGATCGACGGAGTGGCCCTGCTGAGCACTCGCCTGCTCGCGGTCCCGGACGTGGGGTCGCCCGCCAATCTCTGGGTGGGGGAGGATGGTGAGCTCCTCGTCTGTGCGCGTTCGGTGGACGGTGTCTCCGCCGTGCGGGGTCAACGCCTGGCGCTCTCTCAGCAGCCGGGCGACGATCCCCCGGGGCCGGTGGGCGTGGACGTCCTCCGCGTGCGCATCGCGACGGATGCGGTGACGCTCGCCGGGAGCCTGCTCCGTCCCGACGGTCTCTCCGCTCCCGCTCCCGCCGTGCTGATCATCTCCGGCTCGGGGCCCCAGGACCGCAACGGCAACGCTCCCGGCTCCGAGCTTCGCTGGAATTACCTGCACTCGTTCGCGGCGGCGCTCGCCGGCCGGGGGATCATCACCCTGCGTTACGACGACCGCGGGGTAGGCCGCTCGGGCGGTTCTTTTGCCGAGGCGGGCTTTTCCGAGTTTCTCGCCGATGCCGGAAGTGCGCTCAGGTACCTGAGAAGCCGGGAGGATGTGGATGCGGAGCGGGTGGGGATCATCGGTCACAGTGAAGGAGCGCTCCTTGCCGGGAAGCTGGCGGCCGGGGAGCAGGAAGTCGCGGCGGTTGCGCTGATCGGGGCCCCGGCCGAGCCGCTCGATCGCGTGCTGCTCGGCCAGGTCCGGGCGCGGGCTCTGGCCCGGGGCGCCGACCGGCGCGAGGCGGCACGGATCGTGGCCGACCTGCGGGCCTTCTTCGAGCATGTTCGCCTCTCCCGTTGCGACGTGCTCGAGTGGAAGGGGCAGGTCCGTAATGTCCGCTGGATCCGTCAACACCTCGCTCTGAGCCCCGAGCGGATCTACTCGGAGATCCGCTGCCCCACCCTGGTCATCCATGGGGAGCGGGACCTCCAGGTGCCGAGCGAACACGCCGATCGGGTTTGGGGGTTGCTCGGGACGCGGGACCGTGAGAAGATGGTGCTTCCCGGGCTTGATCACTTCCTGATGACGACGAAGGGCGGCCTGCAATCCTATGGGGATGCGCGTCGCCGGGTATCGGATCAGGCTCTGGACCGCCTGGCCTCGGGCATGGCCTCAAGGCTGAGAGGGGACAGGTGACGCTCATTATGGTGGCTGATTCTGTCGCAATATGTCGCAATATGGCTCAATATTGCGACGGACTCCACGCGCCGCTGGCGGGTTGATCGGTGCAAGTGGTTACTACTGCATGTTTTACTGCTGACTTGGTGTGGTCCTCGATTCATGGCGCAGGGCGGTACAGTGTTTGCTTAACCACCCTTGCCAACATCAGGCAGGCAGAAGGAGATGACAGATGACGGGGCTTCGAGGAAGAGGGAAGAGACTCGGGATGGCGGCGCTGGCTGCCATGCTCCTCATGCCGCTCCTCACCAGCGGACTGGTTTCCGCTGCGGGGGCGAGCCGGATCAGGATCAACGAGGGAGACATCTACCTCGGTGATCCGGACGAGTTCAAGAAGCCGGCCGTCGTCGATGTCGATGCCGTCTATGCGAGAATCCCGGAGTATCGCCAGATACTCGAGAAGAACCTCGACAGCACCAGTCCTCGTTACCTCTTCCTCCTTCGCGCCGCCAGCGACCGGTTACGGAAAGCGCTCGACAAGTGCTCCCGGGGCCGCGGCTACGACCTGATCGGTGGGCTCGGCTCGATCCGGATCGAGGGCAAGGCTGTGCCGAACATCACTTCACTCGTATTGAGGGCGCTGCCGCGGCGGTAACCGCTGGGTTTCGGACGAGGCCCGGCCGGCACTGTGGCGGCCGGCGAAGCGAGGGATACCGGAGGATTCCATGCGAACAGGGATGGTCTGTCTACTCTGTGCCTGGCTGGTACTCACCGCTCTGCCCGCGTTTGGCCAGGACAGGAAGCCGAAGGCCCCCGAGGACACGATCAGCGTCGCGCGGGACGGCTCGATCGAGCACAATGGCATGGTGACCCGCTACTGGCAGGTCAACCACGAACAGCCCGTCATGCTGGCGAAGGAACTCGCGACCTACCTCGGCAAGTCGGTCAGGATCTCCGCCAGGGGCTTGAACTCCCTTCGCATCGATGCTCCCCGCGAGAAATGGCCGATCGTCGAGAAACTCCTCGAGGTCCTCGATGAGCCGGCGCCCCAGGTGTACGTCGAGGCGAAGATCATCGAGATCAGGTACAACTCCAACCTCGAGTTCGGCTGGGAGGGAGGCTACGACCTGCGGAAGGCCACGGAAGGTTCACAGCCGTTCTTCGGCAGCTTTACGGGTGCATTCAACCCTGAGAGCTACCTCGAAGCCATCGGCACCGACCAGCCGTTCCAGGGGGGGACGTTCGACTTCAAGACCATCGGCAAGTCGGTCGAGAAGAACGGGGAGTACAGCTACATCTTCCGCGCGCTGCAGGGCCGCGGTATGGTGGAGATCCTCTCCCAGCCATCGATCATCGCCACCCAGGGCAAGAAAGCGACCATCACCACCGGCCTGCGGTTTCCGGTGCAGAGCGTGGAAGTTCGGGGCACGCAGACGTTTCTGACCACGAAGTTCGAGAAGACC
Source organism: Planctomycetota bacterium (assembly GCA_024274785.1). Classification (GTDB taxonomy): domain Bacteria; phylum Planctomycetota; class JAJSAM01; order JAJSAM01; family JAJSAM01; genus JAJSAM01. The sequence continues at coordinate 49,972 of JAJSAM010000031.1, read as the reverse complement.
GGCATCAAACTCGAGATCGAGCCCAAGCTGATCGGCCGGAGCTTCGTCACTCTCAGCATCAACGCCGAAGACTCCCAGATCACCGATTACGTGCCCGGCCCGGAAGGATCCCTGAACCCGGTGATCGCCGAGCGGACCGCAAAAAGTGAACTCGGCGTCCGGGACGGCGAGACCATCATCATCGGCGGACTCCTGTCGTCCTCCACCCTGGAGAACAAGTCCGGCATTCCGATCATCTCGGACATTCCACTCCTCGGCTACCTCTTCTCGTCGTTCAAGAGCCAGGAGGTGAAGGCGGAGCTCGTCTTCTTCATCACCCCGAGGATCATCAAGCGCCGCGACCAGACCGTCATCCTGCCGCCGGGGGAGCGCGCCCGGGTCGGCGGTCGCTGAGACCCGGCTGGCCGGAGGGCGTCACCGCCGCGCCAGTCCCGGTGCGATCGCCTTTGGCAATGCGCGGACAAGACGGATCGCACCGGCGCCGGATCGACCCCGAGAACTCGTCAGGGGGCGCGCCGGAAGACCTCGAACGTCAGTCGGACGTAGAGCAGGTCGTCCGGGCGGTCGAACCCGAGGAGCGTGGCCAGGCGGAAGGTCCGGAAGGGAGGGCCGCAGGCGAAAGCCGGCCGGTATTCCGGTCCTTTGCGGAGTCTCTCCTCGAAGGTGCGGGCGGAGGGAAGCCACGCGTGCTGCCGGGCGAAGTCCGTGGTGATGATGTAGGGCGGCCCGTTCGCCAGGACCATGTCCGGATCGAACTCCTCGAAGAGCCGGAGTTCCAGGATCCGGACCGGTGTGTCCCCGGCAAATCGGGGCTGGTAGGTCTTGTCGCCCCGAAACGATGCGGTGATCCCGACGACGGCGTCCGGGTCCTCGGCAACCAGACGGCGTGCGACGGTCCGCCGTTGATCCCCGGGACCGCACATCGGCAGGACGTAGCTCACGGAGAGCTGCAGCGTGTACAGGAAGACCAGTGTGCCGACAACCGTGCCGGACCTCCCCTTGAACGTGGAGAGAGCCATCCCGGCGAAGATCGCGATGACCGGCGTGATCCATACCACGTAGCGCATCATCGGGTGGGTCTGGGAACCGAGCAGAGCATATCCCCCGAGCGCCATGGCAAGCGGTACGAGCGCCGGGCCGACGCGCCGGACGGCGGCCGCGACCGCGCCCGTCCACGCCAGCACCAGGACCGGAAGGCCGCAGGAGAACAGGGTCATCGGCAGGAGGTAGCGCATCGGAAAAGACCACGGTGCGGTGTGGGCCGCCCTGCTCTGCGAGAGCCGGAACCGGAAGGTCTCGAGGTAGATCAGGGTTTCCACACTTCCGAGCAGATATCCGGCCGTGCCGCACACCACGGCGAGCGGTCCGTCGACCAGGAGACGACACCGCCCCCTCCCCCGGGCGGCGAGCATGCCGGCCGCGGCTACCCCGGCGAAAGCCGACATTCCCCAGAGCATCGTGGCGGTGGCCAGGCCGGCCAGGGTGGCGGCGAGCGCCAGCCAGAGGCGCTGGTCCGACCGGGCGGCCTTCACGCTCGCGGCGAGCGAGGCGGTGACCAGCAGAGTCACGAGTACATCGGGCCGGCCGAAGTGCGAATCGAGGACGTGCCCGGGGAAAACCGCGAAGAGCGCCGCAGCCCACAGCCCCGCGCGGTGGTCGAGGAGCGCGCTTCCCATCCACGCGATCAACAGAACTGTCAAGAGGGCGTAGATCGTGTTCATCGCGCGCAGCAACAGGAGGGTTCGCCGGATCGATGGCCCGTCCCCGGCAACGGCCGGCCCGGTCAGCTTTCGCGCGAGTCCGGCGGTCCGGAGGTAGAGCGCGCCACCCCAGCAGAACCCGATCGGATCCATGCCCGAGAGGACTTTCGGCCCCTGCTCATAGGTGACGAACTCGTCGGGATGGAAGGTGTCCGGCGCTGGATTCCCGGCATCGGGCAGGCCCCAGCCGAGACCGGTCAGGCGAAGAGCCGCGGCCAGGATCAGGATCAGGAACAAGAGGAGACGGTAGCGACGCCGGTCCGGACTCAGCATGTCCTAATCGTCGACCGGGAACGGCCGGGTCTGCAGGAGAATCACGAAGGCAGGCGATAAACCGCTGCTCGACGACGGCCCACCTTCACGATCAGCTTCTGCTCGATGAGTTCCCGGAGGTCGCGATTCCCGGTTCGGGTGGAGATCCCCATCAGGTCCGCGTATTCGCGATTCGAGATGGAGTCGCGGCGCATCAGGATCTCGATCAGACGTCGTTGTCTCTGGTTCAGGGGACTTTGAACTTCATCGGAAACCGTTGGACGCAGACGACTCCGCTCCCCCTCTCTCGCCTGGGGCGGCCGGCTCTCCGGGGGGGGCTCGGGGAAGACGATGTCATCCGCCCGTATGACCTCGTCCCGGGCGATGACCAGCGCTCGCTCGATGGTGTTGCGCAACTCCCGGACATTGCCGGGCCAGGAGTGGGCGAAGAGTCGGTCCATGGCGCCCGGGCTCAGGCGCTTGCCGATGGACTCGTGCCCATCGAGGTAGCGCTCGATGAAGTGATCGACGAGTACCGGGATGTCCTCCTTGCGTGCCCGGAGTGGCGGAATGACGAGCGAGATGACGTTCAGGCGGAAATAGAGGTCCTCCCGGAAAGCGCCCTGCGGGATCGCGGCCTGCAGGTCCCGGTTCGTGGCGGCGATCACCCGGACGTTCACCGTGATCGGTGCGGTGGATCCCAGCCGCTCGACCTGGTGGTCCTGCAGGACGCGGAGCAGCTTCACCTGGGTCTGGGGAGGAATCTCCCCGATCTCGTCGAGGAAGATCGTTCCTCCATCGGCCAGTTCGAACCGCCCCGGCTTTCGGCGATCCGCTCCGGTGAATGCGCCCTTTTCATAGCCGAAAAGCTCGGATTCGAGGAGCGTCTCCGGGAGCGCCGCACAGTTCACCATGATCAGGGGGTGATCCCGCCGCGGGCTCTTCTCGTGGGTGAGCTCTGCCAGCACCTCCTTGCCGACGCCGGTTTCGCCCTGGATCAGGAGCGGGACGTCACTCGCCGCGATCCGCTCCACCGTCTCCAGAAGCTCCATGATCTTCTCGCTGCGGAACACGAACCGTCCCGCGGCCCTCTCGATGCGGGATTCGACCCTCTCCCGCTCTTCGGATACATCCACTACGCCCGCGTTGACCCGGTCGGTGACCGCTTTGTACAGGGCGCCGTGAGCCTCGTTCAGCAGGAACTCGGCAGAGCCGGCATCCTCGGGGCAGGTGGCCAGGCCGATCAGGGATGAGAGCTGGATGATCCGATCCGGCTGACTCTTCAGGGCGAATCCTCTCCGGCCGAGGGCCATCCTTATTTCGCCCGCCGCGGCAATCCCCTCCTCCTTGTCCGTTTCCGGGAGCATCACCTCGATGGTCGACCGGTCGGCTCGTGCGATGACATTCATCCGGCCGATGGCCTGGTGCACCCTCTTCGCGGCGCGACTCAGCACCTGGTCGCCGTCCTCCGGCCCGTACGAGTCGTAGACTCCATCGATGTCCGGCAGCGTGACGAGGACCACGGTCAGGTGACGGCCGGTGGTGACGGCCCGGTCGGCCTCCTCGCGCAGCCGGGCCAGGAAGTAGCTGTGGACGTAGAGTCCGGTGGCGACGTCCTCGATTGCCAACTGGTAGAGTCTGGCATTCTCCAGCGCAATGGCCACCTGCTGGGCCATGGTCGACAGGAACTCGAGGTCGCTCGAAAGCAGCCCGGGATCTTCGCGGTCGTAGAGGAGGATCACCGCCCCCGGCGCGTCCCGGCCGATCTCGAAGGGGATGGTCGCCGCGGACTGCGGGGATCCGAACTCGACACCGTCCTCGAAGGGGCCGGTGACGACCCGGGGCACCGACGCGTCGAGGCTGTCGCGAACCAGACCTTCCCGGAGCGGCAGGGGACCAGGGTGCATTTCAGCATTCCCGACTCTCCCGGCAACGAGTTCCGCCGTGTCCTCCGCTCCCTGGACGAGCAGGAGCCCATCCGGTCCGCCGGCGGCTTCCAGAAACGCCTCGATGGCGCGTGCCAGCACGTGCTCGCGGTCGAGTGAGCCGGAAAGATTGCGAATGGCCGAGTTCAGCTTGCTGAGTTCGCCGATGCGGCGCTCGAGTTCGGAGGTCATCAGGTTGAAGGACTTGCCGAGTGCCCCCAACTCGTCGTTTCCGGTGACTCTGACGCGCGTCTGGAGCTGCCCCCGGCTCACGGACCGGGCGCCGCGGGAAAGCGAGGTCAGCGGGTCGGTGATTCGCCGGGTGAGGATGCTCCCCACGATGACTTCGAGCAGCATGGTCACCGCACAAAGCAGGAAGAAGAGATTGCGGATGTCCGCGCGCGCGGCGACCAGCTCCTCCCGGGGCAGAGCCACTCCGACGAGGGCCACGGGGTCGCCGTCTCCGGTGCGAAGCAGGTCATAAGCCACCACATGGGGAATGCCTGCCAGAATCTCGTTTCGGATCTGGGGGGCGCGGTTCAGGTCGATGTCCTGCACGACTTCCTTGCGCTCCCGGACGCGCGGTGCGATCCCTTCCCGATCGAGCACCAGCGTGCCGAGGTAGGGGAACCCCCGGATCGAATAGAGGAGAATCTGGTATCTCTGCCCGAGCCGGTCGCGCAGGGCGTTCAGGGCCTCGCGACCCACCGGAACCTCCACGACGACGGTCCGCCGGCCCTCCTCGAGTGCGGTGGTGGCCACGCCCTCGAGGACCAGCTCGGACCAGCGGTACGAGATGTCGTCGGCGGGGGCGCTCGATGCCAGGAACGGGTGGTCTTCGGTGCCGAGCGGGAAGACGCGGGGGCCGGGATCGTTGTCGATCGGGATCAGGTCCTCGATATAGATCCGTGCCGGTCCGGGGAAAGGGGCGATGCCGGCGGCCCGGTCCCGGACCAGCGAATCCGTCTTCGCCAGGTAATCCTTCGGGTCGTAGGAGTCGAGGGCGCTCAGCAGGTCTTCGTCTTCGAGGAGTTGCCGGGCTCCCCGGCGCACCTCGTCGCGGAGGTCGTCGAACTGGCGCCGGACGAGGCCCACCTGCTCCCGGAGTGCGTTCTCGACGCTCCGTCCGGCCTGGCGTTCGAGGATCCCGGACAGCCCGAAGAAGAACAGCAGGAGGGGCACGAGGGCGGTGATCGCGAACCCGAGCGTGAGCTTCATTCTGAGCCGCGGTAGAAGCGAGAGCAGGTCCGACAGCACCAGGAGCACTGTGAGCAACAGGACTCCGAGCAGCACGTAGAAGACGACTCCCGCCACGCGCTCCGCGGCCGGCGCATCCGGCAGCTTCAGCGCGATTTCCACGCAGTCCCCGGCCCCCCGGGTCACGGGGAGGAACGTGGATAGGTATCGTACCTCACCGAGGGCGCGAACTTCCGGCCCCGCGGGTTCCCAGACCGTCGGGGAGGAGGGGAGTGCGCCGGACGGCAGCGATGCCCCAAGGAGACCGGCGCCACCCTCTTCGGAGCCGAGGGTGCTGAGTACCGCCCGCCCGGCCCGATACCAGGTCAGGGTTACATCCTGCAGGTCCGCGAATGTTTCGGGGGACAGGCGGTAGGTGCCGTCCCCGACGCTCTCCAGGTGATCGAGCCCCTCCGTCGCCGAGCGTGACAGGCGATGTCCCTGCGTGATCCCGGCGGCCAGCACCGGGTCGTCGCCGCTGAGGAAGGTGACCTCGAGCAACTCCGGATCGAACCCTTCGGCGGACAGGGCGATGATGTCCCGATGGTAAGGCCGGCCGTTCTTCGGCGTCCACCGGAAGGCCAGGTCCGCCGCGAAATCCGGCGGGTGCCAGCGTGCGTACAGGATCTCCCCGTCGATGTGCACTCCGGACTTGAGAATCAGGGGAGGCGTGCGCCGCGATTCACCGTGGTCCCCGGCCGTCCGCACCAGGCTGAGGGAGATCTTGTCGGTGCCGTCCGGATCGCCGAAGACGTCGTCCGGGAGCGTGGGGCGGGCGTAGCAGAACCAGATGCGATCGGCGCCGGGCATGAGGGGAATTCGCAGTGGCCCGGATTCGGGGGTGAGCAGGATGCTGGAGCCGCGCGGTCGGTCCTCCCAGAGGTTGACCGGGACTCCGGCCCGGGTGGGGGAGATGAGTGGCAGCGGGATCGGTTCGCCCCCGGTGCCGGACAGGAGCGTCACTCCGTGAACGACCAGGTGGCCTTCCTTCAGAGTCTGTACCACCTCCACCGCGACGATCCTGGCGTCCTCCGGAAGGCCGCTCAAGCGAATCTCGTTGGCGTGAGTCCCGGCGGCGGGATTTCGCCAGGCGACCTCCGCGGCATCAGTCTCTCCAGTGGCGCTGAAGTCGTCCACGTTTCGCATCCACTGAAGCGAGCGCAGCTCCACCTGGCCGTCCTTCTCGAGGAGGATTCGCACCTGGCCCTGCTCCGCGCCGGGTTCGAGCGGAGTCCGGGAGAGGGGGTCACGCTCGAGGTGGCAGACGAGCACCACCTCCGTTGCGGCGGTGGCCGTCGCCGGTTCGAACCGCGCGTGGGACCCCGTGTCGAGGGTGCGGGCGAAATCGACGATCGGGACCCCCGAAAGCGTCTCAGACCGCGCCGGAGGTCTGAGGTAGATGGGGTGAAACTCGTAGCGGGGCGGCGGCGCCGCTTCCCCGCCCTTCAGGAGTGCCCAGATGCGTTCGGGGTCAGGAGCGGTCGAGGGCGTGCCGAGGAACCACTCCCGATCCGCCTCCTGCAGGACGCTCGCCAGCAGCTCCACCTTCGCCTCGAGGACGGCCGCCTGCCGATCCCTCTCCGCGCTCACCATGATCTCGGGGATGGTGTACGCAAGCAGCAGGAGCACGACCAGTGCCGCCATCACCAGGAGCTTTCGGCGGACCGGGATCCCGGCGAGGATGGCGAGAGGGCGGCGGAATCGCCAGAGCAGGTAGATCAGGAGGAGGGTCGCGGTGAAGATGATCGCCGCATCGCGCCAGTCCGCCTCGCTCTCGATGACGGGCTCCTTGACGACGGGCGGTGTCCCGAACACCAGGCGGCCGAAGAGCGACGGATTTTCCGCAAGGCCCCCCCGGCCTCCAACGGTCATGTAGGTCTTCTGGGTCCGGTCCTCGTCGGCGTCCGAGATGGCGAGATCGAAACCGATCTCCGTGCCTGCGCGGATCTCGAGGCCGGGGAAGTTGGCCAGGGGGATCGCCGCCTCGAAGGTGTAGCCCGTGTACTTTCCCTGCTCGTCGGTCTTGCGCTGGCTGGCGATGCGGACGCCGTCGAACCCGGCATCGGAGTTGACCCGTCGGCCTCCGACGCGCACCACCCCCCAGGTCCGGCCGGGGGCCTGCGGGAACAGGAGGATCTGGTAGTCGTCACCGTTGTAGACGTCGGTCTCGGTCTCGTCGCCACTCACGTCGCGATCGATGAAGACCTCGATCTCGTCCCCCCGGTACCAGAGCACCGGATTGGTGGTGAGGTGGTCGTCGGTGATGTCGCCGGCGATGAGGAGGTCGGTCGCGGTGAAGCCGACATAGAGCTTCCCGGAGAGATCCTGCTTACCGCCCCAACTGCGGGAAAGGGAGCTGCGGTCCTGGGTGACCAGGGCGTCCTTGCCGAACTCGATGGGCCTGGACGAGCTGGCTTCCCACTCCCCGAGATCGCCATCGAGGCGGAACCCTTCGATGTTCTTCGCCTCGATGACCTGGCGGCCGCTCTGCGCGAGGAGCGGGGCGGTGCCGAGCAGGATGAAGAGAAGCAGGGGCAGCCGATGGAGGCCGGATTTCATCCGGTGATGATATCCCGCATGTCTCACCAGGGCACGCGTTCAGGCGGGCCGCACTCCCACCATGAAAAACGGGGAGCGGCGAAAGCCGCTCCCCGTGGGAAGTCTGATCTCGGGGTGGGACAGGTCAGCGGCTGCCGCCGCTCCGACCGCCACGGCCTCCACCGCGGCTGCCGCCCCGGCCACGGTCCCGGCCGCCGCCACTGCGTCCACCGCGCCGGTCTCCGCCACGACCACCACTTCGGCTGTCCGGACGGCGACCGCCGGATGCGCCTTCGGCGGGGGCGCTCGACGGATCGAGCAGCGCCTTGCGGGAGACCTTCACCCGTCCGGCATCGTCGATGGAGATGACCTTGACCTCGAGCTCGTCACCCATCTCGACGGCGTCCTCGACCTTGTCGAGGTACTGGTCGGAGAGCTCGGAGATGTGGCAGAGGGCTTCCGTGCCCGGCCACAGCTCGATGAATACGCCGAAGTCCTTCATGGAGACGACCTTGCCGGTGTAGGTCTCGTTCATCTGGGCTTCCTTGCCCAGCAATTCGACCTCGGCCCGGGCCGCCTCGGCGCCCTCGGTGTTCACGGCGAAGATCTTCACCGTGCCGTCGTCCTCGACGTTGATCGTGGCCTGCGTCTCCTCCTGGATCCGGCGGATATTCTTGCCGCCGGGACCGATCAGCATGCCGATCTTGTCCTTCGGGATGCTGACCATGAACATCTTCGGCGCGTGCTGCGAAATGTCCGCGCGCGGCCGGCTGAGCGCCTTCAGCATCTTGCGGAGGATCGTCAGGCGACCGGTCCGCGCCTGGTCCAGCGCCGTGGCCATCACGTCGAACGGTACGCCCGTCATCTTGATGTCCATCTGCAGGGCGGTGATGCCGTTTTGCGTTCCGGCGACCTTGAAGTCCATGTCGCCGCAGTGGTCCTCGGTGCCGAGGATGTCGGACAGGATCTGCGTCCGGTCATCCTCCATCACCAGGCCCATCGCGATGCCGGCGACCGGGCGGCGGATCTTCACGCCCGCGTCCATGAGGGACAGGGTCGCGCCACAGACGGTGGCCATCGAAGAAGAGCCGTTGCTCTCCAGGATGTCCGAAACCACGCGCAGGGTGTAGGGGAAGGTCTCGTGGTCCGGCAGGACCGGAGCGACCGAACGCTCGGCGAGTGCGCCGTGCCCGATCTCCCGGCGGCCGGGGCCGCGGATCGGACGGGTCTCGCGCACCGAGAACGGCGGGAAGTTGTAGTGAAGCAGGAACTTCGAACGAACCTCTTCCTGCAAGCCTTCGACGATCTGCTCGTCGTTCGCCGTGCCGAGGGTCGCGGTGACCAGCGCCTGGGTCTCACCCCGGGTGAAGAGCGCCGAACCGTGGGCGCGCGGCAGGAGGCCGACCTCGCACTCGATGGGGCGGATGTCGGTGCTGCTGCGACCGTCGATGCGCGTGCCTTCGAGGGCCATGGCGCGGACGGTGTTGCTCTCGAGGTCGTGGAAGATGTTCTTCACTTCCTTGACCAGGTCCTTGTCCTTGTCCTCGCCCGGCACGAAAGTCTCGATGGCTTCGTTCCGGACGGTCGCGAGGGCCATGCCCTTGGCGAGCTTGCCCTCGGCGCCGAAGGCCGCGCGGACCGCGTCGGCGAACTTCGAGTTGATCTCCCCGATCAGGTCGGTGTTCGGCACCGGCGCAATGAACTCGACCTTCTCTTCGCCAGCCTGTTCGCGGAGGGCGTTCTGCGTGGCGCAGAGTTCCTTGATCGACTCGTGGGCGAGCTTGATCGCGTCGAGCATCGTGGCTTCGGAGAGCTCCCTCGCCCCGCACTCCACCATGGTCACCGCGTTCTCGGTGCCCACGACGACGAGGTCGAGGCTCGACTCGGCCCTCTGGGGGTGCGTCGGGTTGATGACGAACTCTTCATCGATCAATCCGACGCGCACGGCTCCAATGGGGCCGTTGAAAGGAATGTTGCTGATACAGAGCGCGGCCGAGGCGCCGTTGATCGCCGCCAGGTCCGGATCCAGGTCCGGGTCCGCGGAGAGGACGAACGCCTGGATCTGGATGTCCATCTTGAAGCCGTCCGGGAACAGCGGACGAATGGGACGGTCCATCATCCTCATCGTGAGGATTTCCTTCGTCGTCGGGCGACCTTCACGCTTGAAGAACCCTCCCGGGATCTTGCCGGCCGATGATGTCTTTTCCCGGTAGTCCATCGTCAACGGGAAGAAGTCGATCCCCGCACGTGGGCTGCCCATCGTGGCCGCTACGAGTACATGCGTCTCGCCATAGCGGACCACCACAGAACCGTTGGCCTGCCGGGCCATCCGTCCGGTCTCGAAGCTGATGCTCCGGCCGCCGATTTCCCGCTCTGCCGTCTTTACGTCAAACACTTTCACATCCTCCGATCGTCGCGGCGGGCCTTTCCCGTAGCCCGCCTTGTACGGTCACCATCGCTTCCGCGCCGTCCGATTGACGACGCTGACGGTCCGTCTGTCCTTGCCGGTCCACGGTCTACGAATCACAAACCGTCTGCCGTTGGGTGACGGCAGACGGTGAGCGCAGACGGGTGGACCCGATTGTGGTTCGCCGCGGGGAAAAGCATTGCGGCGTATCGCTGATCGCCTGAGCCCCAGTTTCTGTGGAACCAGTCTCTATCGTCCCGGCCTCTATCGTCTGAGTCCCAGTCTCTTGATGAGATCGAGGTACCGGTGGGGGCTCTTGCCGTTCACATACCTGAGCAGGCGTGCACGCTGGCCGACCAGCATCAGCAGGCCTCGTCGCGAGGCGTGGTCCTTCTTGTGGACCTTGAGGTGCTCGGTCAGGTGGCGAATACGCTCCGTCAGGAGCGCCACCTGCACCTCGGGAGACCCGGTGTCCCCCTCGTGCTGCTTGTACTCGGCGATGATCTCCTCTTTCGTCTTCATGTCTTCCTCTCGCCCGTTGTCCCGTCGTCGATCCGGACCCTCATGGAGAGACCGGGTTCCAACCGGACATGGGTGCTTACATCATCACGAAATGGGTCTAAACCACGGAGCCTACGTTCGCGGGGTGGATTTTCCTAGTTAATTGGGCGCTCAGCAGTGGGGGGCTGCCCCTTTTCTCCTCGCGAGTCCAGCCAGAACTGCAGGATCAACTGTGCCGCCACCTGGTCCACCCTGGCCTTCCGCTTCTTTCGCGTCAGTCCGGCCTCCCTGAGGGCCCGCTCCGCCTGCAACGTCGTCATCCGCTCGTCCACCGTCGAGACCGGCAGGCCGAATCGCTCTTCGAGCAGCGCCACGAAGGCGAGGACGTCGTCATGGTGGTCCCCGGGGCGGCCATCCATGTGGAACGGCAGCCCGACCACAATCTCTGTCACGTCCTTTTCTGTGAGGACGTCAGCGATTTCGTCGAGGCCCGCGTCCTTGCCCCGGCGGTGGACCACCCCGGCGGGCTGGGCGCTGTAGCCCATGGGATCCGAGACCGCCAGGCCGTGGCGCCGCTCACCCCAGTCGATCCCGAGCACCCGGATCATGCGAGGTCCTCGCGACCCGCCAGGGTGAGCTTGCCCACGAGAAGCTTCACGTCCTCCGCGCGCCGGCGTGAACAGACCAGGACAACATCGTCGGTGGCGATGATCACCAGGTCGCTGACCCCGAGTGCCCCCACGGTGCGTCCACCGCCGGAGTCGATGATCAGCCCCTCGCCGTCGAGGACCACCGCGTCTCCCCGAATGTAGTTGCCGGCCTGGTCCCGGTCGATGAGACGGGAGAGTGCTTCGAAGGATCCCACGTCGTCCCAGCCGAACGCCGCATCGACGATTTCGGCCCGTCCGGTCCGCTCCATGATGCCGCAGTCCACGGAGATCGACGGCAGGGTGGGGAACACCTTCGAAAGGCAGGCCGGGTCCCGGGCGATCTTCGCGATGCCGGTCGCGAGCACGGGCAGGTGCGTCTCGACCTCGGCGAGGAACGCATCGGCTCGCCAGGTGAACATCCCGCTGTTCCAGCGATATCCACCGTGCTTCAGAAAGCGCTCCGCTTTCTCGAGTCCGGGCTTCTCCTCGAACTCCCGGACCGTGCGCACGCCGGGGATGGTCTCCTCACCGGCGAGAATGTACCCGTAGCCGGTCGCGGGCCGGGTGGGGCGGATGCCGAAGGTCAGGAGCGTTCCGGCCCGATCCGCCCGTTTTGTCGCGAGCGTCAGGGCGTTGCGAAACGCTTCCGCCGGCCGGATGACGTGGTCCGCCGGCAGGCACACCATGACCGCCAGGGGATCGCGCGCGAGCGCGGTGGCGGACGCCAGCGCGAGACAGGGAGCGGTGTTCCGGGGCGTCGGCTCGAGGAGGAAGTTCTCCGCGGGAATCTCGGGCAGAACTTTCCGGATTCCCGCCTCCTGGTCGGCTCCGGTGGCGACCAGGACCCGCTCCGGGGGTACCTGTCCGCCCAGGCGGTCGAGGGTGACCCGGATCATCGGCCGGTCGCCGGCGATCGGCAGGATCTGCTTCGGGCGGGTGCGCCGGGAAAGCGGCCAGAAGCGCGTCCCGGACCCCCCGGCCATGAGCGTGGCAAAGGTGTGCTCGTGCATTTCAACGATCCCCGGTGTAGATCCTCACCACCCGTCGGGAGAGCCGGCAGGTCACTTCGTACGGGATGGTCCGCGCCGTGCCGGCCATGTCCTCCGTCCGGATCTCCTCGTCGCCGTCTCTCCCGATGATCGTGACCACGTCGCCGACCGAGGCGCCCCGAATGTGCCCCACGTCGATCGTGGTGTAGTCCATGGACACCGCTCCGACGATACGGGCGCGTTGCCCGCGGACGAGCACTCGCGCCCGGTTGCCGAGGTTCCACGAGAGGCCGTCGTTGTAGCCGATGGGCAGCGTGGCGATCCGCGTCGGACGCCGGGTGACCCAGGTCCGATAGTAGCCGATCGGAAAACCCTCGGGGAAGTCCTTCAGGAAGATGATCTGTGTCCGGAGCGAGAGCGCGGGGGAGAGGATGTCCAGACGCTCATCGAGGTTTCCGGGGTCCAGGCCGAGCAGGCCGATCCCCAGGCGCACCATGTCGAAGTGCTCGGTCAGCGGAGAGAACAGGCAGGCGGTGTTCGAAGCGTGGACGAGTCCCGGGTCGATGCCCTCCGAACGGATGGCGCTGAGCACGTCTGTGAACCGCCGGTACTGCTCCTCGAGCTGGATGGGAATCGGCGAGGCGGCGGAGGCGTAATGGGTGGCGACGCCCTCCAGCTTCAAGTTGTCGAGTCCGGCGATCACTCTCGCGAGTTCCGGCGCGGCGGCGGCGGTGACGCCAAGGCGCCCCATGCCGGTATCGACCATGAGATGGACGCGGGCCAGCCGGTTCTGCCGTTTCGCCTCGAGGTCGATGTGCTTCGCCCGCTCGATGGAGTGGAGGCAGGTGGCGATGTCGTAGGCGACGACCATCGGAGCCTCTCCGGCCACGATGGCGCCGAGGATCAGCACCGGGGCCACGATCCCCGCCTCGCGCAGTTCGATGGCCTCGGTGGAGTCGCCGACGCCGATCATGTGGATCCCCTCCTCCAGGAGGCGGCCGGCGACCGCCACCGCACCGTGACCGTAGGCGTCCGCCTTCAGCACCGCCATGATCCGGGCATCGCCGGCGGCTTCGCGGAGCACCGCGAGATTGGCGGCGACGCGGTCGAGATCCACGGTCGCCCAGACCCGCTCGGGCACCCCGGTCTTCCCGGGATTCTCCGCTTTGCCGGTGGCGGTCAAATGTCCTTCCCCAACTCCGTCCATCGCTCCTCCGCTTCCGACCTCCGGAGGTAGATCGGCGCGAGTTCGTGGACTTCCTCCGGGGTGAGTTGCTCCCCGCCGGAAAGGGCGAGGCGCGCTATCGCCGCGGCCCCGGCGTGCCGGAGCTCCGGATCACCGATCGTTCTCCCGTCTCCTGAAAGGTGGTCCGCGAATCGATCGACGGCATCGCCGAGCACCAGGGCGCCGGCGGGCAGTTGTTTCCCGATGCCTTCGAGGGGGAGCAGAGTGAGCGGACGGTCCGGAACAACGCCGTCGGCGGTGCTCTGGTAGGTCGCGACGTAGAGGGTCTCCCGGCGGGCATCCCTGGCGCAGATCACGGGGCCGGATCCGGGGGGGGCGTTCATGGCGATCGCGTGAAGCGATGACACTCCCGCCAGGGGAACGCCGGTGGTGAAGGCGAGCGTCTTGGCGAAGGCGACGCCCACTCGCACGCCGGTGTAGGAGCCCGGTCCGACGCCGACGGCGATGAGCGCGAGGTCGGCGGGGAGGACCCCGGCGCGGCCGAGGAGATCCTGTACGGTGGGCGCCAGGGCGACCCCGTGGATCATGCCGGACGAGAAGCACTCCTCGAACTCGGGACCGGCTCCTCCCGCGGGCAGGATCGCCACCGAGCCGCGGGATCCGGAGGTGTCGATGCCGAGGGCGAACTTCACTTCGTGACTCTCAGTTTCCCCTTCAGCGAGATCACGGCGGTCCCACCGACGCGCACACCCACGAACTCCTCGTCGTCGCGCTCCACCTCGACCGACACGATCCCCGGGCGGCCGACCTCGATGCCCTGTTCGACCTTCATGCGCGTCAGGCCGTCCTTCCCCTCGGGGAGGATGCCGTGGCGGACCGCGTAGGCGCCCAGCGCACCCGCGGCCGTTCCGGTGACCGGATCCTCCTCGATGCCGAGTGCGGGCGCGAAGACGCGGCAGTGCGCCGCGACGCCCTCCCCTTCCGCTTCGAGGCAGAAGACCTGGATGGTGCCGACGTCGAGGGTGGTCGAGAGGTCGATCAGGCTGCGGCGAAGCGGCTTCAGGTCCGCGAATCCGGAGAGACCCGCCAGGGGAATGTGGAGGCTTCGCAGGCCGGCGTTGACGATCTCCACCGGCAGGTCCTCCACGAGTTGCTTTCGCCCCACCCCGAGGATGGCGGCCAGCTTGTCGACGTTGACCTCGGGCGCTTCGAAGCGGGGAACCCTCAGGCCCATGGTCACGCGCCGGGGCACGCCGTGCTCAGCCTCGACCCAGACCGGCAGGTTGCCGACGGTGGTCTCCTGCACGAAACGGTTGGAACCGTCCACGAGCTTGAGCCGCCCTTCCGAGGCCAGCACCCAGAAGGTGGCGAGGGTGGCATGGCCGCAGAGGTCCACTTCCTGGGTGGGGGTAAAGAAGCGGAGGCGATAATCGGCGCCCTCGTTTTCGCCGGGGAACACGAAGGCCGATTCGGAGACCCCGATCTCCGCGGAAATCCTGCGGCATTCTTCATCCGAGAGCCCCTCCCCGTCGAGCACCACACTCGCGGCGTTGCCCGTCAGGGGGGTATCCGTGAAGGAGTCGACCAGCCATATGTCCAGTTCGGTCATTTGCTGCTCCCGATCGTTCGCTCGATCTCTGTTGCGATCCGGTGTGCCGCAACCGTCGTGCTCTTCCGGTTGGGCCCCTCGACCATCACCCGCAGGAGGGGCTCGGTGCCCGAGTAGCGGACGAGGACCCGTCCGGCATCTCCCAGTTCCCGCTCCACCTGCCGGATCTTCTTCGTGACCGAGGGGAGGCTCCGGATTCCCGGCTTTTCCTCCACCCGCACATTCACGAGAACCTGTGGTGACTTTGCGAAGCACCCGGCCAGTTCCGAAAGCGGCCCCCCGCTCCCCACCAGTGCGGCCAGCAGGTGCAGGGTCGTTGCCAGGCCGTCGCCGATCAGGCGTTGTCCCCGGCGGACGACGATGTGGCCCGATTGTTCGCCGCCGAGGGCGTAGCCGCCGCGGTCCATCTCGGTCACGACGCTGCGGTCACCGACATCGGTCCGGATGAGCCCCACGCCCACCTCGGCGAGGGAAGTGGCCAGACCTACATTCGACATGACCGTGGCCACCACCTGGCGATTCCGGAGTCGCCGGCCGGCCTTGAGGTCACGCGCCAGGACGGCCATGGTGGCGTCACCGTCGATCACACCGCCCCGCTCGTCGGAGAAGAGCGCTCGATCGCCGTCGCCATCGAAGCTCACGCCCAGGTCGGCGGCGTGCTTCTTCACCGCGCGGGCGACCACCTCGGGGCGGGTGGCGCCGCAGCGGCGGTTGATGTTCTTCCCGTTCGGCTTGCCGTGGATCACGATCGTCCGGGCGCCGAGGGCTTCAAGGGCCCGGGGGGCGGTGTCGCACACCGCTCCGTTGGCGCAGTCGGCGACGATGGTCAGCCCCGAGAGATCGAGGCTCTTGAACTCGTCGACGAGCGCTTCGACATAGGCGGTTCCCGCGCCGTGCCAGGTGCGGTATGCGCCGGTTGAGCCTTCCACCAGGGAACCTGGCTTCGCGAGGCGCCGTTCGATCCTCTTTTCCACCTTCGGATCCGCCTTGCGGGCGTTGGCGGTGAAGAGCTTCACCCCGTTGTCCCCGGCCGGATTGTGGGAGGCGGAAATAACCACACCGAGCCCGAAGCGGCCTTTTTGCGTGAGCATGGCGATGGCCGGAGTGGGGAGGACCGCGGCCACCGTGACGTCGATGCCGGCGGCGAGCAGCCCGGAGACGACCGCGCTGCCGACCATGGGGCCCGAGAGCCTGGTGTCCCTCCCGATCAGCGCGCGTCGGGGTGCGCCGGATGCGATGAGCTCCTCTCCGATGGCTCTCCCGAGTGCCGAGAGTGTCGCCGGGGTGAGTGGCTCGCGGTTGACCGCCCCGCGGATTCCGTCGGTGCCGAATAGCCCCTTCGTCACTCGTTATCCTCCGAATTCTTCGAACGTATCAGGACCTCGAGGTCGATGTCTTCCCGCGGTGGCGGCCGGAATGTGACCCGGGCCCAGAGTTCCAGGGGCAACTGAAGGTGGACGGTCGCATTTTCGCCGCGCCCCTTCTCCTTGCCCGCGTAGCTGGTCAGCTCCATGGCGCGGACATAGGCGCGTACCCGGCCCGCGGTTAGCTCCTCCCTCACCCTGGCGAGGTCGCTGGGAGCGCCTTTCAGAATCAGACTGATGCCGAAACTTCCGTCATCGGCGCGCTTGACGATCCGGGTCTCGTGGATCTTCATCACCACCGGCCAGTCCGGCGATTCGAGGAAGACGGTGAAGGGCACGACAAACGGTTCTTCCGCGAGGGAGCGGGTCAGCGTGATCCGGCAGAGCAGCTTTTCCCCGCTGAGCAGGGCGATCCCGCTCGAGAGCGCCGCGTCGGTCAGGTGCAGCTCCCTGGTCGTGATGTACTCGTCTTCCTCGGCCGTCCCGATGATGTCTTTCGCCCGGAGCGGGTTCGTCTGCACCTCGGTGATGCGATCGAGCGTCTCCCGGGGGCCGGTCAGGCGCACGTCGGAGTTGAGGAGTTCGAACCGCACTTCCCACTCATCCGGCAGGCCGACCATCGTCGGCTGGGCCATGGGCTTCCGCTCCTCGCCCCGCACGGCCACCTTGAGCCGGATGGTCCCGTCGAGGATCTGCGTGATGCGGACGTGGTCGCCATAGTTGTGCTCGATGTTGCCCTGATCCACGCTGAAGTTCCGCGTATCCACCAGGTTGTCGCCGAGGTCGTCCGAAAGGACCCGGAGCGTGATCTCGACTCTCTCCGGGTTGCGGCGCAATCGATCGATCTCCGACGTCGGTCCGGTGAGGTCGATGGTTACCGTCTCGGGCGGGTCTTCGAGCAGCATGAGGTTCGCGGCGAGATCCGGGACGACCCGTGCCTCGAAGCGTTCGGTGCGGGTCAGATCCTGCCGGACCGTGATCCAGACGAGCACGGCCAGGGCCAGCGCCGCGATCTTCGACACCAGGTTTCGGGTGAAGATGCCGACCAGGAAGCCGGTGATGGAGCGGACGGGGCGGGCGGATTTGCGGGAGGATTTCTCCGCGGCGCTCATGCCGTGCCTCCCGTTCGATAGGTTTCGCGGAGTCTTCCCCGAAGCTGGTCCTCGTCGAGGTCGCGGACGAGCTTTCCGCCGTGGGCCACGGAGATGGTGCCGGTTTCCTCGGAGACGACGATGCAGAGGGCGTCGGTCTCTTCGGTCAGGCCGATGGCCGCGCGGTGCCGGGTCCCCAGGTGGTGGGAGACTTCGGGGTTCTCGGTGAGCGGGAACAGGCAGGAGCCCGCGGCGATGCGGTCTTCGCGGATCACGATGGCGCCGTCGTGCAGCGCCGAGCCGGGCCAGAAGATCGTGTCGATCAGTTCCGCCTTGATGTCCGCATTGATGCCGACCCCTGCGGCGACGTAGCTGTCCAACGCCACGTTTCCCTCGAAGGTGATGAGTGCGCCGATGCGGTCCTTGCTGAGCGTCAGGGCGGCCTTCACCACTTCATCGACGACACGGCTGTCCCGGGCGACCAGGCGGCCGATGACCGGGTTTCGCCCCACGCGCATCAGCCCTCTTCGAAGCTCCGGTTGGAAAATGACCAGCAGCGCGATCACCGAGACGCCGAGGAGGTACTTGAAGATGGCGCCGATGATCTCGAGCCCGAAGGAAGAGAGCGCCAGCATGGCGCTGACCACGGCGAGCATCAGCAGGAAACCCACTCCGCGCACGAAGGTGCCGGCAATCGTCCCCTGCATGAACCGCAGGACGAAGTACAGGAGCAGAAACAGCAGGAAGATCTCGATGAAGTCGCCGGTCTCGGTTGGCATGAGTGGGGAATTCTACCGCCGTGGAGTCGAGGGTGCCATATCCAGGAGCGTCTCGACGGATCGAAGTACCGCAACCGTTTCCCGGACATCGTGAACGCGCACGATGTGAGCTCCCTTGAGCGCGCAGGCGACCACCGCCCCGAGGGTCAGGAACAGGCGCTCCTCCGCCGGCACGTCTTCGATCGTGGACAGGAACGATTTTCGGGAAGGTCCCACGAGAAGCGGTCGGCCGAGGGTGGCGATTTCGGGCAGCTTCCGGATCAGCTCGATGGACTGTTCCGCCGTCTTCGCGAAGCCGATTCCCGGGTCGATGATGATCTTCGACCGGTCCACGCCCGCCGAGACCGCTCGTTCGATGCTCTCGTGGAGTTCGGTCCGTACCTCGCCGGTGAGATGGCGGTAGTTCGCGTGTCCGGTCATGTCGGCGGGCGTGCCCCGCATGTGCATCAGCACGACGGCGGCGCCGTGCCGAGCCGCGGCCGCGGCGCAGGCCGGATCCCGCAGTCCGGTGACGTCGTTCAGGATCGAGGCGCCCGCGGCGAGGGCTCGGTCCGCGGTTTCACCGTTTCTGGTGTCGATGGAGAGCGGCGTCCTTGTCCGTTTTGCGAGCGTACGGATCACCGGCAGCACCCGGTCGATCTCCTCGGCGGGGGAGACGGCGGCCGCGCCGGGCCGCGTGGACTCCCCGCCGATGTCGATGAGGTCGGCCCCCTGTTCGACCAGCGCGAGCCCGCGCGCGATGGCGGTGTCGGCGTCGAAGTAGCGGCCGCCGTCGGAGAACGAGTCGGGCGTGACGTTCAGGATGCCCATCACCAGCGGGCGGTCACCGAGCCGGAGCGCGCGCCGTTTCGGGAGTGGCACGTCGAAGCTCTGCATCAGTAGGCGAACTTCCCCTTCGCGCCGAGGTCGCCCTCGCCGTGATTCTCTTCGTCGGCGTCGGATTCGGACTGCTCCGCGGGCTCCTCGGTGGCGGTGCCGTTTCGCGCCCGTTCCGTGCGCCGTTTCGCGGCGGCGCGAACGGCTTCGACGCTGTCGCCTTCGAAGATCGCCGCCACCTCCCTGCCCGAGAGAACCTCGTACTTGAGCAGTTGCGCGGCCAGTGCCTCGATCTCCGCCCGATGGTCCTCGATGACGATCTTCGCCAGATTGTACGACTCGTCGAGGATCCGCCGGACTTCGAGATCGATCTCCAGCCCGATCTGCTCACTGTGGTTCCTGGTGCGCGTGATTTCCGCGCCGAGAAAGAGGTGCTCCTGGCCTTCGCGGTAGTTCACGGGGCCGATCTTCTCGGACATGCCCCACTCGGTGACCATACGCCGGACGATCTCGGTGGCCCGCTTGATGTCGTTCTGGGCGCCGGAGGTGATGTCGTCGCAGAACATCTCCTCGGCCACGCGTCCGGCGAAGAGCACCTGCACGATGGCCAGCAGGCGCCGGCGGCTCATGTGATAGCGGTCGCGGTCCGGAAGCTGCATCGTGGCGCCGAGGGACATGCCCCGGGGGATGATGGTCACCTTGTGCAGCGGCTCCGCATCGGAGAGGTAATGGGCGACCAGGGCGTGGCCGGACTCGTGGAAGGACGTGATTCGGCGATCCTCGAGTTCGAGGACCCGCGATTTCTTCTGCCGGCCCCACTTGACCTTGTCCCGGGCTTCCTCGAGGTCCTCCATCTCGACGAATTCCCGGTCCTTCATCGTGGCGATCAGGGCGGCTTCGTTGATCACCGCCTCGAGATCCGCGCCGGAGCAGGAACTGGTGCCCCGGGCGAGAATCTTGAGGTCGATGTCCGGGGCCAGTTTCACATTGCGGGCGTGGATCCGGAGGATGCCTTCCCGGCCCTTCAGGTCCGGCATGTCCACCACGATCTGGCGATCGAAGCGGCCGGGGCGCAGCAGGGCGGGGTCCAGGATGTCGGGGCGGTTGGTCGCGGCGATGATGATGATGCCGGCGTCGGTGTCGAAGCCGTCCATCTCCACCAGGATCGCGTTCAGGGTCTGCTCCCGCTCGTCGTGGCCGCCGCCCACGCCCGCGCCGCGTTTCCGGCCCACCGCGTCGATCTCGTCGAGGAAGATGATGCAGGGGGAGTTCTCCCGCGCCTGTTTGAAGAGGTCGCGAACCCGGCTGGCGCCGACGCCGACGAACATCTCCACGAAGTCGGAACCGGAGATCGAGAAGAAGGGGACGTCCGCTTCGCCGGCGATGGCCTTGGCGAGCAGTGTCTTTCCGGTCCCGGGCGCGCCCACCAGCAGGACGCCCTTCGGGACCCGTCCACCGAGGCGCTGGAAACGGAGGGGGTTCTTCAGGAACTCGACGATCTCCTGCACTTCCTCCTTCGCCTCGTCGATGCCCGCCACGTCGTCGAACGTGATGTTCACGTGCTCCTTCGTCTGCATCCGGGCGCGGCTCTTGCCGAAGGAGAGGACGCCGCTCGGGCCGGAGGGGGACCGCATCTGCCGGATGAAAAAGAAGTAGAAGAGCGCGATCATCACGGCCCACGGCAGCAGGGAGACCATGATCTCGACGAATCGGCTCGGGTCCCGGGCGATGTAGGTGCCGACGTTCGGCGCGATCTCTTTCTCTTCGAATTCCGGCGTGATGTACGTCTCGTGGTTGGGGATGCGGACGCGGAACGACTTTCCGTATTTCGCTTCATTGGTCAGGGTGCCGACCAGGACCCACTCCTGCCGGAGGAGTTCGAGGCGTTCGATCGTGCCGGGGCCCTGCGCGAGGAGTGTCCGGAACTCGGCCCAGGTCAGTTCCTTGCTGCCCTTCGGGTAGTTTCCGAAGGCGAACAGCAGGATGGCGCCGAACCCCAGGATCAGGATCATCGTGAGCGGTCCGCGCAGGCGCCTCTCCCGGCGTGGTGACGGCGTGCCCTCGGGAGGGTGGCTCATGAAAGGTACCTCCGGATCACTGCTCTACCATCCCGACTGCAGGGAGTAGACGACCTTCTCGGCCAGGATGCGGAACGCCGCAATCTCCGCCGTGCGCACCGACTCCCCCGTGACCGGGACGAAAGGCTGTCGCTCCTTCAGCTCGGTCGCCTTCACCACCAGCTCGCCGCTCTTCAGGTCGGTCACGCGGATCTCGATCGTGACGATCACCGATGATTCGCGGATGATTCCGCCCTCGCGTTCGGAGATCGCCGCCTCCCGGATGTCCAGGATGCGACCTTCGAGGAGGAGGTCCGCCCGGTCCTTCGAGACGAGGTGGTAGTTCGTCCGCGCTGTGAGCTCCTGGTGCACCGTGCGCGTCAGGTCCTTTTCCAGGTCGCGCCGGAACGTCTCGTTCTCAAAGAGGGGGACGGCGATGGACCGCCCCTCTCCCGAGGTGATCTGGCCGCTCTGGTAGCCGCATCCGGCCGGAAGCAGAACGAGCAGGGTGAGCAGCGAGGTCGCGGGGAATCTCATTCCGGCAGGCTCTCGATCTCCTCGAGGCGTTTTCGCGCTTTTTCCGCCGCATCCGTCTCCGGGTAGAGCCGGGTGGCGGCCTCGAGGTAGAACTTCGCGGAGTCGTAGCGCTGGACGGTGATGTAGTAGTCGGCGATCAGGACGTTCTTCTCCGCCAGTCGCCGATCGATCTCGGTGATCCGCTCCTTTGCCTGCACGAGGCGATCCGCGTACTCGGTGCGGCGCAACTCGTCATTCTCGATGATGCCGATGTAGCGCTGGAACACCTCCCGCGACTGCCGGAGGACGAGCAGGTCGTACGGCACCCCGCGGTTGATCGCCATCAGGTTCTCGCCGAGCAGGAACCGGGCTTCGTAGATCCACTCACTCTGCCGGTACTCGGTCAGGAGCTCTTCCAGGTTGATGACCGCATCGGAGTACTCCCGGATGTCCATGTTGGACCGGGCCAGAAACATCAGGGCATCATCGGCGCGGGAGCCGTTCCGGAGCTTGTCCGCGATCCACTCCATGGTGGTGGTCCCGGCTGCCGACGTGGGGAAGATGCCGAGGCCGAGCAGGCCGCCCTGGCCGTCCACGTACAGTTCCTCACCGATCTTGTAGAGACGGTTTTCCAGTTCTCCGAGCCGGTAGAGGGGATGGGTCTCGTGGAACTCCTGGTAGGCGGTCTTGGCGGACTTGTACTTTTCGAGCTGAAACAACATCTCCGCATAGAGCCAGCCCGACTCGGTCGCTTCCTCGGCGGTGGGGAAGTCCTCGTAGATCCGCTCGTAGAGGTCGCGGGCAACCTTCAGCTCGCCGGCTTCCCGATAGCCCTCCGCCGCCGCGAACACGGCCGTCGGGGGCGTATCCTCGGGCACGTCCCCGGCGCTGGAGCCGCAGCCGGCGGAGATGGCCAGAATGGCGAGCAGGAGCGGAAACTGAGTTCGCTTGGGCATGGTCGACCTCGAGATGACGAACGGCGCGAAGGATAACGCAGGCCGGAAGGCGGGAGAAGCAGTAAAGCAGTGTGCGGGGAAGCGGTCCCGCATCCGATGAGGCGGGAGGGGATCGAGGGTGCTCAGAGAAAGCGGGAGGTCCGGAGCTTCCTTTCCAGGCGCCACTCCTCGAAGGCGTTCAGGAATTCCCGGATGCGTCGCTCGTCGCTGCTCGACAGCTTGATCCGCAGCGAACGTTCCGGAGAGGCGGAGGCCAGGTGGCAAAGGGCGTGAAAAGTCCCCGGAGGCACCGTCTGGCGGGCGGGGTCTCGATCCCGGCAGTCTCCGCACAGTGCCCCGCCTTCGGGGGGGGAGAGTGCGACCGATCCGCCGGGGATCCCGTTGCCGCAGGATGCGCAGCAGGAGAGCGCCGGGGCGAAGCCGAGCACGGCCAGGAGCCCGAGTTCGACCGAAGCGACGAGGGCCGGGAGCTGGCGGCCGTTCGCGTTCTCGATCAGGCCGATGCCATCGACCAGAAGATCGAACAGCTCCGGCTGCGGCTCTTCCTCCCGCGTCATGCCGATCACGAGTTCACCGAGATGGCAGGCGGCGTAGAGTCGCGTGAGGTCGCCGCGGAGTTTCGGGAAGGCGGTCTCCACCTGAAAGGCGGACAGGATGTTCAGGCCGGCCCGTGGCCGGAAGATGACCCGGGCCTGGCCGCGGTAGAACAGATCGAGGGCGCCCCCGAACTGCGACTTCTCGCGCCGGGTGCCTTTCGCGAGGACGCTCACCACGCCGTCCCGGCGGGTCAGGAGCCGGAGAATCTGCGAGGTTTCCGAGTAGTCGTACTTCCGGAGCACCAGGGCCGGTTGCGGCGCGCGCTTCAGTTGGCTTCCCTCACCACCCTGACCCGGTTGACACTGCGCTCATTGGCGTCGAGCACCGTGACGTGAAGGCCCGCGTAGTCGAACTCGTCTCCGACGGCCGGGATCCGGCCGAGGGCGGTGAAGACCAGGCCGCCAACCGTGTCGAACTCCGCGGAATCGATCTCCACGTCGAGGGCGTCGCCCAGATCGTTCACGTGCACCTGGGCATCGACTTCCGCTTCGCGGTCCCCGAGCATCCGCAGCGAGGGAGTGTCCTCGGCCTCGTCGTACTCGTCCTCGATCTCCCCGACGATCTCCTCGATGATGTCCTCGATGGTGATCACCCCGGCGGTGCCTCCGTACTCATCGAGCACGATCGCCAGGTGCATCTTCCGCCGCTTGAACTCGTCGAGCATCTGGATGATGCGCTTCGTCTCCGGCACGAAGAACGGGGCGCGCATCAGGCTCCGGAGCGTCAGGCTCTCGGCCTCTTTTCCGCCCCAGAACTTGAGGAGGTCCTTCACGTAGAGGACCCCGACGATCTCGTCCATGTTCTTCTGGTAGAGGGGAACCCGGGAGTGGCCGGCTTCGGAGACAAGCCGCACCGCTTCGGAGAGGTCCGTGTCGATGTCGAGCGCGAACATCCGGGTGCGGGGCTGCATGTTGTCGGCGACGTCCGCATCCCGGAAATCGAGGGCCCGCTCGATCATGTCCGCTTCGTCCTGTCCGATCAGGCCCTCGAGTTCGCCATCCTCCACCGCGGAGAGGATCTCCTCCTGGATGTTCTCGTCCTCTTTGCGGCCATCGGGGCGTCCGACCAGCCGGCGGGTCAGGGTGCGCACGGCGAGCATGATCCAGGTCAGCCAGTTGAAGGCCACCTGGATGACGGTCAGCACCGGTCGAACCGAGTAGAGGATCTCCTCGGCGAAGACCCGGCCGACGAAGGTGGGAATCATCCGGGCGAGCGTCAGGAGGAGGCCGAAGGCGATCAGGCCGGCGTGGACGAGCGTCCAGGTGGAGGCGCCGCCGTCCGTGAGCACCACCCAGGAGTAGACCCCCAGGCTGAAGGCCACCAGTGCGGCCAGCGCCAGGGACCGGATGGTCAGCAGGATCCTCTCGTCGTCGGCGATCAGCGCATGGATTCCCGCATCCCCATTGCGCTTCCGGGCGATTTCGAGTAGACGGGCACTCGAGTAGTTCTCGAGCGCGGACTCGCACATGGACAGGAAAAAGGACGCCGCGCCCGCCATGAGCGTGGCGACCTGTGGGCCGGGTTCAACCAAGGAGTGGCACCTCCGAGAGCCTGATTCGAGGCAAACGACCCGCCCCTGTCAAGATGTGAAGCAGTCCAACCCGGGCGAATCTCATCGGGAGGAGGCCCGGTTGAGGTGGCAGATCGCCACCGCCAGCGCGTCCGCCGCGTCCTCCTGGACCTCATCGGCGATGCAGAGCAGTACCTTGACCATGTGCCCCACCTGCGACTTGTGGGCGTTCCCCGACCCGGTGACGGCCTTCTTCACCGTGGCCGGAGGATATTGCTCGATGGCCACTCCCGCCTGGGCCGCCGCGAGGAGCGCGACTCCGCGGCCTTCGCCGATGCGAAGCGCGGACTGGACGCTCTTGCCGTAATAGGCCTCCTCGATCGCGACCGCGTCGGGAGAAAACTCGGCGATGACCGCGGCGATCCCCTCGTGGATGACGCGAAGTCGTGAGGGAACGTCGCCCTTCATCCGCCCCGGTGCGACCGTTCGCCAGGCGACCACCGAGAGGCGGCTCCCTTCGCGATCGACGATGCCGAGGCCGACGACGCGGGTGCCGGGGTCGATGCCGAGGACGCGGTAGGTTGACAATGTTCTGGCTCCGGAGCAGAGATGCGATGGTCGACGCCCCCTGGGCGGCGGGACAGTAGAGCAGCGAAGCGGTGAAGCAGTGAAGCAGATTCCGGACCCGGCTTCGACGGCGGTGCGGCGCGGCATCAATGGTGCGAATCGGGCGGGAGTTTCAGTATTCTCGTTCCATGCTCGGAGTCGTCCTCACTGCCGGTGGTGCCGGGATCCGGTTCGGGGGGGAGAAGATCCTCGTCCCGGTCCTCGGAGAGCCGCTTGTTTTTCACACGCTCAGGCGAATCGGGCGGATGGCGGACGTTGCGGAGATCGTCCTGACGCTGCCCGCGGCGCGGCTTCGGGCCATCGATGCGGAATACGGCGCCGGGCTCACCGACGCCGGGGTGACGAAGCTGGTCGCCGGAGGCGCGACTCGCCAGCAGAGTGTCCGCAACGGGATCGACGCGCTCTCGGCACGGATCGACCTGGTCGCGGTCCACGACGCCGTTCGCCCGGTCTTTTCGGTTGCCGCCGCGGACCGGGCCGTTGCGGAGGCGAGGCGGATGGGCGCCGCTATCGTCGCCGTGCCCGCTCGCGATACCCTGAAGAAGGTCGATTCCGGACTCGGGATCGTGGGGACGGTTGAACGTCGCACGGTGTGGCACGCGGAGACGCCGCAGGTGGCTCGCCGGGATCTGCTGCTGCGGGCATTCGCCTCCGCCTCGATCGAGGATTTCACCGGTACGGACGAAGCCTCCCTGCTCGAGCGGATCGGGCAGCGGGTGGTCGTCGTGAAGGGAGATTCCTTCAACGTGAAGGTGACGGAGAGAGAGGACCTGGCCGTGGTCGAAGCACTGCTATCGGGGGAACGATGACCGAGTTTCGGGTGGGACAGGGCTATGACATCCATCGGCTCGTCGCCGGGCGGCCGCTCCTGCTCGGCGGCGTCGAGATCGAGAGCGAGGTGGGCCTGCTCGGCCACTCCGACGGTGACGCGGTGCTGCATGCCCTGACCGATGCCGTGCTCGGTGCGGGCGGGCACGGCGACATCGGCGAGCACTTCCCGGATACGGATCCGCGGTTCGAGGGGGCCTCGAGCGATCGCTTTCTCGCCGAGGCCCTTGGCCTGATCGTTGCGGACGGCTTCGAGATCGTGAACGCCGACGTGACCGTGATCGCCGAGCGCCCCCGCCTCGGGCCGGTCAAGATGGACATCCGCCAAAAGGTGGCGGCCCTGCTGGAGGTTCCGGTCGATCGTGTGGCGGTCAAGGCGCGCACGAAAGAGGGGCTCGGGGCGGTGGGCCGGGGAGAGGCGATCGAGACGTTTGCCGTGGTACTCATTTCGAGGAACGGAAAGTGACCGTGTTTCTGACGAACAGTCTCACCGGCCGGAAGGAAGAGTTCGTGCCCCGGGTGCCCGGCGAAGTCCGCATGTACAACTGTGGACCCACGGTCTACAACTACGCCCACGTCGGCAATCTGCGCGCGTTCCTGATGGCCGACGTGCTTCGCCGTCTGCTCGAGGCCCGCGGCTTCGAGGTCCGCCAGGTGATGAACATCACCGATGTCGGCCACATGACCGAGGACGATATCCGGGACGCCGGCGAGGACAAGATGGCGGTGGCCGCGAAGGAGCTGGGCAAGGACCCCTATGAGGTGGCGAAGTTCTTCACCGAGGCCTTCTTCGCGGACCTGAAGGCGTTGAACTTCCAGGAGGCGGAGGCGTATCCCCGGGCCACCGAGACGATTCCCGAGATGATCGCCATGGTCGAGCGCCTGGTTTCGAAGGGAAACGCCTACGTGGTCGGCGGCAACGTCTACTTCGACGTCGCCACGTTCCCCGAGTACGGCAAGCTCTCCGGCAACACCGTGGCGAGCCTGAAAGCCGGGGCGCGCCTCGAGGTCAATCCGGAAAAGAGGCATCCCGCGGACTTCGCCCTCTGGAAGTCGGATCCCCAGCACATCATGCAGTGGGATTCTCCGTGGGGACCCGGGTTTCCGGGCTGGCACATCGAGTGCTCGGTGATGGCCCAGGCGATCCTCGGTGAGGAGATCGACATTCACACCGGAGGCGAGGACAACCGTTTTCCGCACCACGAATGCGAGATCGCCCAGTCCGAGGCGGCCACCGGGAAGACCTTCGCCCGCTACTGGATCCACACCGGTTATCTGCAGGTGGGCGGGGAGAAGATGGCCAAGTCGAAGGGCAACTTCTTCACCCTGAGGGATTTGATGGAAAAGGGCTACGATCCGCGGGCGATTCGCGCCGCCCTGATCTCGGTGCATTACCGGCAGCCGATGAATCTCACCCTCGATGGCATCGACGAGGCGGCGAAGAACCTCGAGCGCGTCCATGAACTCCTGCGGAAGACGACGGGGACCGACGGTCTGCCGGACCGTCCCGAAGTCGCCGAAGCCGCCGCTCGCGCGAGGAACGACTTCGACGCGGCCATGGACGACGACATGAACGTCTCTCCGGCCCGGGCCGCCGTACTCGCGCTGGTGTCGGAACTCAATCGCGCCGGTGCGGATCTGTCGACCGCGGACGCGAACCTGGTGCGGGGTACTTTCGCTCATTTCGACGGGATCCTCGGCACCGGTCTCATGGATTTCGATGACGGCGAAGACCTGTCCACTGAGGTCGAGGCCCTGATCGAGGCCCGCAACGCCGCGCGGAAGGCGAAGGACTTCGCCGAGTCCGACCGCATTCGCGACGAACTGGCCGGGCGCGGCATCATCCTCTCGGACGGGGCCGGCGGCACCACCTGGAAACGCAAATAGACGCTCGCTTCCTCGCGTGGGGACTGCTGGCCGGAGGGTGAAGGCTTGTCTGGAAACAAGTGCGACCGTTGCACCGGGAGCGCCGCTGCGCCCGATCCGGCAAGGCGCGCGGAGGGCGACCCCTGCTGGCTTCAACCGACGAGCAACGCCGCTTTGCGGGATGCAGCGGCCCTCGAGTGCGGCGGTCGTTTTCAGGCGGGCTCTGACTGGGTTACGCCGAACCGGATCGCGGAGATGACCGGCTATCGCCGAGCCCGGGCGGACCGGTCTGCGGGGAGCGCGTTCTCCCGACGGTCCGTCAGTTCGACAGAACCCCCCGCCGGAGCGTCCGCTGGTGGCCGCACGACGAACATTCGAGCGTCCACTCTCTCTTCAGCACAAACGTCTGCCGGTCCTTGCAGCCCGGACAGAAGATCCTGACCCAACTCTTCACAATTGCTGACATGTCTGCCTCCTTGAGATGATGCACGCAATTTCCGTTCCGGATGCGGCAAGGACCGGATTTCCCGATTTCACCCGCCCCTTCCGCCCGGCGGTCCTGAAAGCGACGCGAAGGGTGGTATCGATCGTTACCAGCGCTGAGAACGCCTGTGATCTCTTCGGTGGTGGGAAGTGATACAATCCGACGTTGAAGAGATGATGAAGACAGCGGCAATTCTACTGTTTCTCCTCGCGCTGCCCGCCACGGTTCTGGCGGACGGCTTTCACTCCCCGCTCGTCAGCGGCGGGGATCCCCAGCAGTGGGCGCAGACCCTGCGGGAGCGCCTCGGCATCGACGAATCCGACAGCGCCGAGGAGAGTGCCGCCTCGGTCCGTCCGGGCCCGGCCCTGGTGGGGCAACTGGCGAATGTCCTTCGTTACCTCGACAAGAAGAACGTGCTGCTGTCGGAGTTCCCGAACCTCAACTACGCCGACATCCCCGGCTTCAAGTCCGAGACCGAGGCCCTCCTCATCGCCCTCGGCAAGGATGCGGTTCCCACGCTGCTCGAGACGCTGGTCAAGGATCTGAAGGGCACCGGGGGGATCGCCGGGCTCAGCCGGTCGAAGGACTTCATGGAGCGGTTGATCCGGATCCTGGTGGCCATCGGAGAGGATTCGATCGGCCGGACCGTGGCCGCGCTTTCCGATCCTCATCCCGAGGTCCGCAAGACCATGCTCCGAATCCTCTCGGAGATCGTCGACGACCCCGACTTCGGGAAGGACGTCGATGGCTGGCGCCGGTGGTACCAGATCCACCAGGCCGCCCGGGATCGCCGGCCCGATGCGGCCGCCAGGGTCATCCCGTTCCTCGAGAACAAAGACCGCCGTATTCGCAAGGAAGCGATCCGAAGTCTCGGCAAACTGGCCCGAAAGCAGGCGGTCCCGGCCCTGCTCGCCCTGCTCACCCGCGAGAAGGCGAAGAGCATGCGAGTCGAACTCGTCCGGTCCCTGGCGATGATCGGGGACATCACCGCGGCCCCGGACCTCATCAACCTCCTCGATTCGAAAGACCCCGGCATGCGCGCCGAGGCCGCAACCGCTCTCCGCTTCCTGACCCGGGAGATGATGGGCTTCGAGGCAAAGGGTTCGCTGGAGGAGCGCTCCGCCGCCGTGCACCGCTGGCGCCGCTGGTGGGAGCGGGAAGTGTTCGGGAAGTAGGCCGGGAGAAGGGGGGATCACCGCGTCTCAGGTGCCCGGCCAGTCCCGACGGTCCGCCGTCCACGGTGGTTACGCCGGTGCCGGAGAACGGTACGCACTCCACTCACCTGGAGAGGTCGGCGGACGACTTGCCGGCACCGGCCAGACTTCCGGGGAGGACGATCGAGCGGGTGTGGTCGAGACGGCCCTCGGCCCTCCGATGGGGTTTTGGCACTCCGCCTGGGTTCGCCCGGTACCCCTCACGCCGGTCAGGTTCTCGAGCGCTGCCGTTCCTGGAACGTCTTCACCTCCGGTGTCGACAGCAGGTATCCGGCAATGCCCGCGCCGAGCATGACGGGGGCCATCCGGAGGTCCCGCTCGGCGAAGACCAGGTATCCGGCGAGGATCGCGGCCAGGGCGCAGAGCAGGATCGACAGGAATCGTGCCCAGCCATGGCCCTGCCACAGGAAGGCTTGCAGGATCGCGAGGATACCAAGGCGGATCGCCACCTGCTCGAGGTCCGCTCCGGGCTGTGTCAGCAGCGGAGTGATCTCGACCGCCAGGAGCAGGACGATCGCGATGATCACCCGGGTGCGACCCGGATCCTGGGGCGTGTTCATCGAAGCTCCCGGTCTGGCTGCTCAGAAGCGCTTCCGGCGTGAAGGGCCCGTCCAGCCGCCGTTGCGGACGACCTTCTCCTTCTTCTGCACCACGGCGGGGCGGCCGGCATCCACACCTTCCGGCGCCCGGCGCTCGATGGTCAGGTTGACGACCTTCTGGATCCGTTCGGCCATCGTTTCGTCCTGCGGAGCGACCAGGGTCCAGGCACAACCCGCCGCCTCGGCCCGGCCGGTGCGGCCGATGCGGTGCACGTAGTCGTCCGACTTGATCGGGACATCGTAGTTCACCACGTGGCTGATGCCGAAAACATCGATGCCGCGCGCGGCGACGTCCGTGGCGACGAGCACGCGGATGCGGCCGGCCCGGAAGGACTCGAGGGCGCGGATGCGCTCATCCTGGCGCCGGTCGCCATGGATCGCTTCGGCGTTCACGCCGCTTCGCTTCAACTGGCGGGTGATCTCGTCGACCCGGCGCTTGGTGCGCGCGAAGACGAGGACGCTGTGCAGGTCCTCGCCGGTGAGCAGATGCTCGAGCACGTCCATCTTCCGATGTTCCATCACCGGATAGAAGACCTGTTCGATCGCCTCGGGGGTCGGGGCCGTTTCCACTTCGACGCGGAGGGGGTCGCAGGTGATTTCGCCCGCCAATCGGTAGACCGGGGCGATCGTCGCGGAGAAGAGCATCGTCTGGCGGTTCGTCGGCAGTTGGCGGACGATGCGCCGGATGTCCGGGAGGAAACCGATGTCGAGCATCCGGTCCGCCTCGTCCAGCACGAGCGTCTCGAGACGGTCGAAGCGGACGTGGCCGCGGCGCAGGACGTCGAGGAGGCGGCCCGGGGTGGCGATCACCACGTCCACGCCTCGGCGGAAGTCGTTGATCTGCGGGCCGAGCTTCACTCCACCGTAGACCGTGGTGAAGTGGATGGGCAGGCCGGGGGCGAGTTCCCGGCCGTGTTCCGCGACCTGCAGGGCCAGCTCCCGGGTGGGAACCAGCACCAGCGCGCGCGGCATCTTCGTCCTCTTCGTGTTGATCAGATAATCGAGCAGGGGAAGCATGAACGCGGCGGTCTTGCCGGTTCCGGTTTCGGCGGAGCCGAGGATGTCGCGGTCGTCGAGCGCCGCGGGGATCGTCTGCTCCTGGATGGGGGTGGGGTGGGTGAAACCGATCGCCCGCAGGTTCTTCTGGAGACGCGGGTCGAGGTCCAATTCTGTGAACTGCATGAGACTCCTGAG
This sequence comes from Planctomycetota bacterium, assembly GCA_024274785.1. GTDB lineage: Bacteria > Planctomycetota > JAJSAM01 > JAJSAM01 > JAJSAM01 > JAJSAM01. Next base: position 18,421 of record JAJSAM010000031.1, on the reverse strand, counting down.
TGCGGCTTTGTTCGTCCGATGTGATCCGCCGCGGGGGGACACTACGGTGGGGGTAAGATGCCGCCCGGCCCAGCCGGGGGGTGCAATTCCCGAGCGCCCTCTTGGCGCACACTACCGCACGGTACAATGGGAACGGCTTCCACCCTACGCAATTGTGGGGAAACTCCGGCGCCGCACCACCGGCCCCGTCGCCATCCCCGAATACTCCGTATCGCGTTTTCGCGGATCGGGGTACGCTCGCGCAGGTTGATTGCTTCGCCCCGAAAGGACAGCGGATGACCCCGCGCCGCTCTCTCAAACTGCCGATCACGCTCGCCGTGGTGATGATGAGCATGCTGGCCGTGCTCATCGTGGGGTGGATCATCATGGTCGGGGCGAGCGCCCTGACGGACCGTGGAATGGGGAGTCTCAAGATCGTTCTCCTCACCGTCGGGGTCTGTTTCATCGCGCTGCTGCTCGTCGGCATGGCGGTTTACATGGGGCTGACGATCAAGGCCATCAACCTCGCGCGACGGCAGTCGAACTTCATCGACAGCGTCACGCATGAACTCAAGAGTCCCATCGCGTCGATGAAGTTGTACCTCCAGACTCTGCGCCGCCGGTCGGTGCCGGTTGAGCGTCGACACGGATTCTACGAGCTGATGTTGAAGGACCTGGAACGTCTGGACCACCTGATCGACCACATGCTCGACGCCGGCCGCCTGGAGGCCCCGGCTTCCTCCGAGAAGGTCGAACCGGTCCTGCTCTCCGACGCCGTCCGGGAGTGCGCAGAGATCACGTGGAGGAGGCAGGGCGTGGCCGAAGACGTCATCAGCCTCGATCTTTCGCCGTGCATCGTCCGCGTACCCCGCACTCAGCTTCTCGTACTCCTTCGGAACCTGATCGACAATGCGGTGAAATACGCCGGCACCCCTCCCCGGGTCAACATCCGCGTGCGCCTGGTGGAGGAGCGCCTTGCCATCGTCCGCATTGCCGACAATGGCCGGGGTGTCCCCGTCAGAAAGCGTGGGAGGATCTTTGGCCGGTTTGTCCGTCTGGGCTCGGAACTGGAGCGCTCCAAACCGGGCACCGGGCTCGGCCTCTTCATCGTGCGCAAGATCGCGGACCGGTTGAAGGCGCGGATCAGCGTGATCGATCCGGAGATCGGTTCCGGGGCGGTTTTCGAACTCGAACTGGCCGGAGAGCCTGTCCCGGAATCGGGAGGGGTGGGCGTTCCCGAAGCGAGGCAGGGACGGAAGGAGCGGTGACGGATGAAGACGCCGGGCGAGCCAGCTCAGATCCTGGTGGTGGAAGACGAAGAACACCTCGCGGAGGGGATTCGCTTCAATCTCGAGGCGGAGGGCTACGAAGTCACGACGGTCGAGGATGGTCCGGCGGCCCTGGAACTCCTGAGGGAGGACGCCGCGGGATTTGATCTCGTGGTGCTGGACCTGATGCTTCCGGAGATGAGTGGCTACGCGGTGTGCGAGGCCGTTCGCGCGGATGGCAACGACGTGCCGGTGCTCATCCTGAGCGCCCGGACCCTGGCCGAAGATCGCACCCGGGGCTTCGCCGTCGGCGCGGACCAGTACCTGACGAAGCCCTTCGACCTCGACGAGTTCCTGAGCCGCGTCAGAAACCTGCTCACGATGCACTCGAGAAGGGTGACCGGCGCCGGTCCGAGCACCACGCTTCGCTTTGGTTGCGCCCGCATCGACTTCGACACCTTCGACGTTACGGTGGGGGAGGAGCCGGTCCATCTGACCCACCTGGAAATGCGGCTCCTCAAGTACTTCGCGGGCAATGCCGGCCGGGTGATCTCCCGGGAGGAACTCCTCCGGAGCGTCTGGGACCTTCCCGGCAACCTGGTCACGCGCGCCCCGGACCAGTTCATCCACCGCCTGCGCAAGATCTTCGAGCCCGACCCGTCCCACCCCCGCCACTTCCTCACCATCCGCGATGCGGGATACCGTTTTGTCCCGGAAGGCGGCGAGGCCCGCCCTCCGTCCGCGGGCCCGTAGCAGTTCGACCGCATTCTTCCGGAATTAACATTGCGTCTCAACAAGGTGTGCTAGAGTTCCTGATTGACTTGGGCTTACGTGAACGTACCGGTCCCTCGAAAGAGTATCCCACCGTCTCACCCCACCCAGAGTCGTGAAGCCGTCGTCCGGGATTCCATGGTGGGTCTGTTCCTGCCTCCCGGAGTCGCGCATTGTCTTACGAAGAAAGAAGTGATTGTCATGCCTCAAGGCACCGTGAAGTGGTTCAACGACACCAAGGGTTTCGGCTTCCTGGAGCAGGAAGGTGGCGGCGACGTCTTCGTCCACCAGTCCGAGATCAACATGGATGGGTTCCGCACCCTCGTCGAGGGTGAGCGGGTGGAGTTCGAGACGACCCAGGGCCCGAAGGGTCCCAAGGCGACGAACGTTCGCAAGATCTAGTTCGACCACGGAAAACACTCGGGGCCGCCGCGACACGATCGCGGCGGCCCCGCTTGATTCACGCGGTATGACCTGCGCCGGCGCTTCGGAGGGACGAGTTCCGTCTCGTCCGCGCATGACCAGCGGCGATCGCACCAGCCCCATCGCGGCGGCGACGGAGCTTCGCCCTCCGATTGGGCCGGGGCTTGCCGGGGTCAGCGCGCGTGTTCCGGCAGCTTTCGCTTCAGCGCCTGAAACGTCTCCGGTTGCTCCGCGCGCAGGTCATGCCGGCACTGCGGATCGGTCGCGAGGTCGAAGAGCCGGTAGATGGGGCCGTTCTCGCCCGGAACGAAGATCAGCTTCCAGTCCCCTTCCCGCACCGCGAAGCACTTGGTGCGGATGAGGTCGTCGGTGAACTCGTCGCGCAAGACGAGGTTGTAACCGAAGTCGGGGTCCAGGAACGTCGCGTGGTCGAACTTCGGAAACTGCTGGGGAACCTCTCCCGGCAGGAGGTCCGGAATCGGCTGGCGGTAGAGCAGGTACGAGGTCTCGAGCAGCGCGGACAGGGCCGGCACTTCGCCGCTGAGATCCACGCCCTGCCACGCCTTTACCGGGGGGAGTGAGAGCCACCTCAGCCAGGTGGGGGGAAGATCGATGGAACGTGTCAGCTCGTCGACACGGCGGTGCGGGATGCCTGGACCCGCGAAGATTGCCGGAGGGGTGTTGGCGTGGTCGCCGCCGAAGAGCGTGACTCCGTGGCCGAGGGTGGTGCCGTGTTCGTAAAGGTCGTCGCCGTGGTCGCCCCAGACCCCGACAATGGTGTTTTTCAGGAGGCCGAGTTCCTCGAGGTGCGCGACGAGGTCTCCCACCTGGGCATCGAACTCCCGCACGCAACCGTCGTAGAGGTCGATGATGTGCTGCTTTTCAGCTTCTTCGAGGTCGTTGTCGAAGCCGCGCTTGATCATGCGGTCGATCTTGAAGTTGATGCGGTAGCGGTTATCGCCGCGGTAGTCCGGGTCGGTGAAGGCCGTGTAGTACGGGTAGGTCGACGAGTACGGCAGATGAGTGACGTGGTAGAAGACGGTGAGGAAGAACGGCTCGCCTTCCCTGCCGGCCGCGTCGGAGATCCAGTTCTTCGCCATCCTGGTCAGCGCCGGCGCGCTGCGCGTGAACGAGACCCGTTCGAGTTCGGGGAGAATCAGGCGTCCGATCGGGTTGTCCATGAACGCGGCGGCCGGCAGGTGGGTGGTGAGCGCCGCCTCCGCGATGAGGGCGCTCCGGTTCTGCGTGTTTGAGACATCGATCTCTTGAAACCCGAAATCGAGCAGCTTGAAGGTCGATCCGCACCACCCGCCGATGGCGGCGGTCTGATAGCCGTGGTTTCCGAGCACGGTTGGAAGGAAGGTGAGCTTCGCCTCCACCTCGGCGACCTTCTCGCGGGATGGGAACATGTGGCGCAGGCCGTTGACGCGGGGTTCCGTCGAGGAGAGGAGCGAAACCCAGGATTCATGTGTGCTCGCGGTCGGGACGAGGTTTCGGCTGAAGTTGGTGCCGCGTGCCGCGAGCGCGTCGATGTTCGGTGAGGTCTTGCGAGCGTAGCCGTTTGTGTGCAGGTGGTCGCCGCGCAGGGAGTCGGAGGCGATCAGCACGAAGTTCGGGCGAGAAGCATCGGTGAAGACTTCGCCCGGGAGGTGGAGCAGGAACCAGGCGCCGCCGCCGATCAGAACGAGCCCGGCTTTCAGCTTGAGCGACCAGCGTATCGTCCAGCGGTGCATGGACCAGAGTGCGAAAACGCCGAACGCCACCTCGAGGATCATGGGGTGATAGAGGTTTCGCACGAACTCGGGGATGGCGTCGTGGATCGTGCAATAGAGCGTCTGGACCGGTCCGTAGACCAGTTGGGTTTCGCTGGTCAGGAGATGCAGGACGAGCGCGAGGAGGAGGCCGATGGAGCCGAGCGCCGCCTTCCACCCTTTCATGAACGGGTACAGCAGAAACGCGGCCCCCAGCCCGGCGAGCAGGTACCCGAGCAGGATGCGGCTGTAGATCGAAGCGATCGTGCCGCGATGGTCTCTGAGGATCGACCGGGCGAGTGCGTTGTCGTGGCCGGAAATGAGCAGCATGCCACCCACGGAGAGCAGCAGGAAGACACCGAGGTTGGCGGCCAGCACCCAGGCGGCCGTGCGGCGGAAAGAGCCCATGCCCAAAGAGACCATGAACTATCGTAACGACTGGGAACCAGAACTATCGTAGCGCCCGGCTTCCGGTCCGTCCCGGAACGGCTTGACCCGTGGCGGGGCGGCCTGTGCCGCGGAGATCGATTACCGGATACAATCAGGTCTCCGTCCGGGACTTCGCTACAATTGGCCGGCGCTTTTTTTCAGGTCACCGATCTCGTCGGAGGAAATGCCTTGCCCGCAGACTTCATCATGAGGACCGGCGACATGATCCAGATCACGATTCCCCCCCCCACGATCGTGCCGCCCATCATACCTCCCGTTCCGCTCATCGGTACGAGTTCGAGCATGATGGTCAATTTCATGCCGGTCTGCCTGGAGGGGGATGAGCTTCCACCGCCGCTGCTGGTTCCGCTGCCCTACACCTCGCCGCCCTTCGTCACCCCGGGCACGGGGACGCTCAAGGTTACGATCAACCCCACGAACAAGACGGCGACGACCAAGAACGACAACAAGGCGATCCTGATCAAGGGCACCCCGTTCATGGCGGAGTTCACGGTCATGGCGCCCGCCATGCAGCCGACTCCGGGCGGTCCGGTCCCCGATCCCGTCGCCAAGAAACCGGGCACCGCACAGTTCATCACGACGAATGCGACGGTGAAGGCCGGGTAGCTCCCCGGTCCGATCGGCGACCGGTGGGTCAGCCGGCGCCCGAATCACCCTTCCGAGGGGGGTGCTTCGCGGCGCCGGGCTGGTCCTGATCTCGTCCTCCCCGGGCGGAGTCCTACTCCACCACCACCTTCGCGTCCTCGATCAGGAGTTCGTACTTGTAGCCTGCGCCGAAGTCCCGGTCGGTGACGATCTTGCCGGTGATGAGTACGATGTCGCCGACCTTGGCGATGTCCTGGGTGGTGATGGTGAGGTCGTTCTTCCCCGCCTCGCCCGAACCGTCGCGGACGTGCAGCCAGTTCTTCCCCATGATGCCGGCGTTGACCTTGACCACTTTGCCGCGGACGACGACTTCCTGGTCCGAGCCGTCCGCGCCGGCCTGGAAGATCTCGGCCACGGTCAGGCCACCTTCGGCCTTCTCGATGCCCGTGATCTCGATGTTGGGGGTGGCGGCGGGCGCGGGGCTCTGGGCCGCGCTCGTGGCGGCGGCGGCACCGGTCTTGCCGATCGAGCCCACGAAGTAGACCAGTTCGAAGGTGCGGTCGAGGGCGGTGCTCTTGAAGTTGCTCATGGGCATCGCGTTCACCGGCAAGAGGACGGTTTCGCCCACTGCGACCTGGGTCTGGGGGCCCGCATACCAGGCCGGTCCTTCACCGACGTCGACCAGGATGTAGGTGTAGCCGCCGGCGTTCATTGTCTCGATGACCGCTCCCTCCGCGGCGGAGCCCGGAGCCGACGCGGCCGGCCCCGAGGGGTTGGTCGTCTCGTCGGCCGCATCGCCGCCGGGCGACTGCTGCTCGGTCCCGTTGCAGCCGGCAACGAGGAAAAGGACCGCGAGGAAGGCCAGGATCAAGGTGGTGTTCGTGCGCACGTTCGCCTCCGGTTCGGTTTTTTGATCGGGTGATGGTCAAGGTGGGCCTCGTCGACCCATGGGATTCGCTCTTTCGGGGTGCCGGACGCATCCATCGGCGGAACCGAGCACCGGCGTGGCTCCCTTTCACGGCCCTGAAGTGCTGGAGGATATCCTCGTCGTCGTGTTCTTCAACATTCTCGGTGGGCGTCCGGTCATGCGTTTTCGCCCGCCTTCCTCCGCGGAGGTCGGCTCTCGGCCCGGGTGACGAGTTCGACCTGGTCGCGGGCGGCGTCGAGGTCGGCCTCGAGAAGGTCGATCCGGCATTGCTCCTCGTTCATCCGTGCAACCTCGGCGCGGTAGAAACCGAGGAAGGGCTCGTAGATCCGGACGATGTCGTCGATCGTCGCATCGATACCTCTCGAGAGTTCGGTCGAGAGCTCCTGGTGGAACATCCGCTCCTGTGCGGACACTCGCTTTGCCCAGTTCCGCCGGGCCCTCCCCTTCGCCATGCCGAGGGCGACCAGGCTGACGGCGAGAAAGGGGAGCGCGATGGCGGACCACCACAGGTTCACCAGGGCGGTCGCCACCGCGGCCGACAGCACGCCCGCGCCGAGGCCGGCCGCGGACAGGCCCATGCCCCGCCGGGCCGCATCGAGGATGTCCCGGCTGTGGGCCCTGGGATCGAGGCGCTCGATGGACTCGACGAACCGGCCCCGGATCCCGTCGAGAATGCGCTCCCGCTCGGTCTCGAACTGCGTCGCGGGCGGAGCCTCGGTCCGGTCCGGCCCGTTGCCCCGGATCTTCCTCGTGAAGACCTCGAGGGCGTAATGGTAGAAGCGGAGGGTCTCCTCTCCGAGCCAGGTGACGGCCTCGGAAAGAGCCTGCGCGATCCGTTCATCGAGGCCATCGACAACCTCTTTCCGGAACGCCTCCTCGACCCTCTTTCTGCGTTTCACCGTAGGTAGGCGGAACATCCGGTGTCGCTTGTCGAGGAACTTCTCCCCCTTCTCCCGCAAGTCGGTGAACTCCCGCGCCAGGCGGGCGAGGTGCATGTGTCGCGCGTTCTTGAGATCCCGCCGCTTCTCTTCCCGCTCCTGCTCCAGCTCCGCCAGGATGCGGTGGTCGCGCTCGAGCCGGACCGTTACGTCGCCGACGGACTCGCGGACCCTCTTGAGGACAGACCGGGCGCCGTCGAGGAGGCCGAAGAGGCGAAGGCGGGTCTTTTCCCGATCGTCGAGACGAAGGAGGACGTACTCCTCCAGGGCGGGGAGGCCGGTCCCCTCGAGGTCTTCTTCCCGGCCTTCGTCGAGCGCGGCCCGGGCCGGCTTCGCCGCGACGGGGAGGACGACGGGGTCCAATCCGAGTTGCTCCCGGCAGCAGTTGCGAACGTATTCCCGGATCTCCGCCACTTCCTCCGGTTCCTTGATGTCGGTCTTCGAGAGGACGAAGACGATCTTTCGGCGCCAGCGCTCGCTGATCAGGTGGAGGAACTGGTTCTCGCTCTCCGTGTACGGGCGGTCGCATGAGGTCACGAAGAGCACCAGGTCGGCCTGGGGGAGAAAGCGGTGGGTGATTTCCTCGTGGCGGCGGACGATGGAATTCGTGCCGGGTGTATCGACCATGCAGAGCCCGCGCAGGCGCTCGCTCCTGACGGTGCGCTCCCGGACCCATTCCTCCCGTTCGACGGTCTCCTCCTCGTTGCCGTGCTTGAGAATCGTGACCCGATCGGTGACGGGCGTCGGCCCCACGTCGCAGACCTCGGCCCGGAGGAGCGTGTTGACCAGGAACGACTTTCCCGATTTCACCTCTCCGACGATCACCACCAGGAACATGTCATCGAGGTGGGAGAGGAGCGCGGCGACTTCGTCGGCCTCGCGGGGATTCTCCCCGATCTCGGTGGTCAGGCGCTTCAGGCGCAGGAGGAGGCTGCGCGTCTCTTCGAGTGCTTCGACGTGCTCGGTCTTGACGAGAAATGGATGCAAGTCGGGACCCTCGCTGCCGGAAAGGATGCGGCATTCTAACCGGGTCGAGCGGGTCCTGGCGAGGGTGCGAGGGGATGGCGGCCCGATGGTGGGCGATTCCCGGTCCCGGCCACCGTGATGCCTCGTCTGGAAATCAGTGCGACCGTTGCATCGAGAGCGTCGCCGGGCCCGAGAAAGCAAGGCGTGAGGAGGGCGCGACTTTGCTGGTTTCAACCGATGAGCAACGCCGCTGGGCGGGATGCAGCGGCCCTCGAATGCAGCAGCTATTCTCAGACGTGTCTTAAGATGGATGGAAACCAGTACCCGGGACATCAGCCATGACCGACGCCTTCGACGACCTCGACATCGAGACCCTGCGTGGGGTCCTTTCTGACTTCGCGAAGAACTGGCTCGCCCATGATGGAGTGTGGTTTCAGGCGGTCGAGCAGGCCCACGGGATGGAGGCCGCGATGGCCGCCGACGCCGATGCGTGGGGGCGATTTGCCGCGATCGAAGCCATGCGGATCCGCAAGCGTTTCTCGATTGCAAACGGTGGCGGGCTCGACGCTCTGGCGATCTGTCTCTCCCGGCGGATGTACGCGGTCCTCAATCGCACGCGGTTCGAGCGGGTTGATGCGAACACTCTCCGGTTCGCCATGATCGATTGCCGCGTGCAGGACGCCCGGAACCGGAAGGGCATGGATCCCTTTCCCTGCAAGGCGGTGGGGGACGTGGAGTTCGCCTCTTTCGCGAAGGCGGTGGATGAGAGGATCGCGGTCACCTGCGTCACCTGCCCCCCGGACGAGCATCATGAGGGGACGTGGTGCGCGTGGGAATTCACGATGCCGGATTGAGCGATTCCGATTCGGGGGAACGGTCTTGAGGGAGCCTGCGGTTCCGGCGGTCGGCCGATGGGCAAACAGAGACCGTTCTGGGGTAGGATCGGGGCAAGCGAAATCATCTTGTGGGAGGGAATCCGATGAAAAGAACGACAGGAGGGGTGGCGTGCGTTGTGGTTCTGGCCGTGCTTTCAATCGTCGTGCTGGTTCGTCCCGGGCTGGCCGAGGATCCGAAGGAAGCCGCCCTGGCTCAGATCGACCAGGGGCGGGCGGCGCTGACCGCCGGTCGGACCCAGGCGGCCATCGATCATCTGCAGAAGGCCATTTTCCTCCTGCAACAGATGGCTACCAGGAACCTCGCGAGCTGCCTTCCGGCGGTCCCGGAGGGCTGGAAGGGCGGGGATCCCGAGACCAACTCGGGCTCGTGGGGGAGCGGAGAGGGCGCGTTTCAGTGGAACTCGGCATCTCGCACCTACACCCGGGAATCCGACGGGGTGCGGGTGGAGATCATGCTCTCCTCCTCCCCCCAGCTGGTCGAATCGCAAAAGGCCATGCTGAAGATCTACGAGGACCCGCAGATGCGGAAGATGATGAACCGGGACCCGAACCAGAAGATCGAGATGGTCGAGAAGGACGGATGGAAGGGCATCTCGATCATCCAGGAGGGCCGGGACGCCACCATTGCCGCTTTCCGTGGGAAGACGATGTTTACCCTGTCGGTCAGCAACGGTGAGGAGGCGATCCTCGCGAACTTCTGGAATGGCATGAAGTTCTCCGATCTCGGCGTGGATCCCGGTGTGCGTGAGGATGCGGAGGATGCGGGGGGCACGGAAGACGGGTAGACGGCTGCGGCTTCTGGCGGAAGTAGGGGAAGCACACGTGACAACCTTCCAGGTCGTAGTGTTCAGGACTCCTTCGGAGGAACTCCCAGACATCGGTGGACCGGAGTGGTACGGCCTGCCCGTACTCAGGGCCCTATCCGAGGCGATGCGTTCCCATGGTTTCAGCACGAGTGGGTTGGAGCAGTACGAAGACGCCGACGGCGGGTTTCTGTGCCACTGGGGAGTGGAGACCTGCAACGTGCATCTGGTGTTCTTCGACGAGGACGGGAGCCAGGTCACGTGGGCAGCCGTGGTCGATGCTCGGACCGGCTGTCTGGCTTTGAGGAAGGTGGATCCTCGCAGATTGCGTCCCGCGCTCGCGGCCATCCATGCTCTTCTCTCGGAAGGAGATTGGTATCGACTGGTCGGGTGGTTCTCGGACGACCCCGTTCACGAGGACGAAAGGGGACCTCCCCCAGCCGCCGTTCCATTCAAGAACTGGCGCGAGTCCCTGAAGCCCGGAGAGAGACAGGGCAGAAGCTGACCCGAAGCGCCCGGGGTTGACAGGGAGGAGAAAAACCCGCCGCGAAGAAAGAAGCACGGCGGAACACGAAGGGGTGCGGCGCGAACCTCTACCTATCTGCGACAGGCTCGTGGCAGGGAAGATCCGGCTGGTACACGCCGAGTAATGCTCGTGTCCGCCGATGACAATGGCGTCGAGGAGGTCGATGCCGAGGATCTCACCGGCTGCTCTAAGACGCTTGAACATGTCGAGGTCCATCTCGCTCGGGGTGGGATCTGAGCTTGGATGGTTGTGTACGAATATGACCCCGCACGCGTTGGCGAGGATGGCCGGCTTGAAGACCTCCTGGGGTGAACCAGGGACGAGTTCAAGGTTCCGACACTCACGGTATTCACTCCGATAATTCTGTTCTTGCTGTCCACGAGGAACACCAGGCAGACTTCCCGGTCCGCGTCAGCGAGCATCTTCGAAGCGATGTCCGCGACGATGTACGGGCTCGTGATGGGTTCCTCGTCCAGGTCGAGCTCGCCCTCACGAACAAGAGCGACCCGGTAAATCGGAACGTGGGAATCCAATCGCATCTGAGACTTCCTTTCTCAAGGGGGTCGAAGGTGAGGGGGAGGAGCCCCGAGCGTCCAAGCTTGAGGGGCTCCCCTCCCGGTTTGCCACTACCTGTGGCTGGGGTTCTCGCTGATGATCAGGCGACGGATTTGGTCGCAGCTCTTCATCTCTTTCCGCATGGGGAACTCCTTGCTCGTCTCGGTGAAGGCGTTGTAGAGCGACCAACCGTTCCTCTCCCGGAACTCAGGGTGAGGGGGTTCGCGCCACGCTTTTTCGACCTTCCCGAGTTTGCTCCAGGGGAAGAGCTGACGACGGCCGGCTTCCACGAGCAGGTGATCGACGTTCCGCTGATTGCCGAAGTCGATCTCCTTGACCCTCGATGGTCTCGTCGATCCGCTCCACTCGCTGGAGGTAGGTCTGGATGCCCGTGTCCAGACCTCCTGACGTACACCCCCAGATTCCTTAATTCTAGCGTGCTGCAAGGCGCTCGCGGCGCCAAAACGCGCCGTTAGTTATGGCGTGTATTTCTTGAGATGGCCGGGTTGTTTTGTTCAACTTCAGCGCATGGTGCCCACCGACCAACCGCTGCTCCCCATTGAGCTTCCGTAGCTTCCGGAAGGCCACGTTTTCATCAACCGAGATCTGCAACTGGTGGAAGAGGATGGCTTCTGCGTCGTCTTCTGCCACAGCTTCCCGATCTACCGTTTTGCCCGTTTAGACTCGGTGACCTTCCGCTTCGTGGCAGTGGCCTTACGCCTTGGCAAGCACGCCACTCAGGGCGAAATCGCCGCCGCTCTTGGTCATTCCATACGGACCCAGATGAGGTGGGAGCAGCACTATTGTGAAAAGGGGCTGGAGGGTCTTTCCGACCTGCCCCGTTCCGGCCGGCCCCGGGGAGTCTCCGCCGCGGAACGCGCCTTCTTGGCTCGGTGGTTCGAGGAAGGGGTCGGAAACCGGGAGATCGCTCGGCGCCTGGGAGTGGGCGAGACCACCGTTCGCCGCGAGTTGAAGCGTCTTGGACTCTCCCGCCCCAAGGCGAGCGGCAAGGGACCTCTTCCTCGCAGAGCAGGCGCAACGGGAAGACCAGCAGGAGCAGGAAGAGGAAGCTCGAAAGGAAGATGACCGGGAAACGGGGACCGTGGTCGCCCCCGCCGACACCTTCGACCTGGATCCGCTCTGCCGCATGCTCGACCGGGAGATGGCGCGCCCGGGGATGCTCGACGACGCCGCCCCGTTCTTTGCGAACGCCAAGCGGCTTCCCCGAGCCGGAGTGCTGGTGGCCATCCCGCTGTTGGTTGGCAGCGGGGTGCTTCAGGTCTTTCAGGAGATCTACCGGTCGCTGGGCCCCGCCTTCTACGGACTGCGCAGCACGGTGGTGTGCCTGTTCCTGATGGCGCTGCTTCGGATCCGGCGTCCGGAGAACCTCAAGGAGTATCCGCCGGGGGATCTGGGACGGATCATGGGGCTGGACCGGATGCCGGAGATGAAGACGCTTCGAAAAAAGCTCCACCGCCTGGCCCGGTCCGGTCAGGGCGAGGAGCTGATGCGTGCCCTGGCGGAGCTTCGCATCGAAGAGGACGCCGGGCGCCTGGGGTTCCTCCACCTGGACGGACACGTCCGCGAGTACCACGGCCACCATCCGCTGGGAAAGGCGCACCTGACCGCCACCAGGATTTCGGCACCAGCCACCACCGACACCTGGGTCAACGACGCCGCCGGGGATCCTCTTTTCGTGGTCACCAGCGAGCTCAATGCGGGACTCACCAGGATGTTGCCGGTGGTGCTGGCCGAGGTGCGGTCGCTGGTCGGCGAGGAACAGCGGGTGACCGTGGTCTTCGATCGCGGGGGCTACAGTCCAAAGCTCTTCGCCAAGCTGAAGAAAGCAAAGTTCGACCTGATCACCTACCGCAAGGGGGGGCCGGACCCGGTGCCCGTGAACGACTTCAAGGAGATCTGCATCGAAGCCGACGGAGCGCCGAAGATCTGGAAGATCCACGACAAGGCTGAGGTCCCCGTGGGGACCAGGGTGACGGCTACCAAGACCAGAAAAGCCAAGCCCTGGCTTCTGATGCGGCAGGTGTCGAGGCTCCGGGAGGACGGAGTGGGTGCAACCCAGGTGCTGACCACCCGGATGGACCTTCCGGCGCTGGAGGTGCTGATCCGGATGTTCTCCCGGTGGCGACAGGAGAACTTCTTCAAGTACATGAAGGCGGAATACGGAGCGGAAGAGCTCTCGGAGCAGGCGGATCGCCCCAATCCGGAGCGACGGGATCTCGAGAAGAAGCGGGCCGGGGCCAGGGTGCGGCTCGAGAATCTCCTGGCCAAACTGGGCAAAGTACTGGAAGGCAGCGACCAGTCCCGCTGCTCCACCCTGGGCGACTTCAAAATTGCCAACGCCGGGCTCCGAAAGAAGATCGAGCAGGCCACCGCGGAACTGGAGGAGCTGACCTCGCAGATCAATGCGCTCCCGGAGCGGATCTCCGCAGAGGATCTGCGGCGTCTCAAGCCCCAACAGAAGCTGGTGGTCGATGTATCAAGATGGTGGCCTACCAGCAGGAGTCGGACCTTTACCGCCGGCTGTTCGGCAAGTACGCGCGGACCGAGGAGGAAGGGCGCACCTTGCTCCACAGCATCTTCCAGTCATCCGCGCGGATCGAGGTCGGTGAGGAACAACTGACCGTCACCATCGCCAGGCAGTCGTCCGATCACCGCACCAGGGCGTTACGACAACTCTGCGAGGAGTTGAACGAACTCGGGGTGAAGTTCCCCGGCTCCGACCTCCGGCTGGTCCTCGCCGCGGAGTCAACTCAGACCGAGCCAAAACACGCCATGAGAATCGGGGTGTAGGTCAGGAGGTCTGGATACAGGATGGCCGTTGAGGTCAGCGTGCAAACCCCTCTTCCTTCCTTTCGGCCCCGCATCGTCCTTGTCCGAATCTCCTCATAGCGGTCGGAACACAATTCGTCCGGATCGACTCGGGTGCCCTCTCTCCCGTGCTTCGGTCTCCCCCGGAGGCAAGACTTGAATTGTCAGCCCAAAGCGGCGTTAGCGGAAGATCCAAAGAATCCATGCAAGCCAGCGACTGCGATTGCGTTCACCACTACTGAGGTGACTGTCTGCGGTTGTTTTCGCGGCAGGAAACCAGTCGGCGCACATGCGCGAGTCAGGCGGATATCCACACCAGAGAGGTGTGCTTAACATGCACGCGAAGAGCAGACAGTCAGTCGTCGTAACCGACATCAGGATGGGGTTCGGGTCGATGGTGGTTTTCATCGTCAAGTGGACCCTGGCTTCCATTCCGGCAGCCATCATTCTCGCTCTGCTGGTGATCCTGGTCGCCAGCCTGTTCGGGAACCTGAGCCGGTAGTCCGGGCGTGGCCGAGCTGACGAATTCATGAGCCCTGAGAACGGGAGGTCCGAGGTGATGAGCAACAACGAAACGGTTGTCGAGACAAGCAACGAGAAGGTTGAATCCACCGCGTTCAGGTGTCGGATACTGCCGATGCTGCTGATGATGATGGCGCTGTGGCTGTGCTGCTCCGGTTGCATCGGGAGGGTTGGCCAACTCGTGAGCCAGGCCGAAAGTTTCACCGGCCAGTACACGATCCAACTGCAGAATCCGAGGTTGGATGTGGTCAAGGTAATCGCGGAGGTCGGCAAGTCTCTCGAGTACCAGGTGACTGGACTGGACGCGGAAGCGAAGCGGATCACCTTGTCATCCGGGGCCTCGGCGTTCGAGAACATGGCCTACGGGTTGACCAGCGATGCCTCCTTAACCTTTACTGCCCACGATGCCGGGACCAGAATCGCCGTGAATGTCGTGGTTCTGGGGAACCACGGAACCGGTGACCAAGAGGAAGCGGACGGGCTCTTCGCGGAGTTCAAGACGAGACTGCTCGACCGACTTGGGGAGCAGGGTATCAGCGCAAACGGGGGAATCGGAAAAGGTTCAGCCGGCGGTTGATTGTGGAAGCGGCTGAGGCGCGGATGAGACAGCGGGGTGCACTGTAGGGTGCGACAAACGAGAGGACTATCCCATGAAGACTCTGGTTGCAGTTCTGGCTCTCACACTGATCGCTGGATGCGGAGGTGGTGGGGGAGGATCTCCATGTCCGGACGGAGATGGGGCTTCTCCGGAGACTCTGATGCTCCTCATGGCTTCGGAGGTTGGACCAAAGGAAGTCGGCAAGACGGGTGTGTTCCTGGCGGATTCGGGCTCGACCCTTAGCCTGCTTCTCTTCAGCACCACGGGGGGAGTGCCGGACCGGAATGTCACCGATGAAGCGGTCTGGCTGAGCGCGGATCCACAGACGGTCGAGGTCGATGCCGGTCGGCTCACGGCCCGGCAACCCGGAGAGACCAGGATCTTCGCAAGATGGGCTGAAACAGAGGTCGATGTCTCCGTTCGGGTGATTCCGGACCAGGAGGCGGCGATCCTGGACTTCTGGTTCTCAGCGGGGCCGCAACTCGTCACACACTCGATGGACACGATCGCAGTAGAAGTCGAGGGTGAACTCGAGAATGGGAGAGTGACCGGGGTCACTAACCGGGTTCTCTGGGAATCCTCAGACCCGGATGTCGTGACCGTCGATTCGACGGGATCGTTGGTTCCACGGAGTGAGGGTAAGGCGACCATCACCGCGAGCACCCCAGACCTGATCCGCACGATTGAGTGTATTGTCGCGCTACCGCAGGTATCCGGTGCGAAGCTCCCAGCTGATCTCGGGGGGCTCGTGACGAACGGGGAGGCCACCGTCTACCTGCAGCCGGATACGTTGGCCGAGGATGTCGGGGTCACGATCAGCGACCCGATCCCAGAGCCCTTCCTGCCGGCGGCAGTCCCGGTCGGAGAGGAGTACCTGTCAGGAGTGACGATTCACGCGTCGGGTCAGAAGACCTTCACGCAGCCACTGCGTGTCACCCTACCCATCACCGGAGGGGCGGACGGACAACTGGTCAGGGTACTGATGCACGACAAGTACTCGGATACGTGGATGCCATCGACATGGGGGATCGTCGAAGGCGACCGCATACGGTTCCACACCACGCACCTGAGCACGTTCGCGGCCGTTCGCGCGGATGGTGAACTCAAGAGGCTTGCGGAGATGTACAAACCGCAACTGGTGATCTCTGAGAACGACATTAGCCCGATGTCTTTCGAGAATCTCCTGAAGATAGCGCACCTTGAATACATGGGTGAGCCGATAACCGCTCCGTGGACCGTGTCCGATCTCATGGGTCGGTATGACTCGCGGGACTACGCGCTCCGGCTGGATGACGAAGTCCTCGACTACTTCAAGCACGGATTGTTCGAGGGTGAGGTGAACTCGTGGAATATCAAACAGTACCGTGCCAGCGCTCCTCCTCCGCCACAGTCGCAGGCGCAGAAACTGGCCTTCGTCAACAAGGATCCAACTGTGTACTACTCTGTTCAACTTGAAGATGAAGCTCTAGTCATTCAGTACTGGTTTCTGTATGCGGCAAGTGGTGCGCCATACTACTTGGCGATCTTACCGCCATATTACCTGGAACACGAGGGTGATATTGAGATGTTTCAAGTAGTCCTGGATGTTTCGGAGGGTGCCCCGAGGCCACTCGCAGCAACTGCTTCGCAACACTACTATGGTGAGGGAAGGCCATGGTGCGACGTTAAGAAAGTTCCCGATACAAGCAACGCCATTCTCTACGTTGCCGAGGCGGGGCACGCGACGTACTTCGATCGGAGCTTCGAGACATCTGCGGGCAATCCAGACGAGTACAAGGCTTCGCTTGGAGCCGAAGGGTTCATATGGAAGCTTGGGACACCGTGGGGAGGAGACAAAACTCCCCTGATAAATTCGAGTATGTCAAGGGTCCTCACTGAGTACGCCCTGACGTATCTTGATCCTTCCTCCGGAGTGACTGGCGCGCTTCTCGAATGGAACGGTGAGATTGGCGAGGGCATTCCAGCTATTAGGTATCGATATCCTGGGACGAAGGCGCATCCCGATACAACGGAGCGACTGAACATGTATGGAAACCCCATCGACTTCCACTGTGCATACAACTTCAGCAGCAGAAACGCGATAGAAGCCTACGCGGAAATACGACCAAACCCACCTCGCATCCCGATCGTTCAGCGCTTCGAGACCGTCATCGAAGTAGGCGGGCACCTGCTGGGTCTTCAGGACTACCTTTCCAGATCGCTTGGGGAGAATTGTGGAAATGTTCAGGCCTTGCTGGATCGAGTGGACTCTGTTCCCGGCTATAACCAGGCTCAGCCCGAGCTTTTGGCGGAGTTTCTCCTGAACAAGGGAGACTTCGCACAGTATCTCTGGAACCTGGATGTTCCCTTGATCCCGCAGAACGTACGGGTGCGGAGCGGGCTCGGTGAAGTCACCGTGGAGTGGGCTCCTATCGGTGGAGGGCGGGAATACCGCGCGTACTGGTCATTCGACGAGCACATTGATCCCGAGTCTGATAGCTATGTGTCGTGCTCAAGCAGTTCGGTCACGATAACCTCGCTGCCGAACGGTTCCCGCCTGTGGTTCGGAGTGGCCGAAGTTCGCGGCGGCCGGATGGGTGAGGTCAGCAAGGCCATCGCCGCAGTGCCCGGGTTCTCCGCGCCTGATGGGGTCTCGGCATGGCCTGGTGATGGTTCGGTTTCGGTGGCGTGGGACTCCGTGGCGAACGCTTCCGGCTACCGTGTCTATTACTCGCGGCTGCCGTTCACCGACACTGCCGACGCCGTTTGGGGATTCACGGCGCGTCCGTCGATGACGATCTCTGGGCTTGAGAATGACGCCTATTACTACTTCAGGGTGGTGGCCATCCAGGACGGACTGGTACGAAGCGCCCTGAGTTCCGAGGCGAAGGCGGTTCCGTTCTCCGATGCCGGGGCGGGGCTCGAACGAGTGTACGTGAGTACCAGGTTCGTCGCTCTCCGGCTCTGGGATTACGCCTTGATTGACGGCGACCAGATCGACGTGATACTGGGGGGTGAGGAGGTGCTCTCGGACTACATTCTTGAGGGACCATCGTCACCCGTGGAGATCATTCTGGCGCTCCAGAGCGGCGCGAACACTATCCGCATCCATGCCGACAACGAGGGTGCCTACTCTCCGAACACCGCGGCTGTTAGCGTGACCAGTGTCGTCGATGGCGAAGAGGTGCAGGAATACAGCTTGGATACGGACGGAACGGCCGAGTTCCTGATCATTGCTCCCTGAGTCTCAGCCCAGTGTCTACAGGACCGTTCGATTCTCGACATGCCGGAAGAGCGAAGACCTCTGGTTTCAACGAGGTCTTCGCCGATGTCCCCAGCAGCTTGACTTCACGTTCGGGGTCCATGACGTGCTCCTGCCTCGTGAGCTCAAGCACGATCCGAGTTCCGAACATCTCTTCGAAGGGTGTTGCCTGCGCTGAAATCCTTGCCGCGAGTCGATGAGGAAGGCCTGGAGACAATTGTGAGCTTAACCCGGATAATTCACGAGTGTAGAACGTAAAGAGGATGGGCGCGCCTCACGGCACCGGTAAGATGTTGCTACGACGGCACATCCAACGGTGAAAGAGGTCACGCCCGTGTCGGATCCTACTCGACAGCCTGTCCTTTTTGAAGATGTCTTCAGCCGCCCCCTTC
>JAJSAM010000030.1 GCA_024274785.1 Planctomycetota bacterium | reverse complement strand
CTGTTCGCTTGTGGTGGGGGCGGGCCTCGCGAAGGCGCTTCGCTGTTCGCTTGTGGTGGGGGCGGGCCTCGCGAATGCGCTTCGCTGTTCGCTTGTGGTGGGGGCGGGCCTCGCGAAGGCGCTTCGCTGTTCGCTTGTGGTGGGGGCGGGCACCGCGAAGGCGCTTCGCTGTTCGCTCCTGGTGGGGGCGGGCCTCCCCCACACGCTGACGCCTGAAGGCCGGGGCCGGAGGTTGTGCCCTGTTTGTCTGGAACACGCGCCTCGATTCTCGCTTCGCTCGAATCTCGCCTGGGGCTGGCTGGTGGGGCGTTCTGCTCTTCCCGGTCGCATGACCGCCCGCCGTCGGAGGTGTCAGCGGCGGAAGAAAAGGGGACCCTTGCACCGAACACATCTATCCGGCCTCCTTCCCCCGATGCCGCGCCGGTGCCGGCGAGCCGTCCACTGCCCAGGCTTCACCTGGTGCAGCCAAAGGTGGTCCGGAGGCCGTCCCTTCTGCGGGTCGGCTGATGAGGTGGGTCAGGACATCGCCTTCACGATCAAAACTTTCGCCTTCTCGCCCGAGAGCTTCACCACCTTGCCCTCGGCCACCTCGCCGGCGGTGACGGACTTCGCCAGGAGCTCGCTCCTGATGTACTCGTCGAAGCGCCCGAACATCGTCGCCACGTCGGCCGAGTCGGACTGCCAGACAAGCTCGATCCGGTCCTCGATCTCGAAACCCTCCTCCTTGCGCAGCACCTGCACGGAGCGAAGCAGCTCCCGCATCATCCCCTCGATGCGCAAGTCGTCGGTGATGAACGTGTCGAACGAGGCCCACGAGTCGCCGTCTTTCGCGATGGCGGCATTCCGCGCGACCTCCTTGACGAACAGGTCCTCGCGGGTGAGGACCACGGTCTCGCCCTCGATCTCGAGCGTGAACGCGGTTTCGCCGGCGTGGTGGCGTGCTCCCCAGTCGGCGGCCACTTCCGGGAACACCTTCTTGAACGGTTTCAGCAGATGCTTGAGTTTCCTGCCGACGCGCTTCAAATTCGCCTTCGCGACGTAGTCCACCGGGACGGCGGGCGCCTCGCTGCCGGGGGCGAGGATACAGATGTTCTTCACGTTGAGCTCCGCCATGAGGAGTTCCCGGAACCGCTCTCCGGCGCGCTCCTCGATGGCGTTCGCGGTGCCACAGGTCAACGTCGCGAGAGGCTGGCGCACCTTGAGCTTCGCCGACTCGCGCGCCTTCAGGGCCAGGGAGCTCAGCCGCTCCGTGGCGGCCATGTCCTCGTTCAGCTCGATGTCGATCAGGGCCTCGTCGAACCTCGGATAGGCAGTGTGGTGCACGCTCTCCCGCGCGTTCGCGTCATGGCTCCGGACGAGGTTCTGGTACATCTCCTCGGCCACGAACGGCATGGAAGGCGCAACGACCCGGATCAACGCGTAGAGGCACTCGTAGAGCGTCTCGTAGGCCATCTGCTGGTCCCGCTCGTCATCTCCCTTCCAGAATCGGCGACGGTTGTGGCGGATGTACCAGTTCGAGAGCGACTCGAGCAGATCTTCCACCGCCAGGCACACGGACCGCGTGTTGTAGGTCTCGAAACCCTCCCGGGCGGTGCGGATCATGACATGCAGCCGGGAGAGGATCCAGCGGTCGAAGTCGGGGCGCTCGGAGATGGGCGTCGGGTTCGCCGGCGGCGCGAACTCGTCCAGGCGCGCGTAGTTGACGAAGAAGGAGTAGACGTTCCAGAGCGTGTTGTAGAACTTGCCCCGAATCTCCCGGCCGACACCGTAGCCGAAGCTCAGGTTCAGAGTCGGCTCGGAGCGGCAGAAGATCCAGCGCATCACATCGGCGCCCATCTTGTCCGCGGCCTCCTCGAACCAGATCGCGTTCCCGGAGGACTTGTGCATCTCCTCGCCGTGCTCGTCCCGGACCAGGGCGTGGCCCACCAGCGTCTTGAAGGGGCGCGTGTTCTCCATCATCGTGCTCATGGCGAGCAGCGAATAGAACCAGTTGCGGAACTGGCCGGGGAAGCACTCGAGGATGAGGTCGGCCGGGATCCACTTCTTCCAATAGTCCCGATCGGTACCATAGCGCACCGTGGAGTAGGGGACGATGCCCGCGTCGAGCCAGGGGTTGCCGACATCGGGGATCCGGCTCGCGGTCGATCCGCACTCCTCGCACTCGATCCTGATCGCGTCGATCCACGGCCGGTGGGGGCTCTTGCCCTCGAACTCGTCCCATCCCGCGATGGCCCGCTCCTTCAGTTCCTCCCTGCCGCCGATGACGTGGAAGTGGTCGCATGATTCGCACACCCAGATGGGCAGCGCGAGACCCCAGTAGCGCTTCTTGGAGATCATCCAGTCGCGCATGTTGGTCAGCCACTCGATCTCCCGCTCCGCACCCCAGTCCGGGATCCACTCGATCGACTTGACGACCTCCTTGATCTCATCGCGCCAGTCCATGTTGATGTACCACTCGTCCACCAGCCGGAAGACGAGGGGATCGCCGCTGCGCCAGCAGTGGGGGTAGACGTGGGGATAGAGCTCCTGGTGGATCAGCAGTCCCTTCTCTTCAAGGCTCGCCACGATCCACGAGACCGTCTCCTCCGCGAGGGCGTGCTTCCCCGTGAGCGGGCCGAACTTGTCGAGGAACTTCGCCTCCGCGTCGAGGGGAGCGAGGTGCGGGAGCCCCCGCGCCAGGGCGATGACGTGGTCGATGTCGCCGCACCCGGGCGCGGAGTGGACGATGCCCGTTCCCTCACCAGCGACGACCACCGGGTCGCCGCGACTGTCCCGGCCACCGTCGATGGCGCGGTGGGCGGTGACGCCGGAGGTCTTGATGCTCTCGTCGGTGAAGGGGTATCCGCCGACGACGTGCTGCGCCTCGAACTCGTCGAAGGGACCGTCATACTCAAGGCCCACCAACTCGGCGCCCCTCACATACCCCTCGATCTCGTAACCGCCGCGCGCTTCGAAGATCTCCGCGAGGGTCAGGAGCTTCGGCACACCCTCGATCCACTCCTTCTTCTCGTCCCACTGGCGCTTCAGCCGCTCGGTTTTCAGGTTCTCCGCGGCGAAGTAGTAGAGCCGGCCGTCGCTCTTGCCTCGCAGCTTGACGTACTCGAGGTCCGTGTTGACCATCGCCGCCACGTTGGACGTAAGCGTCCAGGGCGTGGTGGTCCAGACCAGCAGGTTCTCGTTCTCGCGGCCACGGAGGGGGAAGCGGAGGAACAGCGCCTCGTGGGCGACCAGCTTGCGGCCCTCGACGACCTCCATCTGGGAGTAGCCCGTGCCGGACCGGCCCGACCACGGCATGACGTCGTTGCCCCGGTAGATCTTTCCGCGGTCGTGGCACTTCTTGAGGAAACTCCAGATCGTGTAGTTGTTTTCGTCCGACATCGTGAAATACGAGTCGGTCCAGTCCATCCAGTAGCCGAGCCGGATCGACTGCTCGGTCTGGATCGCCGAGTACTTCCGGACCCGCTCCTTGCACTTCTCGACGAAGTTGTCGACGCCGAAGGACTCGATGTCCTCCCTGGTCTTGAAGCCGAACTCCTTCTCGACCTCCACCTCGACCCAGAGTCCCTGGCAGTCAAATCCGTTCTGATAGCGGAGTTCCCGGCCGTTCATCGCCCAGTAGCGCTGGTAGGCGTCCTTCAGGGTGCGCCCCCAGGCGTGATGGACTCCCATGGGGTTGTTCGCGGTGATCGGGCCATCGAGGAACGACCACGGCGGATTGCCCCGATTGATCTCACGGAGCTTGTTGAAAGCATCCGTCTCCTTCCAGTGAGAAAGGATCCGTTTCTCGAGATCGACGGCGTCCACCCAGGACTCGACGCGCTTGTACATGGTCAGGCTCTCCCTTACTCGCGAGCAAGAAAGGGAACCTATCCTTTGGGGGGGGCCTCTGCAAGGAGCGGCGGATTGACGGGAGCTTCAGCCTTCGTCGGGTGCGGGGACGGAGGCACGGTCAGCCTCACCGGCGACCGAATGGGCCCAGTGCCGCTCCGGCCACTTGAGGCGCGCGTGCGGATCCCTGAATCGAACCAGCGCGGGATTGAATTCCTCGGGGTCGAAGTTCCCGCCGCAAACCTTCAGCAACTCGGCATGGTCCTTGTGATCGGGGTTTTCGATCGCATCGAGGAGCACCGGGTAGTTGAAGAGGCCGCCGCTGCCCTCGGGGGGGCACCGACGCGCTCCGCTGATGCAGGCCGGGTAGCTCCGGCCCGGCGTCTCCGGTTCCACTCTCTCGATCTCGACCCAGTGCTCCCATTTCTCGCAGAAGTCGTAGGTGTAGCTGACCCCCGAGTGAGGAGGCAGGTGCTCCAGCACCTCCTGGGTCCAGCCGGGGATGATGCCGTTGTCGCCGTGGGGATCTGGCAGTCCGATCCGGAGTGGCCCGGAGGTTTCGGTTCCCACCAGATCGAATACGTGGGGGCATGAATCGGTCCAGCCCATGCAGTCCTGGATGGCGACGTGCAGGTCCCAGAAGGTGCAATCCACCGGAAGCAGCAGTCTGCGCCAGACGGGAGGATCGATGATCTCGAGGGTGACCTTGACCCGGAGCACGCTCTGCACCGTTTCCGGCAGATCGCACCGCAGGAGATCATCCAACTCGTCGAAGCCAAGGTACGAGTCGGTCGGCAGCTTCCGCTTGACCGACTCCACGGCGCGTTTCAGCTCGGCGTCGCGCGGGTCGCCGAGGTCGATGATCCTGGTCGTTATCCTCACGCCCACGTCGCAGCGCGTCCGCATCCGCTTCCACTGTTCGTGTTCCTGCGTCCGAATCAGATCGATGGCGGCCTCGAGCTTCTCCGCGAGGTCGCGCGTCTCGGCTGAATCGACGTTGAAGATGACCAGATTCGCGCAGCCGAGACCGTAGATCATGAGCTGTTCGAAGGCTGCTCCGAATTCACCCTCCGGTCGGACGATCAGCACGGTCATGACCTGGCTGATATCGATGGCTTCATCCGTTTCGTGCAGGATTCCATCCTGGACGCTGAGCATCACCTTGGTCTCGTTGAACGGATCGGCAGCCCCGGACAGGTCTTTGAGCGGATAGAGAAGCAAGCTCGTCATGTCGGCGCCGGCGATGTAGAAGCGCTCGGTGTCCTCGTCTCCCCCCGGCACTTCCCGGGCCGGTTCGAGGCCGGTCGCCCCACGCCATCGCATCCCGTCGATGGACCGGGATCGGTTCGAGGAGAGGATCCGCTCGATGAAGGTGGTCTTGCCCGCGGTGGGAGGACCGGTGATCACAATATGCGTTCGATGAAACATGGCCGGAGCAGTGTAGCAGATGAAGGTTCGGGACGACGTGTCCGGATGAAAGCCCGCCCCGTCCTTCAACTCTCCCGGCCGGCCAGGCGGAAGATGAAGTCCGCGACCGCCCGGTCGTCGAGCGCGATCTCCCCCGATTCGTCGCGCAGTTGCCGGATTCGATTGACGAAGGCCATCGGCTTCTCACCGCGTTTCATTCCCCGCTTCCATTCCCAAAGGAGGATCATCTCCGTGGTGCAGGTTTCGAGCGGCAGCCGGCGATCGAGCAATTCCCCGGTGATGCGTTCGATCCGCTCGATGCCGAGCCGGGCGGTGCGGCGCACCTCGCCCACCAGGTCGAAGTCCCGCGCAAAGGTGCACTCGAAGGCCTCGGGCACGAGGTCCCGGAGCCCCATGGCGGGGACGTCCAGAAACACCGCCAGGGCATAGCGGTCCCAGTGATCGCTTCCGCTTCCCTCGATCTGGTCGAGCGTTTCCCACCAGATGCGCCACAGGGCCTTCCAGTCCGCCTCTACCAACAACCTGCTGATGACCATCCGAACTCCTCCTTCCGGGTTCTTCCCCAGAAAGAGGTCGCTCGTTCGGCGGAACGGGCGCGGCAAATTCTGTCGATACCGCATTCGAGGAGCAGCGGTCCGGGCAGGACGACCGCCAGGGTCGATCCGGGACGCCGGGAAGGCCCAGTGGATTCCCCACCCGGGGGGGGAGCGGAGCCGATGGCCGTCGGGTGTTGCAGGTTGACTGTCATTCTGGCAGTTCTTGGGTCGCGGTAGCATTGGCTGAAACCCGCATGGATTAACTTAAGAGGTTTCGTCGTCGTTATTTAACTGATTTCAATGTGCCGGACTTATCGCTTGGCACGCTGATTGAGATGCAACTACCGGTGTTTCATCCCTTGACACGAGGAGGTTGCGAATGAGGTTCTACCATCACAATCCGATGCGTCGGCTCGGAGAGTTTCGACGCGAAATGGACCGGCTGTTCGCCGACATGAGCCGCCCCCGTGCGACGGCCTATCCGCCGGTGAACATCAGCGCCGACGAGGAAGGGCTGGTGGTCACCGCGGAGCTTCCGGGAGTGGACCCGGCCGATCTCGAGATTTCCGCGGTCCGCGACAACCTGACGATCCGCGGAGAGTTGCCCGGCTACGAGGAGGACGAGAGCCGGACCTGGCACCGCCGGGAACGCCGGAGCGGGTCCTTTCGAAGGACCATCCAGCTTCCGTACGCGATCGATGCCGAGTCGGTGGACGCCACCTGTCGCGACGGCGTGCTGCGGATCTCGATGAAGCGCCCCGAGGTGGACAAGCCACACCGGATCGAAGTCAAGACGGCATAGGAGGATCCATCCATGGCAACCAAGGAACACGAAAAGGCCGAGCATGACCTCGAGAAGCGGGAAGCGGAATTGCCCGAAGGTGTGGAGAGCACCCACGCGGGCCGGGAATTCCTCCCGCGGACCGACATCTTTGAAACCGCGGAGAACGTGGTGATCGTCACCGAAATGCCGGGGGTACCGGTCTCCGGAATCGACCTCACGCTGGAGCGAAACCTGCTCACCTTGCGGGGCCGCATCTAGCCGGCCGAGTCCGAGCCGGAGTCCATCGCCTGGTCCGAGTATGAGACCGGTGACTTCGTCCGCAGTTTCAAACTGAGCGGTGAAGTCGACCGGGAGAGCATCGCCGCGAACGCGAAGAACGGCATCCTGACCCTGACGCTTCCGAAGGTGGGGACGACCACCCGGCGCATCGAGGTCACCACGTAGTCGCGCTGACCATCAGCTCGCGGATCGCCGGTTCCGCCTGGGGCCGGATTCCAGGGAGGCACTCCTCGGACATCAGGTGGATGGCGGCCATGTTGTCGAAGCGATCCGCGAGCTTCACCACCTTCGCCCCGGAGGGTCGGGGCAGAGGGGCGGTTTCCCGGCACAGTCGGGACTTCCGGGGCGGACCGACCCTGTTAGACTTCCCGGCATGTCCGGCCTCAGACTCATCCCTGTCCCGTGCGACTTCTGCGGGGCGACCGCCGCCGAGACCGTCCTGACCGGCCGGGATCGCCTGCTCTCTCTCCCCGGGGAGTTTCCGGTGGTCCGCTGCTTGTCGTGTGGTCTTTCCCGGACGGATCCCCAACCGACGCCCGAGACGCTCGGGGCCGCCTACCCGGAAGGGTACGAGATCCACGACGCCGGCGTTGTGATCCCGGCCGCGCCGGCCGGCTTCCTGCGCTTCGCCCTGGTGAACTTCCGGGGCTATCCGCCCGGCGATCCCTCCGGGTGGCTTTCGCGCCTGGTTCATGCTCCCCGGGCGAAGCGGCTGCTGGCGCACCGGCGGATGGTGGGCTACGTTCCGTATCGGGGCCAGGGGCGACTCCTCGACCTGGGATGCGGCAGCGGTCGCTACGTCGCCCGGATGGGCGCGGCTGGCTGGCTGGCGGAGGGTCTCGACGCCGTTCCTCGAGCCGTGGCGGAAGGACGGGCAAAGGGGCTTTCGCTCTCGGTCGGAACCCTGCCGGGGACCGAGATCGAGGCGGGCTCCTTCGACGTCGTCACCATGTGGCACGTGCTCGAGCATGTTCCCTCTCCGCTGGCGACACTGCGCGCCGTTCGGGATGTCCTGAAACCCGGTGGCGTCCTGCATCTCGTCTGCCCCCTTTTCGACAGCCTGGCCGCGAAGTGGACCGGGGCCGCCTGGTACGGCCTCGATGTTCCGCGACACCTGACGCACTTCACCCGGAAGACCCTGACCCGCCATCTCACCGAGGCCGGCTTCGCCACAACCGGCGTCCGACCCTTCCGCCGTCCGGCCTTTCTCAGTCGGAGCTTTCGCGCCCTCGCCGAGGACACCGCCCGGCCGCTCCACCACTTTCTCGGCCGCTCCCACGTCAGTTCGCGCGTCCTGAGCCACCTCTCCGCACTGCTCGGCCGCACCGATGAAGCGCTCTTCACCGCGGTCCGGTGACCGCAGCTCTGTTTCCTTTGGCTCTACCTTGATTTATGCTGGTCGCCCCCGTGTCTCCGATGCGGGGCGTTCACTACGGATCAGGTGTGGGAGAGGGTGTACATGGGCATCTTCGGGGGTGGAAGTCCGGAAAAGGTCCTCGCACAGGTGGAAGCGCTCCTGAAGAAGAAGGGCAGCCAGGATGCGGCCCGGGCGCTCAGGGAGAGGATCGAGGATCCGAGCGATCTTCCGGACGAGCTCAAGAACCGGTTCGCGGGGCTGTACCTGACGGTGGGCATGGTCCCTCAGGCGGAAGCCCTCGCGGTATCGCTGGTTGCCAGGTCCGATCAGCCGAAGGAGGTTCGGACCGCCCGGGCGTTCCTCGAAGAACACCTCGGCAAGTGGAAAGACCCGGTTCGGGTCATCGATGTCGTCTGGCAGGAGCTGGCGAAGGCCGGTGACTGGGACGAGGCTCGCAAGTTCACCAGGCGCGCCGCGGACATCGCCCCGGCGGCCTTCCCCGCGCTGAAGGACCTGGCCCGGGGGCGCGCGGACGGCGCCGGAGCCGCACCGGCCCACACTGCGCTGGCCCACCTGGCGATCGCCTAGGGCAAGGGCAAACCCGCGGCGATGCATCTGCGCTCCGCGCTCTACGGCCCCCCCGATCTCGCGGAGCACGCGAAGCAACTCCTCGAAAAGATCGTCAAGGCGTTGCCCTCGGACCTGACCGTCCGCTGGGCTCTGCTGGAAAGCGGTCATGCGGCCGGCGAGGGCTGGGTGGAGCAGGCGCTCGACCTCGCGTCTCATGAGCCCGCCCGCCTGGTGGCCCACGTGCGCGCTGCCATGACCACGACCTCGCCGCCCGCGCGGGAGAGCCTGATGACCGTCGCCCGGGGAATCACCGGCCGCCACCCCGACTTCGCGGAGGGCTGGGAACTGCTCGCCGACCTGCTCCGGGACGAGCCGATTCCGGAGCTGAAGGCCCGGGCGGAGATCGTTCGCCTGGAACCGGATGTCGACCGAGGTGAGCGGGCGATGGATCGTATCCGCGAGATCGCGAAGGAGCATGGAGACGACCTGGCGGTCCGGATGGAAGCCGCCCGGGCCTGTTTCCACCTGATGGATTTCGGCCCGGCCCGGGCCGCCGCCGCCTCTCTCGCCGCCCTCGATCCCGTCGCCGTCCTGGAACTGCTGGGCGAAGCCCGGGCCTCGGACCTTCCCCTGCCTGACGACTTTCGTCTGATCGAGGCGACCTGCCACCATGCTCTCGGCAACGACGCGGCGGCCGCCCGCCAGTTGCGAGAGGCCCGCGGGGTATCCGCCACGGACCGCGAGTCCGTCATCCATCGTCTGCGCCGGAGTTCCCCCGCATCTCCCGATCTCGCCCTCGTGCGCGCCGAGGTGCAACTGGAGACGGGAAACGCCGATGGGGCCGCGGAGACGCTGCGTAATCTCCTGGCCTCTGCGCCCGGTTCCGCGGAATCGATCTGCTCCTGGCTTTCCGGCCCCGCCGCCGCGGAACTCGCGGACACCCCTCATGCGGAGGGACTTCGCGCGCGGGCCGACCTCGCCGCCGGTCGCGAGGGCGACGCCGTGGCCCGGATCGCGAACCTGGTCAAGCAGGAGAACGAATGGGCGCGTCCGCTGGTCTCCGCCGCCGCCCGGGTACGCATCGCCGGCCATCCGGATCCGGAGCTGAATGGTGAAGTGCTGCGGCTCTTGCGTATCACCGGTCTGCACGCCGACCACGCTCTGACCCTCGCCGAGCGCCTGTACGAGGACGAGTACTCCGCGCTGGCCATTGAGTCCATCGGGGGGCAGATCCCCTCCGACGAGGCCACCGAACCGGCATGGCTGAAGGTCGGTGCTCTCCTCCACGTCAGCCTCTCGCGGCATCCCGACGCGGTCCGCGTGGCGCGGTCCGCGAGTACGCCCGAGCTCGCCCTGCGGACCCTGACGGCGATCGAGGACCACGTGCCCGTGAAGGAGCGCTACCTCGTCCTCGAAGGGATGGTGGAGGTCCTGCTCGTTTCGTCGGGCGACGAGAACCGGGTCACCGCTCTGCTCGTGCAGTTGCTCGACGAGTATCCGGATCGCACCACGGCGGTGGCGACCCTGCTCGGCCGCATGCCCGACGACGATGCCACGCGAGGAATGCGCCTGGCCATCTCCGGGCGCTGCGAGCACCACCTTGGGCATCGCAATCACGCCGCCGACCTCTTCCTCTCCTCGGCGCGGATCGCAAAGGAGGACGGTCGCGCGGAAGTGGTCTCCGGATGCGGCCGCCGCCTGGCCGCGATGGTGGAGGAAGACCCGGAGCACGATCACGCTCGCGTCTGCCTGTCGAAGGTCGAAAGCCTGCTCGGCGGGGCGGAGGAAACCCTCGCTCCGATCCGTGGCGTCAGCGCGCCGAATCCCCGCCTCCTCGAGCGACTGGACGAGGTGGAGCGGGAATTCCCGGGGCACCTCGAAGTGCCGTGGACCGCGATTTCCTGGCTCATGGAGATGGGGTCCCATCGCGAGGCGGTGGCCCGCCTGGCCGCGTTGCTTCCCCGGGAGGGGATCGACCGGAAGCGGATTCGGGACGAGGCGGAGTTGGCCTATGAGGCCGGCCATCTGCCCGAAGCGCTCACCCTGATCGCGGACGTGGACCTGGCGGAGCGGGACTTCGAGAGAGAGATCGAGACCTGCGGCCGGATCGTGGCCGACCACCCCGATGCCTATGAGGCGGTGCGGGAGCGACTCCTGAACCTGATCCGGATCCACCCGGAGAAGGCGGCACCCATCACCGCCGCCCTTCACTTCGCCCACCAGGCGGAGGATCTGGACGGCGTGATCTCGACCGCGGTGGCGGCCGAAAAGGCGCCGCTCGACGCCGATTCGATCGTGGCGGTCGCCGGATCCGTACTGCAAGCCGGGGATTTCGAGGCCGCCGAAGGCTCCGCTGCGTATTGGACCACGATGGCCGAGCACTGTATTCGGGCCCGGGACGGAGAGGGTGCGGTGAAGGCCTCTCAGAAGCTGATCCTCGCCTCCGGCGATCCGGAACGTGTGACGGAGAAGCGCCTGACCGGGTTGTTCGAGGACGGACTTCTTCCAATCGAAGGGATCGATCTCCTGGTCGCACGGCACCGCGAGTTCGAGCTGCCGGACCACCTGGCCGGGAGCATTCGGTGGCGCCTTGACGCGGAGGAACCCGACAAGAAGGTGATCGGGGGCCTGCGGGAGACCGGGGAGAGCCTGATCGAGGCGGGCTCCGACTCCGCGGACTTGAGACTCGTGCTCACGGATCTCAGTCTCATGCAGTCCGATGCGGTGGGGGCCCTCGGCCACGTCATCGACGGCCTGCCGCTGCTCGGTGTGGAATGCGCCCTCGCGCAACTGGCGCGGATCGGTGAGGAGTATCCCGAGGAGGCGCGCGTGCCGTTGCGGCGGGCCATCGACGTGTTCGCTCCGGAGCGCCGGGTCCGCGAGGCGGCGCTCGACCTGGAACGTGCCGAGGAACTCGACGAGGACCTCACGGTGAAGGAGGGGCTCGAGTGCGCCCGGGAGTTGCTGGCCGTCGAGGAGGACGACCCCGACCTCCTTCGCATTCTGGCGCGCCTGACCATTCGTAACGGAGACGAGGACGAGGCCCTCGAACACCAGAACCGATTGGCCGCGGCCGGGGAAACGTTCCGGGAGCAGGCGATCGAGATTTTTCCCTGGCTGCTGAAGCGCTTTGGAAACCACACCGAGGCCCGCATTCGTTACGCCGAAATCCTCGCCGACTCCGCGCAGTCGCCGGAGATGGAAACGCGGCGGGCGGAGCGATGGGCCCAATGCGAGAAGGAGTGCCGGGAGGTGCTCTCTCGATCGCCCGATCCGGAGGACGAGATCAGAACCGTGAAGCTGCTCGCCACCTCGCTCGAGGAGCGCCATCTCCATGAAGACGCCTACACGGCGCTCACCAGGTCGAGCGAGGTCCATCCGGAAGAGGCGGAGATCGTCCGTCGCATCCGGCAGAACCACGTCCTTCGCATGGAGCACGTCGCCTCCGAGGCCGACGAAGGGCGGGTGAAGGCCGCCGCGCTTCTCTCCGCCGGCGATCCCACCGCGGCGCTGGCGGCACTCGAAGAGGCGGATCCGGCCGACCTCGAGGTGATGGCCGTCCGGCTGATGGTGCACTACGCGGCCGACCATCCCGAGCAGGCTGTCGCGGAGGGCGTGGCCATCGCCGAGACCATAGATCGGGACGGCGACCTGGCCGCGGAGGAGATGGAGGTCCTCTACTTCACCGGGCGCGCCCTGCTTCGCGTCGGCGACGAGGCGACCGGACTCTCTCATCTCGAGCGCCTGGCGCGCGCCGACCCGGCCCATCGGGGATGCCGCGCTTTTCTGGAGGACTACTATCGGCGGAGGATGCCCGGGACCCTGCGCATCTCCGAGTTGACCGCGCCACTCGAGGAGGTGAAGGGTCATGGCTAAGCCCAGGTACTGTCCGGTCCTGTCGCGTCCTTCCGTCTCCGATTCCGGCGCCACCGGGGCGATCGTGAAGTGCAAGGGGAAGGCCTGCGCGCTCTTCAAGGTCGAGGAGGAGATCTGTCTGCTCGACGACATCCCGACGGTCGGTTCCTCGAGCGAGGTCATGCAGGTCGTGGAGGAGATGCCATCCACGCTGGAACTCCAGGCCGCGGTGGAGGCGATCGAACGCGTGGAGGAGAGCGTTTCCGGGAGCGCGGAAGAGGCGCGGGCGTCGTTCCTGGGGCTCACCGACGAGGTGCGCGGCGGAAGTGAACGGGTCGAGGAGGTGCTCGAGGAACTGGTCCCGGTCATCAAGGACGTGACGAGGGAAATGCTCTCGATCCGTGATGCGGTGCGCTCGATCGATCGCCAGCGTCAGGAACTCTCGGCGGAGCGCGAGCAGGCCCGGGCCGGCGTCAAGGCGCTGCTGCTCTATCAGGAAGGACTGGAACACTTCCATGCCGGCCGGATGAGCGAGGCCATCCGGGCTCTGCGGGAGTGTGTGCTCCTCGAGGAAAATGCTCCGCCGGACGCTCCCGGTGCGCTCGGCGCGGCGCTCGTGGTGGGAGGCGAGTTGCCGGAGGGCATTCGAACGCTGAAAAAGGCCGCCGAGACCCACCCGTCGCTCGCCGCGCCGATGACCAACCTGGCCTTCGCCTGCCTGAAGATCGGCAAGTTCGATGAGGCGGAGGAGGCCGCCCGGGAGGCGATCAAACGCGACCCGCAATCCGGCGCCGCGCGGAACACCCTCGGCAACGCGCTGTTCCGACTCGGGCGCACCCCGCAGGCGGTGGACGCCTGGCTCGAGGCCGTGGCCGTGGATCCCTCGCTCGAAGCGGCGCGGGAGAATCTCCGTCGGCAACGCATTCTGCCCACCGAGGAGTTGATGGAACGTCTCACCATGTAGGCGATTTCCCGATGAGCATGATCAGTGCGGATAGCCTGGCCGCGACTCTCGATTCCCTTTGGGAAGTGGACTTTTACGGTCTCACGCTGGCTATGCCGGTCCGGAGGGAAACGGCGAACTGGCTGGTCACCCGGTGCAAGGCGCCCCGCTCCTATGCGGGCCTGCCCGCGCCCACGGCCCGGGACTACCGGGAGGGAATCCGGGTGTTTACGGGCGAGAGGATCACCACCGGCGCCGGGACCGGCCACATCCTCGGCGAGGAGGCGTGTCGCGCCCTTCGACTGCTTCGCGTCGGGACGAAGCGGGCGGATGCCGCGGTCGCCGCCGGACGGGCGGGCATCCACCGTCGGATCATGGACGGCGAAGCGCGGGGGACTCCCGTCGGCATGTTCTGCTGCGGCACCTGCACCGCCGCGCTGTGGCGGAACATCTCCTCGGGAGGGTTTCCCGACGAGGACCGGCTCCTGGCCGCGGGGTTGAAGACGCTTGCGGAGCACCGTGACGGCAAGGGACGATGGCGGCGTTTCCCGTTTCACTACACTTTGCTCGCGCTGCTCGGCCTCGACCAGGATGCGGTGGAGGCGGAGCTTCGCTACACTGCGAAGAGTTGTGAGCGGTCGATCCAGGCGTTTACGGGAAAGGACATCTACGCTTCGCGGCGCCGGGAAGTCATGACGAGGGTGTTGAAACGATGTTGAAGACAGCTCTGATCCCGTTGGTGTTGTTGGTAGCCGGCTGTGGAGGCCCGGAGATGAAGGACTTCCATCTCACCATCATCGGGGAGATGGAGGCGTTCGAGGAACTGGACACCTGGACGCCGGTCGCTGCGGAGAGCGTCCCCGAAGAGGTCGCCGCCGCCGAGCGCGCTCTGAAAGTGCACTACGCCGACCTGATGGACCTCGTCCGGTCGAAGTCCGTCGTGGCCCTCTCGCGATGGTCCAGGGGTGCGATGGAGAAGTACGGTTCCGTTCCGGAACTGAAGGACGTGAAGCTCACGCCCGTCGCGGAGAACGAGGACCAGAGCCGGTTGCTCCTCGCCGGGGTGTGGGAGGATCTGCCGGTGGAGGAGCCGACGGTTTCACGCCGCCTGATGATCTATCCCATCTACGAGCGCAAGGAGAGGAAGATCTCCAACATGACGGTGACGATTCGGGGGAAGAAGGCGGAATAGGGGAAGCGGTTGGCACTGACCGAGCGGCCATTCGAGGGGAAGACGGAGGGGCGAGTTCCGTCTCGTCCGCGAATTCCCGAGGGCGATCCCCTTCCGGGACCGACGGTGCTGGCGGGCGGCTTGCCGGCACAGGCGGGACTCCGGGGAAGGGAAACGGGTGGATGTGGTCGACACGGAGGTCGACCCTCCGAAGGGTCGGGCGCGGTTCCTGAATCCACCAGACCCCGACCGCGCGTCACCTGAACCGGCTTGACACCCCTGATGCGGGCTACACCTTCCCCTGCGTCACCAGCTTCGCGAAATGTTCAAACGAGCGGTTCCAGGTTCGCTCCGCGTCGTCGGGGAAGGCGCAACCCGGCAACTCCCGGTTCTTCAGGTGGGAAGCCAGGCAGTCGCAGCAGATGCCCTTCTTCGAGCAGTCATAGGTGCAGTTGCAGCGGTTGAGGTTCTCGTTCTGCTTGCAGTCCACGGTATCCTCCGTCACCGGGCGGCCTTGCGCCTACCCGAACAGGGCGAGGAACACGCCGGCCGCCACCGCCGAACCGATCACCCCGGCGACGTTCGGCCCCATCGCCACCATCAGCGGGTTGACCTTGCCGTCGGTCTCCTTCGCCACGAAGTCCTGTACCACCCGCGCCGCCATGGGTACGGCGGAAACCCCCGCCGCTCCAATACACGGGTTGATCTTCTTCCCCTCGGGCAGGAAGACATTCAGCAGCTTGGCGAAGATGACTCCGCCGAACGTCGAACACGAGAACGCGATCGCGCCGAGGATCAGGATGAAGATGGTCTCCGCCCGAAGGAACGTGGCGCCGGCCATGGTGGCGCCGACCACCAATCCGAGGAAGATCGTCACGATGTTGATCAGGGGCCCGCCGGCGGTTTTTCCGAGCCGGTCGGTGACGCCTGATTCCCGGAGCAGGTTTCCGAACATCAGCATGCCGAGTAGTGGCGCGCAGGCGGGAATGAAGAGCGATGCCAGCACCGCCACCGTGATCGGGAAGAGCACCACCGCGGTCCTGCTGACCGGTTTCGCCATCGGCATGTCGATGGCCCGTTCCGCATCGGAGGTCAGGGCCTTCATGATCGGCGGCTGGATCACCGGAACCAGCGCCATGTAGCTGTAGGCGGCCACCGCCACCGCGCCGAGCAGATCCGGAGCGAGTTGACTGGCGACGAAGATCGTGGTCGGCCCGTCCGCGCCGCCGATGATGCCGACGCTCGCGGCCTGCCGCATGAGCTCGAGATCGGTGGCGCCCTTCTGCATGATCGAGAAGATCGCGTAGGCGCCCATCGCCGCCACGAAGATGCCGAATTGCGCGGCGGCGCCGAGCAGGAAGGTGATCGGTCTCGAGAGCAGGGGGCGGAAATCCGTAAATGCCCCGATGCCGAGGAAGATCACCGGAGGCAGGAACTTCGTCTCGATGCCCAACCGGTACACGAACCAGAGGACTCCACCCTCCGCGCCCGCCCCCATCTTCGCCAGCGGGAGATTGGCGAGGATGGCGCCGAAGCCGATCGGGATCAGCAGCAGCGGCTCGTACTTCTTCACGACGGCGAGGTAGATGAGGAGGCCGCCGATTCCGAACATGACGAGGTTCTGCCAGATGAGTCCGGCGAATCCCGACTGATCGATCAGCTTGTCGAGAGCATCCACCTCAACCACCGATGGTCAGGATGGACTGCCCCGCCATGACGTCGTCGCCGAGATGGGCATCCACGCTCTTGACCTTTCCCGCGCAGGGCGCCAACACGTCGTGCTTCGCCTTCATCGCCTCGACCGCGGCGACCACCTGGCCCGCGGTGACCGCATCGCCGATCTTGACGAGCACCTCGACCAACTCCGACTTGCCTTCGAAGGGGGAGAAGACCGGAGTCCCATTGCTTTCGGGAGGCGCCGCTATCCGCGCGGGAGCCTCGACGGCCGGTCCGGCGGGGGGCTCGATCGTGATCTTGAAGGTGCGCGTCTTCTCGCCGTCCTGCACGGTGCAGGTGGTGGTCACCGGGGAGGTGAAGGCCGGAGGTCCGGCGGGTGCCGCCGCGGCGGGGGCGGCCTTCGGGGCCGGCGCCTCCTTCTTCTTCAGCGGCAGGACGATCTTCGCTCTGCCGGTGAGGAGCCGGAGCCCCTCGTTCAATTCGATGTTCTTGCCGGGCTTGCAGGCCGCGGCTACGAGGAAGACGTTCTCGTCGGTGAGCTCGATCTTTCGCTCGGTGAGGGCCGCGGTGGCTTCCTCGATCGAGTCCGGCGCGACCTCGAGCGGGTCGCCGTCGAAGGGCTCCTTGCCGAGTTGCTCCGCGGCGATCTTCACCACTTCCGGGTCGGAGGGCAGTGGCGGGCGGCCGAAATAGCCGAGGACGGCCAGGCCATACCCGTCATTGATCTTTTTCCAGCGTCCGTGCAACACGTTGTTGAAGGCCTGCAGCCAGTACTGCTGACTGCCCGGGGTCACGCTGGTCCAGGCGCCGCCGGCCTTGACGACGTTCGGGAACTCGGCCAGCACGTCGCTGTAACGGTCGAGGATGCCCGCCTCTTTCATCATGTGGACATTCGGGCCGATCGCGCCTCCGGGCATCGGGAAGCTGACCACCCGGGCGTCGGCGGTAGTGGTCACCGGGTTGAACTCGTATTCGCGCAGCCCCTCGTTCAGCATGTTCTCGATCTCGGGCATCCTGGTGTGGTCGATATCGAGCGAATAGCCGGTGCCCTTCAGCGCATGCCACACCGAGCGCACGTCGGGCTGTACGGTGCCGGAGGCCATGGGGCGGACGGAGAGGTCGATGCCATCCACGCCACCCTCGATGCCCGCGAGGTAACAGGACACCGCCATCGAGGCCGTGTCGTGGGTGTGCTGCCAGAGGATCACCTCCGGCGGCAGGATCTTCCTGATCCCCTTCGCCGTTTCAAAGCAGGTCCGCGGGTCGGTGGTGCCGGAGGCGTCCTTCATGCAAACCGAGTCGAGGTGGACGCCGCTGTCGAGCAGCTTCTTCACGATTCCGATGTAGAACTCCGCGGTGTGGACCGTGTCGTCCTCGAAGGGAAGGCCCATCAGCGCCACGCAGACCTGGTGGTGCATGCCCGCGTCGAGGATCGGCTGCGCGGTCTTGACGAGGTTGTCCACGTCGTTCATGTAGTCGAAGTTGCGGTCCCAGGTGGTCCCGTGCTTCGCCATGAGCCGGGCCTGGAGGTTCAGCGCCTTCGTCTGCTGGGTATAGAGCGTCACGCCCGAGACGGAGCGGGTGAGAATCTGGAGGTCCGCGTCGGGCCCGACGGCCTCCCTCATCCTGTCCTGGCACTCGAACGGATCTTCGCCGACGTAGAAGTACGGCGCCTGGTAGCGTGCGCCGCCACCGAACTCGAAGTGCCGGATGCCGGCCTCCTTCGCGGCGAACTCCATGGCCGGAAGGATGTCCTTCAGGCGGGTCTTGCCTCCGAACGAACTCTGCAGGCCATCGCGGAACGGCGTGAACATGACCCTGATCTTCTTCGGGGTTTCGGTGAAGATCATTTCTCCTCCTCGATCCTGGTTACCCGGGCGCCGGGAATGAGTGTGGCGACGGTGCCGCAGATGGCCGCGACGACGGCGGAATCGACGGTCTCTTCGCTCTCGGGGAAGGCCTCGGTGATGAGATGCATCACCACGGCGAGAAAGGCGAGCAGCACGAAGACGGTCAGCAGGGCGAGGCCGCAGGCTGCGAACAGACTGGTCGCTATCACAGACGCTTCCTCCCGATGACGTTACCCATGCGCAGGATAAACGTGAGACCTGGCGAAGTCATCCCAAATCAATCGCCCGCTCGCCCGGGTTATCTGGTTCGTCGAGGTACCTGAGCCGGCCCCTCGCGACCGGCTCGTTCACACCCGCGAGCGAGAGCGAAAGATCATCCCCGATTGCCACGACCCGCCCCCGCGAGATGGGCTCGGGCCAGGTGGCGACGGGAGTCTCGTCATCGATCCCCTCCGGGTAGATCACGACCTCGCGGCCGACCACTCCGCTGGCTCCGCGGTAGGCCTCGATCAGGCTTTTCGGCCCGGCGGTGAGAAGCTCCTCGTATCGGGTGATGACGGCCTTGAGCAAGGGCCCGAGCAGATCCCGGTGCCGGAGTCCGGTCTCGAGATCCGCGAGGGAGGTCACCGCGGGAACGAACGGCGTGCCCGGCATCTCGGGGGTCTGCTCCACGTTCAGCCCGATGCCGAGTACCGCGTGACTCAACCGATCCCCCTCGCTCGCGGTGGCGGTGAGCACTCCGGCCAGCTTCGCGCCATCCACCAGCAGGTCGTTCACCCACTTGATTTCGGGGACGACGGATCCGTTCGTCGCCTGGCGCACCGCGTCCAGCGTGGCCACGGCGGGGAGGACGACGAAAGCGAGCGCGTGGCGGGCGGGGAAGTTCTTCGGAGTGAAGGCCACGGAGAGATGCACGTTCCCGCGGAGGGCGGTCCAGGGGCGGCCCCGGTGTCCGTGAAACCCGCATCCCTCCATCGCGAAACAGGCGATCGGCCCGGATGGGGCATCCCCCTCGCCGAGGAGGCGGGAGAGCGTGTCGAATTGCGAGGTCCCGGCCCGCTTGACACCGAGCACCCGGTGCCAGCCGGGCGGCGCCTGGTCGTAGGCGAAAAAGCCGGTTTCGCCGCCCATCTCGCTCCACAGGGTGCGGACTGCTATCGGGAGCGGCGTCAGACGGAGATCATCCGGATCCGCGTGGAATTCTTCCCGGGCGTAACGATCGAGCACGAGCACGCGTCAGATCTTTCACTTCCCGTCGATCCGGGTCCACGGGAATCGGGAGTATCATTGTCCCAGTCATGTATCTTCACGGCCGAGTCAAGGGCCAATGAACAATGGAAACGCTCTTCATCATCATCCTGATCCTCTACGTCGCCGCGGCCGTCGTGATGGCCATCTATGGCATCAACTGCTACGTGATGGTCATACTCTGCGCGCGCCGCCAGCGGCGGGAGCGGCGGCGGGATCATGAGGATCTCGAGCGATTTCACCGGGAGTTCACCACGGACGACCTGCCGGTGGTCACCACTCAACTGCCGCTCTTCAACGAGGCGAACGTCGCGGAACGCCTGATCCGGGCGGTCTGCGCCTTCCGGTACCCCGACGGCAAGCACGAGATCCAGGTGCTGGACGACTCCACCGATCGCACGCTCGAGATGACGCGCGCTCTGGTTGCCGAGCTCCGGATTGCGGGCCACGACATCCACCTGCTCCACCGCACCGATCGCACCGGGTACAAGGCCGGGGCGCTCGAGGCGGGGCAGCAGGTTGCCCGCGGTGAGTTCCTCGCGGTGTTTGACGCGGACTTCGTCCCACCGGCGGACTTCCTGGCGAACACCATTCCGTTCCTGGTGATGGACCCGAAACTCGGATTCGTCCAGACCCGCTGGGGGCACCGCAATCGGGATTACTCCCTGCTGACCCTCGCCCAGTCGATCGGGATCGACGGCCACTTCGCGGTGGAACAGTCCGCCCGGAGCTGGAACGGCCTCTTCCTTAACTTCAACGGCACCGCCGGGATCTGGCGCAAGGAGACGATCCGCGACGCCGGCGGCTGGGAGTCCGATACCCTGACCGAGGACCTCGACCTCTCCTACCGGGCCCAACTCGCCGGCTGGATACCGCGTTACCTCGTTGACGTGGTGACCCCGGCGGAGGTGCCGACCGACATCAACGCGCTGAAGACGCAGCAGCATCGCTGGGCCAAGGGTTCGATCGAGACGGCGATGAAGCTCCTGCCGCAGGTCATGGCTCGCCAGGACATCGGTATCTTCAAGAAGGTGCAGGCGTTCCTGCACCTGACGCACTACATGATCCACCCGGTCATGTTGGCCATGGCGCTCCTCGTGCTGCCCCTTTTGCTGCTTGGCGGCGCCCTGGTTCGGCGGGATCTGCTGGTCGGCCTGCTCTGCGCCATGCTCATCTCCATGCTGGCTCCGAACGCGCTCTATCTCTTCGCCCAGAAACTGACCCGCAAGGACTGGAAGCGTACCTTCTTCTATCTGCCCGCGCTGATGGTGCTCGGCGTCGGCCTCGCGGTGAACAACAGCCGCGCCGTGCTCGAGGCCCTGCTCGGTCACCGCAGCGGATTTGTACGGACGCCCAAACTCGGCGACGCCGCCGAAGTCGCCCCGCCGGAGTCCTCCGAGCCCCGGCCCCCCATCGCCTGGTACCGGGAATCCCGAGACTACCTGTTCCTGATCGAACTCTTCCTCGGGGCCTGGTCGTTCATCGCGTTCCTGATCTACCTGTCGCT
This sequence comes from Planctomycetota bacterium, assembly GCA_024274785.1. Lineage (GTDB taxonomy): Bacteria > Planctomycetota > JAJSAM01 > JAJSAM01 > JAJSAM01 > JAJSAM01. Next base: position 134,134 of record JAJSAM010000030.1, on the reverse strand, counting down.
GACCAGGTTCATCGTCGGGCCGCTGATCCTGATCAATGCCGTCGGCTACACCTGGGTGGGCCTGCTGACACTCTTTCACGAGCGACGAATGCGACTCCGGCTCCGGGCGGCTGCATGAGGCTGCTGCCGTTCGCGGCGTTCGGGCTGCTCTTCATCGCCGCCTCGGTCGCGGGCTTCTTCCGGGGCTCCCTGCCCGCCTTCATCTGGTGGACCAGTCTCTCCGCGGCGCTCTGCGGCATCCTCGTCGCCGCGGCGGGCGCCCGGCGATCCGGCAGAGGGCCGGCAGTGGCGCTCGTGATCTTCGGCGCCCTTCTGGTGCGCCTGGTGCTGCTCCCGGCACCCCACGAATTGTCCGAGGACGCCGCCCGTTACCACTGGGACGGAAAGGTCCTCGCCGCCGGCATCAACCCGTACCTCTATCCTCCGAGCGCGACGGAACTCGACGACCTGCGAGGCGATGACCTCGACGAACTGATCAGCGACAAGAGCCGACGGCACCTGACCGTCTACCCTCCGCTGGCGGAACTCGTCTTCACGGCGGGTTATCTGCTGACTCCGGGGCGGCTGCTCGGCATGCAGCTGCTCTGGATGCTCGCCGAACTGGCCGCCTGGCTGATTCTGGCCCGGGAGCTGTCGGCCACGGATCGACCGCGCCATCGACTCCTGCTCCTCGCCTTCTCCCCGCTCCTCGTGTTCGCCGGCTACCTGCCCGGCCATGTCGACCTCCTGTACCTGCCGTTCGTCGCCGGGTTCCTCGTGGCGGTGCGCGGAGATCGCCCGGTCGTCGCCGGCCTGATGATCGGGCTCGCCGCGCTGGTGAAACCCTTCCCCCTGCTGCTCCTGCCGGCCGCCGTTCTCGAGTTTGGCCCGCGGCGATCGGTCCGCATGTTGCTCACGCTCTTCGGGATCGTTCTGCTCTTCTACCTGCCCTTCCTCCCGGCGGGCTACAAGCTCGTCGCTTCCATGGTGTTGATGGCCGAGAAGTGGTCCTTCAACGGCAGCCTGGCCGCCGGGCTGGAGCGACTGATGCCGATGACGTCGGCGCATGTCGTGTCGTGGTCGGTCTTCCTGCTGCTTCTTACCGCCACGTTTCGTATTCGGCGCGACTTTCTCTCGCGGTGCCTGCTGGCCTGCGCCGCCTTCGCGATCTGCACGCCGACGCTCTTCCCGTGGTACCTGACCTTCTTCCTCCCGCTGCTCGTCCTGCGCCCCGACCCGGCGCTCCTCGCCCTGACGGTCCTGGCGCCGCTCTCGGACCTGATCCTGATCGGTTACCTGACCAACCAGACCTGGCATCAGCCGCTCTGGACCGGGGTGATCGAATACGGGGCCTTCTACGGGCTTCTCATCGCCGGCGCCCGGAGAAGATGGGGGATGTTCGCGGGGGCGTGACTACCATCGGCGCGATGATGCGTCTTCTACCAGGCTGGCGGGGCAGGGCGGTCCCCGACGTGCGATATCTCATCGGGCGCGTGGTTGCCGGCGCGGCGTTTCGCTGGGTGTGTTTCGCGACGATGATCTGGCTCGGACTCCATGCCGAGCGCCGAGCCGCCCCACGCGTGCCGGATCTGATCATCGACGCCATCCCGTATCTCCCGGTCGTCAACCACTGGAACTACTTTCTGTGGCTTGCCGCGTACATCCCCGGCTCGGTGATCCTGCTCGCGCTCGACCCGAAAAAGACGATCCGGTTTCTCGTCACCGGCGGGATCATCTCTCTTCTGCGCGGCGCCTGCGTGCTCATGACCGGTCTCGGCGCCCTCTCCGGAAAGGACGCCTACGGTCCGCGGCTCATCGATCCGGGGACCTTCCGCGAGGCGTTTTTCGCACTGATCAATCCCCTGGAGGTCTTCTTCGCGAACTCCGCCAACATCTACCTTACGAAGGACCTCTTCTTCTCCGGGCATGTGGCGACGACGTTCCTGTTGATCCTCTACGCCTGGCCGTACCGCGCCTTCCGCAACGTGCTCCTCGTCCTCCACGTGCTGGTGGTGCTCTCCCTCTTCTTCGGCCACATCCACTACACGATCGATGTGGTGGGGGCCTACGCGATCACCTTCGCGGTGTTCGTGCTGCGGGAGGGAAACGTCAAGGCGATCCTCTACCGGCGCTGACGCCGCGCGGAGATCGCGAGCAGCACCCAACCGGCCAGCAGCGCGGTGCCGCCGAGGGGAGTGATCGCCCCGAGCCAGCGCACGCCGGTCACAGCGAGGATGTAGAGCGTGCCCGAGAAGACGGTGATCCCGCCGATGAAGAGCCAGCCCGCCCAGGCCGCGAGCCGGGGTGTCAACCGGTCGATCCCGAGCCCCAGTGCGAAGAGCGCGACCGCATGGATCAGGTGATAGCGGACCCCGGTCTGGAAGACCGTGAGCATCTCCGGGGAGAGCGAGTCCCTGAGCCCGTGGGCGGCGAAGGCCCCGAGGGCGACGCCGAGGAAACCGAGGATGGCGCCCACGGTGGCAAATATCCCCGGGGCGACACTCGCAGGCTCAAGTCGTTCGTTTTCATGCACACTCACCCCCGCCAATGTCGCAGATGTCGCCACGGGGGCAACATTCATGCCCGGGGCGCATCTTTCGGCTCGAGTCCATGCTCGCTGACTACCCCATCGCTCGTGATCTCGCTATGCTGGCCCGGATTCCCGACCAGGAGAGTGCCATGGATGCCGTCGCCCAGATGCTCGCCCACCGCTCCATACGCAGTTACCGGCCCGACCCCGTGCCGGAGAAACTCCTCGAGGAGATCCTCAACGCGGCGACCCGCGCCTCCACCAGCGGCAACATGCAGACCTACAGCATCATCGTCACCCGCGACGCCGCACGTCGACGCGCGCTCCACGCCATGCACTATGAGCAGGAGATGATCCTCGAGGCGCCCTTGCTGCTCACCTTCGTCGCGGACTGGCGGCGCATGAGTCGCTGGTGCCGTCTCAGCGAAGCCGAACCGGGCTACGACAACTTCCTCAGCTTCCTGGTGGCCTTCGCTGATGCGCTCATCGCCGCCCAGAACGCCGCGCTCGCGGCCGAGACCCGGGGCCTCGGCATCTGCTACATGGGCACGACGATCTGCGCCACGGAAAAGCTCATTGAGTTCTTTGAACTGCCCACGGGAGTTTTTCCGGCCACGACCCTGGTACTGGGTTATCCGGACGAAGAGCCGGAGTTGCGCGACCGCCTGCCTCTGGCTTCCATCGTCCACGAGGAGCGCTTCGTCGATCTCGACGATGCGGGCATTCGGGAGACCTACCGGGAGCGTGAGACGGAGGGCTGGAAGCGCTACCAGGACTTTCCCGAACTGGCTGAGCGCATGCGGGAGAGCGGAGTAAGGAACCTGGCGCAGGTTTACACCACGCTCAAGTACACGAAGGAAGGCAACGAGGCTATCAGCGCCGAGATCCTGGCCATGCTGAAGCGGCAGGGCTTTCTGGGTTAGCGACCGTCGATGCGGCCTCGCCGGTTTCCCGGGCCAACCGCCCTTTTCGGCCCGCCGAGGTTTTCATGTTGAACGGTCTGTCCATACCAGCAGGCCGTCGGGACAACGCGTTCTCTGCAAGTCATCCCGTCCACCCGGACCGATCACTTCGCCGAGTAGAGGCCGATCAGCTCCGCTCTTGCGAGGATGTGTCCTTCCATGGCCTCCTGCAACTCCTCTTTGGTGGCGCCGGCGGAGAGGGTGATCTCTGCGTCCAGCGCGTAGAGGCGGAAGAAGTACCGGTGCGTGCCGGATGGAGGCTGCGGGCCCCGGTATCCGATCGTCTTCCCACCGGCCCAGCTGTTCCTTCCCTCACGGATGGTTCCGGCGGGTAGCCCGCCCTCCGGGATGCGGGTCGTATCCACGGGGATCCCGAAGGCCACCCAGTGCACCCAGGGACTGGGGGTCGGAGCGTCCGGGTCGTCCACGATCAGCGCCAGCTCCACCGCCCCCTCTGGAACGTGGCTGATGCTGAGCGGCGGCGACGCGTCCTCTCCGTCCCCGGTGTACATCCGCGGGATCGCCTCATTCATCCCGAATGCCGGGCTCCCGATGCTGAACATGGATTCATCCTTCCTCCCGGGATCCTTCGCACCGCAGGCGGCGGCGAGCAGGACGGGCACGATCCACAGCGTGTTTCTCATGACTCTCTACACTCCCTCATGTCGCAGGTGTTGCCCCTTCCGCAGAAAACGTGCTGCGAAGACGTAGCCGAGGATCCGCCTGCCGGCCAGGAACGAGCCTCTGATCGAGCCGGAGACCTTCGACTTCCCCGCCGCCCGGACCAGGCGCCGGACCGGGAGCTCGATGACCTTCATGCCCTGCTGCGCGGCTTTCACCTGCATCTCGATGGTCCACCCGAAGTCGGGGTCGCGCATGTCGAGACGATCGAGAGCGTCGCGCGTCACGACCCGGAAGGGACCGAGGTCGGTGTAGCGAACTCCCCAGAACAGCCGCACCAGCCCACACGTCAGGAAGTTCCCGAAGCGCTGCACCGGCGTCAGCGCACCCTTCTCCGCGCCGCCGAGCACCCGGGAGCCGATGACCAGATCCGCCTTGCGATCGAGGAGCGCCGAGAGCAGCGCCGGCAGATCGGCGGGGTCGTCGCTCCCGTCTCCGTCCATGAACGCGTAGAGGTCCGCGTCCGGCGCGGCGGCCAACGCCGCAAGGCACGCGCTGCCATATCCGCGCCGCGGCTCGAGAACGACCTCAGCCCCCGCATCCCGCGAAAGCTCCGCGGTGCGGTCGGTGGACCCGTTGTCCCCGATCATGACCCGATCGACGATCTTCCGATCCACCGCCCGGATCACGGGAGGCAGCGCCTCCTCCTCATCGAGGGCGGGGATGATGAGCACGACGGTGCGGTCACGAAACATGGAGGGGTATACGCTTCATCGCGACACGTACCGTCCGCCGTTCTCTCGGGCCAGCGTCGACATGAACTCGACGTTGTGCCCCTTCAGTCCGATGGTGTGGATGCGGATCCGGCCGAGTTTGTTCCACTCGCGGCACGCCCGGGTGATCTTGGTCCAGTCGTCCGCGCTGCTGTCGGCATTGGTGGGGGAGCCGTCCGACATCAGGAAGATCGTGTCCGCCGAGAGGCCGTACGTCTTGTCGGCCAGACCCGTGCCGGCCATGCGGAAGGCGACCTGCAGCGCGGCGTAGATGTTCGTGGTGGAAGCGGGCTTGAGGTTGCGCACCCAGGCTTCCGCGGCGTCGCGGTTCCTGCGATTGCCGGCGACGAGGTTCTTCTTCCACATGAAGACCCGGTCGTTGAAGGCGATCAGGGAGAAGCTGCTGTTCTTCCCGAAGTGGCGCAGCGCTCGCAGCGCCTCCCGCTTCGCCAGTTCGAGCCGCGAGATCTCCCCCGGCTTCGGTTTGTCCTGGAACTTCACCGCCGAGTAGGACATCGACTCGGAGATGTCGATGATGAAGATCGCCGCGCGAGTGCGGATCGGGAGCCCGTAGTAGTCTTCATCCTCCGGCCCGGGCTCCGCCGGGTCATCCTCGGGATCGGTCCCGGTCTTGAACTCGGGGCTGCCGAGGTACTCCTCCAGGTGCTCTTCCCACCACCGCTCCCAGGACTCCGCGACGGTTCCGAACTTCATGCCGGTGAGCTTGTTCAGAACGTCCGCGATGTCCTCCCTGATGCGCCCGTTCTCCTTCCCGATCCGAGCGATCAGCGGCCCGACGACCTCCTTCGTTCCGATCTCCCCGAGCGCTTCGACCACGGCCGCCCGCACCGTCCAGGACTTGTCCCGGAGCAGCGTCACCAGGTCCTCGGTGGCCTCGTGCGCGGAGAGCCTTCCGAGGGCCAGCGCGACCGCGGTCCGGACGCGGGCATCCTTGTCCCGAAGCGCTCTCGTCAACGGCTCGATCGTGTCCGGGTCGGCCTTCTCACGGAGCACCAGCGCCACGGTCTCCCGGGATTTCCAGTGCTTCTCCCGGAACAGGCCTCCCTTCACGAACCAGGCCATCGTCGGCGCGCCGTCCATCTTGACCAGCGCCTGGAAAATCGCGTCGATGACCTTCAATTCGGCGTCGATGGCGTTTTTCAGCCGAAGCAACTCCGGGCCGGGGTCGCGGCCCATGATTTTCCAGCCGTCCCCCTCCACCAACTGGCGCTGGAACTCCTGCATGGGTTCGACGATCTCCTGGGATTTTCCGATACCGGAGAGCAGGAGCCTGGCCGCGTCCTTGTAGTCGTAGGCGCCGACGGCTTCGACCGCGGCCAGCCGCTCCGCCGGTTCGACATCGGGCTTGTAAGCGGCATCGAACTGCTTCTTCGCGTCACGGAAGCTCTGCGAGAAAGCCATCGATCCGAACAGGAGGATGGCCAGGAGGAGACAGAGGGGCTTCTTCATAGTGTCTCGATTCTACCTCGATGCCCGCGCCCCGGCTCGAAAGGCCGCACGGGCAAAATCCCGCTCGACCCGGCTCTGGATCGCACCGGCCCGGTGGCGGGAGAAGATCGTCGGCAGGGTCTGGAGGATGAGAGACAGGCTCGAGGCGCGACCGGGCCAGGATGGCAGACCGACGCGGCGCGCCGTCGATCGATAGTGCCGATCGGTGAACAGGAGCATCAGGACCGCGGAGGCGCGCGCCATGCTCACCCGGTTTCCATCCATGGCTCTTGTCAATTCGCCGTAGGAGGGAGCGCGCACCAGCGCCATCCGGAGCAGGGTCTGCCGGGCGATCCGGATCCGTTTACGGAGTGCCGGGTCGGTGAGGTCGCGCCGGCCCAGATCGGGGCGGAGTTCCGGGACGTAGGCGATGCCGCGCACGAGGTCCTTTTCGATGTCGCGCGTGATGTTCGCCAGTTGCACCATCTCTCCGGAGCGCATGGAATGTTCGCGAAGCTCCGGTTCGAGGTCGGTCCGTCGGGACCGGAAGTACCGCATCAGCCGGACGACGAAGACCACCGGGTTGCCGATCACCGCCCGGCAGTAGCGCATCACCTGCGCCTCGTCTTCGAGCACGCCGCCCTGTTTCTCGAAGGCCGTCGCCGACCAGCGCATGCCCTTCGCCATGTCGGTGACGAGATCGCGCACCAGCGCCCGGACCTCATCCGGCAGCGTCAGGTACATCCGGTCCACCAGGTCGCATTTTTCAACCAGCAGGAGGTGCGCCCGATCCCGCTTGTCGACGGCCTTCCCGGTCACCAGGGCCGGGGCCGGGGCCGGGGGATCGCTCTCGAGGCGCGCGGCAAAGGCGGCGAGAGTACGATCGGTCGTCTCGCGGTCGGGGGAGAGGTCCTCGTAGGTGTCGAGCACCCGGCAGTAGAGATACGCGACGGCGGAAGCCCGGGCCGGGCTCGTCGGCAGGAGCGCGATGCAGGCCGAGAACGTTCGTGCGGCGTGCGGCAGGATCTCCCACACGAACCGCTCCGGATCGTCGATCTCACGGAGGGCATCGAGGCCCGGCTCGTCGCGATCAACGACGAGATCCTTCAAGAGGAGGATGGGGCGCCGCAGGGAGAATTTCAGCGACACGCGGCCTCCAGGTCGTCGATGGTCTTGGGGATCCCCGCGGTCAGGACCTCCGGCTCGTCCTCCGTGCAGATCACATCGTCCTCGATGCGGATGCCGCCGAAGTCGAGCAGGCGCTCGGCGGCGTCGAAGTTCACGGCGTCGGCAAACTCCTCGCGCCGCTTCGAATCCGTCAGGAGCGCCTCGATGAAGTAGAGGCCGGGCTCGATGGTGACGACGTGGCCGGGCTTCAGCGGCTGATCCATACGGAGCCACTTGAGCCCGAACCGGTCGCTCGGCTGTCGATCCGCGAGGTAGCCGCCGACATCGTGGGTGGCGATGCCGATCATGTGACCGAGGCCGTGGGGGAAGAAGAGGGCGTGGGCGTCCCGTTCCACCAGACTCTCCGGGGCGCCCGTGAGAATGCCGAGGTCGACGAGCCCCCGCGCCAGTTCCACGCAGACCATCAGGTGCAACTCGCGAAACTCGACACCCGGCCGGACCGTGTTTACCGCCGCCTCCTGCACCGCCAGCAGCAGGCTGTAGATGTCTCTCTGCTCCGGGGTGAAGACGCCGCTCACTGGAAAGCTCCTGGTGACGTCGCTCATGTAGCCGTCGACTTCGGCCCCCGCATCGACGGTCACGAGTTCGCCGTTCCGGAACGGCTTGTCGGTGGGGGTGCAGTGCAGGACCGCGCCGTTTCGGCCGGCGGCGACGATGGTGTGATAGGCCGGACGCCGGGCGCCTCTCCGCCGGAACTCCGCTTCGATCTCCACCGCGAGTTCCCGCTCCGTCATCCCCTGCGTGGCCATCCGCATGGCCCGGAGGTGGCCGGCCCGGCAGGCCGCGGCCGAATCGCGCATCACCTTCAACTCGGCGGGGTCCTTCACGCGGCGCGCCGCGGCGATGTGGTGCGCCAGACGGGCGGTGCGGCCGGTGTCTTCCGTGAGCCACAATTCATCGAGCTCCGGCACTTCGTACCCTGCCGGGGAGGTGAGGATGTCCCGGTTGCCGAGGACGGCGATGGGGTTCTGCCGGCGCGCCTCGATCCAGGCGAACAGCGCCTCCCGCGGGAATACGCGTTCGAGGCCGGTCCAGCCCCGCACCGTGTCGAGGCTCGGCGGGCTCCCTTCCCAGACCCGGTCATCACTGGCGCTCATGCGCGCGAAGAACGTAAAGCCGTCATCGGGATCGAAGGCCAGCACCTGCCCTGGCACGTTCATCCCGGTCAGGTAGAAGTGATCCCCGTGGACGTGAAAATCGTGGCAGCCGTCCGTCCCGGCGATCGGTACGGGAAGGCCCGCGGCCACCAGGACCCCGCCGTCCAGGATGTTCCAGCTCCCGGCCACGCGTTCACGATGCACCTCGAGGGCGTCGGGGGGGATCGAAGGCATCTGCTGCATGGGGGCTGCTCCTGTGCTCAACCGGGGGAGATGAGATCCGCCGCGGCGGCCCGGGCGCGGTCGGTCGGAGTCTCGCCGGACAGCATCCGGGCCACTTCCTCGAGTCGTTCCGTATCGGTCAGGGTGGCCACGGTAGTCGCCGTGCGGCCGTTCTTCCGGTGTTTGCCCACCCGGAAATGGGCGTCCGCCAGCCCCGCGATCTGGGGAAGGTGGGTGATGCAGATCACCTGGTGGTGCTTCGCCACTTCCTGCAGTTTGCGGCCGACCAGCGCCGCTTCCGCACCGCCGATGCCCGCGTCCACCTCGTCGAAGACGTACGTGCCGACCGGCCCGACTCCCGCCAGAGCTCGCCGGATGGCCAGCATGATTCGTGACAGCTCTCCGCCGGAGGCGATTTCGCGAAGCGGGTGTGCGCCCTCGCCGGGGTTCAGTGAGGCGACGAACTCCGCCTTGTCGATGCCGGTGGAGCCCGGCGTGTCTCCGGCGGGGGCGAGGTCGGTGCGAAAGCCGGCGTCCGGAAGTTTGAGATCCGCCAGTTCGGCGCCGACCGCGAGGGCGAGCAAGGCCCCGGCCTTCTCTCGGGCGATGGTCAGCTTCGTGGCCTGCTTTCGCGCCAGCGCGGCGCGGCGATCCAGCTCGGCGCGGGCTTCGTCGAGGGCCTCTTCGAAGTGCGAGAGATCGTCGAGTTCGGCGGCGAGTACGTTCCGGTGGCCGAGCACGGCCGCCAGATCCATCCCGTGCTTGCGCTCGAGAGTCTTCAGCACTTCCATGCGCTCGATGGCCCGGTCGAGGCGATCCGGATCGGGTTCCATCCCTTCGCCGTAGGCGGAAAGACGCCGCGCCGCCTCTTCCACTTCCGCCGCCGCGGCGAGCAGGCATTCCGCTTCGGGGGTGAGGGATTCGTCGTGCCGCGCGGCCCGCTCGATCTCCCGGGCATGCGCGATCAGGCGCTCGCAGATCGAGTCGTCCATTTCGTAAAGGCCATCGGCCGCGCGCCGGGCCGCGCCGAGCAGGTCTTCGAGGTGCTTCTGGCGCACCACCTCGCGGCCGAGCGTGTCGATCTCGTCCGGCTCCGGCGCGAGGTCGTCGATCTCCCGCACCTGGAACGCGAGGTAGTCGATGCGCTTCGCCCGGTCGCGGCCCTGCTCCCGGAGTTTCCGGTGGCGATCCGCCGCCGCGGTGCTTGCGTTGTGCAACAAGGCCATCCGGGCGACCTCCCCGGAAAGCCCGCCGAATGCGTCCACCAGCTCGAGCTGGCGGGCGGGGTCGAGCAGGGAGAGGTGTTCGTGCTGCCCGACGAAGGAGGCCAGGTCCCGCGACAGCTCGGAGAGGACCGCCAGGGAGGCCAGCCGCCCGTTGACGAACGACCGCTGCCGCCCCGCGGCCGGCAACACCCGGCGAATCAGCAGTTCGTCGGAGACGGGCAGCCCCGCCTCCTCGAGCACGGCCCGGACCTGCGGCTCGTCGGAGATGTCGAAGAGGCCCTCCACTTCCGCTTCCCGCGCCCCCCGGCGAACCACGTCCGATGACCCCTTGCGTCCGAGCAGCAGCCCGACGGCGGTGGCGACCAGGCTCTTCCCGGCGCCGGTCTCTCCGGTGAGCACGTTGAACCCCGCCGCCAGCGGCAGATCGAGCTCTTCGATGAGCACGAGGTCCCGGACTTTCAGGTGCACGAGCATGGTGGATGAGAGAATACCATCCGCCCCCCCTCCGTCGCAGCGCGATGCCTGCCCGCGATCCGAACGGATCCCGAGGCGCTGACTCGCGCCGTCCTGAACCTCCTCGACAACGCCCTGAAGTATGCCGCCGGATGCGGGCCGATCTCGATCGTTGCCCGATGTGAGGGTGAGCGGGTTCGCATCTCCATCGTGGATCGGGGCCCTGCCACCTTCCCCACCAGTCGTTGTACCAGGCCCTCCTTTCGAAGCCCGATTCCGCCCTGTGCCCGGGCTGCCACGAGAGGTAGTTACCAAGGCCCCCAAGCTTCCTGATCCGCCCCCGGGGCGGATCAGGAAGTTCAGCGAGGCTTGCATGCGGAAAGCGGTGTGACCATGTCGAGGATCCGGGCCAGCGGAATGGCGGTGACCCGGTCCGCCATCGGGAACTCACGCGGGCCGGCGTGGATGACGACCAGGCTTTCGAGCGCGAGATCTTCGAGGGCGATGTGCATCGACCGCGTCAGTCTCGGCGCCGATGTCAGCTTGAACTCGAAGCCGAGCCGGCGTCCGCCCGCGACGATGAGCAGATCCAGCTCGGCACCCTGATGCGTGGCCCAGAAGTAGCATTGGTCGCGCCTCGCGCCGAGGCGTCGGACGACGGTCTCGATTCCGAAGAACTCCCAGGACGGTCCTACGACGGGGTGCCCCTCCAGTCTCTCGATGGAAGGTATGTCGTGAAGGGCATGCAGGAGCCCGGTGTCCGCCACGAAGACCTTCGGGGACTTCACTTGCCGCTTTCCCAGGTTCTCATGCCACGGTCTGAGCAGCCTGACGACCAGTGTGGCGCAAAGCAGGTCGAGCCATCGGCGTACCGTCGTATGTGACGCGCCGAAGCCGCTCGCAAGCCTGGATCCGTTCCAAACCTGTCCGTGGACGTGCGCGAGCATCGACCAGAACCGCTCGAGCGTCGCCGCGGGGATCCTGACTCCCAACTGCGGGAGATCTCTCTGCAGGAACGTTCGCACGAAATCGAGCCGCCATCGCAGACTCTTCTCGTCGTCCGGGGCGAGAAACGACCGCGGGAAGCCTCCCCGCAACCAGAGGGCTTTCAGGGTCGAAAGCCCGGTCTCGTCGAGAGAGAGCGGCCCGAGTTCGTGAAAGGCGATCCTCCCGGCGAGCGATTCCGATCCCTGCCTGAGCAGCGACTCGGATGCGCTCCCGAGTACGAGAAACCGTGCGGGCGTGCCGGGGCGGTCCGCGAGCACGCGCAAGACCGGGAAGACTCCAGGCAGATTCTGGATCTCGTCGAGGATCACCAGCCCGCGCAACTCCCCGAGTACTCGGACTGGATCCGCGAGTGACGCCAGGTCATGCGGATCCTCAAGGTCAAAAGCGCGCACCGGCCCCTCATGGCGATCCGCAATGTCCCGCGCCAGGGTGGTCTTTCCGACCTGCCGTGCTCCCAGCAGGGCGACCACCGGGTTCCAGTGAAGCAACTGCAATACGCTTTGCCGGTGGGTGGCTCGATCGATCATCACGACGACCTTATCATGTAAATTGATCGTTAGATGATCAAATATCATGGATAGGTGGATGCGGCCCCGCCAGGCTCGTGGAAGCGGCCCTTCTCAGGAGTCTTCGGAGAACGCCTCGATAGCTTTCACTGCTTCCTGGCGCGTGGCGATTTCGGCCAGACGGGTCGCGGCGGCGGGCGCACCTCCGACCCCGACCGCCACGCGATCTTCCGGGGACTCGTTTCGCAGGGCCCTGGGGCTGGCCGGCATCACTTCTTCTCCGAAGTGACCTGGGGCTCGAATCGCCGGAGCTCACTGCGTCGGTAGCCCGTGTACTGTCCGATGAGCAGGATCACGGCGAGTACGACCAGCATCAGCTCGGGGAACGTGAAGGTGAGGTGTTCCACGAGGGTGATGCTCATCAAACCGAAGGTGATGACGCCGATGACGCCCCTCATCTTCACCACGGGACGAGAGGATGACTTCTCCCCGTGGCGCTTGTCCTTCACCCGCCGGGACAAGGGGCGCTCCACGGTGCGAAGCTCCTTCTTCGCGGGATCGGGGACCCGGAAGCGGACCCAGCCCTTTCCATCGCGCTCGAAGGACTTGATCTCTCGCGCGTCCAGGGAGCAGGTCTCCGCGCCCGTATCGACCCGGGCGTCGAGCAGGATGTTCTCCTCCACGAGCAGCACCGGCTCGATTTCTCCGATGACGGGCAGCAGATTCTCGTCCTCGACCTGGTTGGACGTGGCGTTGCAGGCCGCCAGGAGCACGACGGCGACGGGAAGGATGATCATCCTTCGGAGGGTCCCCATGGAACCTCTCCCACCTGGACCTTCCGATGTTGCCGACGGGGAACCCCTCCCCCGTAACCTCGGTCTCACCGCCTCGAATTTACCCGCGGGCTACTCGGCAGGTCACGATTCTCATGGATCCCCGGCCACATTCCGGTGAGCGGGGCGGTGCCTCCGAAGGGCCCCGCGTCTGGCCTTTCCAGCGGGTCGAAGGGGGAGTATCCTGCGGGCGGTGCCAGTTACCGCAGCGGGAGGAATGCCCATGATGACGCCTCGGCAGATCCTTCAACGTATCCGCGAGGACGCGCGGGGAGCCGCTCTTTACGCGCGATCACTCGGGAAGGTGTTCGCCCTGTCTCGAAAGAAGAAGCGGGACAGCAAGGCGCTGCTCGTCGCCTACCGGGAGATCGGCGACCGGGCTTCCGAGACGGAGGAAGCGAAATCCCGCCGATCCTTCGGTTCCGTCAAGGAGAACGAGGAACGGTTGGTCGGCTGCGAGGCCGCTCTGACCGCCGCTCTGAAACGGGAGAGCGGGGCGCAGTTGGCGCTCGAAGACCAGACCCGTATTCGCGAGGGCGAACTCGAAGTCCTCGCCGGGGAGGCCACCGGCTTTTCGCGGGCACACGACGAGAGAAGGCGTGAGCGGCGCGATCTCCGAAAGCAGATCGACCGGGTTGAATCCCGGCTCGAGAAGCCCGGCGACGACGACTCCCCCGCGGAGCTGAAGGTCCGCCTCGCGCAACTCCGGGAAGAACTGCCGGAGCGGGAAGACGGGGTGAGCCTGGCTCGCAGGCAGGAGGAGGCGGCCGTGGAAGATCTCACCCGGGCAAAGCGGGCCTGGCGCGAGGAGGAGCGGCGACTCGAGACCGATCTGCGGGATGCGTCACGCGAGGCGCGGCACGCCGAGGTCAGGAGGGAGGAGGCCCGGGCGGCGGTCGAGGGATCCCACGAGGCGCTGGGCAAGTCGGTGGTGCTGGCCGGACTCGACGAACCCGGGATCAGGGAGCCCATGGACCGGGCCAGGGCGTTGCTCGCCGCGATCAAGGCTTCGGACGAGGGGATGCGGGAGCGCCGCGTGGCCGCCGCCGCGGTGCGTACCGAGGCGACCCGGTTCGCGGCGGTGTGGGGCGGCGTGCTGCTGCTGCTCGTAATCATCCCCGGCGTCATATTCTCCGGTAACGCAGAGCGCGGCGGTGAGACGCGGATTCTGCCGGAACCTTCGACGCTGTCCGCGAATCCTTCCATACCGTCCGACTCCGATCCCGTGTCCGCCGGCGTGCCTCTTCCCTGTTTCCGCGACGCCCTCCTCGCGCACCCGGCCCTGACGTCGGTCAAGCCCACCGGAAAGATCGAAATCGTCTCCCGCTCTCCGGCCGCCGGCGGTGCGGAGCGAATCGAGGTGAAGGTCTACGCCGATCGATCCGGCGAACCGGTGCGTGTGAACCTGCGCGTCGTGGTCGATTCCGAGGGAAAGCTCCTCGGGGTCGAGCACCGGGGAACGGAGACCGGCGATGACGACGAACTGATGCGGCTCCTCCTGGAGATGGACGAATGATCGGCGGAAACATTCACCGGGCCTGGGTCTTCGCGGCCCTTCTGCTCCTGCTCTCCACCGCGCCCTTTGCCGTGGCCCAGGAGAAGCAACTCGAGAAGGACACGAAGGTCGGAGAGCTGACGATCGAGCTTCCCGCGGATCCGGCCGAGCCGGAAGCCGCCGCGGAACAGGAGGCGCCGAGGGTTCGGGCCGCGAAGCTTCCGGTACGGACACTGACGGTCGGTGCGGAATCCCGCAGGCTCGACTGGCAGGCGGAGTACCGGCGCGAACCCACCGTCGACGCATCGAAGAAACTCGACGGGAACGGCTTGTCCCCATCGGCGCAGGAGACGCTCGCCGTGGCGCGGGCGAAGGGATACTCCCGCGAGCAGTGCATCAAGGATCTGACCGAAACCGCCAGCGACCCTGAAGGATTGGTGAATCGCAGCCTGGATGTCGGCCGCCACGAAGTGGTGAAGGCCATGTATGCCCGGGCGCTGTTTCTCACCCGGCGGGAACTCGAGGCGAAGAAGAAGTCGCCGCTCAGGAAGATCGTCACCGTCAACTCCGGCGGCACCGGGGACTACACCCGCGACCAGGACGTGACCTGCTTCGCCGGGGACCCGAGCCAGGAGGAGATCTTCTTCAGGAATCTCGCCGCCGCCGCCGGTGAACTCGGCCTCACGGTCGAGCAGAAGAAATCGGGTGTGGACTTTCCCCAGATCGAGGTGACGGTCTTCCGCGGCGGCAACGACCTGCCGGACTCCCGTTTCGCCACGGACGTACGGGAGTTCCAGCTCAGGTACACCGAGGGGATCGCTCGCCAGATCCTCGACCCGGAGTCCTACATCGGCGGTGGCGCGGACATCGAGGTGAAGGGCAAGCGGCGGCCCGGCCAGATCCACGCCCAGGAACTCCGCATCGGCGACAATGGACGGATCAGCTATCGCAGCGAGATCCCCGGGAATACGCGCGAGACCTCGGCCATCTTCTCCGGGACCGCGCCAGAACGGTTCGCAAACTGGCAGCTCTCCGCGCACATCTTCAACAACTTCCTGCAGGGCTACCGTCACAGCAAGCATCCCGGCCAGTTCACCAAGGGTTCGCTGAAGTACACCGGACGGGCGATCGAGCGGCTCTGCCAGTTGCACGGCAAGCTCCCCTGGGCGGATCTGCCGCACGAGGAGAAGCTGGAACTGCTGGCCCGCGTCTATCCTCACCTCGATCCGAAAACAGAGCACGGGGAGAAGGCGCTCACCGGGATGGCCCGGGTCATCGACGTGGCCGACTACGTGAAGAACAACAAGGAGTTGCCGGGTGACTGCAGGAACCCGGAGACGGCGGCGCGCGCGGCGCAGATCTTCCTCCGCCGGGCCGTGGAGACCACCTCCCGGGAGATGGCGAGGCAGATGCTCGACCCGCCTGACTTCGAGGCGAAGTGGATCACCGGGGCCGAGCGGGACCGTTTCGAGGCGATGAATCCGAGCGAACGGTTCGAGTACCTCGCGAAGCGCAAGCAGACCTACCGGGAATGTGTCTCCGTCGAAGCCATGGAGAATCTGGTCGTTACGATGGCCATGCTTCGCCAGATCGACACGGAGGAGGGCATCGGCAGCAAGACGCACGGTGAGGCCGCCATTCGCCGGATCATCGACAACGCCGAACCGTCGCTCCGGCCGATCCTCGAGGATCTGGGGGATTACTCGCGGCTCTACCTGGACCTCCACCTGACCTCGGATCCGCAGGAGCGGGAGAAGGCGCGCGGGGACCTGGCGGAGACGCGACAGCGGATCGGCAGGACGCTCGGGGAGGAAGCTCCGGGCCTCCGCATCCTCGAAGAGATGGAAAGGATGGGGCCGCAGGAGTACCTGAAGCGGGAGATGGAGACCGGGCGCTGCCCGGGCCCGGGCATGGCCGAGGTGAAGGCCCGCTTCGCGCAGCACATCAGGGAGGCATTCCCGTCTTTCAGGGACGAGTACAAGATGTACCAGGTCCGGCGCCAGGCGCTCGGTGGCATGGGCGGGTACATCGCGAGGAAGGTGAGGGACGAGGTCTGCCAGCTCGACACCATCGCCGACGGCCTGCAGGTCATCGAGATGTACCAGAACGGCGCCGGCTACGGGGATTACCTCTACTTCGGCACGGTCAATGTGCTCTCCCGCTTCCACTGGTCGTTCAGCCACTTCATCGCCGCCGGGCAGATGTTCTGGATCGATGGGCCGGATGCACAGACAAAGAAGTGGGAAGCTGCGGAGTGTCTGGCGAAGAACCTGATCTTCACCACCTTCGCGCGGGTGATCCCGTGGGCCGCCACCGCCAAGGTCGTCTTCGACATCGCGAGGGGGATCGTCACCGTCACCGTGGGCTACTCCATCAATGTCGTGAATGCGGACCTGGTGGACGCCATGTACACCGGCGAGGCGGGGCGGATGAACGACCAGGCGGCGGGCTCCATGGTCGGGCGGATCCGGGATTCCGGTTTCTGCGTGCTGCCTGAAGCCTTCGTCGTCAAGGCGAGAGACGAGAAGACCGGCGAGCCCTTCTTGTGGATCGATCGTACCGCGGCCTACCGGTTCTTCTTCAAGCAGTGGACGGGACTCGAGGCGCACGAACTACCGAAGTTCGGCGTCCGCGAGGCGGCACGAAACCCGGCGCTCGTCAGGGCCAATGACAACCTGGCGAAGCTTTTCTACCGGCAGGCCGAGAAGTACGACCGGGTGTGGGTCAGCACTGCGAAGAGGAAGCGGATCACGCTGATGGTCACCGCGTCTGAGGTCGAGGAAGCGATCCTCGAGTTGAACAGGCAGATCAACATTCAGGCGCGCCAGGCGGTGCGGAAGGTCCTCAGCGAGTCGGCGGTGCGGAGCTATCGCAGCATCTTCCAGAAGGAGGGTGTCGACGTGATCGAGGAGGGGTTGACCGCTCGCCTCACCGCCGATGTGCTCACCGGGATGATGGAGTTCTGGGAGAGCTACATCACGGCCCAGGTCCTGGCCATGCGGGATATCGAGCGCAGCGCCATGCTGGCGGACATGAGCGCTCTCGGCGGCGTGCTCGGAAAGGCCATCCAGGAGCGGATCAGGGAGAAGCCGGAGCGGGAGCCCGAGTTTCAGTGCGAGATCGACGTGAAGCTCTTCGGGGAACTCGATCCCGAAACCCGGGAATTCGACGCGCGCGTGCCGGTGCGGGTCAGCGCATTCCTGCATGGCTCCGGCGAGGTGGGGGAACACCAGCAGACGGTGAAGTTCGAGGTCGTGGCGTCGAACACCGAGGTGATCGAAGAGGCGACCGGGAAAAAGGGCGCGCTCCTCGGGGAGACGATCAGGGTGCGGGCGCTGGCGAACCGGGGCGCTGGGCCGGTCCTCGCGGAATCGCCGGAGTTGAGTTTCCTCGTGCGTAAGCCGCCCGAGAAGGACGGTGCGGTGAAGAAGGTGCCGATCTTCAAGCGGGAGGAGCGGCGGCGGGATGGTTCCCTGTACCTGATCTACACCTGGATCCAGGCGTTTTCAGGGATGCCCGGGGACTGGTACGCGGAGTACGGTCAGGTCATCCATGGCAAGCTCGAGGAGTACGATCGCGAGGATCACCTGAGCAACGACCGGGTCTACCGCTACGGCATCCTGGCCGGGCCGTGGCGTGACTACGACAGCAAGGGACGGCTGGTCCATGAGTGCGTCTATCGAGGCGAGGAGAAGCACGGACCGGAGGTCAACTACGATCCCGATTCCAGGGCTCGGCTGGAGACCGACTGGGTGAACGACGAGATCGTCGCCCGCCGGGGCTTCCGGGAGAACGGCGGCAAGGCGGTCGAGGTGACTTTCCTCTGGGAGAGCGATCCGGAGACCGGCTACCCGGTGGCCACCGGCGAGTTTCAGTCCTGGCACGCGAGCGGCAGCCAGGAGTGCAAGGGGCGATTCGAGCGGAGCGAGGTCTTTCTCGACGACCGCAAGGTGCAGTACGCACACTCCTACCAGCGAAAGGTCGGCGTATGGGAGTACTTCCACCCGGACGGTTCGCCGAGTCGCCGGGAGACCTGGGAGGCCGGAGTGCTTCACGGGCCGTTCGAGCTCATGTTCCCCGGTGGTCAGGTCGAGCGGCGGGGGCGGTATCGGCAGGGCATCCCGGATGGGCGGTGGGAGTACTACTTCGAGAACGGTCGGCTGATGGAAGCCGGCAATCTCGTGGCCGACGTGAAGGATGGATCCTGGGAAAGCTACTTCGAGAACGGTCAGCTGAAGGAGAAACTCACCTACGTGGAGGGGCGCCTGAACGGACCGTCGGAGTACTACTGGGAGAGTGGCGGGCTCTGTGCCGGGGGCAACCTGGAAGATGGCGATCGAGAGGGCGCGTGGATTCATCAGGACGAGGACGGCAACTTCGAGAAGGGGATCTACCGCGACGGACGGAAGCACGGCAACTGGGTGGCGAAGCAGGCCGATGGTCGGTATCGCTACCAGCGGCAGTACCGTGACGGGATCGAGCATGGCGTCTGCACCAACTACCACATCAACGGCAAGGTGGAGGAGAGCGGTCGTTACCGGGACGGGATTCGCACCGGCCGGTGGGAGACGTACCGCGAGGACGGCAAGCGCAAGGGCTGGGTCATCTACGACGACGAGGGTGATGTTACGGGAGGCGGCACCTACGACGACTGAATCCGCGGTACGCTGCCCACCGGATTGAGGTTCGGGCTGTCGCCCGAGCTTCTTCCAGACCTTGTCACCGACGATGACCTCGCGCCAGGTGCCGCTCTTCTTGTGTTTGCCGGGGGCGAGTTCGGACTCGCGGACGTGCACGGTGACCGATCCGAAGTTGCCCGGCAGCGGCTCCAGTTTCCGCTGGCTGATGCAGTTCTCAAAACCGGACGGCGGAACTGCCCGCGGATCATCGCGGACCCGACGGAGCGGGGCCTTCCACCGGCTTTCGGAACTCCTCTGCCGGTCAGGAGTCCCGGGCGCAGCGGAAGCCCACGAACGGCGCCTTGCCTCCATCCGGATAGCCTCGCCGGGAGGCACAGCGCGATCGGCTGATCGTGTCCCGGAACGAACCTCCGCAGACCGCCCGCACCACCTGTCCGGTGGCCCGCACGCCGGGGACGTTGAACTGGCCGTCCACCCACTCCGCCACGTTGCCCGCGGCGTCGTGCATGCCGAACGGCGAACCGGAGTGCTGGTAGCGCGTCACCGGGGTCGTCGAGCTGATTCCGGTCTCCTTGCAGTTCAACCGGGTGGGGTCCAGCTCGTCTCCCCAGGGGAAGCTCCGGCCGTCCGACCCACGCGCCGCCTTCTGCCACTCGAGCAGGGTCGGCAACCGCTTGCCGCACCACCTGGCATAGGCCGCGGCGTCCTGCCAGGTGACCCAGACCACCGGGTGGTCCAGCGTGTCCTCGGGGGGGCTCTTGCCTTTCCAATGCTGTGGGGCCGGGGCGCCGGTCGCGACGACGTACTCCGCGTAGTGTCGGTTGGTGACCGGGTAGATGTCGACCCAGAGCGAATTCAGGTGGGCCTGGTAGCGGGGAGTCTCGACGTCCTTGCCCTCGTCTTCCCCGGCCACGAAGTAACCGCGATTGATGTACGTCATCGGGGCTTCGCGCGCGGGTTTTCGCAGGGGCTCGTCGTCGCCGAGCACCGGCAGGCGCACATCGGTGGCGCCGAGATCGATGTCGTCCTCCACATCCGGCGGCGCATACGTGGGCAGCCGGACGTCGGTGGCTCCCAGGTCGTCGTCGGGTTCGTAGTCGGCGGCGGGCACCGATTTGCCCGAGGTCCCGCGGAGTTGCAACTCCGACTGGTGTTCCTCCGCGGCCTTTCGGGCGCGCTGCTCCTCCGCCTGCCACTCCTTGAGGGCCCGGTCGCGTTCGCGCTTCAGGGCCTCCATCTCCTCTGCTGACTTCTTCCGGGCCCTGGCGAGCTCGCGTTCGAGTCTTGCCACGCGATCCGACTCGACGGCCGCGCCGCCCGCGGCGAGGGTCGAGGGCTTCCTCGAACTGGCGCGGATCCGCTCCAGGCTGGCCCGCGCCGCAGTGAGCTGCGCCTTCATGTCGTCGCGCTCCTTGACCGCGGCCCGGCGGCGGGCCCGCTCCTGCTCCAGTTCGCGGGAGAGGTGGCGCACTTTCTCTTCGAGCGCGGCGGTGTTCGAGGGCGGGCGGGCCGGAATCGGGGCGCTGGTCCGGACCGAACCGGCTCTGCCGCCGCGCCGCTTCGAACTGACCGGTGCGGCCTTCCCCGCCGGGACGGCCTGAAGGACCGGTCCGGGGCCCGTGCCCTTCAGGCGATCCAGGGAAGCGGCCAGGTCCTCGGCCATCTCCTCGGCGGCCTGGTAGCGGGCCTCCCGCTTCTTCTTCATCGCCTTCCTGACGATGTCGAAGATGTGGGAAGGAATCGGCTCGGACAGCTTCTCCGGAAGAACCACGGGATCACGGAGATGACTGATCAGGATCTGGGCCTTGGTCTCCCGGTCGAAGGGGACGACCCCGGTGAGCATGTGATAGAAAGTGCCGCCGAGCGCGTAGATGTCCACCCGGTTGTCGAGTTCGCTCTCTCCGCGAATCTGCTCGGGAGGCATGTAGTGGGGAGTGCCGACCGTCATGCCGGCCATCGTCACCTGGAGGTCGCCGTCACCCGGCTTCGCCAGGCCGAAATCCACGAGAACCGCCTTGCCCGCGGTGGTGAGCACGATGTTCGCGGGCTTGACGTCCCGGTGCATCACATCGAACTTTGCGGCGTGGCCGAGGGCCCGGGCGACGTGCAGGGCGATCTCGGTGGCCCGCTTGACCCCGAGCGCCGGTGTGATCTTCATGAGGTCGAGGACGGATTCTCCCTCGACGAATTCCATGACCAGGTAACGGGTGCCCTCGTGCTCGCCGTAGTCGATGGCCTGCACGATGTTGTCGTGCCGGAGCTTGGCGAGAACCTGGGCCTCGCGCATGAAGCGGCCGACTTCGGTCTCCGGCGCCTCCGATCCCGCGCGGATGACCTTGATGGCCACCGGCCGCTTCATCGAGATCTGGATACCCTTGTAGACGCTCGCCTGGCCCCCGGCGCCGAGCCGGTCAAGCAGTTCGTATCCGGGGATCTGCGGTATACTGCCTTTGGGACTCTGCAACGGCCCCTCCCACGAAGAAGAGGAAAATGCCCGAGGAAGTGTAGCCGCGACGTCGGGGTTGGGGAAGGGCCTCGTTCAGAAAAGGGAACTGACCCCGTTCCCGCGAACCGCCAGCGCTGCAAGTGACCGACCGCGAGGCGACGACCGGGGTGGAGTGCGGGCCTCCGGGATGGGGCTGCCCCCTCTTTCTACGCGTCCCTTGCGCAGCGGAACCCCACGTACGGCGCCCGGCCGCCATCCCGGTAACCTCGCCGGGAGGCGCAGCGGGACCGCATGATCGAGTCGCGCCAGGAGCCGCCGCAGACCGCGCGGATCACCTGGCCCACGTCCGAGGGACCATGCACGTTGAACTTGCCGAACACCCACTCCGCCACGTTGCCGGCCATGTCGTAGACATCGTAGGGAGAGACCCCGTTCTTGTAGGCGCCGACGGCGGTGGTGCTGCCGATGCCGATCTCCTTGCAGTTGCAGCGGCGCGGGTCGGGGATGTCACCCCAGGGAAACTGGCGGCTGTCCGTCCCCCGCGCGGTCTTCTGCCATTCGATGGGAGTGGGCAGGCGCTTGCCGGCCCAGGCGGCGAACTCCACCGCGTCCTGCCAGCTGACCCAGACGACGGGATGATTGGCGATCTCGCCCGGAGGCCGATCGCCTTCCCAGTGCTTGGGCGGCACCCGGCCGGTCTCGGCGACGAAGCGGGCGTACTGGTGGTTCGTCACGGGGTAGATATCGACCCAGAAGGCGTCGACCTGGACCTCGCGACGGGGCGAGTCCACATCCTTCCCCTCGTCTTCGCCGCAGGAGAAGAAACCCTGATCCACCTTCATCATGGGGTTGACGTCGGCGACTTCCGAGATGGTTCCCGGGGCGTCCACCTGCTGCGTCCGGGCGGGCCGCGCCGGCACTTTGGCCGCCTCGATGGAGCGCAGGCGCTCCTCGAGCAGCCGGGCGTGCTCGGCCAGCCGGTCGCGCTCCGCCGCCATCTCGGCGAGCTTCTTCGCCAACTCCTCCTCCTGGCGGCCGAGCACCGGCAGGTCGATCTGGGTCTGCTGGGGGAGGCGCTGCCTGGCCGCGATGAGGGCGGCCAGCATTTCCCGCGCCGAGGCATAACGGTCTTCCCGGTCCTTCTCCATCACGGTGCTGATGACGTCGAAAATGTACTCCGGCACGTTCACCGGGCACTTCTCCGGGAGCTTCACCTCCTCCCGCAGGTGGCTCGCCATGATCTCCGCCTTGGACTGTGCGGGGAAGGGGACCACGCCGGTCAGCATGTGGAAGAAGGTGGCGCCGAGGGCGTAGAGGTCCGCGCGGCCGTCCAGCTTCTCGACGCCGCGGATCTGCTCGGGCGACATGTAGTGGGGCGTCCCCACCGTCGTCCCGGTCATGGTGAGTTGCAGGTCGGTCTCTTCGGGACGGGCCAGGCCGAAGTCCACCAGCACCGCGCGGTTGGTCTTCGTGATCACGATATTGGCGGGCTTGATGTCCCGGTGGATGACGCCGAACCCTTCCGCGTGTTCGAGGGCGCGGCAGATCTGGATCGCGATCTCGCAGGCGCGGCGGGTACCCATGGCGCCGTCCCGCTCGATCATGTCGAGGACGCTCTCGCCCTCGATGAACTCCATCACCAGGTAACGGATCCCCTCCTCTTCGCCGTAGTCGATCGCCTGGACGATGTTCTCGTGGCGCAGGCGGGCGAGCACCCGGGCTTCCCGCATGAATCGGCCGAGCTCACTCTCCGCAATGCCCTGCTCCGGCATGATGACCTTGACCGCTACGTGCCGGTTCATGGAGATCTGAACCGCCTTGTAGACGTTCGCCTGGCCACCCGTGCCGAGCCGGGTCAGGAGCTTGTAGCCGGGGATCTGCCGCTTCTTGTCTTTTCCGTCGCCCAAGGGCCCTCCCGGATCGAGGCGTGGAATTCGCGCCCACCCGATCGCCAGCCATTGTAACCGCACCGCCGGGTCCGGGAAGCCTACGACGAGGGTTGCCGGGAGTCCACTGGAAGATACGAAGGGTGACACCGTATTCTATTCACCGTCGAATTCCACGGTCGACCAGTCGATCTGGTGTTTTCGGCCGGACATGTCCTCGTAGCGGCCCTCCTCCAGGTACGCGCCGCAGTACTCCCGCCCCTGCGGGATCTTCAGCCTCAGGTTCCAGACGAGAGTGTCTTCGTTGATCAGGTTGGGAAGGACATCGACCGCAAGCTTGCTCGGGCGTCCGGTCACCGGATCCCGGATGACCACGCCAACGATCGGAGCTTCGATGCATCGTGTGATCCCGCGGGCGTCCGTGAGGAGGAGCCTGGTTTCGAGCGTGCGCGTGTAGCGCCAGTAGTCCGCGGGATCCAGTGCGCAGTACACGCTGCCGGCCGGGGTCTCGGCGCCCGCGAACTGCACAGGGAGGACGACGTACCAGATCCCGGCCAGAACAGATCCCACCACCAGTACGAGCACGGCCAGGAACAGAATGTGGCGCGATGGTGCCATGGTTCCCACATCGGCAGATCTGATCGCCCACCTGCGGGATTACCGCCTGTCCACCCCCGCCGGCCGGTGGCCGCGCCCGGACGGGCGGTTGAGGGAGTGGGCGCGGCCTGCCGGTAGGTTTTCGGTGGAATTTCGGATTTTCCGATGAACATTCGGGTTCTGGTGCTTGATTCCCAATATATTCATGATCATGGGAGTCGATGCCAAAGATCGGGCGATCCTCAGGATCCTCCAGGACGATGCGCGGACCTCGCAGGCGGAGGTCGGGCGGCAGGTCGGCCTTTCCGCCGCCGCGGTGAACGAACGTATCCACCGGCTGGAGCGTGACGGTGTCATCCGCCGGTTCACCGTGCTGGTTGATGAGCTGAAGGTCGGCGTCGAGATCACCGTCTACGTGGAGGTATTCATCGAGAGCCCGGCGCACGAGAAGGAGTTCGTGGTGCTGGTCTCAAGGCTCCCCGAAGTGCAGGAATGTCACTTCGTCACCGGGGAGTTCTCCTGTCTGGTGAAGGCCCGGGTGCCCGACCGCACGGCGCTCCGGGAACTCGTGCTCGATCGCATCAACTCCCTGGCCGGTGTGCGGCAGACCAGATCGTACATCGTCCTCGATACGACGCAGGACGACCCTCGCGTCGAAATCCCGGAACCAAGGGGCGACGAAAGGCCCTCGAAGAAGCGCAGGAGACGATCTTGAACCGCATCGCGCCGCAGGATGTACGCCAGACGGTCGAGAAGCACATGCTCGTGGATGGATTCCGCCTGGTGGTGGACCTCGACCGGAGCCACGGTGCCTTTCTCGTCGATGAGACCACCGGGGACGAGTACCTCGACTTCTACACCTTCTTCGCGTCGAGCCCCCTCGGCTTCAACCACCCGCGCCTGCGCGACCCGGCGTTCCTCGATCGCCTGATCCGGGCCGGTGTGCACAAGCCCGCGAACTCCGACATGCTGACGGTGGAGATGGCTGAATTCGTCGACACCTGCTCCCGCATCGCGATCCCGGAGGAGCTGCCCCACCTCTTCCTGGTGGAGGGCGGTGCGCTCGCGGTGGAGAACGCGATGAAGGCCGCTTTCGACTGGAAGGCGCGCAAGAACCTGGAAAAGAGGGTTCCCGCCGTCCAGCCGTCGATCCTCCACTTCCGCGAGGCCTTCCACGGTCGCAGCGGCTACACCATGTCGGTCACCAACACCGACCCGGTGAAGGTCGCCCACTTCCCGAAGTTCGACTGGCCGCGGGTCGAGAACCCGAAGCTCACCTTCCCCCTGACCGACGAGAATCTGAAGAGGGCCGAGCAGGCGGAGAGCGAGGCCGTCGCCGAGATCGAGGCGGCTTTCGACGCTCACCCGAACCGCATCGCCGGGATCCTGATCGAGCCGGTGCAGTGCGAGGGCGGCGATCATCACTTCCGTCCCGAGTTCTTCAAGGAGCTTCGCCGCATCGCGAACGAACGCGAAGCGCTGCTCATCTTCGACGAGGTGCAGACCGGTCTCGGCGTCACCGGCCGGATGTGGGCCTTCGAGCACTTCGGCATGGTCCCGGACATCGTCTGCTTCGCGAAGAAGATGCAGGTCGGGGGCATTCTCTGCTCTCGCCGGATCTAAGAAGTGAAGGACCACGTCTTCGAGCTCTCCTCCCGCATCAACTCCACCTGGGGCGGCGGCCTGGTCGACCTGGTGCGAGCCACCGGGATCCTCGAGATCATCAAGGACGAGAAGCTCGTCGAGAACGCCGAGGTGATGGGAAAGCGGCTGCTCGCCGGCCTGCGGAAGCTCGCCGACGATATGCCGGATCTCGTCACGAACGTCCGGGGACTCGGTCTGCTGGTGGCCTTCGATCTGCCGGACGCCGAGACTCGCGACAAGCTCCGCGCTGCCTGCTACGACGAGTTGACCATCGTGCTGACCTGTGGCTCCCGCTCGATCCGCCTCCGCCCGTCGCTGAACGTGACGAAAGAGGTGGTGGATGAGGGGCTCGATCGGTTGAGGCGGGCGCTGGTGGGGCTCGGTGGCGGTAAAGCAGTAAAGCAGTGAAGCTGTGTCGAAAGCACCGGGTGGTAGCGCGGCCCCTCATTTCCTCCGCGGGAGTTTCGGGGCCTTTCTGTTCGGCCTCCTGCTGAAGTCCGGCTTCAGCACCGGGTTTTCGGCCATCACCTTCGTCACCTAGGCAATGCCCACGTCGAGTTGGGTGTCCTTGCCGCGCTGGTAGTCCTGCGGGAGGATCTCCACCTCGATGTCCGGGTCGGTGCCGTAGTTCTCCACGCCGAAGCCCACGTCCTCGAACCAGAACGAGAACTCGGGTTGCGTGGTCACGGTGCCGTCCACCAGGGCGTGGCGGGGCCAGATGCCGACCACGCCGCCCCAGGTGCGCTTGCCGATCAGCGGGCCCAGGCCGTAGAGCTTGAAGCAGTGGCTGAAGATGTCTCCGTCCGAACCGGCGCGCTCGTTGGTGAGCGCCACCATCGGGCCGTTTGGGCTCTCCGCCGGGTACGGTTCCGGCTCGGCCCAGCGCTGGGCGTCGTACCCGACGCGGCGACGCAAGAGCTTCTCGATCAGAAGCGGCGAGACGTGCCCGCCCCCGTTGAAGCGCACGTCGATGATCAGCCCCTCCCGGTTCACCTCGGCGATGAAGGACCGGTGGAACTCGGCGTAGCCCTGCGGCCCCATGTTTGGAATGTGGATGTAGCCGACCCGGCCCCTGGTCTTCTTGTGGACGTATTCGCGGTTCTTCTCCACCCAGTCCCGGTAGCGAAGGCTCCGCTCCCGGGGCAGGGTCTTCACCGTGACGCGGCGCCTCTTCCGCCCGCCGGGGTCGGTGACGGTGAGCTCCACCCGCTCGCCGGAGGTGTTCACCAGGGCCTCTCCGGGCGTTACGTCCTTCGTCAGCTTCTGCCCGGCGATGGCGAGGACGCGGGAGCCGATCCGCAGGCCAAGCCCCGGCGCCGAGAGCGGTGAAGCCGCGCCCGTCGTCCAGGAGTCGCCGCGGGGAATCTGCGCGACAACCCAGGCCTTCACTTTCGGATCGAATTCGAGACTGGCGCCGAGGAAACCCTGGAAGTAGGCGGGCGCCGGCCGGTAGTCGCCACCCATCTCGTAGGCATGGGAGGTCCCGAGTTCCCCCTGCAACTCCCAGAGCAGGTCGGAGAACTCGGACCGGGCGCCCACGCGTTCGACCAGCGGCCGGTAACGGCGATGCACCTTCTTCCACTCGATGCCCTGCATGTCCGAGACCCAGAACTGGTCCCGCTGCAGCCTCCAGGCTTCGTCGAACATCTGGAGCCACTCGCTGCCGGGGTGGATCCGGGCCCGGACACGTTTGAGGTCGATCCAACCCGATTCGCGACCCGGTTCCTTGGCATCCGATTCTGATTCCGGCTTCACTCCCGCGGCCAGCGCCCGGAGACGGGACCCGGCGCGATACACCATGACGTCCGCTCCGAAACCCAGGGCGATGTCGGTGATACCGGTGATCAGCGTCTCCGCCTTCTTCGCCTGGAGATCCCAGGATTCGAGCGTGCCTTTCGCCGCCGGTTCGCCCCCGGCCCAGTTCTCGGCGAGGCTGCCCTCCACCGGGAAGGAAGTGTAGAGCACCTTCCCCCTGATGCCCGCCACCTGCTGGTAGTTGCCCTCCGGCACCGGGAGGGAGAGGATCCGCTTCTCGATGCCCGGGAGGTTGATTTTCACGCGCGGCGGACCGTGCTGCTTTGCCGGCTTCTTCCCACCCGGCTCCTCTTCGGATGGTGCTGGGGACCCGCCGGCGGTCGGGGCCGCGGGGGTGGGTTCGAACGGCGAGGCCGTATCGCGCGCCAGCGGTACGACCATGACGCGGCAGCCGCGCGGAAAGCCCAGGTCGAAGACATGGCGGTCGTAGACCGGGTCGTACTCCCGATAGGAGAGGAAGTAGAGGAACTTGCCCTCGGGGTCGAAGGACGGGCCGAAATCCTTGAAGTCAGGCGGCGAAATCCAGTGGGTCGACCGCTTCTCCACGTCGAGCAGGCGAATACCCATGGTCTGCCCGCTGCCGGCGAAGCCGTAGGCCAGATGGCGGCCGTCCGGAGACCAGGCTAACCCGTCGATCCGGAAGAACCGGTTGCGCTCGATCACCTCCGCCTTCTTCTTCGTCAAGTCCACGAGGATCAGTTCGTGGCGGTGGTTGGCGATGGCGACGCGATGGGGGGTGGTAGGCGAGACCGCGATGTTCGTGGCGCGGCCGAGGTCGAGGTCGAGTTTGAGGGCCCGGGCGCCGCCTTCGCCGTCGAGGATGACGAGTTCCTCCTCCCCCTTCGCGTCGTTCACCGCGATCAGGCGCTTGCCGTCCGCCAGCCAGCGGACCAGGCGGTTGCGCCCCGCGGTCTCACCGCCGTGGCGTCGCACCGCCTCCTCCCAGAACGGGAAGCTGAACGCCTGTCCGCGCGTGACCAGGGCCAGGCTGTGCCCCTTCGGGTGGACGTCGCAGTCTTCGAGATACCGCGCCGCGTCGACGAACTTCCGGTTGCGTTGCGGTCGCGCGGAGTGAAGTTCCACGTCGACCCGGCTGCTTTCGCCGGATGCGAGGTCGTGCACGAAGAGATCGGCTCCCGCGCAGTAGACGATCCGCGCCCCGTCGGTCTGGGGAAACCGCACGTAGAAGTCGTTGTGATCGGTGTGCCGCCGGATTCCCCGTCCGGTGGGCGTCACCGAGTACAGGTTGCCGGTGCCCTCGTGGTCGGAGAGGAAGAAGATTCGTTTTCCGATCCACATGGGGCTGGCGAGGTTGCCCTTCAGGTCGATCAGCTTCTCGAAGTCTCCCTTGCCTTCGCGGTCGATCCAGAGGGTTCCCGCGGTGCCGCCTCGATAGCGCTTCCAGCGGGCGGGGTCGCCCGTGTTGCGGCCGATGACCAGACCCTTGCCGCCCGGCTCGAAGGATAGGGACATCGCCGGGCCGGAGATGAGCGGCCTGGTCCGGCCACCGGCCGTCGGAACCTCGTGCAGGTGATACCAGGCGATGAAGGGCTGCTCGGCGTCACTCGCGAAGATCACCGACCTGCCGTTCGGCCGCCATCCGGCGACGTAGGTCATCGATCCGAGATAGGTCAGGCGCGTGGGCCGCCCCCCGGAGGCGGGCATGATGAAGACCTCGTCATGCCCTTCGTCCCGGCTGGTGTAGGCGAGGTGCTTCCCGTCCGGTGACAGGGTCGGGCGACTGACCACGCCGGGGTTGGCCGATAGTCGCCGGGCCGGCCCGCCCGAAGCGGTTACGGTCCAGAGGTCGTCTTCCGACACGAAGACGATGTGATCGCCATGGATGGTGGGAAAACGGTAGTAACCCTTCTCTGACGCCATGCGCTTCTCCCGGCCGGTTGGTGCCCCTCTATTCCCCAAACCATGCAGGATACCACACCCGGAGCGGTGTCCGGAGCAGCGAGCGGAGCCCCTTTGCCGCGCGGTGTCGGTCTCGTTCGGTCCGCCCCGGTTTCGCTCGAGGTACGTTGACGGGGGGACGGTCTGGATTAGAGTGGGACCGTGCGGCCCACCACCACCATCATCCTGTTCGTGCTTCTCTTCACCATCCCGGAGATCTCCACCGGTAAGGACACTCCTCCTCAGAAGATCGCCGATGAAAAACTCCAGAAGCTGATCGACGAGTCCATCGATCGTGGGGCCGAATGGCTGGCCGGCACGCAGGCCCCCAATGGATCATTCGCCGCAGAACTTGGTCAACCCCTCGGCGGCACCGCACTCTCCGTGCTGGCCCTGCTTCACTCGGGCATGGCCCCGGATCACGACGTGATCCGGAGGGCTTTCGAGTTCATGCGGATACTGCACCGGGCCTCGGGCTCGTCCCGTCACACCTACTCCGCGTCCGTGTCCATCATGGCGCTCGCGGAATATCGCCGGGCTCGCGGGGAGCTGTCGAAGGAGGACCGGGACTGGCTGGCATCGCTCGTTACGTTCTTGTTGAAGAGCCGGACCGCGGGCGGAGCGTGGCGGTATCCCGGCCCCCGGGATGGTTTCGACAATTCGAACACCCAGTACGCGTTGCTCGCGCTGAAGGAGGCGCGGAGATCCGGTGTGCCGGTGCCGGAGGAGGTGTTCGCGAAAGTTCTCACGCACTTCATTTCCAGGCAGGAACGCCGAGGGGCGAAGGTGCGCCGCTCCCGGGAGGAGGGCGGCGACGGGGTCTACTCCGCGAATCGCAGGACGGTGGCGGGCTACGATTACGCCCGGGGCTGGGGCTACATCGAGCCGCAGGGAGTGACCGGATCGATGACCGCTGCCGGCACGGCCGCGGTGGCGATCTGCCTCTCCGAGCTTCAGGACCGCCGGTGGCGTTCCCTGATCGCCGCGGGAGAGAAGGCGATGTGGGACGGCATCGCCTGGCTCGGGAAGAACTTCTCGGTTCGGGACAACCCTCGGGGGAACGCCGGCTGGCACTACTACTACCTCTACGGGCTGGAGCGGGCCGGTGTGCTGGCGGGCGTGGTCTACATGGCGGGCCACCGCTGGTACGCGGAAGGGGCGAAGTACCTGGTGGATGCCCAGAGCCCGGATGGCTCCTGGCGTGTTCCGTCCGCGATGAGAGGGGGGCGCCAGGCCGATCCGGTGACGCAGGCTTTCGCGCTGCTGTTCCTCGCGCGGGCCACCGCGCGGTCGATGGCGGTGGCTACGGAAGAGCCTCTGGTCGATCTCACCGGGGCCGGGGAACTCGGGGATGAGGGTCTCCGGAACCTGTTCAAGGCGGCGTTCGTGGAAATGGTCCGGCTCGAAGGCGACGCCCTGACGAAGCGTGCCGGGGAGTTTCGCCACCTCGGTCCGAGGGTGGTCCCGCTTCTCCTGACGAGGCTGACCGCGGATGAACTGGAACTCCGCGCGAGAGCGATCCTGATCCTCAGGGAGATCACCGGCCGATCGAAGGGCTTCGACCCCCGGGCCGGTGAGCCGGCACGGCAGGCGGCAGTGGACCGGTGGATCTCGTGGTACCTGGGGAACCGCCCGGCCGGCCTGTTGCGTTAGATGCCTCCGGTCGGCCCGGGTTCCGCCCCGGGGACGGAACCCGACACTCTACGTGAGGTCCAGCTCCACCGAGATCACTCCGCTCTCGCGGCCGGTTTTCATCGGGTAGCCGCTGCTTCTGAACACGCGGAGCATCGCCCGGTTCTCCATCAGCACCTCTGCGGTGAAACGGTCGATTCCGCGCGACTTCGCGATGTCCGCCAACTCCGCGAAGAGACGGCTGCCCAATCCCTTGCCCTGCCAGTCGTCGCGAACGATGAAGGCCACCTCGGCCGAGCGGTCGCCCTCGTCCATCAGGTAGCGGGCAACCCCGACCAGATCCTCCCGGCCGTTCTCTTCCAGGACGGCGACGAGGGCCATCTCGTAGTGGTAGTCCACGTTGCAGAATACCTGGCGGCGGCGGTGGGGCATCTCCCTCGTCACCGCGTGGAACCGCAGATACCTCGTCTGCTCGGAGAACGAGTAGAAGAGATCTTTCATCTCGTCGTCGTCGGTTCCGCGGATGGGCCGCAGCAGCAACCGCTCGCCGCCTTTCAACTCGGTGTGTTTCTCCAACGCCCGGGGGTACACCGTGCCCGGTGGCGGAAGGATCTGGTCGGTGAAGACCAGGCGGCGCGCCTTCGCGGCATGGAGGAGGTCTTCCCGGAAATCCGGATGCGCGATCGAGATCAGCGCCATCGCCCGCTCCCGCATGGTCTTGCCGTGCAGGTAGGCGATGCCGTGCTCGGTGACCACGTAATGGACGTCGCCGCGCGTGGTGACCACTCCGGCTCCCTCGTGAAGAGCGATGACGATCCGCGAAACCGTTCCCTCCGGGGTGTCGGCCGTGGACGGCAGGGCGATGATGGGTTTTCCACCCTTGCTGAGCGCCGCGCCCCGGGTGAAGTCGGCGTGACCGCCCATGCCGGAGAAAGAGCGATAGCCGAGGGAGTCGGCGCAGACCTGTCCGGTGATATCGACCTGGAGCCCGGAGTTGATCGCCACCATGCGGTCGTTCATGGCGATGTGGACCGGGGAGTTCACGTAATCCGATCCGTGGAATTCGATGGCCGGGTTGCGGTCGAGGTACGCGTAGAGCTCCGCGGAACCGAAGGCCATCGAGGTCACGATGCGGCCCGGATGAAACGTCTTCTTCCGGCCGGTGATCGCACCGCTCTTCACCAGTTCCATCAAGCCGTCGGAGAATAGCTCGGTGTGGACGCCGAGGTCGCGCTTGTCGGCGAGATACGGCATCACCGCGTTCGGAATGCGGCCCGCGCCCACCTGGACCGTCGCGCCGTCCCGCACCAGGCGGCCGATGTACGCCGCGATCTCCTCGTGCACGCGGTCCGGGGGGACGGGGGCATTGGTGGCGAGGTCCTCGTCGTGGAGCACGAACGAGTCGATCTCGGTGACGTGCAGCAGGCCGCCGCCGAAGGTCCGCGGCATCCGGGAGTTGACCTGGGCGATCACCACCCGCGCCGCTTCCGTCGCCGCACGGGTGATGTCCACCGCCGGCCCGAGGGAGAGGTAGCCGTGTTCGTCCGGCGGGCTGACCATGATCAGCGCCACGTCGATGGGAATCCGCCTCGTCCGGAAGGCCTCCGGAATCATCGACAGGAAGAGCGGAGTGTAATCGACCTGCCCCGCGGTGACCGCCGCCCTGATCGACTCCCCGACGAAGAGCGAGTTGGCGCGGATCCGGTCCTCGAACTCCCGGCCGAGATACGGCGCCTGCGAAAGCGTGTGGAATTGGACGAGTTCGACGTCCGCGAGTTCGGGCGCGTGATCCGCCAGGGCGGCGACCAGGTGCGCCGGTTCGCCCGCGGCGGTCCCCACGAAGACGCGGTGTCCGGGCCGGACAGAGGCGATGGCCGCCCCGGCATCCAGCCTTCGTGCATCGAAGTTCGATCTCCAGCGATCACTCATGCTGGCCGCATTTCTCACCATTGCGCCCGATCCGAGGGGCGGCCGCGGCGGAAACCCGAAAAAACGCAACACACACTCTCATGGCTTCCATCGTCGCAGAATCGCGATGCGCACACCGACGAGAAAAGCGGGCATGCCATCCTCCGCCGCCGGCACCACGTTCTTCACTCAAGACTACTCGCCCACAGGTCGATGGTGGAAACGGTGTCCGCCCGAAGAAACCTATATCCGGCTTCCCCTCTGCACCTCGTGTGGGTCGTTCCCCTTTGCACTCTGGGGCTCGGGGCTCTCGTGCGTACCGCCGCCGGCGAACCGGTTTCCCTGGCCTTCGTCCTCGGCGGGGGAGGGATCGGGGTCCTCGCCGGGTCCACCGGCGCGTGGATTGCCGGCCGGATCAAGGAGAGCCTGAAAAAGGAGCTCCGAACCCGGTCGAGGGAGCTCAAATCCTCTCGCGACTTCCTCGAGAAGCTGATCGAGTCCTTCCCCGGCGTCGTGATCATCGTGGACGGGGGGGGGGAGGTGATCTACGCGAGCCCGGCTGTCGGGGAACTGCTCCGGATTGACCGCGAAGAACTCGTGGGTCGATCCGCCGGGCTGATCTTTTCCGGTGGGGTGACCGAGTTCGAGACGATTGTCAGGCGCGTCGAGGAACGTGGCGGCGTCGT
Organism: Planctomycetota bacterium; assembly: GCA_024274785.1. GTDB lineage: Bacteria > Planctomycetota > JAJSAM01 > JAJSAM01 > JAJSAM01 > JAJSAM01. The sequence continues at coordinate 100,639 of JAJSAM010000030.1, read as the reverse complement.
GCACGATCTCTCGAGCGAGGTGCTGCCGGCGGGGAGGGGCGCCACGCCGGTGGAGGTGTCCGCGCGGCTCCTGACCGACCTCGGGCAGGGTCAGGAAGGGACTCTCCTCGTGCTGCGCGACATTTCCGAGCGGCTCTTGCGCGAGAAGCGTGAGGTGGACGGTGAGCGGCTTCGGATCCTCGGTGAATGCGTGGCCGGCGTGGCTCACGAGCTGAACAACCCCCTCACCGGCGTCATCGGCTACCTGCAACTGGCCGGGGAGGAACGGCTGTCGAGAACCCTCGAGGACACCCTCGGCAAGGCCGGCAAAGAGGCGTCGCGCATGGCCCAGACCATCCGTACGCTGCTCGGTTTCGTCCGCCAGCGCAAGCCTGAGCGGGTCCCCACGGACCTGAACGCCCTGGTGGAGCAGGTCTGCGAGTTCCTCGATCACCAGCTCGCGGTGAACGACATCGCGCTTACCCTCGAGATGACCGATCTCCCCCGGGCGATGGTGGATCCGAACCTCCTGCGCCAGGTCATGCTGAACCTCGTCAAGAATGCCCAGGACGCCATCCGGGAGTCGGGAGTCGGCAGCTCCATCACCGTGCGCACCGGTCGCATCGGAGAGACCTTCCTGATCGAGGTCATCGATGATGGTCCCGGCGTGCCGACCGAGATCGCCGACCGCGTGTTCGAGCAATTCTTCACCACCAAGCCCTCCGGCCGGGGTACCGGACTCGGTCTGGCGATCTCCAGGAAGATCCTCGAGGATCATGGTGGCGAGCTCCTGTTGACGCATGGCGAGAAGTGCGGGGCCGGGTTTGTCCTGCGGCTTCCCGTTCCCGAGGAGGAGCTGATCGCCGAGCGCGAGGCGGCCGTGCCTCCCCGGCCGGTCGGCCTGGACATCCTGGTCATCGACGATGAGAAGGGCGTCCGCGAATACCTCGCCCTGGTCCTCGAGTCCGAAGGGCACTGCGTGCGCATCGGTGCGAATGGACGCCAGGGACTCGATCTGTTCGAGGAACGGGTACCGGACCTGGTCTTCCTCGACATGAAGATGCCGGACCTGCCGGGCTGCACCTGCCGCGAGCGGATGATCGCGAGCCGGCCTTCGATGGCCGGGCGGATCGTGATGATGTCCGGAGATCGCATCGCCGAAAACGGAGAGGAGCTCTTCCTCGGCAAGCCGATGTCGCCGGATGAGATCCTCGATCAGGCCGCGCGCGCCATGCTCGTCCACGTCACCTGAGCGGCTTCCCCAGCACCTCGATCTTCGAGAGGCTGGTGGACTTTCCGTCCTTCGGGCGCACCCGGAGCGTCTTCGCCCTCATCGGCTTGAACGACAGCTCGATCCACAGCGGCGCCGCCTTCGGACCCGGGCCGACGAGGACCGTCACGTTCTTCACCGGCTTCCACTTGCGGCGGCCGGACGAGACCTCGACGATCCAGTCCATCGGGAACTTCTCCGCTTTGGCGGGGGGCGTCAGCACGATCGCCGAGATGTTGCGGACGGTTCTTCTTCCGGTGAGTTCGAGCCCCTCTCCGGGAACCGGAATCGGTTTCTTCGGCTCGGTCCCCGCCGGTGCCGGAGGCGCCTTGAGCGCCATGTGACTCGCGTGGCGCAGGCGCGGCGGAGCGCAGACCGTCTCCCCGGATTGGAACATGGTGAGGTTCGGCGCGCCGGCTTCGGAAACCCGGATGCGGATGGGATGCCAGCCGACCGTCTGGCGAAAGGCGAACGCGCGGAGCCGGTCGAGGGGGAGCTCCTCGCAGAGCACCTTCCCCGCCACCTCGAGCGTGAGCTTGCCGGTTCCGGTGAAGAGCAGTTGCTGGAAGCCTTCCTTCGTGACCTCGAACTCGCCGGCCAGCTCGAACCACTCCGCCGTCTTCAAAGCCTTGAGCTGATCGCGAAGCACCTTCCCGGCGGCCTTGTCGCCGAGGTTCGTGACCGCGATGACCACTTCTCCCGCAGCCGTCTTCGCCCGTCCCCGGAGACCGGGCTTCGTTGGCCGTTTCGCCGTCTTCGACTGCACGGGAGCGGGCAGGACGATGTTGAAGGTGCGCGGCTCGAAGCGGTAGGCGCTGCCGTCGGCGAAGATGACCCGCGGGGTGATCACCACCTTCCCCGGACCGATCGAGGCGCTCGGAATGAGGAGCGGTGACTCTTGCGACCGGGCCACCACGCGTCCGTGGTGCAGGGCCTGGATCTCCTTCACGGCTCGCGCCTTGAACAGGATCATCTCCCCGTACTCGATCGTCTCGTCCGAAGCGGAGAGGGACACCTGCCGGGCCCGGTTGTCGACCACCGCGTCGAGCCGGGTGCTCGACCTGGTCTCGATGTCGTCATCGGAGATCGAGATCACGCGTACGTCGTGGTACCCGTCCTCGAGCTTCGTGGTGTCCAGGGCGAACCTGGCCCCGGTCTGCACCCGCCGCCCGTCCACCCACAGCTCGAAGGACTTGCCCCGGCCTTTCGGCATGAGGTCGACGGTCCTGGTCCACGGTCCTTTCGGCGCATCGACCCTGACCTTTTCGAAGGTGGCGAAGGGCCGCGTGAGCCCGTCACCGACCACGAGCAGTTGAAACGGCCCCCAGATGCTCTGGTAGAAGGCCTCCGCGAGCGAGCAGCCCTCGGCGTAGAAGATATGGATGATCGGGTTCGGGAACTTCTGGTGGTGGGCGAGGGGCTCGATCACCGTTCCGCTCGCGCCCGCCGCGCCGTAGCGGATGAATTCGGAGAGCTTCGTCTGCCCGGGTGTGCCGAAGTGGGCGCCGAAGCTGGTCAGGTGCTCGGAGATGGCGCCACCTAGCATCACACTCTTTCCGGAAGGCCACTTGAAACCGGCTGAACCCACCACCGCCCCGATCACGTCTTCCCTGCCCACCGGAATGATCCCGGTCTGGCCGTCCTTGCCCTTCTCGAGGATCTCCACCTTTCGGCCGAGCTTCTTCAGGCCGTTCTCAAGGAACGGGAAGAACGGCTCGCGCGCCGTGGAACGTACATTGCTGTTCTTGCAGATGTAAACCGTGCCGTCCGGCTTCGTGCCGTCCGACGCCGCGGCCCGGGAAAGGCACTCGAGCACCTCCGGCAGGGAGTTCCCGTAACGGCCCGTGTAGCCGAGCTGGGTTGCGAGGTAGTACCGGTTCGTGGCCGTGGCCGGCGCGTCGGGGATGGGCGCCTTTGCGCCGGTCCAGGCGACCGAGGAGCGGAAACCGTGGCCGGGCTGGACGGTGACCGGCTTCGGCTGGATGCGCGAGAGAATGTTGCGGAAGGCCGGCAAGGTGCGCAGGGAGGCGAGGTCGGGGTCCTGCATCGCCAGGCGTTGGTCGCTGAAGCCGTTCGTGACGGCCTCCGAAAGTGCCTTCAGCGCCTCCCGTGTTTTCCCCGTCAGGGCCAGGCAGCAGGCCAGGTTGTAGAGGTGTCCGCCGTTCTGGTAGGTGCGCGCGAGCAACTCATAGTATCCGACCGCGTCGGCGTAGTTCTTCTGCTTGAGTGCCGCCTCGGCCTTTCCGATGAGTTTCTGTTCGGCGGCGGTCGGGGATCTGGCGGAGCCGCCGCCCCGTCCCGTGTCGAGCCGGAAATAGCGGTTGATCTGGAGGTTCCAGAACGGGTCTTTGGCGAGCACGTGGCGGATCAGGTAGGTGACGCCGGTCAGTGACGCGACGCCGCCGATCGTGTTTCCGGGCTTCGGGGTGTCGAGCACCCCCCGGAAGTCGACGGCGTAGGGGAAATCGGCGGAGTAGGTGATGAGGTCGATCTGGTCCTCGATCCCGAGCTTCTTCATGTGGGCTTCGATGGGCGCCCAGATCTGTTCGAGGAAGAAGTCGAGCTTGATGACGCCGAGATGGGGCACCGAGTCGAGGTAGACGAAGTGGCTGGCCGGGATGTCCCGCAGCGCCCCATAGGTGTTGGCGACCTGGCGGGAGACCGGTGAGTTGCCGTTGACCACCACCAGCGTGGTCTCGGGCCCACCGCCGGCCAGGGCGGGAAGGGCGAGGACGAGGAGCAACAGGATCGAGAGAGAGGTTCCACGGATCATCCGGGGAGTATACGGGGTATCATCCCCGGCATGTACGAGTCGGTTCTCGAATCCATGCCGGTGGGCATCATGGTCACGGACACCGAGGGGCGGATCTCGCTCTGGAATCGCGCCGCCGAGGAGATGACCGGACTGACCCGGGAGGAGGCGGTCGGAGCGACGCCGGAGTTCCTGCGACGAGAGATCTGCCTCGAACTCGAGCCGATGCCGGCCGCAACGGTGAGCACTCTCGATTGCGTGCGCACCCGCTGCCGTATCCGGACCCGGGCCGGCGAAGATCGCGTGATCCTGCGCACCACCCACCCGCTCCTCGGCGCGGGCGGCGAACCGGTCGGCCAGGTGGAGACCCTGACCGACGTCACCGCCGTGCTCTCGCTGACGGAAGAGGTCGAGAACCTGCGGGGCATTCTGCGGGACCGCGACCGGTTTCACAAGCTGATCGGTCGCTCCGCGGGAATGCAGGCGGTCTACGAGCGCATCCGGCTGGCGGCCGATTCGAACGTCACCCTGCACATCCGCGGCGAGTCCGGCACCGGCAAGGAACTGGTGGCCGCGGCGATCCACTACACCGGGCCGCGGGCGCACGCGCCGTTCATCAAGGTGAATTGCTCCGCGTTGCCGGAGACTCTGCTCGAAAGTGAACTCTTCGGGCACGCCCGGGGAGCCTTCACCGGTGCGGTGGCGGACCGCCCCGGGCGATTCGAACGGGCCGATGGCGGGACGCTCTTCATCGACGAGATCGGCGACATGAGCCCGGTGGTGCAGCTGAAGGTTCTCCGCGTCCTCGAGGGCAAGGAGTGCGAGCGCCTGGGCGAGACCGAAACCCGCCGGGTCGACGTGCGCATCATCTCCGCCACGCACCGCGACCTGCGGACGTTGATCTCGGAGGCGCGGTTCCGCGAGGATCTCTTCTACCGGGTGAATGTGTTCCCGATCGACCTGCCGCCGTTGCGCGATCGCCGCGAGGATATCCCCCTCCTCGTCAGCCACTTCCTCACGCGCTTTTGTGAAGAGACCGGTCGCGAGATCGAGGGGCTGTCGCGGGAGGCGCACCGCCTGCTCCGCATCCACTCCTGGCCGGGGAACGTTCGCGAACTGGAGAATGCCATCGAGCACGCCTTCGTCACCGCCCGGGACGGTGTGATCCTCCCGGCCGACCTCCCCGAGGAGGTCCGGAAAGGAGGCCCTCCTCCCACTCCGGACCAACCCGCAGGCGAGCGGGAGGTCATTCTCCGCGCCCTCGAGGCCACGGCCTGGAACCGCACGAAGGCGGCGGCCCGGATGGGGATTTCGCGCGTGACGCTCTGGAAACGGATGAAGCGCCTCGGCCTCTAGGGGCCGCGCAAGAATAGCTACGGGATTCGAGGGCAGCCGCATCCCCTTAAGCCGCGTTGCTCGTCTGTTGAAACCAGTAAGGTTGCGCCCTCCTCGCGCCTTGCCGGGCGGGCGCATCAGCGCTCTCCGTCCTGCGAAGTTATTCTTGCGCGGCCCCTCCGGGCCCGTGGACACTCCTCTTCTTAACGTATTGTTAACTTGTTCATGGGTCCCTGTTCACCTTCGAGTTCATCAACACCCGCCATCTTCCCGCTGATCATTGATCCGCAGGCGGCTAGCGCGGAGAATGACGAATGGCACGCGGTTCGTTAGCAGGGGCCTGGAGGCAAACATGCGAAGAGCAATCCTTTTCGGTCTGATCTTCATCGCGGCCTGCGCGTCCCCGCCCGGGCCGCAGGCAACGGTGTTGCCGGCCTCGGAGCTCCAACCCGTCGAGGCGCCGCCGCCGATTGTCGCGCCCACGTTGCTGACCGATCTCTCGGTTCCGGAGGCGGTGGCCGTGGCGATCGAGCGCAACCCGGACCTCGGTGTGGCCGCGGCGCGGATTCTGGCCGCGCGGCAGGATGTCGAGGTGGTGCGGTCGGCGTGGTACCCGAGTCTGAACCTCTCGCTCGACTACACCTTCACCACCGATCCGGTCCTCGTCTTCCTGCAGCGTCTGCGCCAACGGGATCTCGACATGACCGGGGACATCAACCGGCCGGGAAGTAACGGGAACGCGCGCCTGGCCGCCGAGCTCGGGTATCGGCTCTACGATGGCGGGCGCCGCGAGGCGATGGAGGAGCTCGCCAGTTCCGGCGCCACCCTCGAAGAGGGGGTGCGCGACTCGATCCTGAACGAACTGAAAGCTGCGGTTATCGGTACGAGCCTGATGGTCTACGAGGCGGCGGAGTTCGTTTTCGTCGCCGAGGAGTCGGTCAAGCTCGTCGAGCAGCAACTCGGGATCACGAGGAGCCAGTTCGAGGCGGGCGTCGCGCAACGTTCCGACGTGCTCTCGGTGGAGGTGCGGCGGGCGGAGGCGCTCGAGGAGGTCGTGCGCGCGAAGAATGCCCGGGAGCGGGCGCTCACCGCGCTCCGGAACCTGCTCGGCCTCCGGGTTGCCGACGAGTTCTCCCTGAGCCCTCGCGGCACCTTCAAGGTTCCGCCGGTGCTCGATGATGACCTCATCGCCATCGCCGGCCGCAACCGCCCCGAACTTCGGCGCGCCGAGGAAGCGGTCCGGTCCGCGGAGTACGCCGTCGCCCTCGCGAAGTCCGGGCGGATGCCCACCGTGGATGCGTTCGGCAGCTACGCCCTCGACGATGAGAAGTTCGGCTTCACCACCGATCAGGACAGCGCGGTGGTGGGGGTGCGCGTCGACTGGGCCGCTTTTCACGACTTCCGGACCGGCCCCGAGATCGCGGCGGCCCAGGCCCGGGTCCGCGCCGCGCGCGAGGCGCTGCGCAAGGCGGAAATCAGCATCGAGACCGATGTCAGCAACGCTCAGCTCAAACTCGATGAGGCCCGCCAGCGCGTGGCCGTCGCCGGCAAGAGCACCGAGTTGGCCGAGGAAGCGCTCTCCCTGATCCGCGCCCGGTACGAGTCCGGTGCGGCGACCATCACCGAGTACCTGGACGCGGAGGTGGCGTTGACCGGCGCCCGCGTTCGCAACGTGGCAGCGAGATACGACGAACAGAGATCGACGGCGGACCTGCGCCGCGCGCTCGGCGTGTGCCGGGCGGGCCAGGGGGAGCCGGTGGGCTCAACCGGGACTGGACAATGAAGGTTGTCGGTTCAACGGGAGTGGGACAATGAAAATCATCGTGGCGGTCTGCGTCATTGCCGGCCTGGTCCTCGGGTTGCTCTTCTGGCAGGGCGTCTTCGACTCCTCGAAAGTGGGGCCGGGTACGGAAGTCCGGGCGCCGGAAAGCGCCGGCGACGTGGCGAGCATCGAGGTCGTCTCGGTGAAGACGCCGCTCTATGCCGAGGCGGTGGGCACCGTCCGTTCCCGACGCTCGATCCGGATCTCCCCGCGCCTGATGGGAACCCTGCTCGAAGTGCATGCGGCGCAGGGAGACTCGGTCCGGAAGGACGATGTGCTGGCGCGCATCGATGATCGGGAAGTGAAAGCCCGCATCGAGGTGGCCCGCGCCGCGGTGGCGCAGGCCGAAGCCCGCCTCTCGCAGGCGTCGGCCGCGCACCGGCGCTACACCGAGCTGTTCGCAAAGAACGCCACCACGAAGGAGCAGCTCGAATCCGTCACCGGCGACTATGAAATGGCGAAGGCCGGAGTCGAGGGCGTTCGCGCCGCGGTCCGTGCGGCGGAGGTCTATCTCGGCTACACGACGATCACCGCTCCCCAGGACGGCGTGGTGGCGGAGAAGCTCGCCGAACCCGGCGACCTCGCCCTGCCCGGCAAGCCGATCCTCGTGCTGCAGGACCCGAAGGACTTGAGGCTCGAGGCGGACGTTCGCGAGTACCTGATCACCCACATCCCGGTGGGCGTCTCCGTCAGGTTGCTCTTCGGCGAGCCCCTGAACCGTGAGTTTCAATCCACGGTGGAGGAGCGCGCTCCCGAGGCTGATCCGGCCACCCGCACGTTCCTGGTGAAGGCTCCGCTGCCGAAGGACTCCGGCGCCCGCCCCGGCAACTTCGGCCGCCTGATGTTCCGGACCGGTGAGCGCGAAGCGATCCTCATTCCCGCCGGCGCGGTGCGGCGCATCGGGCAACTCGAAACCGTCCGCGTGGTCGAAGACGACCGGATCCGGATCCGTCACATCCGCACCGGTGAGACGATCGAGGGCAAACTCGAGGTGCTTTCCGGTCTCTCGGCCGGCGAGCGCCTGGTGCTGGAGGAGCGGTGATGCGTGGCGCCGACAGTTTCACCGGGAGGATTGTCAGCAAGTTCCTGACCTCCAAGCTCTCGCTGCTCTTTATCATCGCGGCGCTGGCCTCCGGCGTGGTGGGCTTCCTGAAGACTCCCCGTGAGGAAGAACCGCAGATCGTCGTACCGATGGTCGATGTCCTGATCAGCTACCCGGGTGCGTCGGCGGAAGAGGTCGAGAAGCTCGTCACCACGAACCTCGAGACCAAGCTCCTCGAGATCGAGGGCGTGGAGCACGTCTACTCCATGTCGCGGCCCGGCATGGCGGTGGTCTCGCTGCGCTTCGAAGTGGGGCGAAATCGCGAGGACGCCCTGACCAACACTTTCGCGAAGATCTCCGGCTACGTGGACCAGGTCCCGCCCGGAATCGGCGGGTGGATCGTTCGGCCGGTGGACGTGGACGACGTACCGATCCTGACTCTCACTCTTTCCGGCGGGGGCCGCGACGACTACGAGCTGCGGCGAATCGCGGAGGAGGTGCTCGACTACCTGCAGCGCGTTCCGAATTCCAGCAAGTCGTATGTCGTGGGGGGGCGCAAGCGTCAGATCCGGGTCGTGTTCGATCCCGAAGCGCTGGCCGCCCGAGGTCTGTCTCCCCTCGACCTCGAGAGGGCTCTGGGGGGCGCCAACGTCTCCCGGAAGGTGGGCAGCTTCGACCGCGACGACACCGAAGTGCTGGTCGAGGCCGGGCCGTTCCTCCGGGATCGTGAAGACGTTCTCTCGGTCGTCGTCTCCGCCGCCGCCGGCCGCCTGGTCTACCTGAAAGACGTGGCGACCGTGCAGGACGGTCCGGAGGAGGCCGTCACCTACACCAGGATCGGGTTCGGACCCGGCGCAAGACGGGCGTACGACCGGCCCGGAGGCGCGGACATCCCCGAGGAGCAGTCCGTCACCATTGCCGTGGCCAAGCGGAAGGGCACCAACGCGGTGCACGTCACGCGGAACGTCATCGAGACGATCAAGGACCTTCAGGCCGATGGGGTGATCCCCGCCGGCGTGACGTGCACCGTGACTCGCGACTACGGCCGGAGTGCCGACGAGAAGGTGAACGAACTGGCCGGCCACATCCTCGTGGCGGTGTTGACGGTGGTGATCATCATCATCCTCGGCCTGGGCTGGCGGGCTGCCCTGGTGGTGGCGCTCGCGGTGCCGATGACCTTCTCCATCGCTCTGCTCGCCGACCTGCTCGTGGGATTCACCATCAACCGGGTGACGCTGTTCGCGCTGGTCCTGTCGCTCGGTCTGCTGGTGGACGACCCCATCGTCGACGTGGAGAACATCCATCGGCACTTCCTGTTGATGAAGGAACCGCCGATGCAGGCTACGCTGACCGCCGTGAACGAGGTGCGGCCGCCGTTGATCATGGCGACGATGACGGTGATCGTCTGTTTCCTGCCGCTGTTCTTCGTGACCGGCATGATGGGGCCGTACATGGCGCCGATGCCGTTCAACGTGCCGATGGTCATGCTCGCGTCCCTGGCCATCGCCCTGACCGTCACGCCGTGGGCGGCCTACCGGATCATGAAGGGTGAGTACGGCAGGAAAACCGAGCCGTTCGACCTGCACCAGAGTTTCATCTTCAAGCTCTATCGCTCGATCATGGCGCCGCTGCTCGACCGGAAACCGCTGTCGGCCCTGTTCCTGATGCTCATCCTGCTGGCCTTCTTCGGCGCGGTGGGCCTTGCGCTCTTCGGTTATGTGCCGCTGAAGATGCTTCCGTTCGACAACAAGAACGAGATGCAGATCATCGTGGACATGCCGGAGGGGACGACGCTCGAGGAGACCGACCGGGTCACGCGGGCGCTCGGCGACTACCTGCGGGGCGTGCCGGAGGTGGTGGACTACCAGAGCTACGTCGGTACCTCTTCACCGCACGACTTCAATGGAATGGCCCGGCACTACTTCCTGCGCCGCGGTTCGAATGTGGCCGACCTCAGGATTTCGCTGCTCCACAAGCGTGACCGCAAGCAGCAGTCCCACGCGATCTCGCTTCGGCTCCGCAACGACATCACGGCGATCGGGGAGCGCTACGGCGCGAACCTGAAGATCGTCGAAGTGCCCCCCGGCCCCCCGGTGCTCTCCACGGTCGTGGCCGAGGTCTACCCTCCCCTCGATGCATCGTGGGAGGAGACGGTCCGCACCGCGGGACTCGTCACCGACCTGTTCCGCCGGACCGAAGGCGTGGTCGACGTCGACGACATGATCGAACAGGACCAGTTGAAGGAGCGGTTCATCGTCGATCGGGAGAAGGCGGCTCTGGCCGGCATTCCTCAGCAGGTCGTGCTCGACGCGCTGTCGGCGTCGCTCGGCGGTGCGGTGGCGGGCACGGTCCACGCCCCCGGCGAGCGGACCCCGGTGGAGATCCTGGTTCGCCTCTCCCGCGCGGATCGCTCCTCACGGGAGGACCTGCTCCGGATCCCGGTGAGCGGTGCGAACGGCGCCGTGCTGACCCTCGGTGATCTCGGACGGTTCGAGCAGGTGCTCGAGGAGAAGACGATCTTCCACAAGGACCTGCGCCGCGTGGTCTACGTCCAGGGCGAGACCGCCGGCACCAGCCCGGTGAACGCGGTGCTCGGCATGCAGGCCGCGCTCGAAGAGGATCCGCTGCCGGAAGGCTACGAGGTGAACTTCTCCGGTGAGGGGGAGTGGAAGATCACCATCGACGCGTTTGTGGACATGGGCGTGGCGTTCGCCGCGGCGCTGGCCGGAATCTACATCCTGCTCGTCGCGCAAACCGGATCGCTCCTGATGCCGCTCATCATCATGATCAGCATTCCGATCACCATGATCGGCATCATGCCCGGGTTCTGGCTGCTGAACGTGATCATGGACTCCCCGGTGGGCGGCTGGTCGGACCCCATCTTCTTCACCGCCACCGGCATGATCGGCATGATCGCCCTCTCGGGAATCGTCGTGCGGAACTCCATCATCCTGATCGACTTCCTGCAGGTTCTGCTGGCCGAGGGGAAGCTCTCGTCGCGCGACGCGGTGATCGAGGCGGGGGCGGTGCGGTTCAAGCCCATCATGCTCACCGCCGGAACATCGATGATGGGCACCTGGGTGATGGTGCTCGATCCCATTTTCAGCGGTCTCGCCTGGTCCTTCATTTTCGGGATCCTGGCTTCGACTGCGTTCACGCTGGTCGTGGTGCCTCTGATCTGGTTCCTGGTTTACGGTAAGAATCCACATCCTTCGCCCGACGAAGAAGGAGTACTCGCATGACTCGTGAAAGAGTGATCCGGGCCATAGCCGGGACTTTCATCCTGGTGTCCGTGGCCCTCGGCTACAAGGTCAGTCCCTACTTCCTGCTGTTCACCGCCTTCGTGGGTTTGAACCTGCTGCAGAGCGCCTTCACGAAGTGGTGCCTGATGGAGGACATCCTGAAGTTCTTCGGTGTGAAGGGGGAGTGCGGGGAAGATCCATCCGCACCTTGAACCGGGACGAGCGAGAGATGAAACCGATCCAGCCGATAGAGCCGTCGAAGAAGCGGAGAAAATGGAGAAGCGGCATGACCAATATCCTGATCCTGGTGGGAGTCGTCGTGGTATGGCTCCTCCTGACCCAGTGGGTTCTCCCCCGAATGGGTGTCCCCACCTGAGGGACCGCCCCCAGCCAGGTCGGTGACCCGGCGGATGATGACGGCGGTGCGTGCGTCACGGATGAGACGGACCGGCGGTAGCGCTTCGCCCCTCGGAGGGTGCTGCGCAGGCAGAGCCGGCCTCGCCGGACACGGGTGCCTTCGGTTACTTCGCCAGGCGGAGGCCCGTGTCCCGGTCGGTAGTCTCCAGCAGCAGTCTTGCGCCCTCGTCACTGATGTGGTCCGGGTCGAGGAAGAGGTCTCGGCCGTCAAAGAGGAAAGTGTAGTCGTAAAGGCCATCCAGGCCGGCTTCGGATACGACCCGCCAGGCTTCCCGGTTCGCTTCCGGATCCACGGTTTCGGCCACCGGGCGGTTCACCGGGGTGCGGATACCGAACACCCTGACCCCTCGTTCATGGCAGAGAGCGACGATGTCCCGGTAGATCCGGATCTGTTCCTCCGATGCGATGATTCCCCGATGAAGCCAGTTGCCGCGAATCCTGCACTCGGTGGCCCTCTCTTCCGATGAGAGACTCGTCCACCATTCCGAGGAGGTCGCCTCCGCGGACCTGTCCACCGCGACCCGGGTCTTCCGCCCGGAGACTTTGCGCTCGAGGTATTTCCTGGCGGCAATCGATGCGGGATTCATGGAGGCAATATTCACCGGTGACCCATTCAGAACGGCCAGAAGACCGGGATGAGCAGCGTCGCCAGGATGAAGAAGGCGAAGTTCAGCGGCGCTCCCACCTTCGTGTAGTCCGAGAACTTGTAGCCGCCCGGGCCGTAGACGATCGTGTTGGTCTGGTAGCCCACCGGCGTGGAGAAGGCGGCGGAGGCGGCGAAGGCCACGGCGATCAGAAACGGTCGTTCGGACAGATTGAGCTGTTGCGCGGTGGAGATGGCGAGGGGGGCCATGAGCACCGCCGCGGCGGCGTTCGACAGGAACTCCGTCACCAGGTTGGTGAACAGGTAGATGGCCGCCAGGATGCCCACCGGCCCCAGCGGGCGGATCACTTCGAGCAGTTTCGTTGCCGCGTATTCCGCGGTGCCGGTGATCGATGCAGCCTGGCCGAGGCCCACCATGCCGGCGATGAGCACGAGCGTGTGCAGGTCGATGTTGCGATAGAGCTGCCGGGCGGAGAGGCAACCGGTCAAGACCATCAGGATGGCGCCGGTGAGCGCGCAGGAGACGACCGGCAACGGGCTGAACGTCGCGCAGAGCACCACCGCCGCGGCGATGGCCACCGCCACAGGGGCGCGGTGCCGGATCACCACCGTGCCCTCCACGCCTTCGAGGAGGATCATCCCCTCCTCGCTCTTCAACTGCTCCACCGCCTCGGCATCGCCCTGGACCAGCACGACGTCGCCGACCCGCAGCTCGGTGTCCACCACCTTGTCGCGTTCGCGGTGCTTCCCGTGGCGCTCGATGGCGAGGGCCGCGACGTTGAAGTGGCGGCGGAAACCGATCTCGCTGATGGACGCGCCCTCGAGACGTGAGCCCGGAGTGACGACGATTTCGGCGAGGGTCCTGGTGCGCGCCTCCACCCTCGCATCGTCCGGCGCCAGGTCCGGGATCAGGTCCACCTGCGAGGTCCGACCGGCTTCGAAGATCTCATTGGCCGGGCCCTTGGCGATGATGATGTCGTGCGCCTTGAGTCGGGGACCTTGCTTCGGCGCCCAGTAGATTCTCTCGCCGCGGATCAGCTGGAGGAACTGGAGCTTCCCCTTCATCCCGAGGGATGTCTCGGAGAGCGTCCGGCCGATCAGCGGGGACTTCTCCCTGACGACGAGTTCGGTGACGAACTCCCGGATCTGCCCGCCGGAGACGCTGGACGTCACCGTTTCCCGCTCGGGAAGAAGCCGCTGCCCGAACAGCATCAGGTAGAGGACGCCGACCACGGCCAGGATCACGCCGACCGGCGCCAGCTCGAACATGCTGAACGGCTCGAGCCCGGCTTCCTCCGCCATCCCGGAGACCACCAGGTTGGTGGAGGTGCCGATGAGCGTGCAGCAGCCCCCCATGATCGAAGCGTATGAGATGGGGATCAGGAGCTTGCTCGGTGGAATGCCGTGGGCACGGGAGAGCCCGAGGGTCACCGGGATCATCATGACCACGATGGGGGTGTTGTTGACGAACGCTGAAAACACCACCACCGTCACGATGGTCATGAAGAAGGTGAGCTTCGGGCTCTTCCTGCCGAACTGAATGAGATGCCGGCCCAGGGATTCCACCACTCCGGTCTTCAGGAGCCCGGCGGAGATGACGAACATCGCGGCGATGGTGTGTACCGCGGGATTGGAGAACCCGGCCAGGGCCTGCTCCGGCTTTGCGACGCCGGTCAGGAGCACCGCGACCACCGCGAGGATGGCCACGAGGTCCGCGGAGACCAGCTCCAGGACGAAGAGCGTGAGCGCCGCGGCGCTGATCCCGACGACGATGCCCATCTCCTGGGTGAACTCCAAGTCACCCTCCTTCCGCGTTCGTGGCCCTGATGGCCCGGACCAGACAGTCCGGGTAGCGCCCGGCAACTTCGTCGAGATCGACCAGTCTGTCAAGCACCTGGGTCATGCTCGTCACACCGCGATCCCTGATTCCGCATGGGACGATGAGATCGAACTCTCCGGGATCGGTCGTCACATTCAGCGCGAAGCCGTGCAGACTCACCCCTCGCGAGATGCGGATTCCCATGGCCGCGATCTTCTCATCGTCGACCCAGACTCCGGTCAGGCCGGGTACCCGCCCCGATTCGATTCCGAAGGTGTCGAGCAGAAAGATGAGGGACAGCTCCAGCCTGCGCAGGAATTCGCGCGGTCCAATGCCTCGGGAGCGGAGGCCCACGATCGGGTAGCCGACGAGTTGGCCCGGCCCGTGATAGGTCACGTCACCGCCGCGATCCGTTTCGAAAACCTCCACCCCCCGTTCGCGGTATCCTTCGGGGCTCAGGAGCAGGTGTGCGGTGTCGGAGCCCCGTCCGAGGGTGACCACCGGAGGGTGCGTAAGGAGGATCAGGGTGTCCGGCCGCAAATCGTCGGCCCGTTCGGCGTGGATCTTCCGCTGCATCTCGAGCGCGCGCGCGTAGGGGATCTCCCCTTCCCTGATCACGAGAACCTCCCGGTAGCGCTCGACCTTGTTCACGGTGAGTCGTATCCTGTATTCAATGGGAGAAGAACCACGGGGATGAAGGATACCCCGATCGACACCGGATGAGCCGCGGCACAGATCTTGCGGACTTTCTTTGCGAGTACGACAAGGATTCCCGAAATGAACGCCGAAGAGGAGGCCCCGCGGATCGACGAACTGCGCAACCGTCTGCGGGAGCATGGGATGCGGATGACGCCGCAGCGCCTGGCCGTGCTTCAGGCGCTGCGGTCGACAGACTCACATCCGACCGCGGAGGAACTTCGAGGGCTGGTTCAGGACCTGGTTCCCAGGGTGTCGCTCGGCACCATCTACCGGAACCTCCACGTGCTGGTCGAGGAGGGATACGTGCGCCGTCTTCCGACTCCCCAGGGATCGCATCGATTCGATGGAGACCTCTCTGCGCACCTGCATGTCATCTGTCGCGAATGCGGCCGCATCTCCGATGTGCACCTGGAAATCGACGCCCTCGCCCTCGAGCGCGTCACTACGCTGACCGGGTTTTCCAACCTCTCCCAGCGGGTGGAGTTCCGGGGGATCTGTCCGGATTGCCGGGACCTGATCCCGAGTGAGAAATGCAAGACCTGAGCCCGATGCCCGGGGCCGGAGCGGGAAACAGAGTCAGGCCCCTTTTCGTTTCGCCATTCGGCCGCCGTGTCGCGCTGATCCTATTCCGACAAGGGGGCAGACCCCTTGATCACCGGAACATGCACCTCGGTCTGGTACTCCGCCGCCGTCGCGCCTGAGCCGGCATGTTCCAGGTAGACCTCCATCAGGGGGCCGGCCGGCACGTAGCCGTTCTCTTCGATCCAACGGTAGATGTCCGGGTACCGCGTCGCGATGCTCTCGTAGTCGCCGATCAGGAGGACGGCCGCCGTGGTCATCGGCTCGGTGACCATCACCCGGTAGGGCGGGGCCACGACGGTTCCCGGTGCGACCGGGATGCGGATCTCGTAACGGGTCTCCCCGGGCGGCGTCTCCGCGGGATTATCGAAGAAGGCGCCGCCGAGATCGCCGGTTGTTTCGATTCCCCTTTCTCCGATGAAATCGATGAACTCGGTGATCTTGTCGTCCATCCCGGCGAAAGGTCCGGTGCAGGCGAGAACGAGCAGGGTCTGTCCGGGGAAGTCCACCACCCGGATCGGCAGGGGATCCTTCGGTGCATCGGGCGCCGGCTCCGGCCTGTTGCCGGCACAGGAGAGGGACATGAGGATCGTCAGGACGAGCGGTGCGGCCATGATTCCGCGCACGGTGTTCTCCCTCCATGTAGGATCCGCACATGCTACCTCAACTGATCGCGTTTGACCTCGACGGGACGCTCCTGCCCGAGACGAAAGTGATCACCCCCCGCACCCGCGCCGCGGTTCGGGCCCTGGCGAAGGCCGGGACCGTCATCGCCATCGCCACCGGCAAGGCCATGCACCTGACCGGGGAGTACGCCGACGCCCTCGGGCTCTCGATGCCGCTGATCGCGCTGGACGGCTCGATCGTTAGGCACTGGCCGGCCGGGGAGACGATCTTCACCTGCGGCGTGGCCCGGCCCCGGGTGGGGGAGATCTTCCGGGCGGTCGAGGGGCTCTCCATCCTCCCGTTTTTCGTCGACCACCGCGACCAGCTGGTGATTCACGACGGCCTCCGGGCTCACCGGGCCTTCCTCGCCGTCTACGCGCGGCGGATCGAAGTCCTCGCCGACCCGGAGGCGGCGATTGACGGGCAGCCTCACTTCCTCGGGTTTCTCGGTTCGCCGGACGAGGTGGGCGCAGGCGTCGAACGTCTGCTCCCTCTCACGGGAGATGGGCTCTCCATCTTCTCCGCCGACTTCTTCAGCAGCGGGGTTTCCTTCCTGGTGATCCGGCCGAATGCCGACAAGGGCGCCGCCCTGAAACTCCTCGCGGATCACTTCGGAGTGCCGAGAGAGCGTACCGTGGCGGTGGGGGACTGGAAGAACGACGTGTCGATGCTCCGCTTTGCCGGAACGGCCGTGGCCATGCCGGCCTCCGACCCTCTCGTGATCGCGGAGGCGGACGTGGTGCTGCCGGAAGGACCGGAGGAGGACGGAATCGCACAGTGGATCGAGGAGTTGCTTTCCCGGCTTTGACACCCGGCTTCGATGCCCGCGACGTTGTCGAGGACGACCCTTCTCGAATTGTTTCAGTGCCGGCGCATCCCGGCTCACCGGTTACTTGTCGTGGCAGGTCAGGCAGAAAGCGCTCGCCGTGTTGTCCTTGCGCAGCGACAAAGTCTTGGTGGTCTGGCCGTGAACAAAGTGGCAGCCGGAGCAGCCCGCGGTGTTCCGGGCCACATGGACATCGTGGCAGGAACTGCACTCGAGCCGTCCTTCGAAGAGCAGGTCATCGTCGATCGTGCCACCCAGGCCGGAGGCGACCACCGCGGGATCGAAAAGCTCTCCGTCGGCCGCGGCCAGCGCACTGTCGTAGACGAAGGAGATCGGGTGGTGGCCGGTGAGGTCCGGGCCGACCTGGTAGTTGGGCTGGATATACCGGTTACCGGTAGTGCCCCCGAAACTGTTCACCGCCACCGTTCCGTCGTGGCAGGAGAAGCAGAGCTTCGAGGTTCCGGTCGGCTGCCCCGGGACGGAGTCGAGCGTGGAACTGGAATAGGGAGTGAAGCCCGCCGTCGTGGCCTCGTGGTTCCAGAGGGGAGAGTAGTCGGTGGTCGTGGCGGCGTTGTGCGGAGTATGGCAGGGGCGGCAGATCTACCCCTCGCTCCAACCCGCGCCGCTGAAGTCGTGATGCGATTGGGTGATGTCGCCGGTGGCGGTGACGGCGAGCGTTCCCAGAAGGAGCGCCCCGAGCAGCCCGGCGGTGATGATGATCGAGCGGTGTGTCATCCTCTTTTCTCCTGGTGCCAGGGCGTCAATCCGTGCCCCGAGTCCGTTCGTAGGCTCTTCGGTACGCCGCGGCCGCCGCGGCGACGTCACCTTTTCGCTCCAGCAATCGACCCAGGTAATAGAATAGGTCGGCCTCCGCTTTTCCTCTACCAAGTTCCGAGCGGAGTGCCTTCTCTCCCGCTTCGAGATCCTCACCAAGAGAGATCGCTTTCGCCAGTCCGATGCGGGCCGTCCTGCTCTTCGGGTCCAGTTCGAGGGCCTTCCGGAAGGCCCCTGCCGCGTCCTTTACGTCGTCCAGGCGGAGCAGGACCTCGCCCAACTGAATTCGGAGCCCCGGGTCCGAGGGGGTGATCTCGATCGCGGTCCGGAGTTGCCCTTTGGCCAGGTCGAAACTCCCCCGCGCCGCGAGGGTCCCGGCGAGTTTCGCGATCCGTCTCGCGTGTTCGGCTTCCGGGGACCGGCGAGGCCCCTCCTCCTGGACCGACTCGATGCCGAGAGCCTTCCGCAGACTCGCGGCGATCCTTTTACGGTAGCTGGCGGGGTGTCCGGGAAGTACCGAGAGGATGCTGCCCCCGGTGTCGATCACGAACGTGGTGGGCAGGGCGATCACGCCGTAGTCCCGGTACGCGGTTCGCTTCGGATCGAGGGCGGCGCGGACCGCGCCTTTCGGAGGCAAGAGCTTCGCAAACGCCGCCAGGTTCGATTCGTTCAGGCCTCCCACGGCAATGGCGAAGGCAATCCGGCGCGAAGCGGGGCCCGGCGTCTTCTCGAGACAGGCGCTCAGGTCGTCCAGGGCCTTTCGCGAAAGTTCCTGCTCGTAGTCCATGAACAGGAGGATCGTCACCACGCCGGCCGAGGTTCCCTCCGGGGCGGCTCTGGGGGGGGTGTACCGAGCCGTCTCGCCCGATGGTCCTCGAAGCTCGAACTCCGGCGCGCGCTCCCCCGCATTCAGCCTCCGGCCCGCGGCGAGCAGGAGGAAGGCCATGCAAGCCAGAGTTCGCAGTCCTGAGTGCCGGACGAGGATCATCGTCCACCGTCATAGCTCATGGGAGAGTGGCAGCCCGGAGCACAATAGCCGCCATCCCCGGCTTCCTTGAACCCGATCGGCAGGTCCCAGTTCCCGAAGGGCGTCGTCTCACGGAGGTGATGCGGGAGCTTGCTCGCGTGCGTCTCGTGACAGGCGCGACAGGTTCTGCCCTTCTTCCGGTTGACGTGGACGAAGTGCAGGTTGCGGTCTCCGTCGCTGAAATTCGTCGTCTTCAGGCCCTTGTCCATCACGAGATCCTTCGGATGGCACATGAAACAGAGCGCGAAGTTCTCGACATTGAATCGGGTGTAGAACGTCGGTGGGTAGGCTTCTTTCAGCAAACGGGTGTGCCGGGATCCGTGGGGCTCGTGACAGCCCTCGCAGTTCTTCTCGCGGACCGGCCCATGGTGGTTGGGATTCTCCTCCAGCAACTGGACCATGTTCGGGAACGGGCGTCCGTCTTTCTGGGGGTACTCCCGGTTGTGGCAGGTGAGGCAGAGATCCGCCGAGTCGGACTTCAACAGGGAGGTGAAGGTGGAGAAGTGCGGATCGTGGCAATTCCCGCATCCCCCTTCCTGCGCCACCGGTGCATGCCGGACCGGGGAGTTCTCGATCGTGTCCCGCATGGAGCGGTGGCACTTCAGGCACAACTCCGGCTGGGGGGACCTCAGGATCCCCGGGGTGTCGGACCCGTGCCCCGAGTGGCAGAGCGTACAGTCGTCTTCCGCCGGGGAATGCCATCTCACCGCCGTCTCGTCCTCGGGCAGCTCCTGCACGTGGCAGCCCAGGCAGAGTTCCCGGCCGGGCTGTCGCAGGAGATTCGCGTTCTTCGAGGAATGGGACGCATGGCAGATCTGACAGGCGCCCACCGCAAAGGGGCCGTGGGTGTACTTCTTCATCCCCCCTTTCCGATCGGTGTGGCAGCTCGAGCACAGCTCCTGCTCGGGCTTGCGCAGCAGTTTGGGCTGATCCGAGGAGTGGGGGTCGTGGCAGGTGGCGCAGAGGTGCTTCTCGACCGGCGCGTGGACCACCTCCTCGAGCGAGAGCTCGTGGCACGATTCGCAACGCTCCTCCGGCGTCATGGGCTCGAACTCGTGCCTCTTGCCCTTCTGCACGTGGCAGGTTTCGCAGCCCTGCCGTACCGGACCGTGGATGAGCTTTCGCGCTACGATCTCTTCGTGGCATTCCAGGCAGGGCTTGTCCTCCAGGCCGACCCCCGGCTCGCTCTTCTTCCCGGCCGGATCGTCCTGGGCCAGGACGATCGCGGAGCAGATGAGCGCGGTGGTCAGAGCGAAGGCGAGAAAACGAGCCCTGGATCCGGGAAATCGAGACCGGAGGCTCTTTGGTCTTTCGATCCGGCCGTCAGATGTCATCATGAGATCCTCTTTGAGCGGAGGCCGCGGTGGGCCTCCTGGTTGCCATGGCGGAAGGGACGAACAGATGAACCGGGACGATCGAAGACCCGCCTGGAAGGGCCGGGTGGTCGCTCTGGCCGCGATCGCGGTGATCCTCACCGGAGTGGCGTTCGGCTGTGGAACGGCCCGGGACCGCTACCAGGTCCTCTCGTTTCTTTTCGACGGTGTTCCCGACCCCGACGCTCCGCCTCCCCCCGAGCCGCTGCCGGTGCCGGACGGCGGGGATCCCGGCGCTGTGGGCGCGGGAGCGCCTGACGACGGCCGCTCGCGACACCAGCCGTGGGTCGAGAAGCGCTGCGAAGCCTGTCACGGCAGCAAGACCGAGAAGCGGGGTTCGAAGTTCGGCAGCACCGGTATGGGCGTCGGTTGGACGCGGTGTACCGGGTGCCACTCGAAGCCGGAGGAGGTTGGTGAGCGGGCTCTGGTGGTCCGGGAAGGAACGTGGCAGCACGGGCCGGTGGCGAAGGGCAACTGCCGGCCCTGCCATGCGGCGCACTGGTCTCCCTTCCCCCACCTGCTTCGGAAGGAGAAGCAGGAGGAGACCTGCCGGAGCTGCCACACCGAACTGGAAGCCCGCTCCGGAACCATGGCCGGGCTCGATTGCGTGGCCTGCCACGATCCGCATCTCGCCGCCGAACAGTCCGACCTGCTGCTCCGTGGGGGGAAGGCCGGAAACTGCGCTCTCTGTCACGTTCTTCGCATCGAGGAGCGGCCCTGGCTGCACGGCCCCGTCTCCCGGGGAGAGTGCGACAAGTGCCACGACGCCCACGGGGGAGAGGGCACGGAGAACCACGTCTTCCGTCCGCTTCGGGAGCGGTGCTTCGGCTGCCACCGTCCGGAAGAAGTCCCGACCGCCACCACCTGTGACGAGTCTCGAAAGTGCGATGCATGTCATGACCCGCATGCTGCTCCCTCCGCGGGTGACATGTTCCTGAAGTCGAGGATCGCGGAAAAGGACGAGGGGGCGCGGGCTTTCCGCACGAGGGTTCCCGAGGATGAGCCCCCGGAGGCGGAAGCTTCGGAGGAGCAGCCCGGTGAGGGGAAGTCCCTGGAGAAAAAGCCCCCGGAAGTCGAGTCCCCGTTGAAAGACGGCGACGAACTCCCGAAGGAAGACGCCTCCCGGGACGATGGGTGATTCCCGCTGCGTTCCCGCTTGCGGGCGCAGGTTCCGGCCGGCCTATTTCCCACGCGACAGCTCCCCGTAGATGAACTTGAGGCTGGCGGGCCAGAACGAAGCGAAGCCGAGGTCCCGGTAACTCTCGGGGATCCTGACCTTCTTGAAGATCTCCTCCGCGGGCACCTGTTTCCTGGCGAGGTGCTTGACCATGCGCCGGATCGACATCAGGTAGCGGCGCTGCGTCGAGAGCAGGTCCTTTCCTCCGAGTTTTCCGTGACCCGGCACGATCTTCTCCACCTCGAACTTCGCGAGACCGGCCAGCGAGGCGATCCAGCGGAAAGTGGATCCGCCCGAGATATTCGGGTGAAGGCCGCTCCAGACGAGGTCGCCGGTGAAGAGTACCTTTTCGGACGGAACAAAGACGACGAGATCGCCCGCGGAGTGGCAGTTCCCGGCGGGCACGATCCTCACCTCGATCCCTCCGAGGTCGATCTTCTTCTCCTTATCGAGAATGACTCCCACGTTCCGGACCTTTCCGATCCCGATCGTTCCGTGCATCCCCGAGCCCGGCCCGAGCAGCAGCCGATCGGCCTTGAGCCGCTTCTCGAGCGTCTCCGCCGACTTTCGGGCGGCGAGGATGGTGGCCTCCGGAGGGAAGGCCTGGTTCCCGACACTGTGGTCGTAGTGCCAGTGGGTGAGGACCACGTACCTGATGGGCTTGTCGGTGACCAGATTCACCTCGCGAAGGAGATCCGCTCCTCTCTCGGGCGAGCCGAAGCAATCCACCACCAGCACGGCTTTCGTCCCCACGATGAAGCCGGCGTTGGATTTGCCCTGCGGCTGGAGCCCGGCGTAGCAGGAGTCGGAGACCTTGACGATCCGCACCGGCGGGGGCGCTGCCTCCGGGGCCGCCTCGGCCGGGGCGTCCTCGTCGACCGCCGGAGCAGCGGTCTCTCCGTTGCCGTCCGCCGTGGCTTTTCCGGGAAAGCCGGAGAGGCAGGCCAGGGCGATGACCAGGCCGGTGAGCAGTTCGGCGGGAAGAGCGGTGCGGCGCATCGGTCGGTACCTCTTGACTGGAACGAAGGGGAGGAAGAGAGGGTGGAACAACAGAAACGCATTCTTTCGAACGTTTGATAGGACTCATCTAATTCATTCAAAAACCCTCGTTAATGAGTTTGTCCGCTTGGTTGACCCAACTATAATGCTCTCCAGATAGATGGAACCCGAGAATATTCAGGGTTTCGACGAAGTGCAGATCGCTGCTACTCGCCCTGCGGGCTGTGAGGGCAGCATGAGACCTTTTTGGGAGAAAGACGATGAGAATCAGAAGCGCAGTCGTGCTGGGGCTGGTTGTTCTTGCGGCGGGACTGTTCATGCTCTCACCCGCGGCCAAGGGAGGAATCGTGAATAGTGAGCACGACTTCTCCGGCGAGTCCTGGAACACTACCACCGAGATCTGCATCACCTGCCACACTCCTCACGATGCGGACATGACCGTCGCCGACTCGCCTCTCTGGAACCACGAGGTGACCGCGGCTACCTTCACGCTCTACTCGAGCAGCACGCTCGACGCCACCGACCTCGGCCAGCCCGATGGTGTTTCGAAGCTCTGCCTGAGTTGCCATGACGGCACCGTGGCGCTCGACTCTTTCGGTGGCGCTACCGGTTCGACGATGATCACCGGCGGTGCATTGGTCGGGACCGATCTCAGCAACGACCACCCGATCTCCTTCACCTACGATGACACTCTGGCCACTACGGACGGAGAGCTGTTCCCCCCGAGCACCACCAACTCCGGTCTCGGTGGCACGATCAATGCCGACCTGCTCGTGGGCGGCAAGCTGGAATGCAGCTCCTGCCACGACGTGCATGACGCTGACGGGAATACCAACCTGCTTCGGATCGCCAACACCGCCAGCGCGCTCTGCCTGACCTGCCACAACAAGTAGTCGCTCGCCGCACGCAGGAGGTTCACAGCTTAGAGAGTGAATCGGGGCGCGCTCCGCTGTTCGGCGGAGCGCGCCCTTTCGGTCTGTCCGGGCTCCTCCGATCTCCGAGGTGCAAGATGATCATCCGTACCCTCGTCCTCATCGCCATGGTCGCTCCGGCCGCCTCTCTCGCCGCCTGCTCCGCCACCGGATCGGCCGACATGGGGCCCGCCATCTTCTACCCGCCGCCGCCCGCCGCGCCCCGGCTCCAGCTTCTCGCCCGGTATGCCGCGGCGGAGGACGTGGAGGGAACCAGCGCGTTCCGGGAATTCGTGATCGGGTCGGAGGAGGACGACCGGTTCATCCGGCGGGCCCACGGCGTCGCCTGGTGGGAAGGGCGGATCTATGTCTGCGATCCCGGACTTCCGGGGGTGGACGTGCTGGACATCGAGCGGGGGGAGATGCGGCCCCTCGATCCGGAGAACCTCGGAATCTTCCAGATGCCCATCGATATCGCGGTGGCCCCGGATGGTTCGAAATACGTGACCGATTCGAAGAGCAGGAAGGTGCTCGTGTTCGGACCGGACGACCGCTACCGGGGGGCTTTCGGGGATCCGGAGCGCTGGAAGCCGATCGGGATCGTCGCCACCGGGGATCGGCTCTATGTCACCGACATCGCGAACCACGCGGTGGTGGTCCTCGACCGCACCAGCGGTGAAGAGCTCCGGCGGATCGGCAAAGAGGGGCCGAATGACGGTGAGTTCTACTATCCGCTCGCACTGACTCTCGGCCCCCAGGGGGATCTATACGTCTCGGACAGCTTTCACTTCCGCGTGCAGCAGATCACGACGGACGGCACTTTTGTGCGCAGCTACGGTTCGGTCGGGAACAAGCCCGGGCAATTCATGCGGCCCCGGGGCGTGGCGGTCGATGGCGAGGGCCGGGTCTACGTGGCCGACGCCGCCTTCGAGAACATCCAGATCTTCGATAAAGACGGGAAACTGCTGCTCTTTTTCGGTGAACCGGGCACGCAGCTCGGCGCGCTGAATCTCCCGGCCGGACTCGCGATCAGCCGGGAAGCCGTCTCCTCGTTCCGGGATCGCGCCGCCGAAGGCTTCGAGCTCGACCACGTGTTGTTCGCGACGAGTCAGTCGGGACCGCACAAGGTCAACGTCTATGGGTTCCTGCGGGTGAAATGACGGCGGCACGGCCCAGCATGTGGGTGGCCCGGACCTCCGTCGCAATCCTGATCGCGACCCTCGTGACGGCCTGCGCCAGCCGCCCCGCCTATCAGCGCCGTTCCGGCGGCTCCCGGCTCGAGACCATCGGGGGGCACTTCCTCGCTGGAGCGGAGATGAGCAATACCCGAACCGAGGATACCCGCCACAACGCGTTCCTCTTGCGCTCGGAAGTGGGGGTCCGGGTCGCGGGGCGGGTCTACGATCCGAAGTTCCTGCGGTTCTCGCTCGGGGGGTTGCTCGGCGTTACCTACGCCAACGCGGACTTCGAGCCGTACCCCGGCTACGACGTGTCGCTGAACTTCCTCCCCGAGCACGCCTACCCGATCACGTTCTACGCCCTGCAGGCCCGGGAGCGGGGCGTCCTGGAACGATTCGGCCCTTCCCCGATCGTGCAGACCGACCGGAAGGTCTTCGGGGCCAACCTCGGGTTGTCGCTGCCGGCACTGATCGGAGCTCTGCGGGTCAATCGGAGCTACCTCGAGACGGACGGTCTCAACTCCGACACCCTCGAACTGCGCGATTCCGTCAGCCTGGGGTTCCGGCATACCCCCTCCCGCCGCTTTCGAACGAGATTCAACTACGTCAGCGAGTGGGTCGACCAGGAGCGATCCGAGGCCGAGGATCAACTCTTTCGCCTGCAGACCTTCCTGTTGCAGAACACGATCGCGAGTGCCCCGTCGGATGTCCTGTCCGGCGTTGATCTCCACACCAATCTGAGCGTCTTCGATCGGACCGGCACCTCGCCCTACCGCACCCTGACCCTCTCCGAAGACATCCGGTGGTTTCCGGCCCCGGAACTGCGGAGCCGGACACGCTATGAGTTCAGCCGTTACGAAGCCTCCCGGGATTCCGCGCGCCACTCTCTGGGACAATCCTTCACCCACTACCTCTACGAGAGCCTGACGACGATCCTCGCGGGCCGGATGTCCCGGGATGAGCTCTCCGACGGCAAGATCCGGCAGGTGGGAGGCTCCCTCGATCTCCGGTACCAGAAGAGCATCCCCATCGGAATGTTGATCCTCCAGTACCGCGGGGGCCTCGAGCGCCAGGAGAACAACCTTGAGAGCGCCACCGTTCCGGTGATCGGCGAGGAAGTCACGCTCTCGATCGATGTCGTCACCCTGCTCTCGCAACAGGACGTGGTTTCGGACAGCGTGGTGGTCTCCAATGCGGACCGGACCACCATCTACGACGAGGGGCTCGACTACCGGTTGATCCGCCGGGATCGACTGGTCGAGATCAGGCGTATCCCCGGCGGCCGCATCCTGGAGGGGGATACCGTCCTCGTCGACTACGAGTACCAGACGGCGCCGGACCTGACCTTCGACACGACGCAGCACCTCATGTCGGTGGAACTCTACCTGGTCGAGGCTCTGCGCCTCTACGTCCGGAAGCTCACCGTCGACCAGGATGTCGTTTACGGCGATCCCGGCCGGGCCCTGCAGGACTCCGACGACCTCGTGCTCGGCATCGACCTGGCGCTGGGAGATTTCCGGATCCGCGGGGAGTACGAGGACAGCGATTCCACGTATACGTCCTTCTCCCAGATCATGGCCGAGATCGCCTACCGCACCGAGATCGGCCGTGATGCGACGATCGGCGCGAGCGTGAACGAGACCCGCACCACGTACCCGGATGGCAATGACCTGCAGATCGATACGTTCCAGGGCATCGTGCAGGCGAAGATCGGCCGGCGGTTCCTCCTTCATTTCGAGCCTGCCTACCGAATGGAGCGGCGGAGGGGAGCCAACCTCGGTGAGCTCAACTTGAGGCTCGGGCTCAGCTACCGGTATGGTGACTGGCGATTGGAACTGGACGCCCGTTATCGGTCGATCGATGCCGATGCCCGGAAATACGGCGACACCTTCGCGATCTTCACCGTGGCCAGACGATGGTAGGCTTTGATCGGAAAAGCCGGGCGTTGGTGGTGCCGCTCGGGCTTCAGCCGACGGACCGTGGGACCGGGCCGGATGCGGCGGCCCTCGAATTCCGGCCCGGTTTCGGCGCAGACCAGAGGGAGGTTCGGCATCAGGTTCTCCGGTAGTCTTCCCGCAGCCCTGCTCGTGGCCTGCCTTTGCGGCATGGGCTGCGCCAGCCCGGGCCACCTGCCTTCGGCCCTGGTGGATCTGTCGTGGCCCCCTCCGCCGGGAGAGGCTCGTATTCGATATGTCGGGGCATTCAACTCGCCCGCGGACCTCGGTCTCGAGGGGGGGCTCGGGAATGCCCTGCTCGACTTCATCGGCGGCCGCGAGACCGCCCGGCTCCACCGCCCCTACGCCATCGCCGTCACGGGCCAATCCGCCGGCACCGGCCCCGGAGGAGAGGGGGAACCCGGTCCGACGCAACTGGCGGTGACCGACATCGGCACCAACGTGGTGCATCTGTTCGATCTGGTGAAGGGGGGGCACGTCGTGATCGAGGAGGCGGCCGAGGGCCGGCGGCTCAAGGCGCCGGTCGCGGTCGCCTTCGACGACCAGGGCCGCCTGCTCGTCTGCGACTCCGGGCTTCGCATGCTCGTCCGGTACCGGTCCGACGGCTCGTTCGACCGAATTCTGAGCCGGAGTTTCGTCCGGCCCGCGGGGCTCGCCGTGGATGTGGATCGAGGCGTGCTCTTCGTGGCGGATGCGGGGGAGCACGTGGTGCGGCGGTTCGATCTCGAGGGGCGGCCGCTGGACGATCTGTCGGTCCGTTTCCGGTATCCCGCCCATCTGGCCATGGCTTCCGGAGGCCGGCTGCTGGTATCGGACAGCATGAACTTCCGGGTCGCCATAGTCTCCCCCGCAGGCGAACTCCTCGGCAGTATCGGGCAGGCCGGGGATGCCAGCGGGGACCTTCAGCGGCCGAAGGGGGTCGCGGAGGATCCGGAGGGGCACATCTACGCCGTCGACGCGCTCTTCGACAACGTCCAGATCTTCGACCTCTCCGGCCGGCTCCTCCTGGCGTTCGGCTCCGCCGGCGATCTTCCGGGGGAATTGGCGTTGCCGGCGGGGCTTGCGATCGACGAGCGCGGGCTTATCTACGTGGCGGACACCTACAACTCGCGCGTCCAGGTGTTCGAGTATCTTCGGAGCGAGGAGAAACCATGAAATCAGGGACCGTTGCGTCGATTCTTGCCGTCGTCTTCCTGCTCTTCTTCTCCTTTGTCGGCCTCTCCTCGGCCCAGGACGTGAGGAACTCCCCCCACAACCTGTCCGCCAGCGGTCCGGGGTCGATCAAGGCCGCCACCGAGGACAAGATCTGCATCTTCTGCCACACCCCTCACAGCGCGAGCCCGCAGGCGCCGCTCTGGAATCGACGAGATCCGGGCGGAGCGTACCAGACCTACGACTCCTCGACTCTCAAGGTCGCGCCCGGGCAGCCGTCCGGAGCCTCGAGGCTCTGCCTCTCCTGCCACGACGGGACCATCGCCCCGGGAGAGGTGCTGAGCCGGGTGGCGGAGATCGAGCCCGCCGGAAGCCGCCTGATCCCGCCGGGCCGGTCGCGCATCGGGCTCGACCTCTCCGACGACCACCCGATCTCCTTCCCCTACTCGGCGGCACTCGCGGCGTCGGGTGGCGAGCTTCGCCCCACGCCGACCCTCGAAGGGCGGACGCTGCTCGACGCCGCCGGTCGGATGCAGTGCACGTCCTGTCACGACCCCCACAACAACATCTTCGGGAAGTTCCTCGTGGCCGACCCGCGAAGCGGCGCGATCTGCGTCTCCTGCCATGACATTCCGGGCTGGACCGTTTCGACCCATGCCGTTTCGACGGCGACCTGGAGCGGGGCGGGAACGGATCCCTGGCCGAACTCGACCTTCACCACCGTCGCCGAGAATGCCTGCCGGAGCTGTCACAGTCCGCACGCCGCCGAAGGCCGGGAACGGCTGCTCGTGAGCGTCGCTGAAGAGGACGTGTGCCTGCCCTGCCACTCCGGTACGGTCGCCAGCCGGGATATCGCCGCGGAATTGCAGAAGTGGAGAGCCCACCGGGCGAACCAGACCACCGGAACCCATGACCCGACGGAGATCCCCGACGGCCGTCGCACTCACGCCGAGTGTGTGGATTGTCACAATCCGCACCGCACTTCGAACGCGCCACCGAATTCGAACGGTCTCCCGAGCGCACTCGCCGGCGTTTCCGGATTCAGCTCGTCCGGGACGCCGCTCGCCGAGGCGACGATCGAGTACGAAGTGTGTCTGAAGTGCCATGCCGACGACACCTCCGGAAACCAGGACCGGATTCCGCGGGTCGCGCAGCAGCCGAACATCCGCCGTCTCTTCGATATCGGCAACCCGTCCTATCACCCCGTCTTCGCGGTCGGCCGGAATCCGGATGTGCCCAGCCTGCGAGCGCCGCTGACGGTCACGAGCATGGTGACCTGTTCGGATTGCCACAACAACGACTCCGGCGTGCAGGTCGGTGGGTCCGGTCCGCGGGGACCGCATGGATCGCGATGGAGCTTCCTCCTGGAGCGTCGCTACGACACGGTGAGCCCCAACACCGAGACACCCCAGGCTTACGATGTCTGCTACAAGTGTCACGAACGGGCGTCGATTCTCGGCGACGAGAGTTTCGACGACCATCGCAAGCACATCGAGGGCGAGGATGCCACCTGCTCGGCCTGTCACGCACCGCACGGGGTCGAGGCCCAGACCACGGGCTCACAGACCCACCTGATCAACTTCGATACGCGGGTGGTGTTTCCGAATCGACGCGGTCAGCTGGAATTCAACGACAACGGCCGCTTTCGCGGAAGCTGCTCCCTGAAGTGCCACGGCAAGGATCACCGGAACAAGAGCTACGGAGGGGGCGGGATGAACTGATCCGCCCGGCGCGGATGCAGCGCAGGGAAGACCGCTATGCGGGCTGGTCGTCCTCCTCTTCCCGGGCCTGCTTCAGCGCCTCCGCCACCTCTTTCTGGCGGGCCGGCTCGAGCGCCGTTCCCACCGCTTCGAGGCGATCGCGGACCTCCGGGTTGTCCGGGAAGAACTCGAGGGCGCTGCGATAGACGCGCTCGGCGCGGACCTTCTGGTCGATCGCTTCGAGGCAGTCGCCGTACGCCAGATAGGCGGCGACGTCGTCCGGGTCGGCGAAGAGCGCCTGGGCCGTCTCCTCCTCCTCCTCCTTGCGGAAGATGCGGCTGCCGGTTACGGCCTCGTGATAGGAGGCGAACAGCATGCGGTGCCGGATCTCGGGGTTGCGGTGCATGACCTCGAGCGCGGCGGCGAGCCCGTTCACGGCTTTCTGTGCGCCGGCGTCTTGAGCGTCCTGCAGGAAACCGACCATGCGCTCGATGATCTCGTGGACCTCGTCCTCGCCGATGTCCTCCTCATAGGCGGTGGAGAGCGCTTCGCCCATCCTGCCGGCGAATGCGCGGTTCTCCTCATCGGTGTGGTCTTCGCCGCCCGATGTTTCGTATTCGCGTGTCATGGTCCGGATCGTGCGGACCCCGTGCAGGGTCATGTCCACGCCGATTCCGAAGGAGTAATCGCCTCGCTCGTAGGACTTCAGCGCCTTCTTGACGACCTTGTGGAAGCTTTCATGCAGTTCGTGGAGGAGCGCCGGTACGGAGCGCAGGAACTCCTGCATGCGGGCCTCCCGCTCGGTGTCGGAAAGATCGGTCTCCTGCGACAGCTTCTGGAGGAATTCGACCCGCGACATGGACTCGTTGAAGGTGACTCGGAGTACGAGGTCGAAGAAGGGGTTCTCGTGGAGCGCGTAGGCCGGCTCGCCTTCCTCGGGCAGAGAGAGCACGATGCCGCATGCGGCGCCGGCGCGGTCCCTCGTGCTGAGTTCCGTGATGTGGAGCGCCTCGCGCAGCAACTCCTTGGCCTTTTCGTCGAACTCCTTTGTTACGAGAGACGGCAGCGCGAATTTCCCGAAGGCCCGGAATGCCTTCTCGAATCCATCCTGGCTCTCCGCTTCCGCGAACATGTCCTGGCGCTCGGCAAGGAGCGTCTCCAGCGTGTCCCGGTCATAGCGGAGCGGAAAGAAGTGGCGGTTCTCCCGGAGCAGTCCTTCCAGGTGCTGCAGACGCTTCAGGACGTAGTCCTGGTTGACGGTGCCGTCTGGCTGGAAGATCCGTTTGAAGGGGGTGTCCGAGGTACCGTGGCCGGGACCGGGCCCCGGATCGGCCGCCGGGGGAAGACCCTCCGGATGCGTTGCGCCGTGGCAGTTCTTGAACTTCTGTCCGCTGCCGCAGGGGCAAAGGTCGTTCCTCTTGACGTCGGCCATGGGTGCTCTCCAGCGCGAAAATGCGCCTGCAAACCGCCGATTCTAAGGAGTTCTTCTTCCTCGCGGAAAGGAATCGGCGGGTGGCGTCTATACTCATGGTGATGCCCCGAGCTCTTCCGACACTGCTGGTGCTGCTCCTGATCGCCTTTGGCGCGACCGCGGAGGAAGACCCGTTCCGCGACCTGATGGCGGATCTCTCCTCGCGCCGGCCGGAGCGGCGCCGTGAGGGGCTGATGCGATTGCTGAACGATCCGACGCTCGTACCGGACGACAGGTGGGAGCGGACCCGCCGATCTCTCCTCAAGACTCTCGAGAAGGACCGGAAGGCGGATCTGCGCGGTCTCGCGGCCCGGTGCCTTGCTCTTTTCCCGGATGTGGAGGCGACCGGCCGCATCCTCGCCCGGCTGTCCCGGGAGCGGGAGTGGCGTTCCCAGCGGGACATGCTGACGGCGCTCTCCGGCTTCACCGATGAGGCCCTGGTGGCTCTCGCCGGGAAGCGGTCCTTCCGGGAACCGCGGGACGATGTCCGGGCCCTGTGGGTCGAGGCGCTCGGCCGCTCCGCGAGTCCGGCCGCGGTGGCGATCCTGCAGAAACTCGCGGGGATCCCGACGCCGTGGCCGGTCGCCCAGGCGGCGGCGCTGGCGCTCCGGCGGCATCCCTCCGTCAGGACGATCGACGCGCTGATCGATCTCCTCTGGTCTTCGAAGCCGGGGGTGCGCTCCGCTGCCCACAACTCCCTGGTCGTCGTCACCGGCAACCGGGACCTGCCCGAGGATCCCCCGGGATGGGTTGCATGGTGGAGGGAGGCGCGGGACGGATTCGTCCTGCCCGGGGATCGGCCGCCGTCTCCGGACGTGACCACCCTGCCCTCCGAACCCGTCACCATCCCGACTTACTACGACATCCCGATCCGCGGGAACCGGGTGATCTTCTGCCTGGATGTCTCCGCATCGATGTGGGGGCCGAAGATCGAGGCGGCGATGGCCGAACTCGCCCGGGCGGTGCAGTCGCTCACCACCCGGAACCGCTTCAACGTGATCTTCTTCAACGAGCGCCCCTACGTCTGGCGGGATGAGCTGATTCCGGCGTACCCGTATCAGAAGCTCGAGTGTGTGACCTCCTTTGACGACCTCGAGACGAAGAAGTACACGAACATCTACGACACGCTGGAGCGCGCCCTCGGGTTCGCCGGCCTGGGCCGCTACGCTCTCGCCGACCCGCCCGGAGTCGACGACGTCTTTATCCTGACCGACGGAGAGCCGAATCGCGGGCGCTACCGGGATCTGAAGGGGATCCTTGCGGGCCTTGCGGCGGTGGACCCGAAGAAGCTGGTCCGCATTCACGCCATCAGCATCGGCGACGCCCCGAAGGAGCTCATGGCCGCGATTGCCGCGCAGCAGGGCGGCCGCCACAAACACGTGGATGCGCGGAGGTAGCCCGCTCCGCGGGCTCGGAGGGTCGAGCGCCGTCTCGACCAGCCCCAACGCATCGCCGTCCAGGGCAGTTCCGCCTGTGCCGGCAAGGCGCCCGCCGTCCGGAAACCCAAAGAGCCCGACCCCACCGAACCCACCGCGGCGTACCCTCCAACGACGGATCTCATTCAACTCCGGGTCTTCAGGAACCACCGCGCCGCGGTCCTCGTTCTCGCCCCCCGTTTCGGCGGCTGCCGCAGGAAGTAGACCTCCCAGGTGGATCCGTCGTCCATCCGGAGGCGCCAGGTGTGCCGGCGAACGTACATCTCGCCCCGGTCCGGGGAGTGGGTCTTCCCCTCGTCGAGTCGCTCCACCACGCGGTACTCCGCATCCCGCCAGACGAATCCCGGCGGCAGACCGGGTTCGCCGCGCACCATCGCCCCGGTGTCGGATGCGCCGGGGAGTGGAGTGATTGATTCGCTGACGAACTGTGCGCTCACCGGATCGGCCCCGCTCGTGTTCTCACCGTTCGTTTCTCCGTGTCGATGCGGAGATTCTACGCGGAAAATCGCCTCCGGTTCATTAAGACGTGAACCATGGGAATTGAGCACGTCGCCGGCATCTACCTCGAGTTGCTTCTGGTCGCGATCCTGATCGCCGTGGTCAGCAATCGCTTCTCGGGGCTGCCTTACACGATTGCGCTCGTGATCGTGGGGCTGTTCATCGGCATCACCCGCATCGTCCCGGCTCCGGAGCAGCTCGGCTTTTCCCGGGAGCTGATCTTCTTCGTCTTTCTGCCCCCGCTCCTGTTCCAGGGCGCGTTGCACCTCGAGCTGAATCGGCTGATGAAGCACTTCTGGCCGATCTTCATCTTCTCCATCGTGGGGGTGGCGGTCTCCACGGTGGTGATCGGCGGAGTGTTCAGCGTGGTGGGGGGGATGACCAGCATCCTGGTGGCGCTGCTGTTCGGTTCGATGATGAGCCCGACCGACCCGGTGAGTGTGCTGGCGCTTTTCAAAACAGCCGGTGTCAGCCCCGACCTGAAACACGTGGTCGAGGGGGAATCCCTTTTCAACGACGGTACCTCCATTGTGCTCTTCACCATCATCCTGCAGATGATCCTCACGGGCGGGGACGCTTCGGTGGGTGAGGCGGCGTTCGCGTTCGTCAAGGTCTCCGGTGGAGGGCTCATTCTCGGCGTCGGCCTCGGCTACATCGCCTGGTGGTTCCTGAAGCAGTTCGACGATCCGGTGCTCGAGACGACCGTCTGCCTGGTCCTGGCGGTGGGTTCCTTCTACCTGGCGGAGAAGCTGCACCTCTCGGGGGTCATCGCCACCGTGTCCGCCGGGCTCCTGATCGGCAATCACGGGCGGCATCTGTCGATGAGTCCGAGGGTCTACCAGATGGTGGAGGGGACGTTCGAGGTCACCGACTTCCTGGTGAACTCCGTCCTGTTTCTGATGATCGGTCTGGAGATGCAGGTCGTCGGCATGGATGACTGGGTCGCGCAGCTCCCGCTCGTCGGGGCCGGAATCCTCGGGCTCCTGCTGGCGCGGGCGCTCGTGGTCTATCCCTTCTGGTACCTGATGAATCTGAAGGGTACGAAGCGGCCCGGCCGGTGGGCGCACGTGCTCTTCTGGGGCGGCCTGCGCGGGTCCATTCCCATCGCGCTCCTGCTCGGCATCATGAGTGATCCGGCGTTCCCGGAAGAGTTCAAGAAGCCCCTGCTGGTGGCGGGCTTCGGCGTGGTGCTGTTCTCGCTGGTGGTGCAGGGATTGACGTTCATGCCGCTGCTCAATCTGCTCGGCCTCTCCGGGCATGACGACCAGGATCCGGATGCCGACGAAAGGGTGATCTCATGACCGCGCGGATTGTGGTGGATGGACGCACCCTTTCGCCGGAGACCGTCCGGCTGATCCTCTCCGGAGAGCCGTATGAAGCGGTGCTGGACGAGGAAGCACGCGGTCGAGTCGAGGCCGCCCGGGCGGTGGTGTCGCGGGCCATCGCCGAGGATCGGACCATCTACGGCGTCAACACCGGTTTCGGCAAGCTCGCGGATCAGCGCATCCCGAACGATAAGGTGCAGCAACTCCAGGTGAACCTCCTCCGCAGCCACGCATGCGGTGTCGGGGCTCCGCTGCCGGAGGAGGAGGTCGCGCTGGCGCTGCTCTTCCGCGCCAATGCGCTCGCGGTGGGCTGTTCCGGGATTCGACCGGAGGTGGTCGAGACGCTGCTCGAGATGCTGAACCGGGGGGTCCGCCCGGAGATCCCGCGCAAGGGCTCGGTCGGAGCGAGCGGCGATCTCGCGCCGTTGGCCCACCTCGCGCTCCCTCTGATCGGTGAGGGCATCGCCATCGTCAATGGCCGGCGGCTGCCGGGCGGACGGGCCATGAAGCTGGCCGGCATCGGTACGGTTACGCTTCAGGCCAAGGAAGGGCTGGCGCTGATCAACGGCATCCAGATCACGTCGGCGATCTCGGCGCGGGCGCTCGAGGTGGGGGACCGCCTGCTGCGCACCGCGGATCTGGCGGCGGCGATGAGTCTCGAGGCGCTGCTCGGCACCGACGTGCCTTTCGACGATCGCATCCACGCGGTGCGGCCGCATCCGGGACAGCGCGTCTCCGCAGCGAACGTCCGCCGGTTGCTCGAGGGCAGCGAGATCCTGCCTTCGCACCCGGGGCCGCACAAGGTGCAGGATGCCTATTCGCTGCGCTGCGTGCCGCAGGTGCACGGGGCGGTGCGGGACGCCCTCTCCCACGCGAGATCCGTGGTCTACTGCGAAGTCAACTCCGCCACCGATAACCCCCTCGTCTTCGTTGAAGAGGGGGAGGTGCTCTCCGGCGGCAACTTCCATGGCGAACCGGTGGCCCTGGTCATGGATCACGCCACGGTGGCGCTGCACGAACTCGGCTCCATCTCCGAGCGGCGCATGGAGTCCATCGTCAATCCGGCGCTCTCCTCCGGCCTGCCGCCGTTTTTGGCGCTCGAGGGCGGGCTGCAGTCGGGCTTCATGATGGCGCAGGTCACCTCGGCGGCGCTCGTCTGCGAGACTCGCACGCTCTGCGTCCCGGCCGCGGCGGAATCCATCCCCACTTCCGCCAACCAGGAAGACCACGTCTCTCTCTCGCCGCTGGCGGCCCGGAAGTGCGCGGAAGTCGCGGGCAACGTGGCGACGGTCCTCGCCATCGAGATCCTCGCCGCCGCGCGCGGCCTCGATCTTCGTCTCCCGCTGCGCCCCGGCCTGGGCGTGGCCGCCGCCTACGACTATATCCGCAACCGGGTCCCGCGCTGCGACGACGACACCCCCATCGCCCCGATGATGGAGGAGGTCCGGAACATCGTCCTCGATCGTCATTTCCTCGAGGCGGTGGAGGAGGTCAGCGGCCCGATCGAGGGGCTATCCGGTTAACCCGGAGGACGCTGGTCGCGGTGCGGATCGGCGTCCGCGGGGCGGTCAACGCTTCCAGATCTGCAACTTCGTGGAAGTTGATTCGGTGAAGCGGAAGCCCAGCTTCCGGAGGAGGGGCTCGAGGGCCGGTTTGCGCTGAAGTTCTTTCTCGAAGACGATGGCGATGCGCGTGTTCTCGATGATCTGCGTGAGTTCGGCTTCATCCGCGTGATTGGGGAGGAAGGCGTAGCCCCGGGAGACGGGTTTTGCGGGGAGGTAGTCGCAGAGGAAAGTCAGGTACAGCTTCCCCGGGCCGAAGATCTGTGGCGTGGACCGGGGTGGCACGATCCTGTTGAGTTCGGCGGCCTCTGCGACTTGCGAGGCGCGCCCGACCCGGTGGATCTCCCGGTAGGAGCTGTGGGCTTCGACGCCCATCTGAGCTAGTCCCGCCAGGACGGCGACGCCGATGACCGCCCGGGACCGGCGCCATGGGAGCGAATGGTGGGCGAGGAGGGCAAGGAGGAGGCACGAGTGAAATCCGGGCAGGCCGGAAGGACCCCGTCAGGC
Organism: Planctomycetota bacterium; assembly: GCA_024274785.1. GTDB lineage: Bacteria > Planctomycetota > JAJSAM01 > JAJSAM01 > JAJSAM01 > JAJSAM01. The sequence continues at coordinate 64,542 of JAJSAM010000030.1, read as the reverse complement.
GACGACGGAGTACCGCAGGAAGACTGATTCGACTGAGACATGGACGCCTCCAGGGCCGGTTACCACCGGCCAGATCAGGGCGTCCGGGCCCTCAACCGGCTTGCGCTTTTACAGGGGTAAAAAGCGGCACGATCTGTGGGGCTACGACACCGCTGGCAATTCGCCGGACCGTTCTCAAGATCGCCCACCAGGGGCTTCGATCCCGATGCGGCTCGGCCGCGCAGGGTCAGCGGCCTTTCGGTGTCCAGTCCCGGCCGTAGATCACGTCGTCGAACCACAGCGCCAGGCGGTGGGTGAACGGGGCGTGCCGGATGCAGGCGCGGACCAGGTTGTGAAACCAGTTGTTCTTGTGGGAGTATGGGCAGCAGGCCATGCAGATGCCGCAGTCGGTGCCGAGGTTCACCCAGTAACCGAAGCAGCGTTCGACGTTGGTGGGCCACTTGCGGACGCCTCGAATCTCCTCACGGTCGCCGGTGGTGAGGGCGTGCGAGGGGCAGTTGTCCGCGCACTTTCTGCAGAGCTCGCAGAAGCGCGCCGCGCCGAGGTCGATGGGCGTGTCGTGGGTGAGCGGCAGGTTGGTCGTCACCGCGCCGATGCGGACTCTGCTGCCGAATCGATTGGCGATCAGGATGTTGTTGCGGCCGAGTTCGCCAAGGCCCGCGAGAACCGCGAGGGGGGGGAGGATCACGTCGTAGTGGGCGTCGTAGTGCGCCTTTGCATCCACGGCAAGCGCCTTGAGAATCGCGGCGGCGGTGAGGGCGATTCTTGCGGCCCGGTAGTACTGGTGCGCCGATTCCTCGATGGTCGGCGGCTGCGGTGCGGCCTGCATGGCGTCGAATTCCATCTCCACGAGGAAGACCGCCGCCGTGGGATGGTCGAGATCGATCTCACTCCCGTAGTCCTCGTCGTGGCGGCCTTTCAGCGTGTAGATGAACTCCTCCGGGAGGGGAGAGAACCCGGCGGCCACGGCGCCGAGGGAGGTGAACATCTCCCGGACGGTTTCCGTGGCGTCCGCCGCGATCCGGACCCGCTTCACCCAGTCCCGGACGATTTCGGGGTCGGGGACGATCGAATCGATCTTCTCGAACCAGCCCATGGCCCGGGCGGCGATCCGCTCGTCGTGGAGTTGCGCGTTCGGCCCGCACAGGCCCGGAGCGGCGCGCATGCGATCGTCGATGGACTTCAGTTCCGGATGACGGGAGTAGTAGTCGTCGTAGGCCGGGGTGTTCGGGCGGCGGGCGTTCCGGGCGAACATCGTGTCGCGTTCGTCGACCCTGTTGTGCTCGTCGCGTGCGATCCGGGAGAGTCTGGTCATTGGAGACGGCCTTCGATCACAGCGCGGCCCAGCCGCAATGGAGGGTCGACCTCCGGGCGACCGTGCTGGCGGTCCGGGAGCGTCACGCAGAATCTGCGTGCGCCGCGAAGGTTTTAGAGGTCAGTAGTACATGGTAGTTGTAACTTCCGGACAGCGATCGCGCCATGACCATGAGGACGGTCTTCGAAGGTGTCGATGACCTGACCGACCGCGCCGGGCTCACGTCCATCCGTCGGATCTTCACGGACTTCCCGATCCGCGGAGTGATGTGCCCGCCCGCAATGGAAGAGTGGCCCGGCCCCATTTCTCTATTATCATCAGCCGATGGAGTTGCACGCCTGGATCGCCGTCGCCACCCTCACCGCGACGATCTTTCTGTTCGTCACCAAGTGGATCCCGCTCGAAGCCACCGCGCTCTCGATTCCGGTGGTGCTCGTGGCCACCGGCGTGATCGATGCGCACCAGGGACTGATGGGGTTCGGAAACCACGCGGTCATCGCCATCGGCGCGGTCTTCATCGTCGGGGCGGGCCTCAAGGAGAGCGGCGTCGCCACCCTCATGGCCCGGGGGTTGGAACAACTCGGCGGGGGGAGCCGGACCCGGACGCTCTTCATCATCATGATCCCGGCCTGCTTTCTCTCGGCCTTCATGTCGAGCGCGGCCACGGTGGCGGTTTTCCTCCCGGCGGTGATGGTGCTGGCGCGCCGCACCGACACTCCGGTCAGCAGGCTCCTGATGCCGCTCGGATTCGCGGCCATCCTCGGCGGGAGCCTGACTCTGGTCGGCACCACTCCGAACCTCATCCTCGGTGAAGAGGTGCGCCTCCGTTCCCCGGATGGGGTGGGGCTGGGGATGTTCGAGTTCACGAAGATCGGCCTGCCGGTGGCCGCCCTCGGCCTGGTCTACCTGGCCCTGGTCGCGGTGCGGTTTCTGAAGGACCGACCCGGTGAGGACCGGCTCCGCCACGCGCAGAGCCCCGAGGAACTGGCCCGGAGCTACGGGTTCCACGACAACCTCTACCTGATCACCGTGGTGCCCCGGTCGCCCGCGGTGGGGCGGACGATCGGCGAGATCGGTGTCGGACGGAAGTACGGTCTGACCGCGCTCCAGATCCACCGGCCCGGGGGCCTCCTCCATCAGTACATCGAGCCGGCCCCTGATCAGATCCTCGAGGCGGGCGATGAGATCCTGGTCGAGGGGGAAGCCGAAGCCTGCTGGCGCCTCTCCGAGAACGAGACGCTGCAGCTGGGCGTGGCCGGACCCCAGGTCGTCGAGCGCATTCTGGCCCGCGGCGTCGCCCTCGCGGAAGTCACGCTGTCCCCGCATTCCCAGGCGATCGGATCCACTCTCCGGAAGTTGGATTTCCGGTCCGCCAAAGGGCTCAACGTGGTCTCCTTGTGGCGCAGGGGAAAGGTGGTTCTGGAGAGCATCGCGCTCCTCCCGCTCCATCTGGGCGATGCCTTTCTCATCTCCGGGCCGCCGCAGCGCATTCGCGAACTCTCCCGCGACCCCGACTATGTGGTCCTTTCCGACCAGCGGAGCCTGGAGGACGTGCGCAAGGCGCCCCTGGCCATGATCATCCTGGCCCTGACCCTCCTGCCGCCGGTTCTCGGCCTGGTTCCCCTGGCGATCAGCGCGCTCGCCGGAGCCCTGCTCATGGTCGGCACGCGCTGCATCTCCCTCTCCGGCGCGCGGCGGGCGATCGACTGGCGGATTCTCTTCCTGATCATCGGTACCATCCCGCTCGGCCGGGCGCTCGAGGAGCAGGGCCTGGCAGCGATCCTCGGCGACGCGATCCTCGGCCTGCAGGGCAGCCTCGGCGAGCCCGGAGTGCTGCTGGTGCTCTTCGCCCTGGCCTCCCTGCTCTCCATGACCTGCAACAACGGAGCGTCGGCCGTCATCCTCGCCCCGGTGGCCGCACAGGTGGCCAGCGCGGGCGGGGTGGATCTCCACGATGCCTTCCTCGCCGTCGCTTTCGGCGCGACCTGCGTGTTCATGCTCCCCTTCGGCAACCAGTGCAACCTGATGATCATGGGGCCGGGAGGCTACCGGACCCTCGACTTCCTCAGGGCTGGCAGCGGCCTGACGATTATCATGGCGGTGACTACGGTGATCCTTCTCACGATCATGTAGCCGCCGCGCACACCAGAATGCAGAGCAGTCATTTAAAGGGAGCCCGCGATGAGTGAAGACCGCACGGGGTTCGCGCTGCCGCCAGGGCGGCTGGAACCCGTTGACCTCGACCTGAAAGACGTGAAGTTGTGCAGACGCTTCAGCGCCTCGGTCGGCAAGAAGTACATGATGGCGGCGGCCGGGATCGTCTGGGTCCTGTTCGTCCTCGCCCACTTAGCCGGCAACTTCGGCATTTTCGCCGGGGCCGACGCCTACAACAGCTACTCCGCGAAGCTCATGAGCCTGGGGCCGATCCTGATCGTTCTCGAAGCGGGGCTGGTCTTCTTTCTGCTCCTCCACGTGATCCTCGGGATCGTGGTGCAACTCGGGAACTGGAACGCGAGGCCGGAGAAGTACCAGGTCTACCGGAGCAAGGGTGGCATGACCGTGGCCTCCCGGACCATGATCTGGACCGGCCTGGCGATCATCCTGTTCATCATCATCCACCTGCTCGACCTCAAGTTCGGTGAGCACGTCGAGAACGCCGCGGGCCAGATCGACCTCTACTCGGCCACGGTGGGGCTCCTCGCGGACCCGATCCACGGCATCGGCTACCTGATCGCGGTGTGCCTGGTCGGTTTGCACGTCAGCCACGCGCTCCAGTCGTCCTTCCGTACCTTCGGCCTGAACCACGATCGCTATACGCCGGCGGTGAATACCGTCGCCTGGCTGCTCGGCATCTTCGTGGCGGTGGGCTACGGCTCCATCCCGGTGTGGATCATGATGGGAGGTGGGCAGTGACTCCTCAGGAAAAGACTCTGCAATCGAACATCCCCGAGGGCGCGATCCACGAGAAGTGGGACAAGCACCGCTTCAATATGAAGCTGGTGAACCCGGCCAACAAGCGCAAGTACTCGGTGATCATCGTCGGTACCGGGCTCGCCGGGGCCTCCGCGGCGGCCAGCATGGGTGAGCTCGGCTACCGGGTGAAGGCCTTCACCCTGCTCGACAGCCCGCGCCGCGCGCACTCCATCGCCGCGCAGGGCGGCATCAACGCGGCGAAGAACTATCAGAACGACGGCGACAGCATCTACCGCCTGTTCTACGACACGGTCAAGGGCGGCGACTTCCGCGCCCGCGAAGCCAACGTCTACCGCCTGGCGCAGGTCAGTAACGAGATCATCGACCAGTGCGTGGCGCAGGGCGTGCCGTTCGCCCGCGAGTACGGCGGGTATCTCGGCAACCGCTCCTTCGGTGGGGCGCAGGTCAGCAGGACGTTCTACGCCCGCGGCCAGACCGGCCAGCAGCTGCTGCTCGGCGCGTACTCCGCGCTGATGCGGCAGGTGGCCGCGAAGACGGTCGAGATGCACCCCCGCACCGAGATGCTCGATGTGATCGTGGAGGATGGCGTGGCTCGGGGGATCATCACCCGAAACCTGGTCACCGGTGAGATCGAGGCCCACACCGCCGATGCGGTGGTGCTGGCCACCGGCGGCTACGCCCGGCTCTGGTATCTCTCGACGAACGCGATGGGCTGCAACGTCACCGCGGCCTGGCGGGCGCACCGAAAGGGCGCCTTCTTCGCGAACCCCTGCATGGCGCAGATCCACCCCACCTGTATCCCGGTGGGGCTGCACAAGCAGAGCAAGCTTACGCTGATGAGTGAGTCGCTGCGAAACGACGGCCGCGTCTGGGTGCCGAAGAAAGAGGGGGACAAGCGCCCGGCGAACCAGATCCCCGAGGACGAGCGCGACTACTACCTGGAGCGCCGCTATCCGGCGTTCGGCAACCTGGTCCCGCGCGACGTGGCCAGTCGGGCCGCCCAGGTGGTCTGCAACGAGGGACGCGGGGTCGGCGAGACCGGCCAGGCGGTCTACCTCGACTTCGCCGAGGCGATCGGGCGGGTGGGCAAGGCGACGATCACCGCCAAGTACGGCAACCTCTTCGACATGTACCAGCGGATCACGGACGAGGACCCCTACACCGTCCCGATGCGCATCTTCCCGGCCCTGCACTACACCATGGGCGGGCTGTGGGTCGACTACAACCTGATGTCCAACCTGCCCGGCCTGTTCGTGCTGGGCGAGGCCAACTTCTCCGACCACGGCGCGAACCGCCTGGGCGCCTCGGCGCTGATGCAGGGGCTGGCCGACGGTTACTTCGTGATCCCGTACACCATCGCCGGCTACCTGGCCGGTGTGAAGCCGGGTCAGGTCGGCCCGGACGCGGCGGTCAGCAAGGAAGGCATCAAGACCTCCGAGGCCCACTTCAAGACCCTGGTCGAGATGAACGGCAAGGCTCCGGTGGACGACTTCCACCGCGAGCTGGGCCAGGTGATGTGGGACCACTGCGGCATGGCCAGGAACGCCGAAGGCCTGAAGAAGGCCAAGGAGATGATCCCGGAGATCCGGGAGCGTTTCTGGAAGGAGTCCCGGGTGCTCGGCAACGGACGCGAGTTCAACCAGGCGCTGGAGTACGCCGGTCGGGTGGCGGACTTCATGGAGCTTGGCGAGTTGGCGGTGGACGACGCCTTGAACCGCACCGAGTCCTGCGGCTGTCACTTCCGCGAGGAGAGTCAGACCGAGGAGGGCGAGGCGAAGCGCGACGATGAGAACTTCACCTACGTCGCGGCCTGGGAGTGGAAGGGTGAAGGCAAGCCCTGGGAGCTTCACAAGGAACAGCTCGACTTCGAGGAAGTGAAGCCCTCCACGAGGAGCTACAAATGAGCGACCAGAAGATGAACCTGACCTTGAAGATCTGGCGCCAGTCCGGGCCGACCGCCAAGGGCGCTCTGAAGACGTACGAACTCAAGGGCGTCTCGGAGCACCAGTCCTTCCTCGAGATGATCGACCAGTTAAACGACGAACTGGTGAGAAAGGGCGAGGAGCAGGTGGCCTTCGAGAGCGACTGTCGCGAAGGCATCTGCGGTGCCTGCGGCTGCATGGTGAACGGCCAGGCCCACGGGCCGGACAAGGGCATCACGCTCTGCCAGTTGCACATGCGGACGTTTAGCGACGGCGACACCATCGTCATCGAGCCCTTCCGGGCGAAGGCCTTCCCGGTGATCCGGGACCTGGTCGTCGATAGAAGGGCCCTGGACAGAATCATGATGGCCGGCGGCTACGTCACGGTGAGAACCGGCCAGGCCCCGGACGCCCACGCCGTCCCGATTCCGCAGGAGAAGGCGGAAAAGGCCATGGACGCGGCGGCGTGCATCGGCTGCGGCGCCTGCGTGGCATCCTGCAAGAACGCCAGCGCCATGCTGTTCTTAAGCGCGAAGGCAAGCCAGTACGCCCACCTCCCGCAGGGCCAGCCGGAGCGCAAGGACCGGGCCATGCGCATGATCATGACCCACGACCTGCTGGGCTTCGGCAACTGCACGAACGAAAGTGAATGCCAGTCCGCCTGCCCGAAGGAGATCTCGGTAAAGAACATCTCCCTGCTGAACCGGGACTACGCGAGGGCTACGGTGACGCTGGAGAATGTCAGCGGGTAACGCCTCTTCGGATCCGAGCATCCAACGGCTCGCGCCGGGAGGCGCGGGTCGTTGCTCGTTTCCCGATTGCATTGCATGTACCGATTCAGGGACGATCGAGCCTGATCAGCAGGTCGGCGCAGGATCTCGGCGGGAATGGAAATGCCGAGAGCCGGGATATCCCTCTCCAGGATCGTCCTTCGAGGGCCTGCAGGGGTGCGCCGAGGCGTTCTCGGTTCGCGGTCCGCCGTTCTCCGCGGGTGTGGAGCCAGGATTGACTTGCCTGAGTCTGGCGCGATGAACCTGGCTCGCCTTCCCCCATCTCCGCTCTGTCCGGTTCCGTTCGTTGTTGCGTGGATGGAGGGGGCCTTCGCACGCTTTCACGGCGATTCAATCCCCCCTCGGAGCTCCGCTACATCCCCGTCCGCTCCTCGGGAGGGGTATCCATGGACGTGAGGGCCTTGCTGAGCATGTCGTAGTGCAGCTGCTCCTCGGCGGCGAGCTCCTTCAGGACATCGCGCTTCGCTTCCTCGGGGACGCGCTCGACCAGGCCGAGGTAGGCGTCCCGGGCCTTCGCCTCGAGGTCGATCGCGAACTGGAGGGCCTCTTGGACCTGACCGCGTGAGAGGATCTCGTTCTCGTGAAGCGTGAGGACCTGATCGGTTTCCGATTCGCGTTTCGCGACGTAGGCCCCGGCGTCGAAGCCGGCCGCCGTGAAAACGTCGGCGAAGCGGTCCAGGAGAAGTTGGGAGTGCCCCTTCTCCATCTCGGTGAGTTCGAGGAAGACCATCTGTGACTCTCCGACTTCGGTCATCTCGGAAGCCTTGGCGTAGAAGACCTGGGCCTTGATCTCGTTGTCGATGGCGGTGCGCAGAATGTCGAAGACGGTTTTCATGTGGAGCCTCTCCCGGGGTGTTCGTGTGGCGGGAATCTTAACGGGCCGGGTGGGCGGCGCCGAGAAACCGCTTTTCCGGGCGATCGCCGGACCACCTGGACATCTTCGTTTTCCGGCCACACTTCAGGGGAATCGTGGCTAATCTCGTACCTGTTGCCTTCGACCCCAGGCGGACCATCGCATGCCCCCTGCTCCGAATACGCCTGCGCGAAACTGTATCGTGGTCTGCGGCCCGACCGCGACGGGCAAGACCGCGCTCGGTGTGGAACTCGCGCTCGACGTGAACGGCGAGATCATCTCGGCGGACTCGAGGCAGGTGTACCTCGGGATGGACCTCGCGAGTGGCAAGGATCTCGAGGAATATGCGACGCCGCGCGGCAGCGTGCCCTATCACCTGATCGACGTCGCCGAACCCGGTGAGATCTATTCGATCTTTCATTACCAGCGGGACTTCTACCGCGTGTTCGAAGAGGTGGTCTCGCGGGGGAGGTTGCCGGTCGTGGTTGGCGGGACCGGCCTCTACATCGAGGCGGTGCTGCGGAAGTTCGAGATCCCCGACGTGCCCGCGGACGAGCCGTTCCGGGCCGAGATGGAGGAGCGCGAGCTTCCCGACCTCGTCCGTGACCTTCAGAGCCGCGCGCCCGCCATCGCCGGCCGCACCGTGTTCGACTGCAAACGGCGCGTCATCCGCGCGCTCGAGGTCGCACGCCACACCGAGAGAGCCGGGGAGCCGCCGATCAACCGGACCCGGGCCGAGTTCCGGCCGGTCATCCTGGCGGTGAGCTGTCCCTCCGGAGAACTCCGCCAGAGGATTCGAACCCGCCTGCTCGAGAGACTGTCCGCCGGCATGGTCGAGGAGGTGCGCGCCATCGTCGAGAGCGGGATCTCCCCGAAGCGGTTCAGCTTCTTCGGCATGGAGCAGAAGCACGTTGCCCGTTATCTGGCCGGTAAAGTTTCTCACGACGCGATGATCGAGGAGCTGATCACCGACATCAGCCACTTCGCCAAACGGCAGCGCACCTACTTCCGCGGTATCCGGAAGCGGGGCCTGCCGGTCGAAGAGGTACCGCGGGCCCGCCTCGAATACGCCCGCGAGATCCTGAACCGCTTCGAGTTCGTGCCGGAACTCTGACCGTTCCCGGAGCTCGATACAAGTCTGCACATGGTTGAACTGACCGGGAAGAGGACATGAGAGTCGATCTGCCGGAGTCATGGATGGAGGTCCTCGCGCCCGAATTCGATCGGCCCCACTGGGCGGAACTCGCCGCGTTCGTCGATGAAGAGCGCCGGCTTGCCGAGGTCTTCCCGCCCGAGGACGAGGTCTTCAGTGCTTTTCGCGTGACGCCCTGCGATCGGGCCAACGTGCTGATCCTCGGGCAGGATCCCTACCATGGCCGAGGCCAGTCCCACGGGATGTGCTTCTCCGTCAGGCCCGGGGTCCGGACGCCGCCCTCCCTGATGAATATCTTCAAAGAACTCGAAACCGACATCCCCGGTTTCGAGCGTCCCGGACACGGCTGTCTGCTGCACTGGGCCGAACAGGGGATCCTGCTGCTGAACGCGGTGCTCACCGTCCGGGCCCACGAGCCGAACAGCCACAAGGGGCGGGGGTGGGAGCAGTTCACCGATGCTGTGATCCGGGCCTTGAACGATCGCCCCACGCCGGTGGTCTTCGTGCTCTGGGGCAGCTATGCGAATAAGAAGGCATCGCTCATCGACGAGGATCGGCACACCGTGATCGAGGCGGCCCATCCCTCACCGCTCTCCGCTCGCCATTGGTGGGGCAATCGGTCGTTCTCCCGGATCAACGCGGCGCTGGCCGGAGCGGGGCTTCAGGAGATCGACTGGAGCCTCCGGGGTCAGGTCTGACATTTGTCCTGACCCAGACAAATTCCCCAAAGAGGGTTGGGGCTCGAGGCAGAGAGTTTGCTCAGGCAGGATGCAATCCACCGGCGGAACTCGGCATTCTCGCTGAGCAGCACTCGGGCCTCATCGAGGAGCCTGGCGACGGTCCGCTCTGACCTGTCGCCAAGGAGGAGGCCGATCTTCTTCTGCGGCCAGCCAGTCAGGATTCTGAGGAGATGCGCAGCCGCGACCCTTTCGCGTCGGTCGCGGTGTGCCCGCGAGCGGAGGGCATCGGGGCTCACTCCCAGTTGCTTTGAAATGCGCAGCAGGACCGTCCCTGGATCGTCCTCGATTCCCAGCCGGCTCCAGGTGCGATCCGCTTGCTCACCTGCTGATCTCGGTTCGAGGTCAGGCTCTTCGAACCGGCGGCGGAACGCCTCCGTGCCGATGGCAACTCGGCGTTCGAACTTTTCAGCGTCTTCGGCGGAATCATTCGCGTGGCCCTCGACGAACTCCTCGTAGAGCTTCGCGGAGGAGGGGGTACCGCCGCCGCATCCGAGGATGTGTCCCGGGTTCAACCAACCCGGCCGATCTCCCTCCTGGACGAAGTAGCGGTAGCTGCTCCAGGCATACAGCCCCGGATGCGTCACCATTCCTGCGACCACCGGATTCAGGTGGATGTACCGACTCAGCTCGGCCTCAACCCACCCCGGTTCGACAATGGGGGAGAAGTACCTGGATTCGAACACGTGCCCGGAGCGCTCGTGCCTGCCATTGAAGTAGCTTGCGTAGGCGCCAAACAGGTAGTGCATGGCCTCGGAGAGGTTGGGCGTTGGGGTCTGGATCAGGAGGTGGATGTGGTTCGTCATCAGGCAATAGCAGCGGACCTCGATCCCGTAGCGGTCGACGCACTTCTCCAGATACCGCAGGAAGCGATGCCGGTCCTGATCATCGAGGAAGACGGGTGTCTTGATGACGCCGCGGGTGTAGATGTGGTAGATCCCATTCGGTCGCAAGGTTCGTGGTGGTCGTGGCATCGCCCCTCCTCTCACACTTTCCCCTGCAGGTAAGTCGCAGGAACAGGCAGCGGGGCTCGGCAAACCGAAAATGTCAGTATCCAGACAAATGTCAGACCTGACCCCGGTCGTTCGGTCGGGGTCGGTGTTCGTGCGTGCGGCGCATCTGCTCGGGGCCAGCGCCGTGGGGGGGAGGTATCTGCTCGGCGTGGCGGAGGCCGGCCTGCATGGCTGGTGGATCCTGGCCGGGGTGAGCGGCGTGTTGCTGCTCCTCGCGGAACTTCTTCGGCACCCTGAGCTCTTTCGCGAAACGGCCGGCTGGGCCACGATCGTGAAACTCCTGCTGATCGGGCTGATCTTCGTCCTGCCCGGCGCCGCTCTCTGGCTGATGTCCCTGGCCTTCATCGTCGCCGTCGTGGGCGCCCATGCCCCGAAGAGCTGGCGCCACCGCAAGCTGTTCTGACCCTCGCTCTGCGTTTGACTCCTCAGGCTCGGAGGACTACCATTGAGGGCGTTGAATTCGAACGAGCGTTCGAACGAAAGCGGAGACTGCGACTCGGGATCAGCACGGCATGGATGACCGCCCCCGAGAGCGAGCGTTTCATCTCCCGGCCTCCTGCCATAAGACGGGTGAGACAGATGAGATATGCGGAAACCGGGTTCAATCTCGAAATCGATCTGACCCGTGGGAATATCGAACGCGTGGCCACCGATCCGGAGCTTACGAAGCTTCATCTCGGAGGGCTCGGCACCAACGCGAAGCTCTTCTGGGACCGGGTTGGTCCGGAGGTTTCGCACTTCGATCCGGAGAACCTGCTGATCTTCGGCACCGGACTCCTGGTGGGAACGCCCGCGCCAAGCTCCAACCGCACCGTCGTCTCCTCCATCTCCCCGCAGACCCGCCTCTTCGCGTTTTCGATCATGGGCGGCTTCTTCGGTCCGGAACTCAAGCGCGCCGGCTACGACAAGATCATCCTGCGCGGCAAGTCCGAGAAGATGGTCTACCTGTGGATCCACGACGGCAAGGTCGAGCTTCGCGACGGCGAGCACCTGCGCGGTCTCGGCTCGCTCGAAACCGCCGAAGCCGTTCGCATGGAACTCGAGGAACCGAACGCCGCGGTCTCCTCCATCGGCCTGGCCGGCGAGAACCGCGTCTTCTTCGCCAGCATCGAACAGGGACGATCGAGCGCCAGCCGGCTCGGCCTGGGCGCGGTGATGGGGGACAAGAACGTAAAGGCCATCGCCGTGCGCGGGACGAAGGACATCCAGATCTCGGACCCGATGGCCTTCATGAAGCTCTGCAACGAGTCGCTCCACTACATCAAGGAGCGGGAGAAGAACCCGGTCAAGGGCGTCATGCCCATCCTCGCCGGGCTCGGCTCCCCCCAGGAGATGGCCGTCGACGACGAGAAGTGGCACACCGAGAACTTCATGTGGGGTAATGCCCGCACCCGGCGCAAGGGCTTCTGGACCGAGGACATCGCCGAGCAGTGGTCGCACACGATGCACACCATGCGGACGCGCCTGCTCTCCTGCTACAACTGCCCGATGAAGTGCGGGGCCGCGATCTCGGTCGACAGCCGACTCTGCTCCTACATGATGAAGTGCTTTTCCAAGCTCACCTACACCATGGGCGCCTTCGCGGACCTCGACTTCGGACTGCGCATCGCCCAGAAGGCCACCGAGCACGGCGTCGATGCCTTCTCCGCCCCGCAGACCATGGCCTTCGCCATCGAGCTCCTCGAGGACGGTATCCTCCCGGCATCGGAGTTCCCGGGCATGCCGGAGGACAGCGAGGGGCGGTTCTACTGGCTGCTCGACAAGATCGTCCGGCGCGAGGGCATCGGCGACGTCCTCGCCGACGGTACCCACTGGGCTGCTGAGCGCATCGGCAACGGCGCGCAGGCCTACGCCCACAACAACATCAAGAAGACGGAGCAGCTACCCCTGAAGCTCGGCATGCTGAACCACATGTACTTCCTGATGTACAGCACCGGCGAGAAGGTGAACATCACCCAGATCGAGGGCAACTTCCCCCAGGCGCCGTTCATGACCCGGGAAGAGAACGAGGAGTTCACGAAGGACTGGCCCCACGTCCCCGACGACCGCTTCAAGAGGTGGTTCGAGGACTGGGAACTGCGCGGTGAGAACTCCATCCCGAACTACCCGCACACCGAAGCCGCCTGCGAGATCGTCAACTGGCAGGAGCAGATGCACTACATCGACGACAGCATCGGCCTCTGTGCCGGGCTGTCGTCCTTCCCTCTGAAGCCGCCGTTCCACATTCACAACATCCCGACTTTGATCTCCGCGGGAGCGGGGCTCGAGATGGATGAGGAAACCCTCAAGTTCGTGACGCGAAGGAACCGCGACCTCGTCCGGGCGAACAATATCCGCCGGGGCATGCGGCGCGAGGACGAGAAGCCGCCCGAGGATCACTGGAAGCGGCGTTTCCCTGAACTCGAGGAACAGCTCCTCACCGACTACTACCTCTTCAAGGGGTGGAACGAGGATGGCATCCCGACGGAAGAGAGCCTGCGGGAGTTGGGCCTCGACTACGTGGCCGAGGAATTCCTCGAGACGGGGATTCTCAAAGCCGGGGGGGCCGCGGCGGCGGCGACAGGTGGTGCGTCGTGAGCGAACCGAAGAAGAAGAAGACCATCAAGCGCATCATCATCGACGTCGACAAGTGTAACGGTTGCCAGGGCTGTGAGGTGATCTGCTCCGCCTTCCACGCCACCCCCCAGTACAGCAGCAACAACCCCGAGCGCTCGCGCATCCGCGTCATTCGGGATCCGCTCGCCGACATCTACATCCCGGTCTACGCCGGTGAATACACCGCCGCCGAGTGCGCCGGCCGCGACAAGTACATGATCGACGGCAAGGAGTACGAGGAGTGCGCCTTCTGCCGCGCCTCCTGCCCCTCCCGCGACGCCTTCAAGGAGCCCGACTCCGGCCTGCCCCTGAAGTGCGACATGTGCGAGTCCGACCCTACGCTCGATGAACCCATGTGTGTTCAGTGGTGCCTGGCGGGCGCCCTGGTGTTCGACGTCCGGGAGGAAGAGGTCGAGGAGGAAGAGCAGGAGCCGGAGGAGTTGGACCTGGGGATCGAGGCCCTGGCGAACAGGCACGGCTGGGAGACGGTCCTCGCCGCGGTGAGCCGCCTCTCGAAGAAGGATGACTGATGGAACTCGCGACCCCCTTCAAGGAGATCATCGAGGAGATCAAGGAGGTCGGCGGGGAGTCCTTCAAGGTCTGCTACCAGTGCGGCAAGTGCGACGTCGTCTGCCCCTGGAACAAGGTGACGAACTTCAGCATCCGCAAGATCGTCCGCCAGGCCGCCCTGGGCCTCCCCGAGATCGAACTCGACGACATCTGGCGGTGCAGCACCTGCGGGAACTGCCCGGCGAAGTGCCCGCGCGGCGTCGAGCAGATCGAAGTGGGCGTCGCCATCCGCCGTATCGCCGCGGCCTACGATGTCTTCCCCGGGGCGGCGAGCACCCTTCCCGCGGTCAGCGCCAGCCTTGCGAGCGACGGCAACCCCCTCGGCGAGGAGCGCGACTGCCGCACCGATTGGGCGAAGGGCCTGAACATCAAGCCCTACACCGAGGGCATGGAGATCCTCTACTTCGTCGGCTGTTACTACAGTTATGACCCGCGAAACCAGAAGGTGGCGCGGGCCACCGCGAAGATCCTCGAGAAGGCCGGAGTCGACTTCGGAATCCTCGGCACGAAGGAGAGCTGCTGCGGCGAGAGCATTCGCAAGGTCGGCAACGAGGACGCTTTCAAAATGCTGGCGAAGGAGAACATCAAGGCCTTCATCGACGCCGGCGTGAAGCGCATCCTGGTCTCCTCCCCGCACTGCTATCACACCTTCAGGAATGAGTACTCGGAGTTCATGATGAACCTCGAGGTGGTGCACATCACACAGTACCTCGCGGAGTTGATCGAAGCGGGACGCCTCGAGGTCGGCGGTGAGTTCAACCGGCGCGTCGCCTATCACGATCCGTGCTATCTCGGCCGTCACAACGGAGTCTTCGACGCGCCCCGGAGCGTTCTGCGAAAACTCCCCGGCGTGGACTTGGTGGAACTGCCCGACCATCGGGAGGACAGTCTCTGCTGCGGTGGCGGCGGCGGCCGGATCTGGATGCACACCGACAAGGAGGAGCGCTTCGGCGACATTCGGCTGGCGCAGGCCAGGGACGTGGGCGCGAGCGTGCTGGTGACCTCCTGTCCTTATTGCATCAGCAACTTCGAGGAGAGCCGGCTCGGCCTTCCGGATGATGATCCGTTGACGATCAGGGACCTGACCGAGGTCGTGCTCGAAGCGCTCGACGGCACCGACGCGGAGGTGGCGAAATGAGCACCACCGGGAACACCTTCGGCGACGTCATGGTGGTCGGTGGCGGGATCAGCGGCATCCAGGCCGCGCTCGACCTCGCCACCTCCGGCTACAAGGTCTTCCTGGTCGAGCGGTCGCCCACCATCGGCGGAAAGATGGCGCAACTCGACAAGACCTTTCCCACCAACGACTGCTCGATGTGCATCGAGTCCCCGAAGTTCATCGAGTGCGACCGGCATCCCAACATCGAGATTCTGACCTACACCGAGGTGGAGACGGTCGAAGGCCAGGCCGGCGACTTCGAGGTCACCCTCGAGAAGAAGGCGCGCTACGTCGACGAGGACCTCTGCACTGGTTGCACGGTCTGCTCCGAGTATTGTCCCATCCCGGTGCCGGACCCGTTCAACCAGGAACTCAGTGACAACAAGGCGATCCACATCTACTTCAGCCAGGCCGTGCCTCTGGTCCCCTACATCGACGGCCGCTGCCGCTACCTCGAGGACCGGAAGTGCACGATCTGTGAGAGCGTGTGCAAGAACAAGGCCATCAACCTCAACGCGAAGCCGGAGAAGAAGGTGATCAAGGTCGGGGCGATCGTGCTCTCCCCCGGCTACGGCGTGTTCGACCCGCGCCTGCGGAACGACTACGGCTACGGCATCTATCAGAACGTCGTCACCAGCATGGACTTCGAGCGTCTGCTTTGCGCCACCGGTCCGCACGAGGGTGAGGTGCTGCGTCCTTCCGATCATCAGCACCCGAAGAAGGTCGCCTGGATCCACTGCGTCGGCTCCCGGCAGATCAGCGAGGGCGGTCACAGCTACTGCTCGTCGGTGTGCTGCTCCTATATCCAGAAGCAGGTGATCCTGGCCAGGGACCACGACGCCGACCTTCAGGCGATGATCTTCCACAACGACATCCGCTCGTTCGGCAAGGACTTCGAGCGTTTCTACCAGCGCACCGCGGACATGCCCGGAGTGGAATTCGTCCGCAGCTACGTGGACATCGGCCGGGAGATTCCCGACAGCAGGAACGTGACGATCCGCTACGCCACGGAGCGGGAGGGCGTGAAGGAAGAGGAGTTCGACCTGGTGGTGCTCGGTGTCGGCCTCGGCCCGCCGGCCGGTGTGCAACAACTGGCCAGGCAATTCGGTATCGAGCTCGACCACCACGGGTTCTGCAGGACCAGTCCCACCAATCCCATCGAGACCACGCGCGAGGGCATCTTCGTCAGTGGGGCTTTCAAGGGACCGATGGACATCCCGGAGTCGGTGGTGGCCGCTTCCGCGGCGAACGCCCTGGCCGGGGCGCTGCTCAAGTCGCGGCGCGGCAAGCTCGACACCGACCGGGTCTATCCCGAGGAGCGGGACACCACGGAGGAGGAACCCCGTGTCGGAGTTTTCGCCTGTCACTGCGGCGCGAACATCGGCCGGGTGGTCGACATCCCCTCGGTCGTGGATTACGCGAAGGACCTGCCGAACGTCTGCCACGCCGAGGAAGGGCTCTTCATCTGCTCCACAGACGCCGCCGCGCAGATCGCCGAGACCATCCGGGAGAAGGGGCTGAACCGCGTGGTCGTCGCCGCCTGTACCCCCCGCACGCACGAGCCGCTCTTCCGCGACACGCTGCGTGAGGGTGGGATCAACCAGTACTTCTTCGACATGGCGAACATCCGCGAGCACTGCTCCTGGGTGCACAGCAAGCAGAAGGAAGAGGCGACGGCGAAGGCCAAGGACATCGTCCGCATGTCGGTGGCGCGGACGATCGGCCTCGAGCCGCTTCAGGAGTTCGAACTGCCGGTGAACAAGGCGGCGCTCGTGGTCGGTGGGGGCGTGGCCGGGATGACCGCGGCGCTCGGGCTGGCCAACCAGGGGTTCCACGTCCACCTCGTCGAGAAGGAGAAGAACCTCGGCGGCATGGCCCGGCGGATCAGGACCACTCTCGAGGGGCTCGATGTCGAGGAGTGGTTGGCGGGATTGATCCGGCAGATCTACCAGCACCCGCGCGTCCACGTCTCCCACGAGGCGACGATCACCGACGTCTCCGGCTACGTGGGCAGCTTCGAGACGACGGTTTTGTCCGAGGGGCAGACGAAGGTCATTCAGCACGGCGCGGCCATCCTCGCTACCGGCGCCGACGAATACCGGCCGACCGAGCACCTCCACGGTGAGGACGAGAGAGTGCTGACGCAGCTCGAACTCGAAGAGCGGATTCATGCAGCCCCCGGGGGGCTCGCCGACATCCGGAGTGTGGTCATGATCCAATGCGTCGGCTGCCGCCAGGAGGGCCGCGAGTATTGCTCCCGGGTCTGTTGCAGCGAGGCGGTGAAGAACGCATTGGCGCTGAAGAGGCAGAACCCGCAGATGGACGTCCGCATCCTGTTCCGGGACATGCGGACCTACGGTATGGCCGAGGATCAGTACCGCGAGGCGGCGGACCTCGGAGTCGACTTCATCCGCTTCGAACCCGAAGACGGCCCGGTTGTGGAGCCCGGCACCGACGAGGAAGGCCGGCGGGTGCTGAATGTCACCGTGCCCGACACCATCCTCGGGCAGCGCCTGGTGCTCGACGCCGACCTGGTGGTGCTCTCCGCCGCGGTGGTTCCATCGGCGGGCATGCCGGAGATGACCCGGCTCTTCAAGGTGCCGGTGAGTCCCGACGGCTTATTCCAGGAAGCGCACGTGAAGTTGCGCCCGGTGGACTTCGCCGCCGACGGCGTTTTCATGTGCGGCTCCGGCCACTACCCGAAGCACTTGAGCGAGACGATCAGCCAGGCCTACGGCGCCGCCGGACGGGCGGTCACGCTCCTCTCGCACGAGACGGTCACCGCTTCCGGTTCGGTCTGCGAGGTCACGGAGAACGACTGTATCTCCTGTGGAGCGTGCATCACCGCCTGTACCTACGGCGCGATCAGCTGGAACGAGACGCCGGTGGGCCGGAAGGCGCTCGTGAACCCCGCGCTCTGCAAGGGCGACGGTTTGTGTTGCGCGAAGTGCCCCACCGATGCGGTCGTGCTCCGGCATTTCACGAATGATGAGGTTTTCAACCAGATCGACGCGGCGCTTGCGGATGCGAGTGGCACGCCGCAAAAAGAACTACAGGAGGTGGCCAAGTGAGCGCTCTCGGACACACGCCGAGGATCGTCGCCTTCCTCTGCAACTGGTGAGCATATTCCGCTGCGGACCTGTCTGGCGTGACCAGACAAAGCTATGCGACGGAGATCCGGATCATTCGTCTGATGTGCACCGGCCGGGCCGATCTGGCGTTCGTCTTCCGCGCTCTTTCGAAGGGCGCCGACGGAGTCATCATCGGCGGTTGCTGGCCGGGCGAGTGCCACTACGTGACCGAAGGGAACTACGACGCGCTCGGGAACATGCTGCTCGGGAAGAAGCTGATGGACCACGTCGGCATCTCGGCGACGAGGCTCCGGCTGGAGTGGATCTCCGCCGCGGAGGGAGCGCGCTTCGCCGAGGTGATGAGCGACTTCGCCAGGCAACTCCGGGAACTCGGGCCGCTCGGCGAGGGGGAGGGCATCGGACCGGAGGACCTCCGGATGAAGCTCGGCGCGCTCTCACAACTCGTGCCCTACGTGAAGCTCGTGGAGCGCGAGAAGCTGCGCGTGCCGGAGAAAGTGGAGAAGGCCTACTACGACTTTTATGAGAGTGAGCGCGCCGATCGCGTTTTCGGCGAGCTGTTCGCCGACAAGCTGGCGGTCAGCCAGGCCCTGATGCTGCTCGCGGAGAAGCCCCGCACGACGCGGGAGCTTTCCGAGCGGCTCGGGCTGACCGCGTCCGAAATCGGCAAGCACATGAACGACTCTTCCCGACAGGGACTGGTGCGGTTCGACATGGCCTAGAAGCGCTATGCCCTCGCGTGAGTGACCAATGATCAAGAGAACGGTGGATCACACTTCGGTAGACGAGATCATCGACCGGTATGACGGAGAGAAGAGCTTTCTGATCCAGGTGTTGCTCGATCTCCAGGCCGAGCAGCACTGGCTGCAGAAGGATGCGCTTTCACGGATCAGCGAGCGGCTCGAGGTCCCGCTTATGAGGATCCAGCACATCGCCACTTTCTACAAGGCGTTCAGCCTGGTCCCGAAGGGGCGCCACCAGGTGCATGTCTGCACCGGTACCGCCTGCCACGTGCGCGGCGCCGGTCGGGTGTTGCACACCGTGGAGGAACTGATCGACATCAGGCCCGGCGAGACCGACCTCGATCTGAAGTTCAGCCTGGAGACCGTGAACTGCCTTGGCTGTTGCGCGCTCGGGCCGGTGATCGAGATCGACGGCAAGGCACACGGCAAAGTGACTTCCGGCAAGACCGCGGAAGTCCTGAAGGGCTACGAGTAAATGAAACTGGCAAGTGCAAGAGACCTCGCGAAGTATCGCGAGGGCATCGCCGGGACGAGGTCGGCCGACCGGCCCTGCGTCTCCATCTGCGCGGGCGCGGGTTGTATCGCGTCCGGGGCCGGCGAAGTGATCGAGGCGTTCCGGGCGGAACTGGCGGTGCAGGGCCTCGACACCTCTGTCGACACGCGCGGCACCGGCTGTCCGGGCTTCTGCGAGCGTGGTCCGGTCGTGGTTCTTCACCCCGCGGGCACTTGCTACCTCGAGGTGAAGGCGGAGGACGTCCCGGAGATCGTCGAGAAGACCCTGAAGGGCGGCGAGGTCGTCACGCGCCTGCTCTACGAGGACCCCGGAACCGGCGAACGAGCGACCCGCGAGTGCGACATCCCGTTCTATGCGCAGCAGCAGCGGACCCTCCTCGAGAGCAACATCAAGGTCGATTCCCGGTCGATCGACGACTACCTCGCGATCGGCGGGTACACCGCGCTCGCGAAGGCGCTTTTTGACATGAGTCCGGAGGCGGTGCTCGAAGAGGTCACGAAGTCGAAGATCCGCGGTCGCGGCGGGGCCGGTTTCCCGGCGGGCCGGAAGTGGGAGGGGTCCCGCAATGCGGCGGACGATCCGAAGTACGTGATCGTCAACGCCGACGAGGGCGACCCCGGTGCGTTCATGGATCGGGCGCTGCTCGAGGGGAACCCGCACTCGATCCTCGAGGGGCTGATCATCGGTGGTTATACGATCGGCGCCGGAGAGGGCTATATCTACGTCCGGCAGGAGTACCCGCTGGCGGTGGAGAACATCCGGTTCGCGATTCTGCAGGCGGAGGAGCTCGGCTTGCTCGGCGAGGACATTCTCGGCTCCGGGTTCAGCTTCAGGGTGATCGTGCACAAGGGTGCCGGCGCTTTCGTCTGTGGTGAATCGACCGCGTTGATGACGTCGCTCGAGGGGCGGGTGGGGGAGCCTCGTCCGAAGTACGTGCGGAGCAACGTCAAGGGGCTGTGGGGCAAGCCGAGTGTGCTGAACAACGTCGAGACCTGGGCGAACATCCCCCTGATCGTGAACCGTGGCGCGGACTGGTTCACGAAGATCGGGACAGAGACCAGCACCGGCACGAAGATCTTCTCGCTGGTCGGCAAGATCACGAACACCGGCCTGGTGGAAGTGCCGATGGGTATCACGCTGAAGGAGATCATCCACGGGATCGGCGGTGGCATTCCGAGCGGGAAGAAGTTCAAGGCGGTTCAGACCGGTGGGCCATCGGGCGGTTGTATTCCCGCGGACATGCTTCATCTGCAGGTCGGGTTCGACGAACTGACCGCCGCCGGCTCCATGATGGGTTCCGGCGGCATGATCGTCATGGACGAAGACAACTGCATGGTCGACGTCGCCCGGTACTTCATCAACTTCCTGACCGAGGAGTCCTGCGGCAAGTGCGTTCCGTGTCGCGAGGGGCTGCGGCAGATGCACCGGATTCTGACCAGGATCTGCGAGGGTAACGGCCGTGAGGGCGACATCGAGATGCTCGAGGACCTCTCCGAGTGTGCCATCGACGCCTCGCTCTGCGCACTCGGGAAGTCCGCCCCGAACCCCTTCCTGTCGACGCTCAGGTACTTCCGGGAGGAGTACGAGGCGCACGTGAACGAGAAGCGCTGTCCTGCGCTGTCCTGCCGGGGCATGGTTTCTTACTGGATCGATCCGGAGAAGTGCCGGGGCTGCCGGATCTGCCTGACCCGGTGCCCGGAGCAGGGGATCGAGGGCGGCAGGAAGGAGATCCACGTCATCGATCAGGAGAAGTGCGACCGGTGCGGTGTCTGCTTCGAAGTCTGTCCCCAGCGCTACGACGCGGTGGTGAAGATCTCCGGAACACCGGTACCGCCACCGCCCCCGAGGGAAGAGCGCATCATCGTTGCGGCAGGTGGGAAATGAGCGACTTCACGATGCGGATCGACGGCCGGGAGGTCCCCGCGGCAAGGGGCCAGACCATCCTCGAAGTCGCGGGAAACGCCGGCATCGAGATCCCCACCCTCTGCCACCACGAGCAACTCGAACCCCACGGCGGCTGCCGCCTCTGCATCGTCGAACTGGACTTCGGCGAGTGGACCCGGCTCGTCGTCTCCTGCGTCTATCAAGCGAAGCCGGACCTCGAGGTCAGGACCCGCTCCGGGAAGGTCGACAAACTCCGCAAGATCATCCTCGAGCTGTTGCTCGCCCATGCTCCGGATTCTGAGCTTCTGAAGGAGTTGGCGGCCGAGTATGGCGCGAACCGGACGAGGTTCGAGCAGGAGCCCTCCTTCTGCGTCCACTGCGGTCTTTGCGTTCGGTACTGCGCGGAGGTGAAGGGCGCGCACGCCGTCGGCTTCATCGACCGTGGTGTGCGGAAGGAGATCGCCTTCCTTCCCGAGATCGCGAAGGAGGTGTGCGAGGACTGCAAGGAGTGCTTCCCGCTCTGCCCGACGTCATACGCCCAGGCGGCCTACGTACTGATGGACGCGCTCTCGACCCGCTGAGCCGACCATACCCACCCGCCCGCTAAACCAGGTCCACCGTACGGGTGAGCGTGAGACCATCGAGGCTCGGGGCGGTGACGACCACGGTTCCCTCGCAGGTCTCGATGGCGCCTCTCAATGCGTCCGCGCCCGGCGTGTCGAGCGCCGCCAGAGGCTCGTCGAGGAGCAGGAGCTTCGGGCGGGTGGCCAGCGCTCGCGCGAGCGCGACGCGCCGCCGTTCTCCGCCGGAGAGGTCGCTCGCTCTCCGGTCCGCCAGGTGTCCGGCGTCGAGGCGCCTGAGCCAGGTGTCCGCCTCCTCCCTCGGCCTTCGATGGATCCGAAGGGCAAAGACGACGTTGTCTCGCGCCGTGCCCCGGAAGAGAAAGGGGCGCTGGTGTACCAGCACGGTCTGGCCCGGTGGAGGCAAACCCTCGATCGAACCGTCCGTCGGGGAGAGGAGGCCGGCGAGAATCCGCTGGAGCGTCGATTTGCCACAGCCGTTCGGCCCCTGGATGCCAAGGCGCTCTCCCGGCTCGATGTGAAGGGCGGCGAGGGAGAGGGCGTGCACGTCGCCAAACCGCATCTCGAGATCGCGGATCCGGATCACGATTGCGCCTCCCGGCTCAGGCGATGGGCGAGCATCGCGGTGCCGACCGCCAGGACGAGGAGGATGAATCCCGCCGCCAACCCCTGGCTGAACTCCCCCTTCCGCACCTGAAGGGTGATCGTGGAGGCGAGCGTTCGCGTCTCCATCTTGAAGTTGCCGCCTACCAGCAGCACCACCCCGAGTTCGGAAAGACATCGTGCGAACCCGGCGAGATACGCCGCAACGAGTCCGACCCTCACCTCACCGAGCACCGTGTGGAGCACGCGCAGTCGACCCGCGCCGAGCGTCTTCGCCGTCTCCGGCACGCGACGGTCGAGGGACGAGACGGCGCCGTGAGTGAGCACCACGATGAGCGGGAAGGCGAGCAGGAACTCGCCGAAGATGATGGCGGATTTCGTATAGAGCAGGTCCAGGCCGCCGAGGATGCCCTGTCGGGAGAGCAGGCCGTAGACGAACAGCCCCACCACGACCGTCGGCGTGAACATGCCCACCCGGATGGCGAAGACCTGGAAGCCCCGTCCGTCGCGGCGATGGATGCCGAGCCAGGCGCCGTACGGGAAAGCGACCAGCGCAGCCAGGGTCACCGCCGTCGTGGTGCAGAAGGCCGTCACCCAGATCGCATGGAGGACCGCGGCATCACCGCGCAGCAGGAGACTCCCAGCTTCCCGGATCCCTTCGAGAAAGAACTCCACAGGCTTCAGTTCTCCGTGTGGGCGTGGAAGAGCGCCTGGCCGTTGATGCGGAACGCGTCGATCTTCGCCTGGCCCTCGGCCGATGTCAGGTAATCGAGAAGTTTGCGGGCGAGTTCGATCTTCACGTGCGGATGCTTCTCCGGATTCACGAGTATCGCTCCGTACGGGTTCCGCAGCGCCGGATCACCCTCGACGAGCACTTCGAGGGTCACGCGCTCACCGAAGGAAAGGAACGTGCCTCGATCGGTCAGGACGTAGCCGCGGGTCTGGTCGGCGAGGTTCAGGCAGGCGCCCATGCCCTGCCCCGCATCCTTGTATTCCGGCCAGTCGGGGGACAGGCCGGCCGCCTTCCACAGGGCGCGCTCGCGGGTGTGGGTGCCCGAGTCGTCCCCGCGGGAGATGAATCCGGCCCTTGCGCCGGCAATGAGGCGCAGCGCCTCGGCGGCACTGCCTGCTTCCCGGATCCCCGCGGGATCCTCGGCGGGACCGGCGATCACGAAGTCGTTCCACATGATGTCCCGGCGATCGATGCCGAAGCCCTCGGCCACGAAAGCGTCCTCGCGGGAGCGCGCGTGCACCAGAATGAGGTCGGCGTCGCCGGCCCGCGCCAGCGCCAGGGCCCGACCGGTGCCGACTGCGATGCGATCGACCTTTACGCCCTCGCGCTCCTCGAACGGCGGAAGGATGAAGTCGAGCAACCCCGAGTCATCGGTGCTCGTCGTGGTGGCGAGCCGGAGGTGAGGAGTCTCGCCGGGGAGGCCGCACGCGCAGAGCAGGGACAGCGTGAGGACGAGCGTCAGGAACATGGTCGTGCGCATGGGGCGAGTCTACACTCCGCGGTCCTGCCCGCTCCACTCGTGCCGGACCCGATTCCCGGTGGAGTGGGTTCCCATCGGCTCGGTGCTCGCGTTGGTCTTGCATCCGCGGCCCGGGAGTGGTCACAATCGCGCCCCATGAAGGAGTTCTTCAAAGTCGTCGATCTCGAAACCGCACGGGCCCGGTCCACCGCATTCGATCAAGTGGCCTCCGGGCGGGTCGCCCTCGCCTCCGCGAACGGTCGCGTGCTCGCTTGCGACTGTACGGCCAACGTCGATCTGCCCGGCTTCCGGCGTTCGACCATGGATGGTTACGCCGTTTGCGCGAAATCCACCTTCGGGGCATCTGAATCCGCGCCGGCCCTCCTGGCGATCGTCGGGTCGGTGGAAATGGGAGAGAGCACCGGGGTCCGCGTCGCGCCCGGGCAGGCGGCGCGCATTCTCACCGGCGGGATGGTCCCCTCCGGCGCCGACGCCGTGGTGATGGTCGAACACACCGAACCGATCGACGACGTCACGATCGAGGTCACCCGGGCCGTCGCGCCGCGGCAGAACGTCATCGAACCGGACGACGACGTGGCGCGAGGTTCCACGCTGCTTTCGCGGGGTACGCGCCTGCGTCCGCAGGAACTCGGCCTGTTCGCCGCGCTCGGGTCATCCGAAATCGAAGTCTTCAACCGTCCGGTGGTGGCCGTCATTTCGACCGGTGACGAAGTGGTTCCGATCGACGTGGCACCCTCTCCCGGAGAGGTGCGCGATGTGAACAGCTTCACCCTCGCTGCCATGGTGGAGCGTGCCGGTGGCATCCCGAGGCCCTGCGGGATCGTCGGTGACGATTTCGACCGGCTCCTCTCCGCGTGCCGGGCCGCCCTCGAGGAAGCCGACACCGTGCTGCTCTCCGGCGGCAGCTCCGTCGGTGCCCGCGACCTGACTCTCGAAGTTCTCGAGGCGTTGCCGGACTCCCGGGTCCTCCTGCACGGCGTAGCCATCAAACCCGGCAAGCCGACCATTCTCGCCGACGTCGGCGGCCGTGCCTTCTTCGGATTGCCGGGGCATGTCGCCTCGGCCATGGTGGTTTTTCACGTCCTGGTCCGGCACCATCTCGAGCACATCGCCGGGGCGCGGTCGAAACCGGTGCTTCGCATCCCCGCACGCCTGAGCCGCAACGTCGCCTCGGTGCATGGCCGGCAGTATTTCCTGCGGGTTCGCCTCGAGGTTCGGGACGGTCGGCTCAACGCGATCCCGGTGCTCGGGAAATCGGGCCTGATCCGGACCATGGTCGACGCGGACGGCCTGGTCGAGATCGGTCGCGACATCGAAGGCCTTCAGGTCGGGGCCACGGTCCTCGTCGAGACGCTGTGAGGTCGCCATGAGCAGCAAGCGGAACGTCTACCTGTCGATGAAGCCCCTGGCAGAAGCCCGGGCTCTCTTCCTCGATCACTTCGACTTCTCGCACCGGCTGGCCGCGGAGGAAGTCTCCGTGGCGGAGGCGGTCGGCCGGATTCTCGCCGAGCCGGTCCATGCGAGGCTGAGTGCGCCGAGCTACCATGGCGCGGCGATGGACGGCATCGCGGTCCGGGCCGCGGACACCTACGGTGCCAGCGATCTCGAACCGGTCGAGTTCACGCTCGGGAAGAGCGCGGTTCACGTCAACACCGGCGAGCCGATGCCCGAGGGGATGAATGCGGTCATCATGATCGAGCAGGTCCAGGCCCTTTCCGACGAGACGGTCCGCATCGAGGCGCCGGCGTTTCCCTGGCAGCACGTGCGCCGGGTCGGGGAGGACATCGTCGCCACGGAGATGCTCTTTCCCCGCCATCACCGGGTCGGTCCGTACTGCACCGGGGCGCTCCTCGCCGCCGGGGTGCACCGCGTCGCGGTCAAGCGCAGGCCCCGTGTCCTGATCATCCCCACCGGCGGTGAGATGGTGCAGGCTTCGGACCTGGATGAGAGCGACCTCGCGCCCGGTCGGATCATCGAGTCGAATTCCACCGTGCTCGGCGCGCTGGTCGAGCAGATGGGCGGTGTGTTCGTCCGCCACGAGGGGCTTCGGGACGACGCCGAGACGATCGCCGCGGTGATCGGGGAGGCGAGCGGAAACCACGACCTCGTGCTCGTGATCGGTGGCTCATCGGCGGGAGCGCGCGACTTTACGAAGATGGCCATCGAGCGGGCCGGTGGCGAGGTTCTGGTGCACGGCGTGACCATCATGCCCGGCAAGCCGACGCTCCTGGCCGCGGTCAGGGACCACCCGGTGGTCGGCATCCCCGGCTACCCGGTGTCGGCGATCATCGCCTTCGAGGAACTGGTCGCGCCGGCCCTCGAGCTCATGCAGGGAGTGCGTGGCGAGGCGCGACCGACTGTTCTGGCGGCTCCGACCCGGAAGATCGCCAGCAAGCTCGGCATGGAGGAATTCGTCAGAGTCCGCCTGGGGAAGGTGGGGGAGCGCCTGGTCGCAAACCCGCTGCCGCGCGGCGCCGGGACCGTCACCAGCATCACCCGGGCGGACGGCATCGTGCGCGTTCCGGCCGATCTCGAAGGCCTGCACCCGGACCGGGAAGTCGCCGTCGAACTCCTGCGGCCGCTGGCGGAGATCGAACGGAACATCGTCGTGGTGGGCAGTCACGATCTCTGCCTCGACGTTCTCGCGGACCTGCTCAAGGAGGAGCAGACCGGCCTGTCACTCTCCTCGAGCCACGTCGGCAGCCTGGCCGGCATCATGGCCATCCGGAATGGCCTCTGCCACCTGGCGGGATCACATCTCCTCGATCCGGATGACGGTTCCTACAACACCACCGATGTCGCCAGATACCTCGCCGACGTGCCGGTCAGGCTGATCAACCTGGTCACCCGCGAACAGGGCCTCATGATCGTCAAGGGCAATCCCGGAGCCATCGGTGGATTTGAGGATCTCACCCGGGACGGGGTCACCTTCATCAATCGCCAGGGCGGCTCGGGCACGCGGGTGCTGCTCGACTACGAGCTTGCGAAGCGGGGCATCCCGGCCGGGGACATCTCGGGCTACGAAACCGAGGAGTTCACCCACATGGCGGTCGCCGTCGCGGTGATGAGCGGTGCCGCCGACGCCGGGCTCGGGATCAGGTCCGCCGCGAGGGCCCTCGACCTCGATTTCCTCCCGGTGACCTCGGAGCGGTACGACCTGATCATCCCGGAGGAGTTTGTCGACACTCCCGCCATGTAGCGCCTGCTCGAGGTGATCCGGGGCGCGGAGTTCGTCCGTCGAGTCACCGAACTCGGGGGGTACGGTACGGTGCAGACCGGGCAGGTGATCGGCGAGTGAGACCGACCCGCCCATGGAGTATCAAACCCGCTCGGGTCGGGGGATCCCTCCTCATGGGGTGCTACGAAGCGGTGAAGCGGTGAAGCGGTGAAGCAGGAACGGCACGGGCTCGCGAGGCACTCGGACCCGTTTGTTCCGGTCGCCCTTCCGATCGGGTCTGGCTGGACGCACTTCCTGCAATCGAGTACGAGAGAGGGCCAACGCTTCGCAGAGAGGAGCCAGTTTGACGGCAGATTCCGGTCCCACCCCGCCCGCGTACCGCTTCGGGACATTTCTCGGGGTCTACACGCCTTCGGTTCTGACCATCCTCGGTCTGATCATGTATCTCCGATTCGGCTGGGTGGTGGGGAACCTCGGCCTGCCGATGACACTCTTCGTCGTTCTGCTCGCCAGTTCGATCACCTTCATCACCGCGCTCTCCGCCTCTGCCGTGGCCACCAACATGCGGGTGGGCGTCGGGGGCGAGTACTTCATGGTGTCGCGGAGTCTCGGGCTGGAACTCGGCGGAGCCATCGGGATCCCGCTGTTCCTCTGCCGGACACTCTCCATCACGTTCTACAGTTTCGGCCTGGCCGAGGCCGTGCTGGTCGTCTGGCCGCAGTCGTGGGGAGTTCCGTCGCCGGCATTGGAGCAGATGCTCGCAGCGGCGATCATCGTGCTGATTACCCTCGTCTCCGGGAAGAGTGCGGTGCTCGCCCTTCGCCTGCAGATCCCCATCATGCTCGCCGTGGGCTTGTCGATCGTGGCTCTCGCGGTCGGAGCATTCTCCGAGGGGACCCGGGCGCCGGAGATCGCCATGACCCTGCGCACCGCGCCGGAGGGATTCTGGTACATCTTCGCCGTGTTCTTCCCCGCGGTCACCGGCTTTACGGCCGGGATCGGCATGAGCGGAGATCTGAAGGATTCCCGCCGGTCGATTCCCCGCGGGACGATCGCCGCGGTGATCACCGGGCTCGTGGTCTATCTCACCGTGCCGGTCGTGCTCGCGGTGAGCGGGAAGATCACCCCCGAGGAACTGGCGGTTCCCGGTGTGATCTGGACCAGCGTCGCCGTGTTAGGCGCCTGGCTGGTTTTTCCGGGGCTCTGGGGGGCCATCCTCTCGTCGGCTTTCGGCAGTGTGCTCGGTGGGCCTCGAGTGCTGCAGGCGCTGGCCGCCGACGGCCTCGCTCCCTCGTTCCTCTCCCGCGTCTCGAAGACCGGTCAGCCGACCATCGCCACGTGGATCTCCGGGGCCCTGGCCCTCGCCGCCGTAGCGCTCGGCGAGTTGAACGCCGTCGCCCAGTTTGTGACGATCCTCTTTCTCACCCTCTACGTGGTGATCAACCTGGCCTCCTGCCTCGAGAGCCTGGTCGGGGATCCTTCCTACCGCCCGACCATTCGCGTGCCCTGGCAGGCCTCACTCCTCGGCTCGATCGGTGCGGTCGTCGTGATGTTCCTGATCAACCCCATCGCCTGCCTCGCGGCGATCGTCCTCGAGGGGCTGCTCTATGCCGCACTGCGCCGGCGGTCGCTGAAGAAGCAATGGGGAGATGTCCGCGCCGGATTGTGGATGGCCCTGGCACGCTTCGCGCTCCTGAAGCTCCGATGCCACGAAGGGGATCCGCGGAACTGGCGACCCCAGATCCTGCTCTTCGCCGGTGATCCCGGGAAGCGCGCCAACCTGGTGCGCCTGGCCTCCTGGTTCAACCAGGACCGCGGCATCGTGACGGTGTGCAAGCTGCTCGTCGGAGACATGGAGGATGCGCCCGATCTGCTCACGGTCCGCCGGGACATGGACCGGGAACTCGACGAGGCCGGCGTGGTGGCCTTTCCGGAGGCGCATGTCGTACCACAGTTCGAGGACGGAGTGATCGCGGTGACCCAGGCGAACGGCATCGCCGGCTTTCACTCGAACACGATCATGTTCGGCTGGTCCCGACGGCGGGAGCGTCTCGAGAGTCAGCTTCGGATCCTGCGTGCCGTCTCCCGTGCCGGCAAGAACACCATCATCACCCACCTGAACTGGGCCCACGAGCCCGGCATGCAGACGCGCATCGACATCTGGTGGGGTGGCCTCCAGGACAACGGCGACCTGATGCTGATGCTGGCCTACCTCCTCCGCATGAATCCGGAATGGCACAAGGCCCGGATTTTCGTCCGCTCGGTGGCGCGCGACGAGGAGGAGCGTGAGCGCCAGTTGGAGAGTCTGGGGCGGCTCCTGCCGGAAACCCGCATCGGCGCGGAATCGGAGGTCATCGTCAAGCCGGAGGGGAAGGGCGTCCGGCAAGTCATGCAGGAGGTGAGCCGCGACGCCTCCATCGTTTTCCTCGGCCTGAAGGAACCCGAAGAAGGCGCCGAGTCCGAGTATGCCGATCGCATTGCGGAGTTGGCGGAGGGTTTCCCGACCGCAATCTTCGTCCGCTCCGCCGGAGAGTTCGCGGGGCGGCTGGTCTGAGAGGTGGCTGGTCTGAGAGGTGGTCCTCGTGAGTGCGGTGGCGCACCAGATCCCGGCGCTCGCCTCCGGTTGGTTGTGAAACATCGGCGAACCCGGTCGAGGCGGTACGATCGGCCCGTGATTCTGAACAAGGAGACCCGGGACGAGCCCGTGGCGGGACGAAACCTCGAAGCGGCGACCCTCGGACTGGTGCTTGGGGGCCGCGCAAGAATAACTACGGGATTCGAGGGCAGCGGCATCCCGCCCAGCCGCATCCGCGCTCTCCGTCCTGCGAAGTTATTCCTGCGCGGCCCCTTGGATGCGACCCCGTGCTGCTCGTGTTCCTCCGCCACCTGGGCTGAATTCTCTGCCGGGAGACCGTCAAGGATCTCCGGCGGCTCTCCGGGAGGGAGCCTGGTTTTCCCCGCGTGGTGCTTTGCCACCCGGGTTCGGTCGAGGATGGGGAGGCCTTTTTCGCGGCGCGATGGCTGGACGTGCCGGCGATTGCTGATCCTTCCTTGCGGCTCTATTCGGCGCTCGGCCTCGGCCGGGGATCGCTTCTGGCGGCGGCGGGCCCCCGCGCCACCCTGGCCACGGGGCGCACGTTCCTCAAGGGGAACCTCGTCGGCAAGCCGACCGGAGACGTGATGGTCATGCCGGGCGCGTTCCTGATCGCCGGCGACCGGATGGTCTGGAGTCACGACTATCGACATTCCGGGGAGAAGCCGGACTGGAGCATGGCCGCCCGGATCGACGAGACTATCCGGAATTGAGCCGGATGGACGGATACCGCAGGTTGCACAATCGAATGGATGGAGGAGAAGACATGGCGGGGCGCACCTGGGTCTGTTCGGTCTGCGGTTATATCCACGAGGGCGACGGTCCCCCGGACGAGTGCCCGGTCTGCGGCGTCGGTCCCGACGAGTTCAACGAGGAGACCCCTGCGACCGGTGCTGCCGCGGCGGATCCGACGCCCGCCGCGGCGGCGGAGGATGAATACCTCGCGAAGTGGGCCCGCGAAACGGACGACTTCGAGGACAAGTACGCCCGGGTCGCCGCACTCGCGAAGACCGGGAAGAGCGAGACCTCGCCGATGCGCACGAGAATGCGCTTTCCCGAGTGGGACACCATCCTCTTCAAGGGTGGGCAGCTTCACCGCATGCCGCTCACGGCCGAGGTGCCGGTCGATCTCAAGACCGTGCTCGGCCGGACCGCCGAGCACCCCCTGACGCTGGCCGTGCCCATGTACGTTTCGCACATGTCGTTCGGCGCCCTCAGCAGGGAAGCGAAGATCTCCCTCGCGAAGGGCTCCGCGGCGATCGGCACGGCCATGTGCTCCGGCGAAGGGGGGCTCCTCCCCGAAGAGCGGGAGAACGCGAAGCTCTACATCTACGAGATGGGCACCGCGAAGTTCTCCCACAAGGACAGTGCGGTGCGGCAGGCCGACGCGGTCGAGATCAAGATCGGGCAGGCCGCCAAGCCCGGTCTGGGCGGACACCTCCCCGCGGAGAAGGTCACGGACGAGATCGCGGAGATCCGCGGGCTTTCGCCGGGGGAAGCCTCCGTGTCTCCGGGGCGCTACTCCGGGCTCGAGACGGCTGGCGACCTGGCCGCCGAAGTCGCCCGCCTTCGCGATGTCATCTGCGGCAAGCCGGTTGGCATCAAGATCACCGCCGGCCACATCGAGGAGGACCTCGCGTGCGTGATCGCGGCGAAGCCCGACTTCGTGACGATCGACTGTCGCGGGGGAGCGACCGGTTCCGCCCCGACGTTCCTGAAGGACAACGTCTGCGTCCCGCCGATCTTCACCATCCGCCGGGCGCGGCGCTTCCTCGACGAACAGAGAAGCGACCTCACCCTCTGCATCACCGGAGGCTTCCGCGACAGCACCGACATCGCGAAAGCCCTGGCGCTCGGCGCGGACGCCGTGGCCCTCGCCACCGCCTCGCTGATCGCGATCGGCTGCCAGCAGTACCGGATCTGTCAGACCGGCCGTTGTCCGGTCGGCATCACCACGCAGGATCCCGAACTCCGGGCGCGTCTTCAGATCGATCGATCCATGGAGCGATTCGTGAATTTCTACGGGGCGACGGCGAAGGAACTCGAGGTGCTGGCCCGCAGCAACGGCCGGGCTTCCATCCATGATCTCGATCTCACCGACGTCGTGACGATCAGCAACGAAGTGTCGGCCAACACCGACATCAGCCACGTTTGAGAAGGAGGTCCCGCTGCCGCTCGGCGGCATGGGCGAGGCAGGGGGTGATCGGGTCGTTCCGGGAAGTGGCGGTACCGTCATCGGTCCTGGCTCATCACTGCATTCCGCCCGGCTGCGTTGCTCGTCGGTCGAAACCGGCATGGTTGCGCCCTCCTCGCTCCTCGCCGGTTCGAGCCGGTGTCGAAGACGCCCGCGTTCAAGGGAGTGGCCGCGAAGCTCCTTCCTCTCTCTGCGACGGGACGCTATCCTGCGGGACTGACCCTCTTGAGGAGTGAACGAGCGATGTTCGACGAGCTCAAAGACCGAATCAACGACCTCCACCGGCGGCTGACCCACGTCAAGGACTGTCTTTGACCTCGACGCGAAGAAGGTCCATTACACGAAGCTCGAGACGGCGATGTCCAGGCCCGGATTCTGGGACAACCCGGAGTCGGCCCGGTCGACCGTCACCGACCTGAAAGCGCTGAAGGCCGTCATCGACCCCTGGGGCCAGGTGGCCGGCGAACTCTCCGATCTCGAAGTGCTCCTCGAGGTTGCGGAAGAAGAGGCGGACCAGGACACCGCCGCGGACCTCGAAACGGAGCTCGCCGCCCTCGATGAACGTGCCGAGAAGCTCGAGTTCCAGGCGGCGATGAGCAGTCCCCACGACCCCAACAACTGCTATCTGAACATCCACTCCGGGGCGGGGGGCACCGACGCCGCCGACTGGGCGGAGATGCTGCTGCGACTCTACCTGCGATGGTGTGAGCGGCGGGGATTCGACGTGGAACTCGTGGACCGGCAGCCCGCCGAAGAAGCCGGCATCCGGAAGGCCACTCTTCACGTGAAAGGGCCCTATGCATCCGGTTACCTCCGCGCGGAACTCGGAGTCCACCGGCTGGTGCGGCTCTCTCCGTTCGATGCCGCCCACCGCCGTCAGACTTCCTTCGCTTCCGTGGACGTGGTCCCGGAGATCAAGGAAGCGGAGATCGAGATCAATGAGGAGGATCTCCGCATCGACACCTACCGGGCCGGTGGCGCGGGCGGCCAGCACGTCAACGTGACGGATTCGGCGGTGCGAATCACCCACGTTCCCACCGGCGTGGTGGCGGCGTGCCAGAATGAGCGGAGCCAGCACAAGAACAAGAAGACCGCGCTCGTCCTGCTGAAGGCGAAGATCTACCAGATCCGCGACCAGGAGAAGCAGGACGAGTTGAAGAAGATCTACGGGGAGAAGGGCGAGATCGCCTGGGGCTACCAGATTCGCTCCTACGTCCTCCACCCCTATAAGATGGTGAAGGATCTCCGGACGGGTCTCGAATCGAGCAACGTGGAGGCGATCCTCGACGGCGAAATCGACCAGTTCATCGAAGCGTGGCTTTCGAGCCAGATCGGCGGCGGGAAGGACGGGTAGGGACATGGCGAAGCGAGCGTTGATTTCGGTGGCGGACAAGGCGGGGATCGTGGAGTTCGCGAAGGGGCTCGAAGCGGCCGGGTTCGAGATCATCTCCACCGGAGGAACCGCGCGGAAGCTGGCGGACGGCGGCGTGAAGGTCGTTCCCGCCGAGGATGTGACCGGGTTTCCGGAGATGATGGATGGCCGCGTGAAGACGCTGCACCCGAAGATCCACGGCGGAATCCTGGCACGCCGGGACGTCGAGTCGCACCGGCAGGCGATGGAGACCCATGGGATCGGCGCCATCGACCTCGTCTGCGTCAGCTTCTACCCCTTCGAAGCGACCGTGGCGAAGGAGGGCGTGACCCGCGGGGAGGCGGTCGAGCAGATCGACATCGGTGGCCCGGCGATGGTGCGCTCCGCGGCGAAGAATCACCGCGACGTCCTCGTGGTGACTTCGCCCGATCAGTACGAGGAGGTCCTGGCCGCCGTGGCCGCGGACGATATTCCAGCGGAACTCCGCGCCCGCCTGGCTCGCAATGCCTACGCGCGCACGGCGGCCTACGATGCGGCGATCAGCACCTGGCTCGAGGGCAACGACGGTGGCGAGGGCCTGCCGTCCTTCCTGATCCGGAAGTACGACAAGATCCTCGACCTGCGCTACGGCGAGAACCCGCACCAGCGTGCCGCGTTCTACCGGGAAGCGGCCCGCAACCCGGAGCCGAGCGCCGCCACCGGCGCGTTCGACACGATAAAGAAGGAACTCTCCTACAACAACCTGATGGACCTCGACGCCGCCCTCGAACTGGTCAAGGAGTTCGACGCTCCGGCCGCGGCGGTGATCAAACACACCAATCCGTGTGGATGTGCGGAGGGCGCGACGCTGCACGAGGCGTTCAGGAAAGCCTACGAGTGTGACCCGGTCTCGGCGTTCGGCTGCATTCTCGCGGTGAATCGCGACCTCGATGCGGCCACCGCCGAGGAGATCGCCTCGCCGGGCAAGTTCGTCGAGGCCATCGTCGCTCCGAACGTGACCGACGAGGCCCGCGAGATCCTGCGCACGAAGCCGAAGTGGAAGAAGAGCCTGCGCATCGTCACCACCGGAGACTTCGGAGCGCGCCGGCCCGCGCTGCTCGCTCGTCCGATGATCGGCGGCGTCCTGGTGCAGGAGCGCGACCTGACCGTGATCAATCCGGAGCTGCCGGACGGTTTCGAGATGGTCACCGAGCGAGTGCCGACCGACCGGGAGCTGGCCGACCTGGTTTTTGGTTTCGCGGTCGTCAAGCACGTGAAGTCGAATGCCATCGTGCTCGCGAAGGACCTCGCCGCGGTCGGTGTCGGCGCCGGTCAGATGAGCCGGGTGGAGGCCGCCGAGCTGGCGGTTGCTCGTGCCGGTGAGCGGGGCCGGGGCTCGATCTGCGCCTCCGATGCCTTCTTCCCGTTCCCCGATGGCCTGGCGATGGTGGCCGAGGCCGGCGTCACCGCGGTGATTCAGCCCGGCGGCTCGATGCGGGACCAGGACGTGATCGACGAGGCGAACGGGCGCGGCGTGGCGATGGTCCTCACCAGGATGCGCCACTTCCGGCATTAGCCCGCCGCCCTCTTTCCCCGGATGTTCCGCCCGTGCCGGTAGACTGGAACGCAGGGTGATACCCGGAAGGAGATCCGATGAACCGCGATGACGCCTGGACCATTCTGGCTGAATTCACCAGGTCCGGGTCGCTGCGGCGGCACGCCCTGACCGTCGAAGGCGTCATGCGGTGGTTCGCCCGCCGTGACGGGGCGGACGTGGAAGCGTGGGGGATGGCCGGGTTGCTCCACGACTTCGACTACGAGATCCACCCCACTCTCGCGGAGCACCCGAAGGACGGGGAACCGATCCTGGCCGGGCGCGGCGTGCCGGAGGAGATCCGAAAGGCCATCCTCGGCCACGCTCCGCACACCGGCGTCGCGCGCGAGACGGCGATGGCGAAGACCCTTTTCGCCGTGGACGAACTCTCCGGCTTCACCTGCGCCGTGGCGCTCGTCCGCCCGAGCAAGTCGATCCACGACGTCAAGCCGAAGTCCGTGAAGAAGAAGCTGAAGGACAAGTCGTTCGCCGCCAAAGTGAGCCGCGAGGAGATCACGAAGGCGATGGAGGAACTCGGCGTGGATCCGACCGCGCACATCCAGGACGTCATCGACGGGATGCGTTCGGTGGCGGATGAGATCGGGCTGGCGGGAGAGTGAAAAGGGGGTAGACCCCTTTCTCGCGGCAAGTGGGTGTCCGAATTTCTGTCGGCTGCCGATAGATCCTATTAGGATGAACTATCGATATCGGAGCCCGGGTCCCCGCGTCTGCGGGCTACGGCTTGAGTCCAGTCCGGTCTGGAAATCCTGGTCAACCCCAAGCTGGTTAATCCAGAGGATGGGCAGGCTTCCCCGACCCGACCCCGATCCCTCGCGGGATCGGCGACATGCGCTCGTTGCGCCTACTCCAGGCCCACTGTGCTCCGATCCAATGAGTCTGTGACTCAGATCAGGAGACGTGTTGAATCCCAGATTGTCTTCCCGTAGCAGCGTAGTCACCAATGGGGATGTCATGAAGTGCCAGGAGGCCATCGGCTACCTGTTCCGCCGGGAGGGGCTGCTCCGAAAGGCCCTGACCCACTCGTCCGTGAAGGACGATCTGCACCCGTCCAACGAGCGACTCGAGTTCCTCGGCGACGCCATCCTCGGGATGGTGATCTCCGAGTACCTCTTCTCGATCCTCCCCGGAAACGACGAAGGCGACCTGACCCGGGTCAAGTCCGTGGTCGTCTCCGGGGAGTCCCTGGCCCGGCTCGGGTTCGAGATCGGGCTCGACAAGTACCTCTTCATCGGCAAAGGGCTTCGGATGAAGGGAGATGTGCCTCGTTCCCTCATCGCCAACGTGGTGGAGGCGGTCATCGCCGCGGTCTACCTCGACCGGGGCATGGAGGCCGCGCGCCACTTCGTCCTCGACCACCTGCACCACTATGTGGAGGAGGTTCTGAAGGACGACCACCAGGAGAAGAACTTCAAGTCGATGCTCCAGCAGCGCGCCCAGAAGGAGTTCTCGTCGACTCCGGTCTACCGTGTGCTCCAGGAGCGCGGCCCCGACCACTCCAAACTCTTCCGCGTGGCGGCCGTGGTGAAGAATCGCGAGTTCACGGCGGGCAAGGGCGCCAGTAAGAAGGAGGCGGAACAGGACGCCGCGCGCACCGCCCTCGACATCCTCGCGAAGGAGGGCCACTCCCGCGGCAAACGGGGCGGCTGTCGCCGGGGATCCCGCGCGGAGGGGACCGAGCAGCGCGCCGAGCCGAAGCGGCGAACCGAGCGGAAACCCGAGCGGAAACCCGAGAAGAAAGCTGAGAAGAAAGCTGAGAAGAAGCCCGAGCGAAAGTCGCGGGCCACGCGTGAGGTGCGGACGGAGGAGAAGCCCGCCCCCCGTCGGCGCCGGCCGGCGAAGCAGAGTGCGGAGAAGTCTCCGGAAGCGGATCGAGGGAGAGGATCCTCGCGTGCCGTACGCGAAGCCGATCCCTTGTCGCCCCGCAAGCGCTCCGTGAAGAAGAGCGCTGCGGCGAAGAAGCCCGTTGCGGCGAAGAAGACCACCACGGCGAAGAAGCCCGCTGCAAAAAGGAAGGCGTCCGGCAAGCGCTCTGCGGCGGCGAAGACGGCGGAACGAAAGTCCTCGGCGAAGAAGCCGCGCAAGGCTGCCGGGGATCGTGAGCCCGCCACCGGCCGAGGGCGCCGCTCTCCCCCTCGCGAAGTGAAAGCCGAAGGCCGCGATCAGTCCCCGGAAGCGAAGGAGAAGCGCAAGCCGCGTCGGCGCCGTCCCCGGCCCGGGGCCGGTTCCCGCTGAGGGATCTTGATCGCGCCTGACCTGATGGAGCTCTCGGGCCTCCTCCGGAGATTTTCGGCTGCGAAGGAAGCGGCCGGGATCCGCCGCGCCTTCGAGGAGCGTCGGGAGATCACCGCGGCAGGGCTCTGGGGCGGAGCCGGCGCCCTCCTCCTCGCCACCCTTCCGGTGAAGGGTACGGTGCTGCTCGTCACTCCGGATACCGACGCCGCGGAAGACCTCTGCCAGGATCTGCGGCTCTTCCTCGAGGATCCGGCGGCGGCGAGCGTCTTTCCGGCCTTCGACACCTTCGAAGCCGGCCCGGTGGTGGATTTCGCCACTCTCGCCGGTCGCCTGCTCCTGCTCCAGCAGGTGCAAGACGAGCGGGCGCCCCGGTTCATCGCCGCGCCCGTGGCGGCCATGCTGCAACCGGTGCCCACTCCCGAGGAGCTGGCCGCCGCCCGCCGCCTGGTCTCGCGGGGGGAGCGCATCGACCTGACCGGGTTCTCCCGGCTGCTTTCGGAGTCGGGTTTCGAGCGAGTGCCCATGGTGGAGGCCCCCGGCGAGTTCTCGGTGCGTGGGGGCATACTCGACGTTTTCCCACTCTCCCGAGAAGCGCCCTACCGCGTCGAACTCTTCGACGACGAGGTGGAGTCCATCCGGCAGTTCGAGCCGGGTACCCAGCGCTCGGTGGGGGAGGTCGATCGGCTGAAGCTCACCCTGGTCCCCCCGGAACGTCTGGCGCGGGCGAAGGGCGCCGCGAGCCTGCTCGACTATCTGCCCGCCGGCCAGCCCGCGGTCATCGTCGAGGAGCGGCGGATCCGGGAGTGGGTGGCGGAGGTGGAGGGGCGCAGCAACGGCGTGCCCCTGACGCGCCGCCTGACGAAGCTCCTTCGAACTCTGCGTGGCGGCGGCGGACTCTCCCTCACCACCGGTCCGATCCCCGCGGATCGCGAAGGCGTCAACCTCCCGGTGCGATCCGTCAGCGGCACCGCGAAGACGGTCGAGGACATGGAGCGGATCCTCGAGGAACTGGCCTCCGGCAACGACCTCGTGCTGCTCTTCGCCAACAACGACTCGGAGCAGAATCGGCTGCAGTCACTCCTCGACGGTTCGGAAATCGCGGGCGGGGAGCGCGTCGATGTCCGGGTGGGGCGTCTCTCGGGCTCCTTTCGCCTGCCGGGACTCGGACTGACCTTCCTTTCCCACGACGAGTTGTTCGACCGCTACCGCCTCCGCCGGGCGCCGAAGAAGCACCAGTCGACTCCCGTCGCCGACTTCGTGGACCTGAAAAAGGGCGACACGGTCGTGCACCTCGCCCACGGTATCGGGGTCTACCGCGGCCTCGCGCGCATCGTGAAACGGGGGCAGACCGAGGAGTTCCTGAAGGTGGAATTCTCGGACTCCGTGAAAGTCTTCGTCCCGGTGACCAAGGCGAGCCTGGTCCAGAAGTACATCGGCGCCCGGGACTTCCGGCCCCGGCTCTCGAAGGTGGGCGGGACAGCCTGGACGAAGCAGAAAGACAAGGTCCGGGAGGCGGTGGAGGACCTCGCCGCGGACCTGCTCGAGCTGCGGGCGGTGCGCGCCGCCAAGCCCGGCATCGCTTTTCCGGAAGACGACCGGATGCAGCTCGAGTTCGAGGGGTCGTTCCTCCACGAGGACACCCCTGACCAGATCGATGCCGGCGGGGCGATCAAGGCCGACATGCAGACCGCCCGGCCGATGGACCGGCTGCTCTGCGGCGACGTCGGCTACGGCAAGACCGAGCTGGCGGTGCGCGCCGCGTTCAAGGCGGTGTGCGCGGGAAAGCAGGTGGCGGTGCTCGTGCCCACCACCGTGCTCGCCCAGCAGCACTACCGGACCTTCACCGACCGGCTGGTGGACTACCCGGTCATCGTCGAGGTGATCTCGCGGTTCAGGTCACGGAAAGACCAGTTGGCGATCATCGAGCGCGCCGGGATGGGACTGGTCGACATCCTGATCGGCACGCACCGGCTGCTCAGCAAGGACGTCACCTTCGGCGACCTCGGCCTGGTTATCGTGGATGAGGAACAGCGGTTCGGAGTGGAGCACAAGACGCGGCTCCGCCAGTTGCGCAGAATGGTGGACGTCCTCACCATGACCGCGACGCCGATTCCGCGAACGCTCCACATGGCCCTCCTCGGCATCAAGGACATCTCCACGCTCTCGACGGCGCCTCCCGGACGGCAGTCCATCGAGACCGAGGTGATCGAGTTTCGCGAGAGGACGATCCGCATGGGGATCCTCCGGGAGATGAACCGCGGCGGGCAGGTCTTCTTCGTCCACAACCGGGTCGAGACGATCGAGACGATGGCGAAGAAGCTTGCTCAGATCGTCCCGGAAGCGCGGTACGCCGTCGTCCACGGCCAGATGAAGGAGCGGGAGCTCGAGAAGCGCATGCTCGCGTTCATCCGCGGTGACGTGGATGTGCTCGTGACCACCACCATTATCGAGTCGGGCCTCGACATCCCGAACGCGAACACCATCTTTCTCGACCGGGCGGATCGCTTCGGCCTGGCGGAGATGCACCAGCTCCGCGGTCGGGTGGGGCGGTATCGCCATCGTGCCTACTGCTATCTGATCGTGCCGAAGCGTCGCGTCTCCACCGTCGCCGAGCGGCGAATCCGGGCGGTGGAGGAGTTTCAGGAGCTCGGCGCCGGATTTCGTATCGCCATGCGGGATCTCGAGATCCGGGGCGCCGGCAACATCCTCGGAGCGCAGCAGTCCGGCCACATCGCCACGGTGGGATACGAGCTCTTCTGCCAATTGCTCGACGAGGCCGTCCGGGCGCTTTCCGACCAGGACCACGAGACCCTCACCGACCCCTACATCGAGCTGGACGTCGGAGCGAGGCTCCCGGCGGAATACGTCCCCGACGAAAAACAGAAGATCGAGGTCTACCGCAAGCTCGCCCGGGCGGCGAGCGGGGAGGAACTGGAGGCCGCCGTCACCGACATCATCGACCGGTTCGGGCCGCTTCCCGCTTCGGCAAGGCTCCTCGTCACGGTGGCCCGGATCCGCATGGCCGCCGCGGAGCTGATGGTCGAGCACGTGGTTCGTCCGGAGCGGGACCGTATCCTGTTGCGCCCCAGGGATATGCGGCGGCTTCTCAAGCGTCTGGAGCACGTCAGCGACCGCGTCCGGGTCGTGGACGAACGCACGGTGCACCTGATCCTGACCGATCCCTCGGTGACCGGGGCCGATCTGCTCGATGAGCTGGCCCGGGCCTTTCACGGGGCCAAAT
This sequence comes from Planctomycetota bacterium, assembly GCA_024274785.1. GTDB lineage: Bacteria > Planctomycetota > JAJSAM01 > JAJSAM01 > JAJSAM01 > JAJSAM01. Next base: position 24,189 of record JAJSAM010000030.1, on the reverse strand, counting down.
CCGTATCGTAAAGGGTGGTTCCACACTAAGATCACCACGTCAAGACCGGGAGCATCCCACCCATGAAGTCCGTATCGATCATTCTCCTGCTGACCTTCGTTCTCGTCGCCTGCGGCAGCACCACGGAGGCGCCGGGTGTGGTCGCCCCCGATTCCGGGTTCGAAGGGGTCGGCGCGGCGCCGATGGTCTCGGAAGAGGATGTCCCCGAGCAGGAACTCCTCGACCCGAATCGCATCGTGGCCCGCGTCAACGACGAGATCATCACCGTACGATCCATCCAGGCCGAGTATGGGGATGCGCTTCTCACCATCGGTGAGCCGACGGATGCCCGCTATCGGCAGGCCCTCGAGCGTTTCGCCCTCGACATGATCATTGGCCGTCTCTTCCTCCAGGCCGCCGAGCGTCTCGGCGTGGACGTCACGAAGGAGGACCTCGAGCGGATGGTGCAGGATGCCGAGGAGCAGCTCAAGAAGCGTGATACCACCCTCGACGAAGACCTCCGGAGCCGTGGCGTCGCCCGCTGGGAGTGGGAAGAGGAGCAACGCAAGAAGCTCGTGATCCAGAAGTACTTCAACATCGCGCTCGGCCGGGAGGGTGCCACGAGCCCCGAAGTCAGGCCGTTGGTGGACTTCTACGTCCGGCCCATGGAGGTTCGGGGGTATTACCAGCGGAACATCAAGGAGTATCACCAGGACGAGCAGGCGAAGGTCGGAGCCATCTTCGTTCGCGTCGCCGATTTCGAACAACCCGGAGTGAGCGGGCCCGGGGCCCAGGCGGCGGCGAAGGCGTACGCCAGTCTCCTGCTCAGCCGGGCTCGGGGTGGAGAGGACTTCGACAAGCTGGTGGAGGAGGTTCACGGCGGCCCGCTGAGCGCATTCGAAAAGCCGATCAAGAGGAGCGATCAACAGCTCGATTTCGTTCGAAACTTCATCTGGGACGCCAGGGTGGGCGAGATTTCCGATCTGAACATGACCCCCGCCGGCATCGTGATCCTGAAACTCGAGGCCCACCACACCGCTCGCATCCTCCCCTACGACGAAGCCAAAGAGGAGATCAGCGTCCAGATTCGTTACCTGAAGTTCAGCGCCGCACAATTGAAGGTGCAGCTCAGCCTGCTGAAGGAGTCGGTCGTGGAGCCCGCCATATTCAAGCGGGAGCTGAAGCGTCGGTTCCAGGCGCAGACCGAAGAGGTTCTGGATGCTCTCTCGACCTGAGCCGGGAACGATCGGCCAGTCCTAAGTTGTTTCTGTTTATTGGTTTGTATTTTCCTGATTTTCCGTCGAACCGGGGCTTCCCGTTTTCGTTGGTGTGGGATGGAAACGCACCCTAGACTCGAGCGAGGTGCAAGGCCCGGAAGCCTGGAGGCGAAAACCATGTATGGACCAGACGATCAAGGTGGCTGGCGGAACATCTCCCGGCATGAGGAGACGTTCAACGACATCCTCTATGCCCAGCTGAAGAAGACCCCCTGGTGGCTGATTTCGATCGGATTTCACGGACTTCTGGTCGCGATCCTCTTCGCCACCGCCTTCGGTCCCGGTCTGAACGATGCGGACGCGATGGTGAATTCGAAGCTCGACGAGGACATCTTCGACCCGCTGAAGGAAGAGGTCAAGCCGGACATCGAAGAGACGAAGCCGATCGAGCAGGAAGAGAAGGTCATCGAAGACCCCGTCATCAAGGACGCCAAGGTCTCCGACCACAACGAGACGGATAACGACCTGCCGTTCGAGGAATCGCTCGGCAAGAAGGATTTCCTCTCTGACGCTCCCTTCGACGGTCCGTCCACGAACGCGGCTATCGGTATCGGCGGCGGCGCCGGCGGCGCTTTCGGCGGTCGCGGTGGTCACCGGAACCTTCGGGCCCTCGGCGGTGGCGCGCGTACCGAGGGTGCGGTGGACCTCGGCCTCGAGTGGCTGAAGAACCACCAGAGCGACGATGGATACTGGGACTGTGACGGCTTTATGGCGCAGTGCAAGCTGAACCAGTGTGGCGACCCCGGAAACGCCCTGTACGACCCGGGCGTCTCGGGCCTCGCTCTCCTCGCCTTCCTCGGCGCCGGCGAGACCCACAAGCACGGCCGCTACAAGAAAACCGTCCGTGAAGGCCTGAAGTACCTGAAGCAGGTTCAGGACCCGGAGGGCTGCTTCGGTCCCCGGACGACCAACCACTTCACCTACAACCACGCGATCGGCGCCCTGGCGATGGCCGAGGCCTACGCCCTGACCGCTTCGCCGCTCTTCAAGCAGAGCGCGCAGCAGGCCATCGACTTCATTCACAAGGCCCAGAACCCCTACCTGGCCTGGCGCTACGGTGTCCGCCCGGGCGACAACGATACCTCGGTGACGGGTTGGATGATCATGGCGCTCAAGTCGGCCAAGGCCGCGGGGCTGCGCGTGGACCAGGCTGCCTTCGACGGCACCAAGGCCTGGATCGAGAAGGCGACCGAGCCCGAGTACGGCCGGGTGGGCTACACCTCCCGCGGTACCGGCCCCGCCCGTCCGCAGAACCTGATGGACAAGTTCCCCTCCGACAAGTCCGAGTCGCTGACCGCCGTTGGCATCCTGGCGCGCATCTTCATCGGCGAGGACCCGCGGAAGAGCGAGATCATCCAGAAGGGGACGGACCTCTGCCTGAAGGCACTGCCTGTCTGGGACGAGCAGTCCGGTTCCATCGACATGTACTACTGGTACTACGCGACTCTCGCCCTGTTCCAGGTCGGCGGCGACCCCTGGAAGCAGTGGAACACCGCCATGAAGAGCGAGATCATCGACCACCAGCAGAAGGATGGCGACGAGAAGGGCTCCTGGGATCCGGTCGGTCCCTGGGGACCGGAAGGTGGCCGGGTGTACTCCACCGCCGTCCTCGTGATGTGCATGGAGGTCTACTACCGCTACGGCAAGGTCTTCGGGACGTACTGATCCCGAGGCCGGCAGGCTTCCGGAAGTGACCCGGGCGCCGGATCGAAAGATCCGGCGCCCGGCTCGATTCGGCACCCCGGAACCTGGCACCGCGTTCCCGTATTCTTCCAACCATGCGCCTTTACCGGTGCCTCTCTTCAAGTGAAGGAACCCTGATGGAGGCAGACCATGAAGAGAGCAATCTTCCTTTCCCTGATCGTTGCATTGGCCCTGGCCGTGCCCGGATCGGCGAGCGCCGGCGGCCGGGACCTCGCGGATCTGCGGGCGCAGCTCGAGGCTCTGACCGACGCCATCACCACCCAGATGAAACTCCTCGAAATCATGGAGCGGGTGAAGCGGCCGGACGAGGCTGGGGCGACGCGAGTGCGGATCCGCGACCTGGTCGCCACCCAGCAGAAACTGCTGGCGGAGATGACGGCCCTGCTCGGCGGCGATGCGCCCCGGCGGCTGGAGAAACCCGGACCGGCGGAGCCTCCGGGCATCAGGGGATTGGCCGATCCGCCGGAGATGCCGGCGCCGAACGCTCGACTGGAAGAACGAAAGACCAGTGGCGTGGCGGGGGGAGCGTTCGGGCCACGGCGACCGACCACTACCGTCAGCAAACACATCGACCGGGCCCTCGAATGGTTGAAGATACACCAGAGCCCGGAAGGCTACTGGGACACCGATGGTTTCACCCGGCAGTGCATCTACGAGGAGTGCGATGGTGTGGGTCGCGCGCTCTACGATCCCGGGGTGACCGGATTGGCCACGCTGGCTTTTCTTGGCGCGGGGCAGACCCACAAGTCCGGGAACTACAAGAAGACGGTGAGGGATGCGCTCCTGTACCTGAGGCAGATCCAGGATTCGGAGGGCTGCTTCGGTCCCCGGACGACGAACCACTTCACCTACAATCACGCTGTCGCCGCACAGGCGATGGTGACGGCCTATGCCCTGACCGCCTCGCCGCTCTTCGAGCAGAGCGCGCAGAAGGGCGTGGACTTCATCCTGAAGGCCCGGAATCCTTACCTGGCCTGGCGTTACGGCGTTCGGCCGGGGGACAACGACACCTCGGTTACCGGCTGGATGACGGCGGCTCTCCATGCGGCGAAGAATGCAGGATTGCGCGTGGACCAGGGGGCATTCGAAGGTGCGTCGGTCTGGATCGAGAAGATGACGGAGCCGGAGTTCGGGCGGGTGGGCTACATCTTCCGGGGCTCGTCGCCGGCCCGGTCCCAGGACATGATGGAAAGGTTTCCCGCCGACAAGTCCGAATCGCTGACGGCGGAGGGCATCGCCACCCGGGCCTTCTGTGGCCAGGATCTTGCGCGGAGCGAGGCTGCTCGGAAGGGCGTGAAGCTCCTCCTCGAGATGCCGCCGCAATGGAACGAGACCAGTGGCCAGATCGACATGTACTACTGGTTCTGGGGGACGCACGCTCTCTCCCAGGTGGGCGGCGCGGCGTGGGAACGCTGGTCCGGAGAGATGATGCACATCATCACCACCGCGCAGCGGACCGAGCGCGACGTGAACGGTTCCTTCGATCCGGTCGGCCCCTGGGGACGCGAGGGAGGGCGGGTCTATTCCACGGCGATGATGACCATGGTGGCGGAAATGCTCGAGCGAAGGCGCTGAGCCCGCGGGCCTTTTTCTCGCCGGAAAGTCCCCCGATCAGTCAAATGGGAGCCCGGTCCCTCTCGGGGGCCGGGCTTTTTTTGGGAGACTCATATGGCGATATCCCGCCGGGTAGCGGGCTACCTGACACGGGCATCCTGGATCCGTGCCATGTTCGAGAGCGGCATCAAGCTCAAGGAACAGTACGGCGAAGAGAACGTCTACGACCTGTCGCTCGGGAATCCTCATCTCGAGCCGCCCCCGCAGTTCCAGGAAGCGCTGCTCGAACTGGCCCGGAATCCGATACCGGGCATGCACCGCTACATGGTGAACGCCGGCTATCCGGAGACTCGCGAGGCCGTGGCGAGGCATCTCGAGAGGGAAACCACGCTGCCGTTCACCAGGCGGCAGATCGTGATGACGGTCGGAGCCGGCGGGGGACTCAACGTCTTCATCAAGACCGTGATGGAGGCGGGGGCACGCATCATCATCCTCGCGCCGTACTTCCCGGAGTACGAGTTCTACATCTCCGGACACCACGGCATCGTCGAGGTGGTGCAGACCGACGACGCGTTTCAGATCGATGTCGCCGCGGTGGAACGGGTGATGGGGCCGGACGTCGAAGCGGTGATCATCAACTCTCCGAATAATCCCACCGGCGTCGTCTACAACGGTGAGGGACTCCGCGATCTGGCCGCCATGCTGCGGTCCAAGGAGGTGGAGTACGGCAACCAGATCTACCTGATCTCGGACGAGCCTTACCGTCGCATCACCTACGACGGCGTGAAGGTGCCGTGGATCTTCCACCATTACCGCAACTCCGTCGTCATCACGAGCCACAGCAAGGACCTGAACCTCGCCGGGGAGCGCATCGGTTACGTCGCTCTGCACCCGGGCATCCAGCCCATCAAGGAGCTGTTCAGGGGGATGGTCTTCAATCAGCGGGCTCTCGGCATGGTCAGCGCCCCGGCCTTGATGCAGCGCCTGGTGGCGAAGCTGCAGGACGTCACCGTCGATGTCGCCGACTACCAGCGCAAGCGCGACCTGCTCTACGAGGCGCTGACGAAGATGGGCTACGAGGTCGTCAGACCACAGGGAGCGTTCTACATGTTCCCGAAGGCCCCGGGCGGCGACGATGTCGAATTCGTCCGGATGCTCAAGGACGAGCGCATTCTCTGCGTCCCCGGCGTCGGCTTCGGTAGAGAGGGCCATTTCCGGATTTCCTTCGCCGTCGAGGATGCCGTGGTCGAGGGCGCTCTGGTAGGCTTCGAGCGTGCCATCCGGGAAATCCAGTAGCGGGCCGTTACTCCTCAAGCGGGGCCGGCTGGCCTCCACCGAGCTCGCCACCTGGCGCGGACGGACCGTCGTCCGGAAGATCCTTCGTATGCGTCCGCGGATTCCGCTTTTCTCCGAGCAACTCGACGTCTGGCTTGCACACCGGGAACTCCGTCAACTGAAGGGCGCCGAGGGCATCCCCGGTATCCCGCGCGTCCTCGCCCGACCGGCCCGGAACATCTACTTTCGGGAGTACATCGATGGTGTTGCGCTTCCCCGTGCACCGACCCCTCCGGTCGAGTTCTTCCACGAATTGATGCGGATCGTGGAACAACTCCACGAGCGAGGCATCACTCACAACGACCTCCACAAGGAGGCGAACGTCATCGTGCGGCCCGACGGCTCTCCGGGCCTGCTCGACTTTCAGCTCTCGCTGACGCTGCCGAAGGGCTCGACTCTCTTCCGGATCCTGGCCCGCTTCGACCGCTACCACGTGGTGAAGAACCGTCGCCATCGCACGAAGAGTCCGTTGACGTCCAGGGAGGAGGAACTCTTCCGGAGGACGAGGGAGATCCGGGATCTCCACCGGCGGATCGTGAAGAGACCGATGAACCTGCTGACCAGGCGGCTGTTCCCGAAGCAACTCGGCAAGCTCCCGACGGACAGTGATCCGTAGTCCTGGTGGTGTACCAGCCCGGATGAAGCCTCGGAGGGCGTTCGCCGTCGGTGATGCGCGGACCGGACCACGCTCATCCTTCCGAAGGAAGCGGCTCCGGGAATGCCGGTGCCCTCAGGCTCCCGCCAGTTCGAACGTGTCCTTCGCGATCATCAGCTCCTCGTTCGTCGCGATGACCAGCACCTTTGCGCGTGACTCCGGCGTCGAGATGACCGTCTCGGAGGAGCGGGTGCGGTCATTGATCCGCTGGTCGAGGTCGTACCCGAGGGGGGCCATGCCCGAAAGGCATCTTCTGCGGACCACATCGGAGTTCTCGCCGACGCCGCCGGTGAAGACCAGGGCATCCACCGTGCCGAGAACCGCGGTATAGGCGCCGATGTACTTCTTCAGACGGTAGGAGTAGATGTCGAGGGCCAGGTCGGCGCGCTCGTTACCCTTTGCCGCGGCGTCCTCCAGTGTGCGCATGTCGTTGCTCATACCGGTCAGGCCGAGCATCCCGCTCTCCTGGTTGAGGATGCGGTCGATCTCAACCATGCTCTTGCCGGTCAGGCGCGCGACGGTGACCATCAGCGCGGGGTCGATGTCTCCGCAGCGCGTGCCCATGACCAGACCTTCGAGCGGGGTCATGCCCATCGAGGTGTCGACGGACCGGCCACCTTCGATCGCGGTGATGCTGGCGCCGTTGCCGAGGTGTGCGGTGATCAGGTTGATCCCGGAAAGTGGCCGGTCGAGCATTTCGGCGGCGCGTTCGGCCACGTAGCGGTGGGACGTGCCGTGGAACCCGTATCGCCGAACCCGGTGCTCGACATAGAACTCATATGGCACCGGGTAAAGGTAGCTCTGCTTCGGCATCGTCTGGTGGAACGCGGTGTCGAAGACGCCGACCTGGGGCACCCCGGGGAAGACCTCGCGGGCGACGGCGATGCCGAGGAGGTTCGGGGGGTTGTGCAGGGGGGCGAGATCCACGTGGTCCTCGAGCGCCCGGATGACCTCGTCGGTGATCATGACGGTGTGGGCGAACGCCTCGCCGGCGTGCACCACGCGGTGCCCGATGGCTTCGATCTCCCTGCGATCCCCGATGCCGCCGTGCCCGGTGTCGGTCAGCGTCCGGACGATGAGCCGCAGTCCCTCGTCGTGGTCGGCGATGGGTTGCTCGAGGGCGGTCTCATGCCCGTTCATCCTGCACCGGAGCCGGCTGCCGGCCTCGCCGAGTTTTTCGACGATGCCCTTGGCCAGCACCTTCTCCCGTGGCATCTCGAACAGTTCGAACTTGATGGACGAGCTGCCGCAGTTGATGACCAGAACCTTCATGATCGCACCGGGCCTTTCAGCTAGCTCTTCTGCGCCTGCACCGCGGTGATGGCCACGGTGTTGACGATGTCGCGGACGGTGACGCCGCGGGAGAGGTCGTTGACGGGACGACGCAGTCCCTGCATGACCGGGCCGACCGCGATGGCGTTCGCACTTCGCTGGACGGCCTTGTACGTGTTGTTCCCCGAGTTGAGGTCCGGGAAGATGAATACGGTCGCGGCGCCGGCGACGCGGCTGCCGGGCAGCTTCTGCTTGCCCACGTCGGGGTCCACGGCGGCGTCGTACTGGATCGGGCCTTCGACGAGCAGCGAGGGGTTGCGCTCCTTTACCAGCTTCGTCGCCTGGCGCACCTTGTCGACGTCCGAGCCCTTGCCCGATTCGCCGGTGGAGTAGGAGAGCATGGCAACGTAGGGCTCGATGCCGAACGCCCGGGCCGTCTCCGCACTGGCGAGCGCGATGTCCGCCAGTCCTTCGGCGGTGGGGTTCGGGTTGACCGCGCAGTCACCGTAGACCAGCACCATGTCCGGCAGGCACATGAAGAAAACGCTTGAGGCGATGTTGACGCCTTCCCGCATCTTGATGAACTCGAGTGCCGGGCGAAGAGTGTGGGCGGTGGTGTGCGCGGCACCCGAAACCATGCCGTCGGCGTAGCCCTCGTGGACCATCATCGTCCCGAAGTAGGAGACGTCCGCCATGAGGTCGTAGGAGAGATCCCAGGTGGGGTTCTTCTTCGGGGTTCGCAGTTCGATGTACTTCTTCGCAAAGGGCTCGCGCCACTCGGACTCGGCGGGGTTGATGAGACGGATCCGGCCGGCCTTCTCGGTGAGCTGTCCCAGGCGCTTGCCGATCTCCGCCTCGTTACCGAGGATCGTCAGGTCCACGACGTCCCGTTCCATCAGGATCGCCGCGGCGCGCAGAATGCGGTCGTCTGCGCCCTCGGGCAGCACGATGCGCCTCTTGTCCTTGCGGGCCCGGTCCATGATCTGGTGCAGGAATTGCCGCGGCGTGACCCGGCGCAGGCCGGTGTCGACCGCGGCGGCGGTGAGGATCGGCTCCTCGTTGACGTGGTTCGCGACCAGGCCCTTCGCCACCTCGATTCTCATTCGCTGGTGTGCGTTGATCCGCGGCTTCACCGCGCTGATGTCGAGCGCGGTCTCATAGGTGTTGGTCTTCACTTTCATGATCGGCATCTGACCGCCGGTCAGGTCCGAGATCAGATTCTGCACGTGCTCCGGCGGTTCGAGGTCGCCGGTCAGGACCACGCCGGCCGGCGCCGGGATGGTGGGGGAGACGTAGGCGGAGGCGCAGGCCAGAATCAGTTCGGCGCGGTCCCCCGGAGTCACAATCAGCGCGCCTTTCTCCAGCCGGGCCAGCACGTTGTCGAGGCTCATTGCCGCGACGAGCACCCGCTGGGCAACGACGTTCATGCGCTCGGTTCCCGCGACCACTTCGGCGTTGAGCTGGGTGGCCACCTCTTCCAGCCTGACCTTTTCGAGCATGTCCGCGCGGGGAATGACACCGAGCAGCCTGATGCCGTGTCGGTTGAGTTCTTCCTGGGACCGGGCCTGGAACTCGGCGAGCCCATCCGGGGAGCACTTGTTGATGATCACTCCGAAGAACTCGCAGCCCATTTCGTCGAAACTGTCCTTCACCATGCAGATGTCGTCGATGACCTCTTCGTAGTCGCGATTCTCGCTGGATTCCGAGTCCATGGCGTTGGCGATGAGCAGGATCGGTGAGCCGAGGTTCTTGCTGATCTCGGCGTTCACGTTCGACTCGAACGCAGCCATGGCGCCGAAGTAGTCGGTGCCCTCGCAGACGACGAAATCGTAGTCGTCGCTGATCTTCCCGAAGTCGTCGATGACCTGCTCCAGGAGCTGATCGTGTTTCCCGTCGGCCAGGGACTCGGCCACGTCATCCATGCTGAAGGGCTGGATCTCCTCGATGGCGGTCCGCAGCCCGAAGGTCGACTTCATCAGTTTCACGTCGGGGTCGATGCGGCCTTTCCCCCTCTGCCCGACAGGCTTGAAATAGCCGACTTCACCGATCGTGCGTTCGAGGAGGGCTACGAGACCGAGGGCCACGGAACTCTTGCCGCTGCCGCGCTGTGTGGCGGTCAGAAAGATGCTCTTGGGCACGGGTGTTCTCCGGTAGGTGGCTCAACGCCGTTGCAGGAACTTCCCTGCGCTCTTATCTATCGACTGCGCCGGACGGTCAACTAATTCGAACTCGCGATCGCCACTCTCTGCCGGACGGGCTGAAACCCTTGAGAATCAGGCAATTCGTGCGATCGTTCGCTTTACGAATCCCGGTCTGGATCTCCGCCTGTTTCGCCTTTCCTGCGCCGCAGGGTGGACATCGTCGCGACGGTCAGCACGGTCAGCCCGGCGAGAACCAGCAGGGCCGCGCCGAGGAATCCCTCCTCGAAACCGTGGCGGGCCAGGTAGGCGATCACGTCGAGCACCACCACCGACGTGCCGGCCACGAGGAGCTCGTTGCGCCGCAGTACAAAGCCGAGCACCACCGACAGGATGCCGAGAGCGAACAGCACCAGTGCATGCGTCGGCTCCTCAACCCGCAGCACCTGGATCCCCACGGAGCCGTAGAGCAACACCGATCCGAGGATGAACATCTGCAGATGGGCGATCGCGGAAACCCGGCGGCGCAGCAGCTCCGCAGCGACCAGGAACGACAGCCCGGGGGGGACCCCGTAGAAGGCCGGGTCCACGATCCCCTGGTGGCGCCAGATGGAGAAGAGTGCGAGGTTCAGCAACACCCCCGCGACTCCCCACAACGCGGAGAGGCGCAGCCGATTTGCGGCGAGGCCGCAGGCCGCACCGGCGAGGAAGAACCCGGAGGCGGCCCGGCCCGGGAACCCGTCGACGCCGAACAACCCGGTGAGCGAGATCAGCACGACCGGGATCGGCAGGATCACTCCCTCGATGGCGAGGGGGCCCGCCAGGCGTCCGCGCGCCAGGGTGAGCACGAAGGCGCCGATGACGGCCATGGCGTGGAAGTGGTAGCCCTCGAGCAGGTCGAGAGCCCCGGTGCGTGTCGCCAGAAACGCATAGAGGACGAGCAGGGCCGACATCGCGCCGTGGACCAGGTGCTCCATGCCGTCTTCGCGGGCCACGCGGAGCGCCACGATGCCAACGGTGATCATGGCGAACGCGATCAACAGGATGAGGTCCATCTCCGCCGGGCGAGCGTGCAGAAAGACGACGTTGGCCAGCGCGCAGAGGATTGCCAGGCAGGCGGCGTGTGCGGCGGCGCGCCGGCACCGGCTGGCGGCAATGGTGCGCCAGCGCCCCCCCGAACCGCCTCCGAGCCACTTTCCGGCTCCGAGCAGCCCGATCAGCATCACCGCGGCGGTTGCCGAGAGAACGGTCAGGATTTCGGCCATGGGGCGGCCGCTCTCGGGAACCGCGTACATCACGATGGCGAAGGCGGTGGCGATCAGTCCGTTGCTCGCGAGGTCCGCGTGGGCCCGCCCGCCGAACCGGACGAGCAACACCATCGCGACGGTCGTGGCGGCGAGCACCGTCAGCGGAGTGGAGAGGTGGCGGAGGTCACCGACGGTGAACAGGAGGGCGATCCCCGCGAAGAGACAGGGGAAGAGATCCCGTTTCCCGCTCCGGCCGGACAGAGTCAGCGCGAGTACCACAGCGATCAGGGCGGTCTCCACGTCCGGGCGCCAGAATCGGCCGTAGCTACCCTCGATCACGATGTTGAACGGCGCCGCGACGTGGAAGAAGAGGAGCAGGGCGAACCACGGGAGGATTCGGCCGAATCTCCCGATGCTGATGACCGAGCCGAGGAACGCCAGGGCGGTGAGCACCATGATCTTCAGGCTCACGAACTTGTCGAGATCGGTGCTCGGCGCCGTTGCGAGAACAGTCACCGCGTGCATGATGAAGAACGCACCCGCCGCGGCAATGAAGGGGATGGCCACGCTGCGGCTCACCCCGCGATGCATGCGGAGCGTTGGAGCGCGCGCGGCAAGCAGGGTCCCGGTGGCAAGGAGCAGCAGGATGAGGGGTTGCCAATCCAGATCGACCTTCAGTCCCCGATGGAAGAAGAGCACCGGGATCCCGATGAGGGCTGAGAACACCATCATCAGGCTGCCCGGAATCGGCAACATGCGGGCGATCATGCGCCCCGCCGCAGCGAGCATCAGGAACGTGAGGAAGAGGATGCCGGGATTGCCCTGATCGCTGAGGGCATAGATCGTGGCCAGCCCGAAAGCGAGGGACAGGTGGGTCAGGGTGGTGGCGGTCGTGATCTTTCGATGGTTCGACCAGATCGTGGCAACTCCGGCCGCGAGCAGAATGGCCAGCGGGTAGAGGTCGACCCGCGCGGCCATCTGGTCGAGAAGCCCGATCGGGACGAGGGGGAGGATCAAACCTCCGACGAGCAGCGCTTCCGGGAACCGGGTCAGCCGGGCGATGACGACGACGATCAGCGCGGCCCCGGCGAGATGCACACCGTCGTAGCCCCCGGAATGTCGGTAGTTCCCATCCGTGAGCAGTGCCGTCAGCCAGATCAGGAGGAGCGCTCCGAGAGGAGCAATCGAGCGGGCGAGGATCGGCAGCAACAGCCTGCGGGCCTGTTCCCGCCTCTCGGCGAGGAATGCTCCCCCCCGGATCAAGGCCAGCGAGAGCGCCGCGCCCAGTGCGGTGGCCGCGGAGGGAATCTCGAATCCGAGCACTCGAGCGAGCACGGGGCCGGCAATAAACACCTCGATCACGCCAAGAATGGTGATCCAGTTCCGGCGGGAAATCATCGCGGCCACGGTCAGCACCACCGCGCCGCCACCCAGGCCGATGACGTGGGCGACCGAAGAGACGTATTGCACGTCGGGATCACCGAACGGGATCGCCCCCAGGACTTGCAGGGCGACGATTCCGCCGGGGACGAACATCAATGGGTCGGCCGCTTCGAGCAGCTTTCGGCGATCGGGAATGAACGGCACGACCCGGTAGAGCAGGAGCGGCGCCGCCGATCCGAAAGAGAAGACGGCCATGCGCCAGACTCCGTGCGGATCGAGTCCCATGGCGTTCATGGCTCCGGTCAATCCGCGGGCGAGGAGCAGTATGGCGAGCACCAGTCCGATCGGGTTCCGGTAGATCGCTCCGAGAGCCGTCAGCAGAAAGCCGAGGAGCAGGACCGCGGGAATGTCGAAGGCGCCGGCCGGGGTGAGCGCCACGGCTTCCCTGGTTCCGGAAGCGTGCCCGAAGCCGAGGGCCGCCACGACGATCACGGCCATCACCCCGGTCAGATCCGTCAGGGTGTCTGCCGCCGCCAGGGCGAAACCGTCCCCGGCCGCCCGCAGCCGCCGGGCGATGAACAGTACGCCGAGCCCCGTGATCGCCATGGCGAGCACGTGCGTCGAGGTTGGCACCCCGAGGCGATGCAGCAGGAGGCTCTCCCCCGCGAAGACGAGGGCGATCCCCGCGCCGACGAAGGTCCGGTCCCTCGCCAGGCGGGCCAGGAGGAGCAGCATCGCCCCCTCCGCGAAGAACACCGCCGCGGGCGCACGGTAGTCTCCCCGGCACATGATCATCGCCTGGAGGCAGAGGCCGCCGGCTACGATCAGGGTCCACCACAAGACGACCCTGGAGTGGGCCCCCCGGCCGATTCGCTCGAGGATGATCCCCCCTGCTCCGCAGAGGGCGAGGTAAGGCAGGAAGGTCACCCCGTAGTACGCGAAGGGCAGGCGCTCCGGCTGGTATCCGAGTGCTCCCGCCGCTTCATCCCGGACCATGATCGCGAACTCACGAACCGGCGCCGGGAGTTTGAGATAGGCCATTCCGGCGAAGAGCAGACCAGGGAGGAGCAGGGCCGGTGACGGGAGGCGGTATCCGGCGACCAGTGCGCCGCCGGCGGCGAACAAGGCGGCGGCCAGGAGCGTCTGATCGTAGGCGAGGGCCACGACGACGCCGGTCGCGGCCAGTCCGAGCGCGCCGACGAGCAGGGCGGGAGAGCGCCCGGCCTCGAGTCGGCCCGCTCGTGACAACGCGTGCTCGAGCATGACGGTAATCACCGAGAGCGCGGAGAGCAGGATCCCGATCGGCGGCAGGCTCTGGCCCGGTGGAATGCCGAAACGCCAGGCCGAGTGCGTGACCACTCCGGTGAAGACGGTCGCGACGAAAGCCAGCAGGAGCGTGGACCACAGCGCGGGGGCCACGTTCGGGCCGAGCCGCGGTACCAGCGAGCGGAGGTGGGTTCGGCAGGCCACCACGAGCATGAGCGTCCCGGCGAAAGTGGCGAGCGCCGGGCTCTGCTCACCGGTTCCGGCGAGGAGGACCAGGAACGTCATTCCGATCAGCGCGAATGGCAGGACCGGGCGGAGCGCCGCATCGGAGACCCGTCCGAGGTCACGCGCCAGCAGATAGCCCGGACCGAGGACCGCCGCGGAGGCCAGCATGCCGGGAAGGAGCGAGACGGTCAGCAACTCTCCGGCCGCCGCGGCGGCCACCGGCACCATGAAGCAGACCACGATCAGCAGGGTCCGCTCGACTTCGGGAAGGCTCCCGCCACGATTGAGGAGCCGCCCCAGCGTGTAGAGCACTCCGCCGAGCAACTCCAGCCCGCCGACGACCACGAGCAGCCGTTGCTCCCCGGTCATGGTCGTCCAGGCCGTGGTGACGAAGTAGACCGCGCCGGCGACGAGCAGGAATGCCGCCAGGGCGAAGAGAATGTTCTCCGTGAATGCCGGGCCGAGCCGGGACCACAGCGATGGCTCCCGCGGCTCGGAGGGAGCGAGTGGAACTTCCCGGCGGGGTAGCGGCGCGTCGGCCGGGAGTGGAGGCGCGGCCGGATCTTCGATGGAGAAGTCGGTCGGCAGAGTCGGATGCGGGTGGGGCTTCACGGACGGCCCGGGCTCGATCGACCTGGTGGTCGCCGCCGGTTCCCCATCGATGCCCCCCAGGTTCTCGAGCAGGTCTTCCGCCGGCTTCGATTCCTCGGTGCCGGCTGATTGATCGCCGGCCTTCGGGATGACCGGCAGAGGGGGCGGACCGCTTGGCCGCATCGGCTCGGATGCGGATGCCCGAAGTGCGCTTTCGTCGAGATGTTCAAGATGGCTCCGGAGGAGTTCCGCGATCCTGAATCGGAGCGGCCCCGGGAGTTCGAGATTGGCGTTCACTTCGGCAAGGAGCCTGGTGACCGATCGCCCTTCATCCAGGCGGTCGAGATGCATGGCCAAGTCGCAGCCACGGCAGCGGATGACGGTCTGCTCCTCGGGCACGCCGAGCATGGCGCCACAGGAAGGGCACGTATGGAGCTTCATCGGACCGGATCCGGGACACGCAGGCTCGTCATTCGGTGAGTGTATGCGAACCGGAGGCCAGGGGGTAGCCGCCATTCGGGCGCGGACCCGGAGGAGGATTCGCGCTCCCGGAATCACCCGACCCGAGGATGAAATCCCCGGGCCATGGACAGGCGATTCTCAGGAATCCGGCTAGATCTTGTCGACGGCCTTCTGCAGGCGCGACTTGCGGCGGGCAGCCTGATTCTTGTGGATGATGTTGGTCTTCGCTGCCTTGTCCATCTTCCTGGCGGCGAGCTTCATCTCGGCCTGCGCCTTGTCCTTGTCTCCGGCGTCGATGGCCTCTTTGACCTTTTTTACCTGTGAACGCATGGAGGACTTCACGGCCTTGTTGGCCATCCGCTGCTCTTCGTTCTTCCGGACCGTCTTCTTCGCTGATTTGCTCTGAGGCATTCTTTCTTCTCCGATCGCCGGCCCTAAGCCTGGGCGATCTCCTTCTTGATGGTTTCCATCCGCTCCGCAACATCCCTGAAGCTGATATCCACCTCGTAGATCTTCTTGTATTCCGCAAGCGCATCTTTGGGCTTGCCCTGCTTCTCCTTGAGCTTGCCAAGGCTGTAGAGAACGTCCTTGGTACGGTTCGACATCCCCGGCATCTCCTCGATCGCCTTGCGAAGCTGGTTCTCCGCGAGGTCGAACATCCCCTTCTTGAGGAAGCAGTTTCCGAGCATCGTCATCGACTCGATCTTCCGCCGCGGGTCCCGGTTCGTCTGCTGGAACTCGCCGATGGCGCCATCGTAGTCGCCTGACTCGAAAAGTGCCTTTCCGAGTTGGAAGTGCAGCACCAGGTCCGTGGGGTGATCCTTCACCCTGGCCCGGTACTCGCCCACGATGAACGAGAGGCGCTGCCCGTCAAGGCGATCGGCTTCCTCCTGGTTTCCGGACTCTCTCGCTTCGCGCAGGTCGCGATCAAAGCGGGTAATCTTCAGGTCGCCCGCTTTTTCCCGAAGGTCGAAGTTGGTGGGCTGCGCCTCGTAGGCCGACTCGTAGATCTCGATGGCGCGGTCGTAGTCCTTCAACGCGGCGAGGCGGTTCGCCAACTCGGCGAGGAGCTTGGCGTCACCGGGGTTGGCCGCCACTTCCTTCTCGAGACGCACCACCGCGGCTTCGAGTTCGTCGGTGCTGCGAACCAGGCGTCCGTCCTGCTCCAGCCGTTCCGTCTCCGCACCGTCCCGCAGCTTGTCGCGCGAGTGCCCGGACCGGTCGATACCCGTGGCATTGATCGAAACCTCCGCCGCCAGGTTCTTGCGCATCCGGTTCGCTTCCTGGTCGCGGGGATCGAGTTTCGCGGCTTCCTCGAAGGCCGTCAGTGCCTCCGTCGCTTCGCCGAGCGCACAGAGCGCGCGGCCGGCGCCCTTCCACGCTTCGATGTTCTTCTTGTCGACGAGCAGCACTCCGCGGAAGGCCGCCAGCGCGGCGTGGCGGTGCCCCGCGGCAACCGCGGCCGCACCGAGCGCCAACCCACTGGAGATGTTCTTCGGGTCCTTGGTGAGCACCCGCTCCAGTGACCGCATCTTGCCTTCATGGTTCCTGGTCAGGCCGGCGATGGCCGCCGAGAGCTTCGCGCCGAGGGTAGCGAAGAAGCGGCTGGCGGTGCTGGGGTAGTACGCTTCGTACTTCGCGAGCTCCGCCTTGCGAATCCCCTCACGACCATCCAGGTTGTCCGGATCCAGATCCAGAGCCTGCAGGTAGAACTCGATGGCGTGGTCCCAGGCCCGCCGATCGGCGGCGTCCTGAGCCTTCTCAACCAGCTTCTGTGCGTGCATGATGCCAATCCCCGAGAAAATGAGGCCCCGGGTGGGCGGAAACGGAGGAATCTAGCCGCCGTTCCGGGGCCGAGCAACTAAAAAAGTCCGCGGGCGCAATCGCACCCATGATACCTTCTTACGCCGCTACTGACCCCAAGGGTTCGACCATGACGGACCCGGGCTTCCTCCCTCAGATGATCGCGTGATGAGCGACAAACTCGAACTCGTGCTCTACCCGGATCCCCTGCTCAGAAAACCCACCGCGAAGGTGGATGAGGTGACAGAGGAGATTCGCGCCCTGATTCCCCGCATGATCGAGGCCATGAACGAGTTTCGCGGGCTGGGACTGGCGGCAAATCAGGTGGGGGAGGGGATCCATCTCGCTCTCATCTCGGACACCGGCGAGGAGGATGACATCCGCGTGGTGATCAATGCGGAGATCATCGACGAGGACGGCGCCCTGGCCGTGGAGGAAGGCTGTCTCTCCTTCCCCGGGCTGACTGGACTGATCACCCGCGCCGAGCGCGTTCGGGTCCGTTACATGAACCTCGAGGGAGAGATCGTCGAAGAGGACACCGAGGGCCTCCTCGCGCGGTGTTTTCTGCACGAGATCGACCACCTGAACGGGATCATGTTCATCTCCCGCATGACCCCGGCCGACCGTATGCGGCTCAAGCGACCGCTGAGAGAACTCGAAGAGGACTATGAGGCGGCCGGGAAGAGCCCGTCCTCGAGCCGATGAGGGTTCATCGCGGATTCGAGGCGCTTTCACCGGACCTCTTCCGCCGGCCGGTGGCGACGATCGGGGTTTTTGACGGGATCCACCTCGGCCATCGCGCGGTCATCGATCAGACGCGCGACCTCGCCCGGGAACTCGACGGCGAATCGGTGGTCGTCACTTTCGGCACGCATCCCCGGCAAGTGGTGCGCGGCCGCGCGCCGAGGGCCATCACCTCCGTGGCGCACCGCCTGGTCCTCCTCGAGCGCTCCGGACTGGATCACGCCGTCGTCCTGCCGTTTTCCACCCAAATCATGGCCATGACCGCAGGGGATTTCGCCACCAGGGTCTTCGTCGGGGGGATGGGCGTCGTCGGTATCGTCCTCGGTTTCGACTCCCGCTTCGGGAAAGGTCGGCAAGGCGATTACGATTTCGTCAAGGGCTGGGCCGGGGATCGGGACATTGTCGTTCGCGCCGCGCCGCCGGTCCTGATCGAAGGGCGTCCCATCTCCTCCTCGGTGATCCGGGATCTGATCGCCGCGGGTGAGCACGACCAGGCCCAGGCGCTGCTCGGTCGCCCGGTGGCGGTGTACGGCCGGGTGGTGCCCGGCAGCGGTCGCGGACGGGAGATCGGCTTCGGCACGGCCAACATCGACCTCGCCGGAGAACTCAGCCCGCCGACCGGTGTGTACGCCGCCTGGGCCCGGTTCAAGGGGCGCTGGAAGCCGGCGCTGGTGAACATCGGCCGCCGTCCCACCTTCGAGGAGGAGGGCGCCGACGTCACGGTCGAGGTGCACGTGCCGGGCGTCCACGAGAAGCTCTACGGAGAGGAAATGGAGGTGCAGTTCGTCCAGCGGATCCGTGACGAGGTGCGCTTCCCCGACGCCGCCGCGCTCATCGCCCGGATCGAGCGGGATTGCGAGGAGCTCCGCCGCATCGTCGTGGAGGTGAGTGACGCGCCCCCGCTCCCCTGACATCCCCGGGGCTGGACGTTGATTCGGAGGGTCCGGCTCCTGCTGCTAGCATACGCGCTTCCGCATAGATCCATCCGGCGGCCCGCCGGTTGAACCATTCGGGGCCCGATTCCGGTCCCGGGGAGATCTCCGATGGGAACAGCTCTGTCGCCGCACGAATACGCCGTCATGAATGCCCTTGCCGGGGAGGATCTGGAGACGGCGTTCGATGATCTCCTGCAGGCGACGGGCCTGGATCAGTCTCTCGTCTCGGCGGCCCTTACCGCGCTGGCCGGGAACGGCTGGGCCGCGGTCACCGAAGAGACGCTGACCGAGGTGGTGCCCACCGAGGCCGGCAAACAGGCCGCGGTCACCGGCACCCCGGAACGGCAACTCCTGCTCGTTCTCGACCTCGACCAGGAGATTTTCATGCCGGATGTTCACAAGGTGGCGGCGGAAAAGGGCTTCGACGGTTCGGCCGCGGTCCAGTGGATCTTCCGCAAGAAGTGGGCGAAGAAGGTGAAGGACGAGAACGGGGGAGCGGACAAGCTGGTCCTTACGCCCGAGGGGCAGAACGCCCTGGTCAAGTCCCACTCCCCCGACGAGGTGGCCATTGCCCGGGCGAGCCGCGGCGAGATCCTCCATCTCGAGGAACTGGTCGAGGACGGGATCGATGTTCCGGCGCTGGTCAAGGTGCTGCGTTCCCGCAAGGACCTGGTCAAGCTGAGGAACCGGGTGCGTCGGCGCGCTTCGCTGACCGAGATGGGGCGGGAGATCGTCGTCGGCGGCATCACCGTGGCCGAGGAGGTCACCGCGCTGACGCCCGAACTGCTCGCCTCCGGTCGTTGGCGGAAGGTCACCTTCAAGAAGTTCGACGTGACGCTCGACACCGAGCGACTGGTCCCCGGTCGGGCTCATCCCCTCGCCCGCATCGTGCAGGAAACCCGGGAGGCGTTCTACTCCATGGGCTTCGGAGAGGTTCGGAGCGATTTCATCGAATCCGGGTTCTGGGACTTCGATGCCCTCTTCCAGCCGCAGGACCACCCCGCGCGGGAGATGCAGGATACTTTCTACCTCGAGCGTCCGGGCCGGCTGCCTCTGCCGGAAGACGAGGGGCTGGTCGATCGCGTCCGCCGCACTCACGAGGACGGCGGCGACACCGGCTCCACCGGGTGGGGCTACCGGTGGTCGATCGACAAGGCGCGCCAGGCGATCCTGCGCACGCACTGCACCGCGACCTCGATCCGGGCGCTCGCCGAGGATCCGAACCCGCCCCGGAAGGTCTTCACGATCGGGAAGGTCTTCCGCCGCGAGACCGTCTCCTACAAGCATCTGCCGGAGTTCATGCAGATCGACGGGATCATCATCGATGAGGGAGCGACCCTGGCGACGCTCAAGGGGACGCTGACGGAGTATTACAAGAAGCTCGGGTTCGATCGCATCAAGTTCAAACCCTCGTTCTTCCCCTACACCGAGCCCTCGGCGGAGATCTACGTCTGGATGGAGAGCCGCGGGCAGTGGGTGGAGATGGGCGGATCGGGGATCTTCCGGCCGGAGGTGACCGAGCCGCTCGGCTGCAAGGTGCCGGTCCTGGCCTGGGGCCTCGGCCTCGAACGGCTGGCCATGTTCCGTTTTGGAGCGAGCCACCTGAAAGAGCTGTACGACGGTGATCTCGGCTGGCTCCGGGAGGTGCCGTTATGCCGGTAGTCGCTATTTCCACCGCGAGACTGCGAAGCCTCCTCGGAACCGAAATTGAAGGGAAGGCCCTGGCCGAAGCCATCGACTTCCTCGGCTGCGACCTGGAGGAGCTCGTCGAGGTCCACCTGTTCGAGTGCCCGGCCTGCGGCACCATCGTGTACCGTCTGCCGCGCGAGGCCGCGCCGAAGACCTGCGAGGTCTGCGGGCACGAGGAGGCGGGCGGATTCATCGACCAGGGGACGGACGAGGTGGTGCGCCTGGACCTCCTGCCCGCGCGCCCCGACCTCTTCGATTCCGCCGGCCTGGCCCGCGCGCTCGTCGGCTACCTCGGTATCAGGACCGGTCTGCCGCCGTATCCCGTCGAGGATGGTGAACTCTCGGTCACCGTGGACCCTTCGGTGCTGGCGGTGCGTCCCGAGATCGCCTGCGCCGAACTGACGGTTCCGCCGCTCGATCAGGCCGGCCTGGCCGAAGCGTTCCATCTCCAGGAGCACCTGCATTGGGCGGTCGGCCGCGGGCGCAAGAAGGCTTCGATCGGGGCCTACGACCTCGAGGCCATCGAAGGGGAGATCACCTACACCGCGCTGGCGCCGGATCATGAGTTCGTACCGCTCGGCATGCCCGGGAGGATGATGAGCCTGGCGGACATCCTGACCAAGCACCCGAAAGGCCGCGTCTTCAAGGATCTGCTTGCGGGTTACGATGCCTATCCGGTCCTGCAGGACGCGAGGGGGCAGGTTCTCTCCATGCCCCCGATCATCAACAGCGAGGAGACGAGGCTCCGCCCGGGGACGTCCCATATCTTCCTCGATGTCACCGGCCACGACCGACGCGTGGTGGACGACACGCTGGCGCTGGTGCTGACCTCGATCTGCCATGTGACCGGCTCCATCAAGTCGGTGAAGATCCATCGCCCCGGCGAGACGAGGGTCACTCCGGACCTGACTCCCTTCACTCGGACCCTCTCCCCGGAGCGGACGACTAAGCTGATTGGCGTGGACCTCACCGAAGAGGAGATGACGAGTTGCCTCTCGCGGATGCGACTCGACGTGACCGGCCGGGCTGCCAACGGAGATTTCGAAGTCGCCATACCGCGCTACCGCGTGGACGTGAAGCACGAGGTCGACCTGATCGAGGACGTGGCCATCGCCTATGGTTACCACAACCTCCCGTCGCTGCTTGTACCGACGATGACGGTGGGCCAGGAGCTGCCCCAGACCGCGATCGGCCGGAAGGCGCGCCGGACCCTCGTGGGGCTCGGCTTCGTGGAGGTGATGAGCTTCGTCCTGACGAACCGGGAGGAGCACCTCACCCGGATGCGTCTTCCCGAAGACGTCCGACAGGCGAAGCTCCTGAACCCCATCTCCGTGCACCAGGAGATCGTGCGCACGAACCTGCTCTCCGGCCTGATGTCGATCTTCGCGCTGAACAAGACGCGCGAGATGCCGCAGCCCATCTTCGAGGTGGGGGAGGTGGTGCGGGCGACGGAGGACGATTCCACCCAGCACCTGCGCCTGGCCATCGGCGAGATGGGGCCGAGAAGCGACTATGCCCGGATCCGTTCGGTGACGGATTCCGTCTTCCGTGAGCTCGGTCTGACGATCGATGTTTCGCCGCTCACGGACCACGAACTCGCGCCGGTGTTTCTGCCGGGCCGGGCCGCCGTCATCGGATTGAACGGCGAAACCGCGGGCGTGATGGGAGAGGTGGCGCCGGAGGTGATCACCGCCTGGTCGCTGGACCACCCGGTCGTGGTGGCGGAACTCGACGCCGACGTCGTACTGGCCAACCTGATCTGAAGCCCCTCGGTCTGCCGGCGATCCGTGGTTGCCGGGCGATCCGCCGGGCTCCAGATGGGCGGTCGGCCTGCGGTCCGGAGAGAGACCCGGCGATTTCTGCTACCCTTGTGCTGGTGGGCGAGATGGGGCTCTGCACTCTCGGAGGATGAGATGAGCGGCAGAACGGCGCTGATCGTGATCGTTGCGCTCGGGATCGGTTTCGGAGCGGGCTACCTGGTTCGGGGTCCCGTTGGCGGCGGCGCGTTCGAGCCGACGGCGCAGGAAGCGGTCACGGCTGAGGGCGCCCTCGACGAACTCCTGGTCTATCGGGGTACCGGCGCCACCGCGGCGCGGAAGGTGCTTCAACTCGTGAGTGACATCGCCGGGGGAGGCGAGGCGATGCTGCCGGTCCTCGAGCAGGCCCTGAAAGACGTCGAGCCCTTCAGCTTCTCGACCACCGGCTTCAACGTCGATCTGCGCAACGGTGAAGTGTCCCTGCACCAGGACCGCCGGAACGCGCTGCTCGAGGCGGTCTATCGCATCGGTGGCGACGAGGCAGCCCGGATCCTGATCGCCAATTCGGAACGTGTGGGATCCTGGATGCATCGCGTCACGGCCTTCGCCTACCTCGGCCAGCTCACCGACCGGGAGGATGTCCGTAAGCACTTTCTGGGCATCCTGAAGAAGATCGTCGTCACTCACTGGCTCGACACCGAGAGCCGGAGCTTCATGGACGCCGCCCGCGGCCGCCTGGATCCCGAAGCGTTCCCCATTCTGAAGGAAGGCATCGCCGGTGGTTGGGCGGACGCGAAGATGGTGGACCTGATGGGCCGGGCCATGTCCGAGATCGACTACGAGAAGACCGGCGTGGTCCTCGGCGAAATGCTCACGGACACGACGAAACCGGTTCCGGCGCGGGCCGCCGCCGCCCGGATCCTGGCACAGATGCCGGAGCCCCGGTACCGGAATACCGCCGCGCGGGTCATCATCGAAACCGGCAACGCGACGATCATGGAAGCCTTCCTCCTCGGGCTCCGCTATGGGCGGCTCGATTTCGTGGAGATCGCTCGCGCACTCTCCATTACTCAGGACTCGCACCTCCGCCTTGAATACAGCCGCGAGCGCCTGAAGGACATGGAGGATGCGTATAAACTCATTGGCGCGCTGCGCGACCAGCTCACGGTGGGACAACGGGAGCGAGTGAAGCTCCCCGAGCACCTGGACCTGTTCAGCAATATGATCCAGGAAGCCCGAAAGACCGTCCGGCAACTGGAAGAGTTGAACAGGGGCGGATAGCCTCGCCGGGCCAAGACCGGGCGGGGCGGCCCATCCGCCAGTGCAAGAATCTGCACCCGCCATCCGCGGCCCGGTAAGCGGGCGTTCAGAGGGATCTCCCCCTCGTCCCGCCCGCCCCGGGCCGGCTGGCGTACTTCATTTCTTAGTTTCACTTGTCAAAGAACAGGCACTTCAGGTCACTTCAAGGCACGTCCGCTCACTACCAATCGCTCAGCCCAGCGCGAACGCCCCGGCACCCACCCCGGAAAACTCCGCCTGGCCCACCCCGGAAAACCCCGCCTCCGCCACCCGCACGTCGTCGTCCCCGACCGTCACGAACTCCGCGAAGGGGGCGAGCGAGGCATCCCGGAATTTCCAGACCAGGTACTTGCCGCCACGCCCCCGAACCAGCAGCAACCCCTGGTGAATACACCGTTTATGATGGAACCAGCACACGGCCACGCAGTTGTATGGCTCGTCGGGACCATGTTCCGACTGGAAGATGATGTGATGGTTGTCCCGCGCCGCTCTGGTACACCCCGGCACCGCACAGAGGCCGCCGTGGCGCATCAGGACCTCCTTCCGCCAGGCGTTGCGCCACTCCGCCCGGCGCAAACGGACCTCGTGCACCTCGACGAAGTGGTTGGCCATCAGCGCCGCCGCCTCGCCGTCGCTCACCTTCTCGGCCCCGAGTGCAAGAATCTGCCGCCGGGCGTCCCGCAATGCCTTCGTCACCACCTCCATCGCCGGCTCGGGACCCTCGACCGCAATCTCCTCGTTGGCGCGCTCGGCCTGCCGCTCCTCCCGGTCCGCGCGCTCCTTCACCTTCTGCCAGGTGGTCGATGCCGCTTCGGCGATGCGCGCCTCGACGTCGAGCAGGGTGGCGTCCCGCGAGATCAGCAGCGCCACGCTG
>JAJSAM010000029.1 GCA_024274785.1 Planctomycetota bacterium | reverse complement strand
GATGCCCGGTTGCCGGCGCTGCCGGACGCCCGGTTGCCGGCGCTGCCGGACGCCCGGTTGCCGGCGCTGCCGGACGCCCGGTTGCCGGCGCTGCCGGACGCCCGGTTGCCGGCGCTGCCGGACTTGCCCTTGAAAGAGTCGGCGCCTCCCCGGGAGATGTTCTTCCTGCCGGCCTCGGCACGACCGCGGAAACTATCGCGAGCCTTCGATGCATCCCTGTTTCTCGAGGCGCCGACCTTCTTCGCGGAGGACCGGTCCCGATACGAGACTCCCTTGCGGTGTTTCGGGTTGTGCTTGAAGGAGTTCGCGCTGGCGCCTCTCGAGCGGTTGCCGGAGCCGGCTCTGACGTTGTTGCGGTTGAAGCTGTTGTTGATGTTTGTGTTGCGATTGACGTTGACGTTCACATTTCCGCCACGCCAGTTGCAGCCGCCCCAGGCGTGATTGATCCACGAAGCGGTGACCGCTACGCCCACACCGAAGGCAAGGGCGCGACCGACCCCGTATCCGGGCGGGTAGTACGGCACCGGTGGGGGGTATGCCGGATACATCCAGGCTCCGTACACGACGGTGGGGTTGTACGTCGGCACATAGACGACGCTCGGGCTCGTTGATTCGATGATGATCGTTTGCGGCGGCGGGGGTGGCGCGTTCTCGACGACCACGGTTGTGGTCGAGTTGTCCTCGATGATGACCTTCTGTTCTTTCGTCGTCTCGAGGTTGCCGGCTTCCCTGGCCTTGAACCGCAACCTCTGCACTGCGTCCATGACGGCGGTCTGGTCGGCGATGAAGGCATCACCGAGCTTCGTGGTCCAGTCCAGGTCCTTGCTCATCATCGTCAGAACCTGGGGGAAGTTGACCAGGGATTTGACGCTGTCATCCCAGTCCTCCTTCTTCAATTCCACCTCGAGCGCATCCTCCTTGAGATCCTTGTGCTCATCGGCCCAGCGGGAGGCCTGGACGACTTCAAGCGGATAGGTGGAGGCCATGAGCACCTGGGCGATCAGCGGATCCGGGTAGAGCGCGATGGGAGCGGCCAATGCCTCGAGTTCCTCCGGCTTGAACGGCTTCGTCTCCGCGGACTGCGCGTGGGCGGTGGGCGCGACTATCATCGCCATCAGAAGGAGAAGCAGCCCGGCAAGCCACCGGGTCGTGGACCTGGACATCATGTGTTTGGCTCCTTCGCTACGGTGTGCTGAGTCTGAGATCCTGACCATCGATACGAACCACAATTTACCTCCTGGTTCTGACGTACTCCAGAGATGCGTGCGTGCGTGCGTGTGGGACATGCATGCTCGGGACCCCCGCTCACGTTCCAATACACCAGGCCTTGCTTCAAATGCATCACCCGGGGCGGGCAATCAGCAGGGTGCGCATGAGACACGCCTTCCCTGCCCGCATGGCACGTGCTTCGCGAAAGAGCCGCGTCATGAATGAACTCCTCACCAATCTGCGTTTCTGTTCACCCGGTCATTCTTGCATCCCGGCGAAGTCGACTATGATGCCGGGGGCATCCACCGCTCCAGATTGCATGTGAGGAGTTATGTTCCGAATCTCGATTTCCATTCTCGTTGCTCTTCTCTTCACCGCCTGCGCATCAACCGATGCCGACGACACGCCACCTCTCGAGAGTTGGCCCGTCAAGGCGGCCATTCGCCGGGAGCCGGGAGCGCTCGAGGATCCCGGGCCGATTGATCTCAGTGCCGGCCTGGAACTGGCCGGACTCATCGAGATCGCCGCAGACCGGAACCCGAAACTCGCTGCGGCGCGCCGAAGGTGGCAAGCGAGCGCCGAGCGCCCCACCCAGGCGAGTTCCCTTCCCGATCCCCTGATCGGCTACACGGAGTACCTGACTCCGATCGAAACCCGCCTGGGTCCCACCGATCGGCGCGTGAGTGTGACCCAGAAGATCCCCTTCCCCGGCAAGCTGTCCGCCGCGGGAGCCCTGGCCGAAGAGGAAGCGCGCATCGCCGAGCTCGGCTACCACATCGCGATCCGGGATACCGTCGCCAACGTCAAGGTCGTCTACGCGGAGTACCTCTATCTCCGAAAGGCCTTGCGGATCGTCAAGCAGAATCAGTCGCTGGCGGGGCAGCTCGCGGAGAAGTCTTCCGCGCTCTATGCCCAGTCCGAGAAGGGGCAAAAAGACACGGTCACGCTCTTCGACAGTTTGAAGGCCCAGTCCCAACTCGCACAACTCGCTTACGACGAGATCACGGTGGAGGAGCTTCTCCAGACCGAGGCGGTGAACCTGAACGCTCTGCTCAGCCGGTCCCCCCGGTCCCCGCTCGGCGAGCCGCGCGATCTCGTCTACCGCCCGGTGAATGCGACTCTCGACGAACTCCTCAGCCTGGGACTGGAGCGGCGCCAGGAACTCAAGGCCGCCCTGCACCTGATCGCCGCGGCGGGTGAAGCCGAGCGCCTGGCCGACCTGGCCCAGGTCCCGGACTTCTCCGTGGGCGTCACCTACACCTTTATCGGCAAGCCTCCGAGCGAAACAAGAGATGGAGGCAAGGATGCGATCGGGCTCAATTTCGGCCTGACGCTGCCGCTCTGGGTGACGAAGAACCGGGCCCGGGTCCGGGAAGCCGAGTATCGGCGGATGGCCGCGGAGAACGATCGTCAAGCGCAGATCGACGACCTGATGTCGCGCATCTCGAAGGTCTACTTCCGGCTGCAGAACGCCGAACGCCTGGTCCGGCTTTACAAGGAGTCCCTGATCCCCCAGGCCGAGGAGGCCATGGAGATCGCCGAACAGTGGCGCGACGTCGGTCGAGACACGATCGGCCGGTATCTCGAAGCCCAGAGCGTCTGGCTAAACTTTCAACTCGCCTACCACCGGGCGCTGGCGGACCACGAACAGATGGTGGCACGGCTGGAACAACTCGTGGGCGTGAGCCTGGGTCGCTACCGCGGAGAGGAGGTGCGTAATGAGACCAAATAGAGGATGGATCCTTCTGCTCGCCCTTCTCCTCGGATGCGCGACTTCCGAGGAACCACAGGTCCAGCCGGACCTCGAGGAACACCTGACGGACGCCCGCTCCCTCACCAGCGCCGGTGGCCCCGAGGCGCCGGGCGAGAGCCTGACCGACTTCGAAGCTCAAGTCCTGCAGATTCGGAACGACTGGCAGAACCGGCTCGGCGCGCCCGAGTCGATGCTGACGTTCTACGATTTCGCTTCGCCGGAGATGACGAAGCTGAGGGAGACCGCCTCCGGTGACGAGTTCCCGGGGTCCATCGAAAACGAGGTGACCCTCGACATGCTGCTCGCCGCCGCCTTCGTCCGCAACCCGGAACTCCGGGCGGCCCAGAAGCAGTTGCAGGGGACGGTCGAGCAGTACTCCCAGGTGACCTACCTGGACACCATTCTCCGCCAGTACGTCTCCTTCCTGCGCACCCTCAATACCCGCATCGGCCCCACTCTCCCCATGGACCAGGTGCAGAAACGGTTCCCGTTCCCCGGGACGCTCGAGTTGAAAGCCGCGGTGGTCGGTCACGCCGTCGAGGCCTCCCGGGCACTCTACGAGGCCGCCTTGCGGGACCTGGTCACCAATATCCGCGTGGCCTACGCCGAGTACGTTTTCCTCGCCCAGGCGATCGTCCTGACGAGGGAGACTCTCGGCTACCTGGAACAGCTCGAGGCCACCGTCCGGGGCAAACTCGCCGCCGGGACGGCTCAAAAGGCCCACGTCCTGCAGACGCAGGTCGAGATCTCGAGCCTGGAGAACGAGTTGATCACACTTGACCAGAACCGCGAGACCGTGAGAGCCCGGCTGAACACCCTGCTGGACCTGCCGCCCGACTCTCCCCTCGGTGTGCCGCAGGACTACGAAATGAAAGCGTACCCGAAGACCCTGGACGCGCTCACCACCCGCGCTCTTCAGGAGCAGCCCGACATCCGCCTGGCCGATGCCAGAGCCGCCCGCATGGCCGCGATGATCGAGTTGGCGGAGCAGGCCACCTATCCGGAGCTGTCCGCGGGGTTCGCCTACATGGCCGATCTGTCGCAGGCCACGCAGGGGTCCGGCCGGGATCGTGATGCTTTCAGCACGAGGCCGAAAGTCAAGCCCGACCCGTGGTTCGGCAGCAAGGAATCGTACCTCCGGGAGGTGCGGGAATCCGAACGGGCTGCGCTCGCGAAAGCCACGGCCATGCGGGATCACACCCTCTTCCGCGTGAAAGACGCCCACGTCAAACTCAACACCGCCAGAAGACTTTTCGCGCTGTACCGGGACGTCCAGATCTCCCAGGCGGAGCAGGCCTACAGCGACGCGGCAGCCAGTTACTCGGCCGACCGGGTCGAATTCCTGAACGTCATCGATGCCCTGCGGCGCTACCTGGGCTTCCTGCTCGCTTCGGACCGGGCCAAACGGGACTACCACCAGGCCTACGCCCGGCTCGAAAGCGCCGTCGGCGGACCGCTGGATCGAAAGGGGAACTGAGATGCGAATCCCGCTCAAATGGACCTTGCCGGCCGCCACCCTTCTCATCGGAGTCGCCCTCGGCTTCGTCTCCAGGGGCTGGATTTCAGCCCCCTCCGCCAAACACTCGATGCCGGGCCGGTCCGGTGATTACTACGTCTGCGAAGTGCATGGGCACGTCCACGAAGGGCCCGGTACGTGCCCGGTCTGCGGGACCGAACTGGTGCCCGCCGAGAAGATGGACCAGCCGGCGGCAAAGCGGGACGACCGCAAGGTCAAGTACTGGCGCTCCCCCATGGATCCGACGTTCGTCAGCAAGGCCCCCGGCAAGGACAACATGGGGATGGATCTCGTCGCGGTCTACGAGGGTGACGCGGAGGCCACCGCCGGAGTCGTCACCATCGAACCGGTGGTGATGCTGCAGATGGGCATCCGGACCGGCGTGCTGGCCCGCGGGAAACTCAGCCGGCGCATCCGGACGGTCGGTCGCGTGGTCTACGACGAGGAGAAGCTCGGAACCGTGACTTCGAAGCTCAACGTGTGGGTGGAGAAGCTCTACGTGGACAAGACCGGCCAGCAGGTTGCCGTCGGCGACCCTCTCGTCGAGATCTACTCGAAGGAACTGGAAGCGGCCCAGGTCGCTTTCCTGGACAGTCTGAAGGACCCCCGGCTGACTTCGAAGGAGGTCTCCGCGGCGGAGCGCCGTCGCGCCGCCAACCTCCTCGAGAGCTCCCGGCGGCGGTTGGAGTACTGGGACCTGGCCGCGGACCAGATTGAAGCGATCGCGAAAGACGGGCAGGTTCGCAGGACCCTCACCCTCCGCTCGAAGTTCGACGGCATCGTGACGAAGAAGAACGCGGTCGAAGGACGCTTCTTCAAGTCGGGCACGGCACTCTTCGAGATTGCCGACCTCGATACGGTCTGGGTCTATGCCAGCATCTACGAATTCGAGCGCCCGTGGATCCGCGAGGGTCAACCGGCGAAGATCTCTCTCTCCTACGTACCGGGCAAGGACTACGAGGGCGGCATCGACTATGTCTACCCGTACCTGAACGAGAAGACCCGCGACATCACGGTGAGGATGCGTTTCGACAACCCCGACGGCGTCCTCCTGCCCGGCATGTTCGCCAACGTATCGATCGACAGCAACCTCGGAACCGACGCTCTCCTTCTGCCCGAGGAGGCGGTCATCGACACCGGTACGAGGAAGATCGTCTTCGTCGAGCGCGGTCCCGGGAAATTCGAGGGGCGCGAGGTCCGCCTCGGCGTGCGCTCCGGGGAAGGCGATTGGGAGGTCCTCGACGGCCTGAAGCCCGGCGAGCGCATCGTTCTGTCCGGCCAGTTCCTGCTGGATGCGGAGAGCAAGGTGCGAGAGGCCATTCGCAAGTTCCTCGAACCGGATGGGCAGGATAAAGCGTCCTCGAAGGACCAGGGTCAGAAAGACCGCGAGGAGGGACGGTGATCGGTCGAGTCATAGAGTTCGCCGTCCGCAACCGGGTCATGGTGCTGCTGTTCGGCGGTTTCCTGGCCGCGGCCGGATTCTGGGCGACTCAGAACATCAAGCTGGACGCCATCCCCGACCTGAGCGACGTGCAGGTCATCGTCTTCACAGAGTACCAGGGGCAGTCCCCGACCGTGATCGAAGATCAGGTGACATACCCCCTGGCGACCGCCATGCTCTCGGTGCCATATGCCAAGGTCGTCCGCGGTTACTCGTTCTTCGGCTATTCGTTCGTCTACGTGATCTTCGAGGACGGAACGGATCTCTATTGGGCGCGAAGCCGCGTACTCGAATACCTGAACTTCGCCCAGGCGCGCCTCCCCGCCGGGGTGACTCCGATGCTCGGCCCCGATGCGACCGGTGTCGGCTGGGTCTATGAGTACTCTGTCGAGAACGGCTACTACTGCCCCGACCACCCGGAACGGGTCTACCCCATCGACGAGTACGAGAAGCTCGAGAAGAAGGCCTGTCCGGATGGCGGGCAGCCCCTCGTGCTCGCCCAGGTCGACCTCTCCGAGTTGCGCTCGCTCCAGGACTGGTTCCTGCGATACGAGTTGATGAGTGTATCCGGGGTCTCGGAGGTCGCCTCGGTCGGCGGATTCGTGAAGCAATACCAGGTCGTCGTCGACCCCGACGCATTGCTCGCCTACGGCATTCCCCTCAACCGGGTGAAGAGCCGGATCCGGGACAGCAACAGCGATGTCGGCGGGAAAGTCATCGAGAACGCCGAAACCGAGTTCATGGTTCTCGGGCGAGGCTACCTGGGAACCCTCAGCCCGGAGGAGATCGCGAGTGCCGACGACGCCGGGGAGTCACTGCAGCGGATCCGCACGCGGAAGGTGATCGAGGATCTGAGGTCCATCTCCCTCGGCGTCGGCAAAGGCGGAACTCCGGTCTATCTGCACCAGGTCGCGCGGGTGACCACCGGCCCCGACATCCGCCGGGGGTTGGTGGAGCTGAACGGTCGCGGCGAAGTCGTCGGCGGCATCGTGCTGATGCGCTTCGGGGAAAACGCTCTGAAGACGATCCGCGGCGTCGAGAAGAAGCTCATCACCCTGCGGGCCGGGCTGCCTCCCGGCGTACTGGTGCGACCCGTTTACGATCGCTCGAAGTTGATCCTGCGCGCGGTCGATAACCTGACGAGCACGCTGATCGAGGAGATGCTCGTCGTCGGGGTGATCTGCGTAATCTTCCTGCTGCACTTCCGATCGGCTTTCGTGGCCTTCTTCACCCTGCCCCTCGGCGTCCTGGTGTCGCTCCTGATCATGCACGGGCTCGGAATCAACGCCAACATCATGTCCCTCGGAGGGATCGCCATCGCGATCGGGGTCATGGTGGACGCTTCGGTGGTGCTCGTCGAGAATGCCCACAAGCATCTCGAGCACGACCGCGGCAAGAAGCCCCACTGGCAGATCATCCTGGATGCATCCCAGGAGGTCGGCCCCGCCCTCTTCTTCTCCCTGCTGATCATCACCGTGTCATTTCTGCCGGTGTTCGGCCTCGGGGGGCAATCGGGGAGGCTCTTCCGTCCCCTGGCCTACACCAAGACTTTCTCCATGGCCTCGTCCGCGGTGTTGGCAATCACCGTCATCCCCGCGCTGATGGTCTTCCTGATCCGCGGCCGCATTCCGTCCGAGAAGAAGAATCCGCTCAGCCGGTTCTTCATCTGGGCCTACCACCCCCTGATCAAGCTCGTCCTCAAGTGGAGGTGGACCACTCTGGCGCTCGCGGTCGGTGCGCTCGCGGTCAGCCTCATCCCCCTCAGCCAACTGGGATCCGAGTTCATGCCCCCGCTGTTCGAGGGCGACCTGCTCTACATGCCCACCACCGATCCGGGCATCTCCATCACCAAGGCGCGGGAACTGTTGCAGCAGACCGACCGCATCATCTCCAGCTTCGGGGAGGTGCATCACACGTTCGGGAAGGCGGGCCGGGCCGAGACCGCGACGGACCCCGCTCCCCTCTCCATGTTCGAAACCGTGATCACCTTGAAACCGCAGGAGGAGTGGCCCGAGCACGACATCATGGACCACGCCACCGGTGAGATCGTGGATCGCCGGCCGTGGACCGTCGATGAACTGATCGATGGTTTGAACCGCGCCATCCAGTTCCCCGGCGTCACCAATGCCTGGACCATGCCGATCAAGACTCGCGTGGACATGCTCTCCACCGGAATCAAGACCCCCATCGGCATCAAGCTGGTCGGCGACGACTTGAAGAAGCTGGAGAAACTGGCGGAGACCGTGGCGTCGGAGATTCGCCCGCTCCCCGGAACGCTCTCGGTCTACCCCGAGAAGTCGATGGGTGGCAACTACCTCGAGTTCACGGTGCGTCGCGACGAGATTGCGCGCTACGGCCTCTCCGTGGCCGAGGTGCAACAGGTCATCCTCACCGCGATCGGCGGCATGAATGTCTCCCAGACCGTCGAAGGCCTCGAGCGGTATCCGATCAACCTCCGCTACCCCTCGGAACTGCGCGACAACATCGACGCACTGAACCGCGTGCTCGTCGCCGCCCCGGCCGGAGAACAGGTGCCCCTGGGACAACTCGCCGATTTCCAGATCGTGAAAGGTCCTCCCTCGATCAAGAGCGAGAATGCCCGGCGGACCGCCTGGATCTATGTCGACATCAAGGGAATCGATGTCGGCACCTACGTGAAGCGGGCGCAGGCCGTCATCCGCGAGAAGATCGAGCCCACGCTGCCGGCGGGTTACACCATCATCTGGTCCGGGCAGTTCGAGTACATGCAGGAGGCCGCGAAGCGCCTGCAGGTGCTGGTACCCCTGGCGATCATGCTGGTGTTCCTGCTGCTCTTCCTCCACTTCCAGAACATGGCCGACAGTCTGATCGTGATGCTCTCCCTCCCCTTCGCCCTGGTGGGGGGAATCTGGCTCATGTGGATTCTCGACTACAACCTGAGCGTGGCGGTGCAGGTCGGATTCATCGCTCTGGCCGGACTGGCGGCGGAAACCGGCGTGGTGATGGTGGTCTACATTCACAGCGCCCTGAAGGCACGGAAGCAGGTCGATCAGCTGCAAACGAGAGCTGACGTGGATGCCGCCATCACGGCCGGGGCCGTGGATCGTGTACGCCCCAAGTTGATGACGGTCTCCACCACCCTGATCGGACTCCTTCCGGTCATGTTCAGCACCCAGACCGGTTCCCAGGTCATGAAACGTATCGCCGCCCCGATGGTCGGGGGCCTGATCAGTTCCGCGGTGCTGACTCTCCTGGTGCTGCCGGTCATCTACTCACTCTATGAAAACTACAAGCTCCGCCGGGCCGAGAAGCTCCAGGCGGCGAAATCGGAGGCTTCCTGATGAGTCCCGAGAAGACTCGCTCGCTGATCGATCGGATCCCCGGAGGCTGGAAAGTCCTCGCCGTGATCGGTGTGGCATTCGTTCTGGGCTTCCTGCTTCGAGGCGGCGGGAGTGAACCGGCGCAATCCGGCGCCGAGCCGGCCTCCAAAGCGGAAGCCGCGACGCTCTACACCTGCTCGATGCACCCCCGGATCCGGTTGGAGAACCCGAAAGCGCTCTGTCCGATCTGCGGAATGACGCTGATTCCGGTCACGGGAGGCTCGAACGACGACGGCCCGCCCCGCCAACTCTCCATGTCGAAGAATGCGCAGGCTCTCGCCGAGATCGAGACCGCGCCGGTCGAACGGCGCATGGTCATCAAGGATGTCCGCCTGTTCGGCATGATCGACTACGACGAGACCCGCCTGCGAACGATCACGGCGTGGGTTCCCGGCCGGCTGGACCGGCTCTACGTCGACTACACCGGAGTCGCGGTCAAGAAGGGCGCTCCGATGGCGTACATGTACAGCCCGGAACTCCTGGTCGCACAGCAGGCGCTGCTGAAGGCGGAGGAGGCCTTTGAAGAGATGAAGGCGTCGGCGGCGGACGCCCGAAACCTCAAGCTGCAGCAGGGAACCGTGGTGGCGCTCGTCGACCGGCTGCGGCTCTGGGGACTTTCAGATGACCAGATCGAGGTGATCCGGAAGCGCAAGACCGCCTCGGACCACATGACGATCCTCAGTCCCATTTCCGGCATCGTCATCCACAAGAACTCGGTCGAAGGCGACTATGTCAAGGTCGGCTCGAAGATCTATGCGATCGCGGATCTCTCCCGAATCTGGGTCTACCTCGACGCCTACGAATCCGACCTGAGCTGGATCCGCTATGCGCAGGGAGTCCAGTTCGAAGCGGAGGCCTATCCGGGAGAGGTGTTCAAGGGCCGCATCTCGTTCATCGACCCCTTCCTCGACAAATTGACGAGGACGGTGAAGGTGCGCGTCACGGTGGACAACGTCGACGGGCGGCTGAAACCGGGCATGTTCGTGCGCGCCAGGGTGCACTCGATCCTCGCCGGCGGCGGGAAGATCGCGGAGCCGTTTCTCGCCGGCAAGTGGATCTCCCCCGTCCATCCGGAAGTGGTCACCGAGGGTCCGGGCGAGTGCCCGATCTGCGGCACGCCGCTCGTATCCGCGGAGTCTCTCGGGTATGTGGACACCAACGCGACCGCCCCACTCGTCATTCCGGTGACGGCCGCCCTCCTCACCGGAAAGCGAGCGCTGGTCTACGTGCGGGTTCCGGATAAGGATCGCCCCACTTTCGAAGGCCGCGAGGTCACGCTCGGCGCGAGAACCAGGGACCACTACATCATTCTGGACGGCCTTGCGGAGGGGGAACGGGTCGTCGTCAAGGGCAATTTCAAGATCGACTCCGCGCTGCAGATCCTCGCCCGGCCGAGCATGATGAGTCCTCCGGACGGCCGGAGCACCTCTCCAAAGATCGAGGTTCCGGCCGGTTTCATCTCCGGACTGAGCCCCCTGATCTACGCCTATCTGAATGTAAAGAACGCCCTGACCGCCGACGACCTCGACCAGTCCCGCGCCGCCGCGGGCGCTGCTCTGAACGCGGTCAATGCCGTGGAGATGGGACTGCTGGCGAGCCCCGCCCACGAACGCTGGATGGAATTGCTGTCCGAGATCGAGGCCGGCGCGTCTCATGGCTCGAAGGCGCCCGATCTCGCCGGGGCGCGCATCGCCTTCGACCAACTCTCGAAGGCGATCCTGGCGGCGGTTCGAACCTTCGGCCAGGCGACCGGATCCGACCTGTACGAAGAGTTCTGTCCCATGGCTTTCGACAACCGGGGCGCATCCTGGCTCTCCGCGACCGAGAAAATCGAGAACCCTTACTACGGAGTGGACATGCTCTCCTGCGGTGAGGTCCGCAAGACCTTTACCTCGAGCGGCCGGGGCCCGCAGATCCCCATGGCCTTCCGACGCGGGCTCTCTCCGTTCTTCGATGCCATGCTCAGCATTCACGAAGCGCTCGCAGCGGATGATCTCGCTCCCGCGAGAGCGGCCGGAGGCGTCGCCGCGCGCGCGCTCGACGGCCAGGAGGCCGATCCCGGTGCACCGTGGCTCGAGGAGATCTGGGGCCGGTTGCGATCGAGTGGATCCACCGCCGCCGATCGCATCGAGCAGGCCCAGAACCTCGATCAGGCCCGGGTGGCCTTCGACCGGCTCAGCCGGATCGGCATTTCCCTGATCCGACGCTTCGGCCATGCCGGCCAGGAAGATCTCCGCGAAGCATTCTGCCCCATGGCCTTCGATAACCAGGGTGCCTACTGGTTGCAGCGGGGAGACCAGCTCCGAAACCCGTATCTCGGAGCCGCGATGCCCGGATGCGGCGAGTTCCGGAAAACGTACGAAGCGACCCGGGTCCGCGCCATTCCCGAGGAATTCCGGCTCCAGATCTCAGGGGTCGTCGACGCCTACCTGAAAATCGGAAAGTCGCTGCACGAGGATGAATTCGAGGCTGCCCGACTCGGAGCATCGGCCCTTCATGACTCCCTGTCCGGAATAGACGCAGGCCCACTCGAACCAGCCTTGCGGGAGGCCTGGAGGGGAAGGGCAGCGGCCCTGCGCGACAGTGCGGCCTCGATGTCCCGGGCGACCACGATCGAAGAGGTGAGACGCCACTTCGCACTCGTCAGCGATGCCCTCGCGCAGGCTCTGCGGCAGTTCGGACATGCCGGCCCCGACGATCTCGTGAAGGCCCATTGCCCCATGGCCTTCGCCAACCGCGGCGCCAACTGGGTTCAGCGGGGCGAGGAGATAGAGAACCCCTATTTCGGCGCGGCGATGCCCCGATGCGGCGAAGTCGAGAGTGAACTGCCGACGCAGCCCAGGGAAGAGTGAACGATGCTTGATCGAATGATCCGCTTCTGCCTCGAGAACAAGCTCATCGTGGCTCTGGTCCTGGTGCTGGCCACGGCCTGGGGCATCCTCGTCGCCCCGTTCGACTACGAAGTGGGCGACCTGCCCCGGGATCCGGTGCCGGTGGATGCCATCCCCGATATCGGTGAGAATCAGCAAATTGTTTTCACCGCCTGGATGGGACGGTCTCCGCAGGATGTCGAGGACCAGATCACCTACCCGTTAACGGTGTCGCTCCTCGGCATTCCGGGCGTCAAGACGATCCGCTCCTACTCCTTCTTCGGCTTCTCGAGCATCTACGTCATCTTCAAGGACACTATTGCCGAGGCCCGGGGCGATGACTTCTACTGGCCCCGCTCGCGGATTCTGGAGAAGCTGAATTCCCTGCCCCCGGGCACTCTGCCGACCGGAGTCCAGCCGCAGCTCGGCCCGGACGCGACCTCCCTCGGACAGATCTTCTGGTACACGCTCGAAGGCGAGGGTTTCAACCCCGAAGAGCTGCGTACCGCCCAGGACTGGTTCGTGCGATACGAATTGCAGGGGGTCGAGGGGGTGAGCGAGGTCGCGTCGGTGGGCGGCTTCGTTCGCGAGTACCAGGTCGATGTGGATCCGGACGCGATGCGGGCCTATGGCGTCACGTTGCGGGAAGTCTACAACGCGGTGCGCGGCGCGAACATCGATGTGGGCGCGCGAACCATCGAGATCAACAACGTCGAATACGTCATTCGCGGCCTGGGCTTCCTGAAGTCGACCGAGGACATCGAGAACACGGTCATCAAGGAGCGTGACAACGTCCCGATCTACATCCGGAATGTCGCCAACGTGGACCAGGGCCCCGCGCTGAGACGAGGAGCGCTGGACAAGGAGGGTGCCGAGGCGGTCGGTGGAGTCGTCGTCGTCCGCTACGGCGAGAATCCCCTCGCGGTGATCAAGCGGGTCAAGGCGAAAATCGAACAGATCTCCCCCGGCCTGCCCTCCAAGACGCTCGAGGACGGCACGGTCAGCCGGATCCGCCTCGTCCCCTTCTACGACCGGACAAAACTCATCCACGAGACGCTGGGCACGCTGGAGGAGGCGCTGACCCAGCAGATCCTGGTGACGATCCTGGTGGTGATCTTCATGGTCGCCCACCTGCGTTCCTCGATGCTCATCTCCGGCCTGCTGCCGCTGGCCGTCCTGATGTGCTTCATCGCCATGAGCCGGTTCGGCGTCGACAGCAACATCATGAGCCTGACCGGCATCGCCATCGCCATCGGCACGATGGTGGACATGGGCATCATTCTCACCGAGAACATCCTGAAACACCTGGGTGAGGCAAAGCCGGACGAGAATCGACTGGAGGTCATCTACCGGGCGGCCACCGAGGTCGGCGGCGCGGTGCTGACCGCGATCAGCACCACGATCATCTCTTTCCTGCCCGTTTTCACGATGGAGGGCGCCGAAGGAAAGCTGTTCAAACCCCTGGCCTATACGAAGACCTTCGCGCTCCTGGCGTCGGTCATCGTGGCCCTGACCATCATCCCTCCTCTGGCCCACCTGCTGTTCAAGGTGCGAGAGAAGAAGTTGTTCGTCTCGCGGGCGCGGATGGTCTGGGCGGGCGCGGTCGCCCTCGCCGCCGGGATCTGGCTCTCCTGGTGGCTGGCGGTGGCGGTCCTCGCCGTCGGCGCCTGGCCGTGGATCAGGAAGCGTCTGCCGGAAAAGGGGCTGGCGCGCATTCCCATGGCGGGAAACGTCATCGCTTTCGCGGTGGTGCTCTGGATCCTCACCAATCAGTGGCTCCCGCTTGGTCCCGAGCGGGGGATCATTCGAAACCTGCTCTTCGCGGGCGGGATGATTCTCGGCCTCCTGGTCTTCTTCCGGATCTTCATGCAATTCTACGAGCCGCTGCTGCGCTGGTTCCTCGCCCACAAGGCGGTGTTCTTCTCGATGATCGGAGCTGTCTTCCTCGCCGGCATGATGGCCTGGCAGGGGTTCGGCACGATTTTCGGATTGATACCGCGGGCGCTCTCGACCATCGGCATCGAGGAATCGAGCATCAGGACGACCTGGCTCTGGTCGAGGATGGATCGCGCCTTTCCCGGCTTCGGCAAGGAGTTCATGCCGCCGCTCGACGAAGGATCGTATCTCTACATGCCGACCACGATGCCCCACGCTTCCATCGGCGAAGCCATGGACGTGCTGAGCAAGCAGGACATGGCGATCCGCGCCATTCCGGAAGTCACCAGCGTCGTCGGCAAGATCGGCCGCGTCGACAGCCCTCTCGATCCCGCCCCGATCTCGATGATCGAGACGGTGATCAACTACCTGCCGGAGTATTCGGAACCGGATCCGGAGACGGGTGATCGCAAGCGCCTCTGGCGAGACCACATCCGCACGGTCGATGACATCTGGACGGAGATCATCGCCGCGGCGGAGATACCGGGCACGACCTCCGCCCCGAAGTTGCAGCCGATCGCCACCCGCATCGTGATGCTCCAGACCGGCATGCGCGCGCCGATGGGCGTCAAGGTCCGCGGCGATACCCTTAAGGACGTGGAGAAGGTCTGCCTGGAAATCGAGCGCTTCCTGAAGGAGGTTCCGAGCGTCAATGCTGCGGCGGTGATCGCCGACCGCGTCGTCGGCAAGCCCTATATCGAGATCGACCTCGACCGCGAGGCCATGGCGCGTTACGGCGTCAACATCCGCGACGTGCAGGACGTGATCGAGATCGCCATCGGCGGCAAGCAGATCACGACCACGGTCGAGGGCCGGGAGCGGTATCCGGTGCGCGTCCGGTACATGCGCGAACTGCGAGACTCCTGGGAGGAGATCGGCCGCATCCTGGTCCCCACCAAGCGGGAGGCGCAGGTTCCCCTCGAGCAGGTGGCGAAACTCAAGTACACCCGCGGCCCGCAGGTCATCAAGAGCGAAGACACCAGGCTGGTGGGCTACGTCACCTTCGACAAGGTGGGCGTCACCTCTGCCGAGGTGGAAGTGGTTGAAGAGTGCCAGGCTTACCTCTCCCGGAAGATCGAGAGCGGCGAACTGGTTCTCCCGAAGGGGGTGACCTACGACTTCGCCGGGTCCTACGAGAACCAGGTCCGGGCCGAGAAGAAGCTGATGATCGTCCTGCCGCTCAGCCTCTTCGTCATTTTCCTGATCCTCTACTTCCAGTTCCGGGCGGTGTCCACCACGCTGTTGGTCTTCGCCGGCATCTTCATCGCCTGGTCGGGCGGTTTCCTGATGCTCTGGTTCTATGGGCAGCCCTGGTTTCTGAACTTCTCGATCTTCGGGGAATCGATGCGCGATCTGTTCCAGGTCCATCCGATCAACCTGAGCGTGGCGGTATGGGTGGGGTTTATTGCGCTCTTCGGCATCGCCAGCGACGACGGCGTGGTCATCGCCACCTATCTGAAACAGACCTTTGAACGCCACCAGCCGAAATCGATCGAAGAGGTCCGGACCGCGACGGTCGTGGCCGGGCTGCGTCGCATCCGCCCCTGCCTGATGACGACCGCGACCACCCTGCTCGCCCTGATCCCCATCCTCACCTCGCGGGGCCGAGGCTCCGACATCATGGTCCCCATGGCGCTGCCCAGCTTCGGCGGAATGACCATCGCGCTCCTGACTCTGTTCGTGGTGCCGGTCAGCTTCTGCCTGATACAGGAGATCCGGGTGCGGCGACAGGCTCGGTGACGCACCGCGCGGCCCCGCCGCAATGGAGGGTCGACCTCCGTGGCGACCGTGCTGGCAGTCCGGGAACGTTGCGCAGAATCAGCGAGCGCCGCGAAGAATCTGAAGGTCAGTCGTACAGGGCTCGTCTGAAAATGTCGGGATACTGACAAATGTCGGACCTGGCCCCTTTTTCGATCCTCATCCGTATAAGTACTTCGGAAACCGTCCGGCGGAAACCGTCCGGCGGAAACCGTCCGGCGGAAACCGTCCGGCGGAAACCGTCCGGCGGTATTTCGAGGGACGGCTGAAAATCGAAAGAGGAGGTCCGGAGCGTGGACATCAAGGGCATCAGCGAGAAGGTGGAGCGGGAAGCTCACTTCGTACAGAAGCTCCTCGCGGGGATGAGTGCGGCCGTCATCGGGCAGGAGGAACTGATCCGCTCTCTGGTGATGGGGCTGCTCGGGAACGGACACGTGCTCATCGAGGGCGTCCCGGGTCTCGCCAAGACCAGAAGTGTCAGGGCCCTGGCGCGCATGATCCGAGCCGACTTCCAGCGGTTGCAGTTCACTCCGGACCTGTTGCCGGCGGACCTGATCGGAACCCTGATCTACGTGCACGACGAAGGGGCGTTCAGAACGAAGAAAGGTCCCATTTTCACCAACGTCGTCCTCGCGGATGAGATCAACCGGGCGCCGGCCAAGGTGCAGTCCGCACTGCTCGAGGCCATGCAGGAGCGAACGGTGACGATCGGCGAGGAGACCTTCCCCCTGCCTGATCTCTTCATCGTCCTCGCCACCCAGAACCCGATCGAGCAGGAGGGCACCTACCCGCTGCCCGAGGCCCAGGTGGACCGGTTCCTGCTGAAGGCGAAGGTCGAGTATCCCCGGCGGGAGGAGGAGCGGAAGATCCTCGAACTCGCCTCCGCCGAACACTCGGACACGCTCCCGGAGATGGAGACCGTGGTCACTCCGGAAGAGCTCATCAGGGTGCGGCGCGTGGTGGATGAGATCTACGTCGACGACAAGATCAAGGACTACATCATCGAGCTCGTCACGGAGACGCGCAAGGGGCCGGACTCGAAGCTGGGACTCGCCAACCTGATCGAATTCGGAGCGTCTCCGCGAGCCTCCCTCAGCCTGATCCTCTGCTCCCGGGTCGCCGCGTTCATGGAGGGCCGCGGCTACGTCACGCCGCAGGACGTCAAGGATGTCGCCAGGCGGGTCCTGCGCCACCGCATCATCCTGTCCTTCGAGGCCGAGGCCGAAGAGATGACCCCGGACGACATCGTCGACCGGCTGCTCGACGGAGTCAAGGTCCCGTGATCCCCCCGGAGCTGCTGAAAAAAGTCCGGCGGATCGAACTGCGCACCTGCCGCCTGGTGGACAGCCTGATGGGCGGCGCCTACCACTCCGCCTTCAAGGGCCGCGGCATGGAGTTCGAGGAAGTCCGGGAATACCTGCCCGGAGACGAGGTCCGCTCCATCGACTGGAACGTCACCGCCCGCGCCGGCCGCCCCCACATCAAGCGGTTCCGCGAAGAGCGCGAGCTCACCGTACTGCTGCTCGTCGATGTCAGCTCCTCGGAGGCCTTCGGGAGCACGACGCAGACGAAGAACGAACTCATCGCGGAGTTCGGCGCCCTCATCACGCTGGCCGCGATGCGGAACGACGACAAGGTGGGCATGGCGCTCTTCTCGGATCGGGTGGAGCGCTACATCCCGCCCAAGAAGGGGCGCCGGCACGGCCTCAGGCTCATCCGCGACCTCCTCGCCTACCAACCGGAGTCCCGCGCCACCGACCTGGGGGCGGCCCTGACTTTCCTCGGACGCGTGCTGCGCCGCCGCGCGGTGGTGTTCCTCATTTCCGACTTCATCGCGGAGGGCTTCGAGCGCGATCTCTCCGCGGCAAAGAGCCGCCACGACGTGATCGCGGTGCAGGTCGGCGACCCTCGGGAAGCGCTGCTGCCCGATGTGGGACTGGTCACTCTTCAGGACGCGGAGACCGGGGAGATGGTCCTGGTGGACACCGCCAGCACCCGCTTCCGTCAGGACTTCGAAAGGGAGAAGGGGAGGACCAGAAAGGAGCAGTCGGACCGGATGAGATCCCTCAAGGTGGACCACCTTTCGATCACCACCGGCGCCGACTACACCGTCTAGCTCTCGAGGTTCTTTCGGGACCGCGAGAAGAGAAGCGTGCGTTGACCAGACGCCGGACAGGAGGAAAAATGCCCCTGGATCTGAGCCTGCCGGAACCCCCCCGGAAGAGTAATCCGAGGGGCCTGGCCTTTGCGACGTTCGGCCTTACCCTGGCCGCGGTGGTGCTCCTCATCGTGGTGCTCTCGAGGACGAACGAACCCGGCGTCACACCCCGGAACGCGCGAGTCGGACTGAACCGTGAACTTGCGGTTACGCTGGAGAAACGCACCCTCTGGCGGGAGGCGGCGGCACTCTGGGAGAACCTCGCGGTCAACGGAGAGGATCTGTTCCGCGCCGGGAAGTGCCGGATGCTCGCGGGTGAACCGGAGCAGGCCGCCCGCAACCTGCTCGCGGCGGAAGCACTGGGACTCTCCGAAGCACTGGCCCGGGAATCGAACCGGCTCGTGCTCGAGGCGTACGCGATGCTCGGCAAGTTCGACGTGAGAAACCAGGCCCTCGAGCGTCGCACCGGGGGAGGCGCGAAGGAAGAGTCGCAAGCGGTCGCGCGTGTCGGTGAGGAGAGGATCACGCGGGAAGAACTCCTCGCGGTGGTACGGGACGAAGAGGCCGCAAAGCTCCTCCGCACCGGAAGCCTGGACCGGGACGCCCTCGACCGCGCGGTGTCCGCCCGAACCGCGGATCCCCGGCTCCTCATGCCGACGCTCTCCCGGCTGCTCTCCACCCGGGCCCTCGCCCTCTCCGCACTGGCCCGGGGCCTCGGCGACAGCCCCGTTCTCGCCCGCCGCCTGAGCGAAATCCGGCGAGAGTTCCTCGCGAACCTCCTGGTGGAAGACCGCCTGATGGAGGGGGTCCGGATCTCCGAAAGCGATATCGAAGACTACTGGAAGGCCCACCCGGATCGCTACACCTCGCCGGTCGCCGCCCGCTTCTCGTGGGGCGCCGATCCCGCCTCGCTTACCGGAGTCGAGGGCTGGCACGAGAAGGGCGCCGCGTTCCCGGAAGGGGCCGCCCCCTCCGCGGAGGCGGATGCGCTGCTGTTCGCCCTGAAGCCCGGGGAAGTCTCGGACCGAGCCGTTCCGATCGGCGACCGTAAGGTGTTCCTCCGGCTCGAGGAGCAGCGCCCGGCACGGGTTACTCCACTGG
This sequence comes from Planctomycetota bacterium, assembly GCA_024274785.1. Classification (GTDB taxonomy): domain Bacteria; phylum Planctomycetota; class JAJSAM01; order JAJSAM01; family JAJSAM01; genus JAJSAM01. Next base: position 11,854 of record JAJSAM010000029.1, on the reverse strand, counting down.
CCGAGGCGCGGGACCGGGTCACGTCGGACCTCCTGGCCCGGAAGCGAAACGAGACGATCGAAGCGCTGCGGCGGGAGGTGAAATCAGCCCACCCGATCGAAGTGGTCGACCCGAAGCTCAGGCAGGCTTACGAAGCGGGGGGCGCCGGGGAGAGATGAAGAACATGCTCCTCATGTTGCCGATGCTCCTGCCGCTCATGGCCGGCTGCGGAGCTGCCGGAAATGGCCCGGAAAAGGCTGCCCCCCGGTTCGAAGTGGTGCGCACCGCCACCGGCGGTCCGGTCACTCTCACGGTGCGACTCTCGAGGGAGAAGATCGGGCTCTCGGAAACGGTCGTTCTCGAGGAAGAGGTGGACGCCGAGACCGGTTTCGAAGCGGAGCTGCCGGAGTTTCTGCCGGAGGAGTTCGAAGGTCTCGGCATCGTGGGCATCGAGGAGGATCCCGTCGAGGTCCAGGCCGCCGGGAGCGTCCGGCGGCGCCGTCTGAAGTTGGAGCCGGAGCGATCCGGCGTCCTCACAATTCCGCCGCGGGAGGCATGGTTTGCACAGGCCGGTTCCGACGGAGAGAACTCCGTGACCACCAGGGCCATCGAGGTCACGGTTGCTCCCATCGAAGATCCGGACTCGGTCAGACTGCCGGACCCGCGCGCGGAATTGCGGGAGGAGGAGGTCGGTCCCGGGAGTGGACTCTCCCCGTGGTGGGCCGCCCTCGCCCTCCCCCCCATCGCGATCGGCGCCGTTCTGCTGCTCCGCAAACGCCGAAGCCGGGCGGCGCCCCCGCGGCCCGCCCACGAGATCGCCTGGGAGAGCCTGCGTCGCCTGGTGGCGCTGAACCTGGTCGAACAGGGCGAGGTGGAACGTTTCTTCGTGATCCTGGCCGCGATCCTCCGTGAGTACGTGGAGCGACGCTTCGGCGTCCGCGCCCCGGAACGTACGACCGAGGAGTTCCTGCGAGAGGCCTCGAAGCATCCGGACCTCGCCGCGCACCGATCGGAACTCGGCGCGTTCCTTCAGGTGGCGGACCGGGTGAAGTTCGCGCGGATGGCGCCGGAGGAAGAGGACATCCAGCAGGCCTTCGGTCGCGCCAGGAGCTTCATCGAGGCGACGGCAGAGGAGGTCGACCATGCCTGAATTCCTCTCGCCCTGGTTGTTCCTCCTCCTGATCCCCATCGGCGCCGCGGCGTTCTTCCTGCGACGCCGAAGGTGCCCCCCGGCCATCTCCTATCCGTCCACGGCGAACCTCCATCCCGCGCGGACGCTGCGACTGAGGCTGTCCGGCCTCCCGAACTTCCTCCGCGCCGCGGCGGTCGTGCTCATCGTGCTGGCCATCGCCCGCCCCCGCCAGGGCGAAGCCACGAGCGTGGTCCACCGCGAAGGCATCGCGATCCAGATGGTCCTCGACCGCTCCGGCTCCATGGAGGAGGAGTTGAACTACCAGGGCCGGCCGACGCCCAAGATCGAGATCGTGAAGTCGATCTTCAAGGATTTCGTGGCCGGTGGTGAAGACCTGCCGGGCCGCCAGAGCGACCTGCTCGGGCTCACCACCTTCGCGCGTTTCGCCGAGGAGAACTGTCCGCTGGTCAGCCTCCACGAGCCCCTGCTCACCGCGGTGGCGAATCTGAAGACGGTGCCGCCCTTCATCACCGCGGCCCGGGTCCCGACCTGGGATCGCAGCCAGGCCGCGGCGCAGAACCCGCTGTCGGCCACCGCGATCGGCGAGGGCCTGAAGCGCGCGACCCTGGCACTGATCGCCGCCGAGGAGGACCTGGCGCGGGGCCGGGAGCGCGGAGAGGACACCTACGAGATCAAGGGCAAGGTCGTCATCCTCCTGACCGACGGCCAGCACAACGCCGGCCTCGACCCCCTCGAAGCCGCGGACCTGGCGAAAGCCAACGGGATCAAGGTCTACACGATTGTCCTCTTCGACCGGGACGTGGTCATGGAGACGCCCTTCGGACGACGGATCGCGAGGCGCCTCGGCGACGCGGAACTCGAGCAGGTGCTCGAGATACCGCGCAAGATCTCCGAGCGGACCGGGGGCCGCAGTTTCCTGGCCGCCGACGGCGACGCCCTGCACCGCATCTACGAGGAGATCGATCAACTGGAGCGGGTGGATATCGGCGCGGTCACCTACCGCACCTGGCGGGAGCGCTTCGCCATCCCTCTCCTGCTCGGAGTGATCCTGCTGCTTTGCGCCCAGGCGCTCGATGCCACCTGGCTTCGGAGGACACCGTGATGCTCGCCCCCGGCCAGTTCTCCTTCGGCGGCCTGGACGCGCGGATCCACCTCGTCTGGGTGCTCATCCTGGTGATCCTGCTCTCCCTTCGTGCCGCCCGGAAACGCCGTGCCGCGCTCGCGCGGTTCATTCCGGGAGCGGAGCCGGATCCCACGTTCGCGGTGGTGGCTCGCCGCCGCCGGACCCGGCTGATCCTTTTCTCGCTCTGGATGCTGCTGCTCCTGTTCGCCGCGCTGGAACCCCGTTCCAATCCGGTGAAAGTCCGGGAGAAGACGAAGACGAGGGACCTGGCGGTACTGGTGGACGTCTCCCGCTCCATGCTCGCGGAAGACCGGTTGCCGAACCGGTTGGAAAGCGTGAAGCTCGAACTCTCCCGTCTGGCCGACCACTTGAGCGGAGATCGCGTCGGCGTGGTGGCCTTCGCCGGCGAAGCGACGGTGGTCTGTCCCCTGACCTCCAACTACTCCTACCTGAAGCGGACGCTGAAGAACATCGGGCCCCACACCGTCGGTCAGGGCGGCACGAAAATCGGCGACGCCATCCGCAAAGCGGCCACCGACCTCCTTGGACTCGAACCGCAAAAGGACCTCGAGCAACCCGATCCGGGCGAGGCCGTCCTGAGCGAGAGCCGGAAGAAGAAGGCCGGCCGCTTTGCCGACATCCTGCTCATCACCGATGGCGAGGACCACGACTCCTATCCCGGCCACGCGGTCCGGAACTACCTTCGGACCCAGGGCGTGGGACTCTACATCGTGGGCGTCGGAAGCCCGGAAGGCCGGGCGATTCCCACCGAGGGCGGGATGCTCGAGTACGAGGGCAAGGTCGTCAAGAGCGCGCTTCAGGACAAGGCCCTCCGCGAACTCGTCCTTCAGGCCGGACGGGGCAAGTACCTCCCGGCCTCCGTGCATCACTTCGACCTGGTGGACTTCTACGAGTCGACGATCGCCCGCGACGAAGGACGAGAGGTGATGGAAGAGCGGCTGGAATGGCGCGAAGTCTATCAACCTTTCTCCATCGCCGGACTGGCGCTCGTGCTGCTTTCGCTCCTGGTGCCGCAGCGGGCCCCGGCCCGGCGGCGGGAGGTGACGGAATGAAAGGGTGGTTGCTCCTCTTCGCCGGCTTCTCGGTCTTCGCTGCGGCCGGGCCTCTCGAGCAGTACAACGAGGGTGTCGCCCGGCTCGAGCAGGGTGAAATCGAGAAGGCCATCGAGGGACTCGAGGCCGCGGCGGTGTCCGCCAGGGGAACGCTCCGCGCCGCCGCGCTGTTCAACCTGGGCCTGGCCCACGCCCGGCAGGGGGATGCGCTCCGGGAGGCGAAGCCGGCGGAGCCGGAGAAGCGGGAGGTCCGGAGCAAGCGCTTGCGCGGCGCCGCCGAAAGCTACCGCTCCGCCCTCGAACTCTTCCGCCGGGTGCCCCCGCCGGCCGCCGATGCGAAAGAGGGAGCGCGGGCCGCCAAGGTCCGGCTGCTGGCGGTCCTCGATGAACTCCGGAAGCTCGAAGAGCAGGCGAAAAAGGAAGCGGAGGACCAGGCGCTCGCCAATCCGCCCCGGTTGCTGCTCACCACGCTGACCGGCGAGCGCGACCGCCGACGCGCCGCCGCCCGACTCGGCGAGATGACGCCGCGCCACCGCCGCATCCCCGCCCGGCGCCTGCGCAAGGCCGAGTACGAGGCGCGGACCCTGATGGAAAAGCTGGCCGCCGCCTTGCGGGCTCCGCCCCCGGATGCCCAGACCGCCCCCACGCCGGTCCCACCGTCCGGAGCCGGGGCGCCGGCCCTTCCGCCCGGGATGGAGGCAGAGGCCGCGGCGGCGGTCGAACGCGCGGCCAGGGCGATGGCTGACGCGGAGGGGAGGCTCGACGGCCGCGACGGCCCGGAAGCGCTCGAGGCCCAGAGCCGGGCCATCGAGGAACTCGGCGCGGCGGCCCGCAAGCTGCCGACGCTCCTGCCGGCCCTCGTCGAAAAACTGATCGGGGACCAGGAGAGCCTCCTCGCCCGGTCCGGCGCCAACGTTGCGCCGCCCATGACCGCGGAAGAGCTGGAGATCGCGGCCTGGCTCTCCCATCTCACGCGGCTGCCCGCCCCCCCTGAACCGCCCGCCCCTCCTGAACCGCCCGACGCTCCCGGACCGCCCGCCCCCCCCGAACCTCCCGCCGCGAAGGCCCTCTCCGCGAAGGCCGTACAGCAGATCCGGACCCTCGCCGGCGAAGCGGAGGCCGCCGCCGGTCGGGCCGCGGAACACCTCAAGGCGGGACGGGCGAAGGAGTCCGGCCCGGACCAGGAGATCGTCATCGAGAAGCTCCATGCGATCCGCGAACTCCTGCCCCGTCCGCCGGAGTCCCCGGCCGACCGGATCCGCAAGCTCATCGGGGAAGAGAAGGACGTGATCCAGGCGAGCCGGGATCTATCCGGAATGGACCCCGCGGCGCGCCGGGACGAGGTGAGGGCCACGGGGGAACGGCAGACCGGAAACGGCCGCGAGGCCGGAGCCATCGCCGAGCAATTGCAGAACTCACCGGGAGAGCGGGAGAAGGCCGCGGCCGGAAAAGTCAAGGAGGCGGAGGTGGAGATCCACGCTTCCGCCGAGAGCTTCCAGCGGGACCAGCTCAAACCGGCGAGCGAGTCGGTCGATCGGGCCGTCAAGAGCCTCGAGGAGGCCCTGCGCCTGCTCACCGGGGAACAGGATCCGAAGCAGAAGCAGAAGCAGAAGGATCAGGGGAATGAAAACCAGCCTGAGCCGAAACCAGAGCAGAAGAAGGAGGACGCTCGAAAACTGGACTCTCGCGACGCCCGCCGCTTGATGGAGGAGATGGATCGCGAAAGAAGAGAGGAGGAGCAGAAGCTCTTCCGCGGACTGGGGGGCCCCAGGGTGGAGAAAGACTGGTGATGATCGCGCCGCGAAGCATCCTCCTGCCGGCTCTGCTCCTCGTCCTCTCCTTTCCGGGGACGGCCCGGGCACAGGACGATATCACCGCCCGCCTCCGGGAAGGGTTCGTCTACAACGACGGCGTGGCGCGGGTGCGGGTGGAAATCGGGAGGACCTCGGAAGATATCGTCGGGGCCTCCCTGCTGGTGCCGAAGGGTTTCAGGGTGGAAGGCCCCGTGGCCGGAGCGCGCCGGACGACCATGATCAACGGCGTGAGTCGCACGGTGACGGAGATCGGCTTCCGCATCTTTCCACCGGCGACGGCGATGGGCGAATACCCCATCGGCCCGGTGCGTCTCGAGAAACGATCCGGCGCGGTCATCGAGATCCCGGTAGGCCCGGTCAAGGTGGGACGCCGCCCGGAGCAGGGCGTGAAGATCGAGGTGGAGGCGGAGCCTTCGGGGGGTCCGGTGCTCATGCCGTTTCTGGTCCGCTACCGGGTGCTCTACTCCGGCCAGGTGGATGAGGCAGAGGACGCCTTCGGATCGGCCCGAAACCCGCTCGGCCTCACCTCGCTCACGATTCCGCTCACCCGACGAAGAGACGTCAAGATCAAGCCCGGCCGGGCCTCTCCGGAGAACGCGGGGGGAACCGTTCGTCTCGGCGACCTCCCCCTCGCCATCAGCCGCGGCCACCGGGAGGTCGGAGGGAAGCTCTACCGAACGCTGGAGTTCACTCTCGAGGTCACGCCCCTGGCCACCGGTTCAATCGACCTCTCCGCGACGGTGGGGATGTCTCTCGTCACCGGGAAGAACCGACGCCGGGACTTCCTTGGGCGAATCGTCGAGGTGCCCGTGGCCGAGGAGCGCCGCGCCCGCACCGGCCCGGTTTCGTACCAGGTCGAGGACCTTCCGATGAAGGGGCGTCCGGAGGGATTCAGCGGCGCGGTCGGGCATTTCACGATCGAGGTGGATCCCCAGCCGCGAGAGGTGAACGCCTTCGATCCGATCGAAGTGACGGTCACCGTCCGCGGCCAGGGTCTGCTGGAACGGCTGGCGCTCCCCCGCTGGTCGGGGATCCCCGAAATCGCCCGTGATTTCGAACTGGACGCGGACCTCGACCCCGGAGAGATCGTGGGGGACGCCAAGGTCTTCAAGGTCGTGTTCCGGGCCAGGTCGAGCCGCGTCGATCGTTTCCCTTCCCTGCCCTTCCCCTACTTCGATCCCCGCAGCCGCAGCTACGAGGTGGCGCGGTCCGATCCTGTTCCGCTGCAGGTCCGGGAGGTCAAGACCATCCGCGCCGACGAGGCGGTGGGCGCGCCAGCCCCGGCTATTCCCGCGGATTCAGGGAGTCGCGAGGCTATCCGCCCACGCCTCGGTGTCAGGGCGAATTTCGACACTCTGGATACCGGCGCAAAGGCTCTCTCGGCCGCACCGGAACTCTTCTCCACGGGCTTCACGCTCCTGCTCGTGCTGCCACCGCTCCTCGTCGTCTCCTTCATCCTGATGGATCGGGCGCGATCCAGACCGAAGGACGCGCCCCGGGGAACCCCGTTGTCGAGGGCGCTCATGGAGCTTCGTCTCGCGGAAAAAGCGGAGTCCCCGGATCGGGCCGCGGAGGCTTTCGCCGAGTATTTCCGGGAACGGGCTCTCTTGTCCCCCGGTGAGATCACGACATCCGAGCTCGAACGGGCGCTGCTGGCCCGAAGTGTTTCTTCCGAGGTCGTCCAGGAGGTGACCACGGCCCACCAGGCATTCATCTCCGCCCGGTTCGCCGGCGGAGACCCGCCCGCGGAACTCGAAACGATCCTCCGGGAGGTCGACCGATGCCTCGACTGAAGGTGATGGCGATCGTGCTCCTGCTCGCCGGGGCGGCCCGGGCCGGGGAGTTCGAGGACGGGCTTTCCGAATTCCGCAGGGCAGCGGCGACCGGCGACCCGGTGGAGGCGAAAGCGCTCTACCGGGAGGCGGCCGCGACCTGGGAGGCTCTGTACCGGGGTGGGAACGCGAGCACCCGCCTCCTGACCAACATCGGCAATGCCCGGGCGTTCGCCGGTGACCTGGGAGAGGCCGTACTCGCCTATCGGCGCGCGCTCCTGGCCGATCCCGGCAACGATCGGGCACGAGACGGTCTCGACGCCATCCGTCATGAACTCGGAGTCGAGGATCGCCGGGCTGGCGCCGGCAGCGGGCTGCTCCATGCCCTCTTCTTCTGGCACGACATGCTGACCGCACGAACCCGCACGATCCTCTTCGCGATCGCCTGGATCGGCGGAATGGCTCTCCTGGTTCCGGCCCGCCGCCGCCGGAAACTGCGACCGGCGGCGGCGCTCCTGCTGCTTGTCGCCGGCGCGCTGTTCAGTTCCCTTTTCGTCACCGACCGGGAGCGTCGCGACGCCGCGGATGCCGTCCTCACCGTCCGCACCGAGGGCCGTGCCGGTGACGGCGAGTTCTATTCTCCATCGCACTCCTCCCCCCTGCCGGCGGGAATCGAGATCCGGATCCTCGAACGCCGCGAGGACGATGGCGGCTGGGTGCATGGTCAGCTCCGCGACGGGACGAAGACCTGGCTCCCCGCGCGCTCGGTTGAAACCGTACTGCCTTCGTCCAGGGGTTTCTGAGGTCGAGGGCGTGGCCCCGCTCGACCGGAAACCGCGGCGCTCGCAGAGACACCTCAAGCAGGGAGCGCTCCACGTTCGATGTGGAATCGTGTCAAACGAAGAGATCATCGTGAGTTTCATCGTCAGCACCGTGGGATTCAGCGTTTACCTGTTCGGCAAGAAACAGCGGCGCGTGCCCCAGCTCATCACCGGTATCCTCATGATGCTCTCCCCGCTGATCATCCGTCATCCGATCTGGGCCACGGTCACCAATGTGGGATTGCTGATCGCCATGCGCGTGGCGATCAGCAGCGGGATCTGAGACCGGGAACGGTCACGTTCCAGCCGATGTCCTTCTGCAACATCCCCTCGGCGCCGGGCATGGCGCCCGCTGTAACGCCTCGATCTCCCGCAACTGGAAGGCCGGGTCCAGGGATGCCCCGGAGTACGGACTCACAATGCGCAGTCAGGGCAATCCGCGCCGGTTATCCGGCGCCGGTTTTCCTCGGCAGTTCGCCAGAGGAGGCAGGATCATTTGCCGGACTCGAGATGGTCCGCTTCGGGAAGACGACGTGAGACCGGCAACATGATCCTGTCTCCTCCGGCCCTCCGTGGTGGGCGACAAGGAGACGAGCGAATGAACGGTGTGACAGGCAGGCTCTGCGCTTCCGACCGGGAGAGCATCCCGAAGGCCAGGGTGCGCTCCGTGACCGCCAACGCCGAAGGCCCTGTCGGCGAAGCCAGCGAGGTCATCCGACCGTGAACAGGGTTCTGCACGTCATCGGCCGGAAGAACGTCGGCAAGACCCGGATGGTCTGCGCACTGATCGCGGAGTTCGCCCGGCGCGGCATGCGGGTCGTTTCGATCAAGCATTCCGCGCATTTCCACGAAACGGACAAGCCGGGCAGCGATTCCCATGCACACCGGGAGGCCGGTTCCATTGCGGCCGTCTTCGTCACCTCGTCGGGCATGGCCCTGCATCTGCCGACGACCTGCGCCGACGACTACCTCGCGACGCTGCGACCGATGCTGCCGGAACACGACCTGGTCCTGATCGAGGGGGGCCGCGACGGACCACTCGGACCGGTGATCGAGGTCTGGCGCGCCGACTGCGGGGAGGACCCGATCGCCTTTGCGGGTTATGAGGTTCAGGCGATCATCACCGACGACACCCTGCCGGAGGGGCTCGACCTCAACCGATGGCCGACACAGGCCGGAGTCGCCGCGGACCGTATCGAGAGACTGATCGGCGCCGACTGAACGGCAGCCGGAAGCAGTTCCACCCCGAGCTCGACCCGTGGTCCGCGTCCCGGACCGGTATCATCATGCTGAACGGGAGCCCCGGGCGACGCAAGGCGTGAGAGTCGGACCGGTCCACCCTACTTCAGACGCTGCCTCGCCTTCCCGGCCCAGGTGGTGTCCGGATACTTGTCGATGATCTGCAACCAGTACTTCCGGGCCATGTCCTCCCGGCCGTTCTTCAGCGAACTCTCGGCCATCCTGAAGAGGGACTTCGCCTTGATCTCCTGTTTTGCGAGGTCGCGGGCGGCGCCGGCGGCTTTCGCCGCGTCGTCGATCTCCCTTCTGATGTCGGGATCGGTCCGGACCCGTTCGAGCAGCGCCCTCGCCTCCTTCGCCACCCCCGCTCCGGAGAAGCGTTCGAGGAATGCGGTGAGGGCGGCTTCAGCCCGGGCCCATTCGTGAGCGTCAAAGAGCTTCTTCGCAGCCAGGAAAGGACGCTCCGCCTCGGCATCGACCTTCTCCTGGTCGATGTCAGCCGTGCCGGCGATGGCGAACCGGATCGTCTCGCTGCCGGCGCGCACCGTCACCTTCGCGGTCCGGGTGCCGCCGCCCCGCGGGCGGAATTCGATCTCGAAGGTCGCGGAGCCGAGCCCTTCGACCGTCTTGCGGGGACCGCGCACCACCCGGAAATCCCCGGCCTGCGGCCCCTCGATCGTCACCGCGCGCGAGGAGCAGGAGAGCTCCGACGCGCCGCGGTTCATCAGGATGAATGTCCGCGCGATCCGCTCGCGCTCACCGGCCTTGCCGAAAAACGTGTGGTCGAATGAGCTCGGTGCGTCGTCGCCGTCGCTGATGCGGACACCGTTCCCACGGACCACGATGCCACCCACCGGCGCCGGCGGTTTCCCCCTGGTCACCCACACGCTGATCGTCTCGCGGTCGGTGTCCTTGCCGCTTTTCACGGTGAGCGCCACCTGGTAGAGACCCGGTTTGGTGAACGTGTGCGTCGCCGTGGACCCGTGCGGCATCTTCTTCCAGTCACCGGCCTTCTGCTTCGGCACCGGGGCCAGGAACTCCCAGCCGAACTCCATCTTCGCCCCCGAGGCCGACGAGCCCTTCGCCGAGACCTTGACGGTGAAAGGAGCGGCGCCCACCAGCTCGTCACACTCGATGTGGGCATGGACTTTCGGCGCCACCGAGAACTCCACACGCTTTGCGGCGTAGCTGTTGCCGGCGGTGCTGTCCGAGGCCATGAAAGTGACCATGAGGGGCTTCGCCGCCGCGCCCGACGGCACCTTCATGGTGAAGAGATTGCCGTCGAGTTCCCCCGGTTCTCCGGCGCGATTGTAGAACCGCACCGGCTGCCCTTCGGGGTCGATCGCCCGAAGCGGGATCCGAACGGTTTCGCCCGGTTTCACGATCTGGTCCTGGAGCCCGAGGATCACCGGACGGCGGTTGGCGAACGGCGAGGTGTAGTTGTAGCCCCCGGGCCCGGCGCCGGGCGGGGGGAGATCGGTGCGCTTCCGGAAGACATTGATGATCGCCGGATTGCCGTCGGACACCCCGTTGTTGACGATGAGCGCGATTGCGGTGCGGCCTTCCGGCAGGGTCTCATCCCACGGCACGCGGATGATCCAGGTGTTGGGTGCGCCACCGGGCTCACAGGTCGTCTCATGGTTGCCGTAGAGGAGTTTCCAGCGCACCGTGAGCGGACGCTTCTGAAGGTCGTAGCTCGACGACGTGGAGACCCGGATGGTGATCTCCCGCCCGGGCTCCTGCAGGATCAGGGCCGCCTTCTTCAGCAGGAAGACGCTCTTGCCACCCGTCACGGTCATGTCGTTGAGGATCGCCTCCGGCGGGAGGACCGTCATCTCCTCCGCCATGCGGATCATGTTCCGCATGTGCCGGATTTCGTCGTAGCGGTGAAACGCAAGGGCGAGGTTGCCGCGCTCGCCCCCGGCGTGGCCGTACTTCCCGGGAAACTGTCTCTCGTCCCCCAGTGCCCGGTAGGCGATGCGCTGCCGGAGTTCGTGATCGAAGGGAACATCGTAGGGTAGCGACGCCTTCCACATGTAGAGAAGCGCCGAGGGGTACAGTCCGTTCCGCTTCAGGATGAGCTTCGACTCGGGAGGGAGGTATCCGCCGACGATCATCATCTTGGTGATCGCCATGGTCTCGCTGTTCGAGGATCCCACGGAGTTGAACAGCGTCGGCACCAGCGCGAGGTACATATCCTTGGTGCGATCGGCCCAGTCCTCGGTGAAGGAGGCATGAGCGGGGGACGTCACCAGGCAGTCGGAGAAATAGATATTCTCGTAGGTCACCGTCATCTTCGGGTTGTAGCCGTTGGTGATGGTGTGGGCCATACCGGTGGTCGACTGGTGCACGAAGTTGATGCCGCAGCGGAGGATCTCCGCGGTCTTGCGCATCTCGACGAAGTGCATGACGTGATCGAGACCCTTCGGCCGCAGATTGACCACGCTGCCGTCGGTGACCTGCCAACTCGACCGCATGTAGCCGTGCAGGCCGGACCAACTCGCGTAGACGTCGTCCCAGACACCGGCGAATTGTTTCGAAGGAGTCTTTCGCGTTTCCCACTTGATCGGTTCCCCGTCGCGGATCTTTCCGGCGGGGTAGATCCGTTGCGAAACCGGAGTCGGGGTCAGCGTGATGGTGACCGGCTTCTTCTCCTTGCCCTCGTGGACCAGGCTCTGGACGTTCTCGACCGGCGTGGCATCGTCACGCCAGACCTTCCACTTCACTTTCTCGTAGTAGGGGTTCGTGATAGCCGGACCGTCGGGGAGGTCCTCCGGCGCCACCTGCGCCGCTATCTCTCCGAGCGCCATCAGCTTCTCACGGGTGCGGTTGCGGCCGTACTCGGTGTCGGGCGCGGACTGCCGAAGCGCCTCGAGCTTC
>JAJSAM010000028.1 GCA_024274785.1 Planctomycetota bacterium | reverse complement strand
GCCCGCGCCAACACCTGCCTGATCTTCATCAACCAGATTCGGGAGAAGATCGGCGTCATGTTCGGCAGTCCGGAAACCACCACCGGGGGACGCGCCCTGAAATTTTACACCTCGGTCCGGCTCGATGTCCGCCGGATCGGCGCCGTCAAGGATGGCGACCGGGTCATCGGCAACCGGACCCGGGTGAAGGTCGTCAAGAACAAGGTGGCCGCACCGTTTCAGGAGGCGGAGTTCGACCTGCTCTACGGATCGGGCTGCTCGAGAGAGGGAGAACTGATCGACCTCGGCGTCCGCCATGCCATCGTCGACAAGAGCGGGACCTGGTTCAAGTACGGTGAAGACAGGCTCGGACAGGGACGCGAGAACGCCCGGTCTTTCCTGCGCGAGCATCCCGAGGTGCGCGATCGCCTGGACGCGGCGCTGCGGACGAAACTGGCGATGCCGGCCCGGAAGGCGGCTTCCTCGAGCGGCGATTCCGTAGCGTCATCGACGGCCGCGGTGGCGTGAAACAGGTTCGATCGGAGAGACGAGGACAACGCCGAACCCCTAAAAGATGGGCCTTCGAAGCACTTTCCTCTTTACACGCCGAGCGCGAATCTTTTATCATGAATCAGCCGCTACCCGCTGGCTCGGGCTCGCGGAAGGTCACCGTGAACAGGTTCTTGCTCGATTCTCCAGACGAAAACAGAGCGGTGACTGATTGAGCGGAAACACTCCCTGATGAAGCAGGGAGGGGAGAAGCATCATTGGGAGACTGACAGATTATGGCAACCAAGAGAGCACCTCAGAAGAAGATGACACAGACCGAGTTCGTGAAAGCGATCGCCGAAGTGGGTGGCATCACGAACAAGGTCGCGAAGGAAGTGATTCAGGCCTACGCGGATACGGCGATCGCGCAGACCAAGAAGTTCGGCGTCTTCGTGCTGCCCGGCCTCGGACGGCTGAAGAAGATCGACCGCAAGGCGCGGATGGGTCGCAATCCCGCCACGGGTGAGTCGATCAGGATTCCCGCCAAGAAGGTGGTGAAGTTCACGGTCGCCAAGAGCTGCAAGGACACCATCGTCCCGCCCCGGAAACCGAGAGCGAAATAGCACGTCCCGCCCCGCTCGAAAAAGAGACACCCCGCGGCAGTCTGCCAGCGGGGTGTTCTTTCGTGGAAACTCCGGTGACGCCGCCCGACTTGCCGGCGGCGTTCTGAAGCGTTATGCCTGCTTCTTGTCGTCCTCCCCGGCCTTGGTATCGTCGGCCTTGTCCTCGTTCTCGAGGGCGGTCTTGAAGTTTCGGATGCCTTCCCCTAGTCCCTTAGCCACCTCGGGGATCTTTCGTCCGCCGAACAAGAGAACGGCGATCCCCAAAATGATCAATAGTTCCGGTAAGCCAATGGATCTCATGCGGGCTCCTAACCAGACGAGAAGCGCGCCTTCCTGCCAGTCGGAGGCGCCATTCGTCCATCGTGCGGCGCGGCAGTACCGCGACCTGTAGACACTCCCATTGTATGGATTGCCGTCAAGTTGCGTCAAGCACCACCCGGCGACCGGGCGCGACATGTCTGTGGAGAGGAGTCCGATTCCGGTCCGAGGACCTCCGGGGACTGACCCTGCCGGGTCCGCCTCGCCCGTCCCCTCGGGTCCCACCCACCCTCGGGATCTCCGGCTCCGTGCCGCGCACTGCTCCATCTCCCACGGAAATTTCGCCCGCCCGCTTCGGTTATCATTCTAAGATCGGATGCAAAGCGCTTCGAAGAAGGGGGAAACATCGATGATCTGGGTCGTCTTCGCGCTGGTAGCGGCGCTTTCCTGGGGCCTCTACGGCCCGACGCTTCATAAGGGAACCGCCGCCCTCGGCCATCCCATGCGGGCGCTGCTTTGTGTCGGAGCGGCCTACTTCTTCATCGCCGTGCTGGCCCCCACCGTCGTGCTGCTGCGGGAAGGCGCCCTCGCCGGCTTCTCCCCGAAGGGCGTCTCCATCGCCATGCTCGCCGGCGCGCTCGGCGCCAGCGGCGCCATCTGCATCATCTTCGCCTTCCGCAGCGGCGGCTCTCCGCTCTTCGTCATGCCACTGGTCTTCGCCGGCGCCCCCGTGATCAACGTCCTCGTCTCGATGGTCACCCACCCGCCCAAGACCGCCCCGAACCCCATGCTCTACCTCGGCTTCCTCCTCGCCGCCGCCGGCGCCGGCATGGTCCTCTACTTCAAACCGTCGTCGTAACCGTGGCTCCCGCCCGCGGCCGCGAAGTCCCTTGACGCGGGCACCGAACGGTGGCATAGTGCCATTGGCTGCCGCCCGCCCCCTCGACGAGACGAAGAGCCCGTGCGCGGGTGGCCCCGGCCGAAACGTTTTCGGCTGTCTCATCATTCCCATATGAAGTAGTCGCGGTCTCGCGCCGCGGCCTGTTGGAAGCTCGACGGCGGGCATAGGGAGTCGGCGTAGACCGCCGAACCGAAACGACCAGCGGCGCTTGCGCGGCGCTGCCCGATGCCCTTTCAGGGAGGAGAAGCAAGATGCCCAAAGGAACCACAAGCAAGGACTGGCTCGTCATCGCTTACCTTGCCGGAGACAACAACCTGACCGAGGAGATGGTCATGGCGATGCAGCAGATCCAGGGCAAGAATTCCTGGCCCGAGATCCAGGTCTTCACGCAGCTCGATCCGAGCGGATTCGGCATCCCGACGCAGCGCTACGTCTTCGTCGACCGGAATCCCCCGACCTACTACCCGCTGGAGGACTACCTGGTGGTGCCGCCGGCGAACTTCAACGAGACCAACACCGGCAACCCCGCCGTGCTCGGCGACTTCATCCGCTGGTGTGTCAGCGGAACCAAGACCTTCCAGACCCTGAACGGCAGCACCGGAACCCCCAGAGTGGAGAAGCCTCTCCCGGCCCGACACCAGCTCGTGATCCTCTCCGGACACGGCAGCGGCGCCACCGAGGATTTTCTCCTGATCGACGACAACCAGGAGGACTCGCTTTCGATCGACGAGCTCGAGCGGTCTCTCGACGAGGCCATCCACGGCTGCCAGCCGCCCAAGCCCCCCTCCGCCGAGCCGTGTACCGGCAAGCGGATCGACATCCTGGGCATGGACGCCTGCTTCATGAGCATGGCCGAAGTCTGCTACCAGGTGCGCAAACACGCCAAATATCTCGTCGGCGCCGAGGGCTACGAGCCGGAGTTCGGATGGCCATACCAGCGGATTCTCCACACCGCCCTGGAACGGAAACAGCAGCAGGGCTCCGCCGTCACGCCCCGGCAACTGGTCGAGATCATCGTCAGACAGTACGTCGAGTACCACAATGACTTCGATCGCCTCGCCGGCCGTTCGGTGGACCTCGCCGCCATCGATCTCGACGTGATCGGGAAGCTGAAAACACCTTTGCGGGCTCTCGCCACGGCCCTGAAAAAGGTCCTCCCGGACAAGACCTGGGAAGAGCAGATCGTGCTCGCGCACTGGGAGTCGCAGACCTTCAAGTTCCACCAGTTCGTCGATCTGCGCGACCTCTGCGAGCGCCTCCGGGAACGCTTCGTCTGGTGGCCGCAATCGCCGGCTCGCAAGGTCGTCAAGGCCTGCGACCGGATCATCGGCCTCTTCGACCCGAAGACCACCTCCGATCCGCTCGTCGTGTTCGGCGGCTGCAGCGGGCCGGCCTATCAGCACGCCAACGGGCTCTCCATCTACTTCCCCTGGGCTACCGTCGCCGGCTCCTACGAGAACCTGGCGCTTGCGAAAGATACCGGCTGGTGCTCGTTCTTGAAGATGTACGTGGACCGGACCCGGCGCCCCATGCGGATGGCCGTGCCCCCGAAGGTGACCTTCGAGCAGCTCGACCCCGCCCCGCCGCCGGAATTCGTTACCGCCGTCAATGCCCTAGGGACCATCGTCCAGCCGGGCTCGACCCAGCGGTTCCGGGACCGGCTTCTGAACGGCGCCCCCGACCTCGAGTCGGGCCCCGGCGGACACCGCTACCCCCGGGCCAGCAAGTACAACCGGGCGAGCAAATACAATCGCGCCTCCAAGTACGGGTTGGGCCAGGACAAGACCATGAAGAACTTCACGCCCGTCACCGGCTGGGCGTATTACCCCTGATACCGGCTCCGGCGCCGGACCATCGTCGATGCCGCCGGCGCGAGACTCGATAGAATACGGAACGCGGAGGCTCGATGGCCGCGTTCCAGACTCACCGGCATTCGGAGACCATGCGTGACCTGCTCCGGGTCGCGG
>JAJSAM010000027.1 GCA_024274785.1 Planctomycetota bacterium | reverse complement strand
TGGCGCGGTGTAGGGATCTTCCCTCGCTGCCGAACCGTCTCCTGGGAGGTGACGGTTTGCGAATCACGGATGCACAGGTCAGAAAGCTACACGAGGAAGTCACCATGGGAAGGACGATCATCCAGGCCGCAGAGCAGTATGCGGCTGAGGTCACCCGGCGAGTGAAGGCCGGCCTTCCCTTCGAGGACGAGCCGCCGACTCGGAGCGACATCACGTTCGACAAGTTCCTCACCATCCACCTCAAGCACCTCGAGGCAGAGCACCAGACCTCGACCTTCAAGAACGAACGCTCCCGCCTGAACAGCGTCGCCCTCCCCGCGTTCAAGGGGCTCGTGTTGGCCGACATCGAACGCGCAGATGTGGAGGAGTTCCTGGCCGACCGGGTTGCCGACGGCGCCTCCAAGGCCACACGGAACCGCTACGTGGCGATCCTGTCGGTCATGTTCCAGCGGGCCAAGGACTTCGGGCACATCGAGGAGACGCCGATGCTCGGGATCAAGTGGGTCCCCGAGCAGGAGCGGCCCGTCCCCGCCCTCTCGGTGGAGGAGCAGAACGCACTGATCGCCGCGCTGTCGGATCGGCTCCGGGATCTGATGCTGGCTGCCCTCGACACCGGGTGCCGGATGGGAGATCTGCTCAACCTTGAGTGGCAGGACGTATCCACCGGGCAGGGGCTGCTCACGGTTCGGAAGTCCAAGAGCGCCAGGACCCGCACCATCCCCCTGCCCCACCGTCTCCGTGACCGCCTGAAGGAGATCCGGGATAGCCGGGTGGTCCCCATGAGCGGGCCGGACCGGGTCTTCGCGCACATCTCGGCGAAGTGGGGAGGGAAGGACGGGGCGGCGTTTAAATGCGCCGCCGCGAAGATCGGCTACCCGGACCTCCGCCCGCACGACCTTCGGCATCAGGCAGCGGTCAATCTGGTCCGGGCAGGAGTGCCGCTGCCCGACATCGGCCGATGGCTCGGGCACTCGCCGAACAGCCTGATGGTCACGATGCGGTATGCGCAGCACGCGCCGGGGAACGCGGCGGAGGTGGCGCTGACACTCTTGGAAACCCGCATCCGCGAAGCGGCCCCCTCCACAGCGCCCTCCCTGTAACAGGCACCACTCCCTCCACGTACCCTCTGCTCACCCCTCAGACGGAACGGGTATGGCTCACAAACCGCCTTCAGGGTAGCTGAACGGATGCAGCTGAGGAGCCTTGAGAACATCGCCGTAGAGGAACCACGCATCCCCGTCCTCGGACGCCGCGCCAAAGAACCAGAGCCCACCGATAGACAGCGACGGGACCTCGATGTCGGCGAGATTGAGATGCTGCAGTCTGCGGTTCAGGAAGAGGGCAACAACCAGGTCGCGGGAGTCCACGTACTTCTGTAAATTCAGAAGGGTCTCCTCGATGCTGGCCCGAGCATTCAACTCCTGGGGCGGAACCTCTTTCAGCTGGACCGGCGTGTAGCGGCGGACGCCATCCACCTCCCATCGTGTGACGAAATCAAGATCTTGGGACTCGTATGATGCGTGGTAGACCGTCGGTCCCATCCCCGTGACGGTCAGTCCGTGGCAAAAGAGCGCAGCCTCTCGTTTCTCCTTGAAGTGGCGTAGGTCGTGGGTCCTGAGACTCTTCGCCTCGTCGGGCAGGTCCGAGGCCGCCACCTCCGGCTCGAAAGAGCGAAGACGTCGAAGAACCTCTGCGGGGTCGTGGTACTCGAGCCTCTCCCATTCGCGGGATCTGATTCTGTCGTGCGGTCCTGGCACCATTGGCATTCTTCACCTCGGCTAGATTGTGCCAGACCTCTCGACCGGGATGCACCCGCCCCTTCAGAATCTGGAGTCCATCCTGGAGTCCAATTGGCGTCCATTCTGGCGTCCATTCCGTACCGTCGCCACTCGTAGATTACTCGTAGGCAGAACGTTGGAACCCCGGAAAACAGGCGGGCTTGGGTTGGTGGGCCCTCCAGGATTCGAACCTGGGACCAAGGGATTATGAGTCCCCTGCTCTAACCGCTGAGCTAAGGGCCCACCGTACCTGGGGCTGGTGCAGCCTTGGCTGCGCCGGACAGATTGGCAGCTTGGGGCCGAGGGGTCAAGGTCCGCTGCGGGTGGGGGTTCCGGCTGCGGCCTGCCGCCGAATCCGTGGACGCCGCCGTCCGGGTCAGCGCGGCGCCGACGACAAGGCGCCCTCCGAGGGGTGATGGGAACGCACCAGTGAAAGGGCGGCCTCTCTCCCGCATCTCTCACCATTTCCCGCGATCTCCGGGGCGGTTGCGGCGCATCGCATCGTCGGGCCTTCTTGCAAAGCATCCACGCCTGCCTCCTCCGACACACCTTGTCATGGCTGCCACCCGCATCGACGCAACACAATCTCCCGTAGATTCCCAGGTTGTGGAAACGCGGCGCACGCAAGAACAAGCTCGCAGGACCGAGCGCCGCCTGGCCCGATCCGACAAGGCGTGGGGAGGGCGCAACGTCACTGGGCTCAACCGACGGGGAACAATGCGCAGCGGGATGCAGCGGCCCTCGAATGCAGCAGTTCTTACCAGACGGGGCCTAACGGCTCCGGCGCGTCGAAAGGAGCCACAGGAGCGCCACGCCCGCCGAGATCTTCAGGCCGTCCAGCAAGGCGTACACGATGTGGATGTCCCGGAGCTTCACGCGGTCGGGGGGCATGAAGGTCAGGTCGTCGAGGTCCACGCCGGCGTGGACCAGGGCCTCCGCCCTCGCGGTGATGTACGGCGTCAGGTAGAGCAGGAAGATCAGCGCGCAGAGCGTCATCGCCAGGTTCAAACACAGGGCGACGATGCTCCTGCGCCGGGTGCCGAAGCCAGGGCGGCCAAAAGCAAACGTCATCAGGACCGTGGCCGCGCCCAGCATGGACTCGATGATGTTGAGCTGGCGGAACGCCTCCGCACCGAAGATGATCGCCTGCTCTCTCGGCAATACCCTGAAGGCAATGGGAATCATGACGACATCGGTCATGACGCTCCCACCCACCCACACCGCGAAGCAGGTCGTGAGACCGAAGGCGAGGAGTCTCCGGGTCGTGAGTTTCTCTTTGCGGGGCGGCGGCATCGGTCCAATTCTACCCTTCCCCGGCCGATGCGCCGCCCGGATGCCGTAGGAACTCTTCCCGCGAACCATACAATGGTGCACCGCTCGATCGATGGCGCTTCGGGGAGAGGCGGCGGCGAGCCGGAGGACATCATGAGTTTCAAACCGGTAGACGACGGACTGGTCAGACGGCTCTGCGAAGCGGTCGGCGAACCGTACGTCCTGACCGATCCGGACGACAAGGAACCCTACTCCCACGACGAGACCCAGAACCTCTCCGCCACACCCGAAGTGGTAGTCAGGGCCGGGTCCACCGAAGATGTCTCGGCGGTGCTGCGGCTGGCCCGGTCCGCCGGCGTGCCGGTCACCGCTCGCGGCGCGGGGACCGGGAAGCACGGGGCGGCGGTGCCGGTGCACGGCGGAATCGTCCTCTCGCTCGAGCGGTTCAACAAGATCATCGAAATCGACCGGGAGAACAGCTTCGCGGTCGTCGAACCCGGCGTCATCACCGAAACCCTGCAGGACGCCGCGGCAGAGGTGGGGCTCTTCTACGCCCCGGACCCGGCCAGCAAGGGCTCCTGCCACCTCGGCGGCAACATCCAGACCAACGCCGGCGGAATGCGCGCGGTGAAATACGGCGTCACGGCGGACCACGTCTACGGGCTGACCTTCGTCCTCCCCGACGGCCGCGTGATCGAAGCCGGAGGCAAGAACCGCAAGGACAGCTCCGGCTACAACCTCCACCGCCTGATCATCGGATCGGAGGGCACGCTTGCAGTCGTCACCCGCGCGATCCTGAAGCTCCTGCCCCTGCCGCGCCACCGTTCCATCCTCCTCGCCCCCTTCCCCACACTCGAGCGCGCCGCCCAGGGCGTCAACGCCGTCTTCTGGACCGGGATCACCCCGAGCGCCCTCGAGATCATGGACCGGCGCTCCATCGAGTTCGGCGCCCGGCTCAAAGAGAAGAAGTTCCCGTTCATGGAAGCCGAAGCGCACATGCTCGTCGAAGTCGACGGGCGCGAGGAAGATCGCGTCGCCCGGGACCTCGAGAAGATCGGCGAGGCGCTGGTGCACGTCGGCGCGATCGATGTGCTCCTGGCCACGGAACGGCGCAAACAGGAGGAACTCTGGGAGATCCGCCGGGTCATCGCCGACGCGCTGAAGACCTTCACCACTTACCGCGGCGTCGACACCGTGGTCCCCCGGGCTTCGATCACCACCCTGGTCACCCGGGCACGGGAAGTCGGGGAGAAGCACGGCCTCGAGGTAGTCTCCTTCGGCCACGCCGGCGACGGCAACCTCCACGTGAACCTGCTGCGGACCGCGGCCCAGGCAACCGATGAAGAGTGGGAGGTGACACTCCAGGCGGCCCACGAAGACGTGGTCAAAGCGGCGATCTCCCTCGGTGGATCCATCTCCGGCGAGCACGGCATCGGCCTGACCGAACGCCATCACCTGCACCTGCGACACTCGAAGGAGGCCATCGAACTGATGCGGAACCTGAAGAAAGTCTTCGACCCCGACGGCCTGCTGAACCCCGGCAAGGTGTTTCCATGACCACCCGGCTCACCACCCTGTTCCTGATGCTGCTCGTCTCGACCTCGCTCGCGGCCGAGGCACCGCCCAGACCCGGCACCGTCCTTCACCGGACTTCGAAGAAGCACGCCCACCCGTACTCGCTCTACGTCCCGGCGAGTTACTCCCCCCGGGCCTCCATGCCGCTCGTCCTCTCGAGCCACGGCCGCAACGGATCGGGCAAGGGGGAGATCGGCCAGTGGGTCGGGCTGGCCAGGAAGTACGGCTTCATCGTGGCCTGCCCGGACATGTGCAGCGCCACCGTGAACCGCGCGCCCAACTCGAACCTCCGACCGGAAGTGGAGGACGAGGAGGTCCTGCTCTCCATCTACGAGGAACTCGCCGGGTACTTCCGCATCAATCGGCGTGCCGTGATGATCACCGGCTTCTCCGGCGGCGGGAACCCCTCCTACCACACCGGCCTGCGCCACCCGGACCTGATCACCCACATCTGCACGCGCGGCGGGAACTGGGCGCCGCAGTGGCTCGTCACCGATAAGAAACTCCTCGAGGCCGGCAGAAAACGCCTCGACATCTACATCTACTATGGAGACAAGGATCATCCGCTGATCCTCGGCAAGGACGGCAAGCCGGGGCAGGCGCAACAGGCCTATGACGCACTGACCAGAGCCGGGTATCCGAAGGTGAAACTCGAGATGATCAAGGGGATGGGCCACCAGAGCCGGCCCGGCATCGCCGCGGGATGGTTCGGCGAATACCTGGCGAAGAGCAGGAGGCTTTTTGCCGCCGGAGACAAGGCCGACCTGCTGACCAAAGAGATCCGCGAGGCCATCGGCAGGGAGAAGTACCGGAACGCCTGCCGGGATCTGAAGAAACTCACGAGCCTCGAAGAGAAGTCGGGGCTTTCGCCGGACTCGGAGAAGATCCGGGAGGAACTGGAAAAGATCGCCGCGAAGATGCTCGCGGCAGCGAGGGAGGCCGGGGCGGCCGGCGAGACCGGCGAAGCGAGGAAGATCGCCGGGCGGGTCGCGCGGAACTTCCGGGGACTCGAGGCGGAGAAGGTGGCGAAAGCGATGGTGAAGGCATGGAAAGAGTGAGAACGATTGCCCTGCTCGTCCTGCTGACCGGTCTGGCGGCCTCCGGACCGGCCGCCGCGCAGAACGAGCGAATCATCATGCCGATGGAGGACTTCCTGCCGAGGGGCACCCTGCTCTTTGTCAAGCTGCCGAACGCGAACGTCCTCTCGGATCTGTTGACCCGGACCGGCGACGATCGGGCCGCGCTCGCGAAGCGGCTCGTCGCCGGGAGCGCGATCGAGCCCGAGTCCGTGGCCACGCTGCTCGAGATAGTGCAGGCCGCCGCCGATGGACCGGTGACCCTGTCCCTGCACACGGTGGGCCTGCCGGCGCGGCCGGGCATTCCGGCGAGCCGGACGCGGCACTTCCTCGTCACTCTCGCCACCCGCCGCAACGGCGACGGCCTGCAGGAGGTCGGGCGCGAACTGGTTCGCGGACTGCTCGCCCCGGTTTTCGCGAAGAAGGCCAAGGAAGAGCTGCTCACCGGGTTTCCCTGCCTGCACCTCTCCGGCAAGGGTCCGGACCTCTATGTCGTCTATGCACGCGGTCGGATCTTCATCTCTTCGAGCGCGCTGATCCTCGGGCGAGTGCTGCGCGAGGTGACGGGTCCGACCGGGAGAACGCTCGCCTACGTGGACGAGTTCGTCGCCGCCCGGGCCGACGCCGCGACGAAGGCGAAGCGGAAGCCGCACGGATTCCTGTGGGTCAGGGATGCTTCGTTCTTCCCGATGCCGGAGTTCTTCGATGGCCGCCGGGCCGGTGGAGTGCTGGTGAAGACGGAGGACGGCTACCGGGACGAAGTCACCGTGGCGACCGGTGAGAAGAGCATCTTCCGGCAGCTCACCGCGGGCGGAAAGGCTCCCGGCGCCTGGGTGAAGAGCAATGCCGACGGGGTGTGGATGGGTGCGAACCTCTCCCCCCGGGCCATCCAGAGAGTGGCGGCGGCGAGTATGCAGTTCTGGCAGGCCCAGGCGGCCGACGGGATCGGGGACATCGCCGCGGGGCCGATGGAGATCCTGCTCCGCACCGGGGAGGCGCCACTGCTTCGGTTCTCGCTGCGGCCCGAGGTGAGCCTCGAGGAGGTCGCGAAGAAGTACCGGAACAACGCCCGCGTCGAGGGGCGCGTGATGATCTTCGGGGAGGATCCGAAGGCCGTCGCCGCCGCTGAAGTGGGCGAGGAATCGACCTTCGGGTCGCCGATGGTGATCAACGCAAAACTCTCACGCCTGCTGTCGCTGCTCGGTGCTCCCGGGATGCCGGATGGATCCCGGACCATACTCACGGTGACGCCGGCCGCAGGGAACGAAGGAGCGGTGGTCGTCAGCGCCGGCCGTGCCGAGACCGGCCTCTTCGCCATCATTGTCAAGGCCTTGACGAGATAGATCCCGGACATGAAGCGCATCACGACCGAGAGACTCACGATCGCCGAGGCCAATGACCTCCTCGACGTCGACATGGAACCCGGCTTCTGGGAGGCCCTGATCAGCCTGATCAGCTACCCGGAGCTCTCCTTCGAACCCGCCACCCAGAGCGTGGCTTTTCCGAGCTACGTCCCCTTCCGGGAGCTCGCGAAGGAGTGGATCGAAGGCCTGGAGACGGGCATCTACGAGATCCGCCTCTGCGAGCACTGCGCGACCTATTGCGACCTGAACCGCACCGACGGAATCTGGGCCATCCCGGACAAGCTGGAAGGCTTCATCTGCATGCCGTGCGCGGAGCGGATGAGCGCAAGGGAGTACTTCGAGAAGTACCTGGCGTAGAGCCGCTCCGTCGGGTCCACGATGGCCCTGAAGCCGTTCGCCGACCGGCAGGCGGGGGCGGAATCTCGTGAAATTCCGCAAAGTTACCCGCGACTTCACCAATAGCTGGTGGGATGGATTCGTGAATCGATGCGTTTCCGGCCAATCAATGCGTACTGACTTGCAATTCTTGCGAGGGAGGCGGCAGATGAGCAGACGATACGGGCTCGCCACGCTCTGGGTGGCAATCGGGTGTCTTGGTGTGATGGTCGGTACACCGGCGCTCGCCGGGACCATCCACACGATCACGATCGACGGCAGCGACGCCATTTTCCTGGCCGGGCGGACCGACCTCACCATTCCGGCGGCGTCCGACCCGTGGCCGGGCGGCATGAGCCGGCATTGGGGCCCCACCCCGGAGGAGATCCAGGAGACTCTCCCACCCGTCATCGCGGTTGTCGCCGGAGACGTCGTCAAAGTCCTCGACCCGGCCAGCGGAGGGATCAGCTTCTTCAACGGATTTGGCGCGCCCCTCTTCGGGCCGGACGGAAACGGCGTGGGTGGCAGCAATCTGAGTTCGTATGGCGGGATCAGCGGTTACAGGGGCCCGCAAGGCCCGCTGACCGGGGTCTTCCTCGGCGCATCGATTCCGATTTCCGGGGCGCCGGCGACACTGGACTTCTCCACTGGGGGCCTGGGGAAAGACTTCCTGGCCCTGACCCCGGCCCTCGGGCAGGTCTTCTACATCGGCAATGGAGTGACGAGCGGCGGCCTGTTCCAGGAATTCACGGCGCCGGCCGGAGCGACCCGCCTGTTCCTCGGCATCCCTGACGGGTTTGGATTCTCTGGAGCGCCGGGGGCCTACGACGACAACGACGGCGCCTACCGGATCCGGGTCGGAGTGAACGAAACGCCAACCAGCATCGTACCTCTCCCCGGCGCAGTCTGGCTCGGCCTCGTCATGCTCAGCGGTCTCGCCGGAACCCGGGTCATCCGGCGACGGCGGCGGATCGAGTAGGCGAACCGGGGGAAGCTCTCGCGGTCAGGACGGCGACGCGGATTGCCGGCACGGGCGCGGCATCCCCGGACGGGGGGCGGGGGTGGGTGGTCGGCACGGCGGCCGACCCGCCGAGGGCGAGGGGCGCCCCACTCCCGGCCGATCGAGGCCAGGTGGATCGCCGTGCCTGGCTCGTTGCCCTCCGGCGTGCCCACGGGGAAGCGAATTTCGGCCGGAGCGTCGAAGTGGATGTCCGGATACGCGGCCTGCGAAATCATGAACCGGCGCCACTCCCTTGAGCACGAAGTGGCCCGGCAGGAGAGTCCGGCCGGCCATCGTGCGGGGGGCCCTGGCCGGAGCCGGATTCCGCAGGTCGTCGTCGATGGCGTCGCGGATCGTGACGCGCAGCTTCTCCCCTCCCACCGCACCCCTCGCAAAGAACACGGTCGCCTCCGCGAAGTCGAAACTGCGGTCGGGGTTGGCGGGAGATCGCCAGAGAATCCCCGTCCTCGGCCAGGCCCACGGGAACGACCACGAACCAGACGAGTATGAGCACCGGCAGCGATTCTCTCATCGAGCGAACCTCCACTCGAATCCGGGACAAACACCATGCCGAAACCCGGGTTGCCACCGTGAAGATTCTGTGAAGCCACTCCGGCAGCCCCCGATTCTGTCGAATTCCGCGTCCGAAGGGGCGAGAATGCGCGATCCAGAGTATCTCTCAACAGGGTGGCACATGGCTGAGCAGAAACGGTCTCTCGACAGCATCTTCAAGCCTCGCTCCATCGCGGTGATCGGCGCCTCGCGTCACAAGGGCTCGATCGGACGCGAGATGATGCACAACCTGATCGAGTACGAGTTCAACGGGAAGGTCTTCCCGGTGAATCCGAAGGCGGACGTCATCCACTCGATGAAGGTCTACGACACCGTCCTCCAGATCACCGACGACATCGACCTCGCCATCGTGGTCGTTCCGAAGCAACATGTCCCCCAGGCGCTCGAAGACTGCGGACGGCGCGGCATCGGCGGTGTAATCGTGATCTCCGCGGGCTTCCGTGAGGTCGGCCCCGAGGGGCTCCGGCGCGAAGAGGAACTGATCGCCATCTGCGAGAAATACAACATGCGGATGGTGGGCCCGAACTGTATGGGCGTCGTCAACACCCACCGCAACTTCTTCCTGAACGCCACCTTCGCCCCGACGCCGCCGCTGCCCGGGAACCTGGGCTTCCTGTCCCAGTCCGGCGCCATGGGCGTGGCCATTCTGGAGCACGCCCGGGAGCTGAACCTCGGCTGCTCCATGTTCTGCTCCATGGGCAACAAGGCCGACGTCAATACCATCGACCTCCTCGAGTACTGGGAGGACGACCCGGAGACCCAGGTCGTCCTGATGTACCTGGAGAGCTTCGGTGAGCCGCGGAAGTTCACCAGCCTCGCGCGGCGCGTCGTCCGCAAGAAGCCGGTGCTCTGCGTGAAGAGTGGGCGAACGCTGGCCGGCGCGAGGGCGGCCATCTCCCACACCGGCGCGCTGGCCGGCCTCGACGTCGCGGCGGACGCGCTCTTCGAGCAGACCGGAATCATCCGCGTCGGCACGGTGGAGACCCTCTTCGACGTAGCCATGGCCTTCTCCACGCAGCCCTTGCCGATGGGTGGCCGCGTGGCGGTGCTGACCGACGCAGGCGGCCCGGCGATCATGGCCACCGACGCGATCATCTCCTCCGGAATGACGATGGCGAAGCTGTCGCCGGAGACCGAAGAGCAGTTGATGGAGATCCTCCCGGAGGAGGCCGCCTTCGGGAACCCGGTGGACATGCTCGGTCACTGCACCGCGGACCACTACAAGACGGCGCTGCCGATGCTGCTCGCCGACCCGGGCGTGGACGCGGTCATCGCGCTGTATGTCCCGCCGGTCATCCACGACCCGATCGTGGTGGCTCGCGCGATTTTCGATGGCGCCCGCGGGGCGGAGAAGCCGGTACTGACCTGCTTCATGGCCCGCGAAGACGTGCTGAACGGGATCAAGGACCTCGGCCGGGGCATCCCGATCTACGAGTTCCCGGAGTCGGCGGTGAACGCGCTGGCCCAGATGCTGAAGTACAAGCGCTTCCTCGACAAGCCGGAGGGAGTCGTCCCGATCCTCGACGTGGACTACGACACCGCGGCCGGGATCATCGACGACGCGGTCACCGAGGGCCGGGACTACCTGACCACCATGGAAGGCTTCGACCTCCTCGAGGCGTACGGTATCCCGGTGGCGAACTGGAAGCTCTGCATGGGGCCCGACGACGCCGCCGCCTTCGCCGCGGAGTGCGGGTTCCCGGTGGTGGTGAAGCTGATGTCCCCCACCATCTCCCACAAGTCCGACTACGGCGGCGTGGTGGTGGACCTGCGCTCGGCGGAGGACGTGAAGAAGGCGGTGTCGCGCATCCTCGAGAAGGTGGGTCAGGCCGACGAGCACATCGTGGTGGACGGCTTCCTCGTCCAGCAGATGATCACCGGAGGCAAGGAGACCATCCTCGGCGTCTCCACCGACCCGGTGTTCGGCCCGATGGTGATGTTCGGCGCGGGCGGCATCTACGTGGAGGTGCTGAAGGACGTGGCCTTCCGTCTGGCCCCGATCACCGAAGCGGACGCCGCGGACATGATGCGGTCGATCCGGGCGTGGCCGCTCCTCAAAGGTGTCCGGGGCGAGGACCCGGTTCGCCTGGACATGGTGCAGGACGCACTGCTGCGGGTTTCCCAGCTCGTCAACGACTTCAAGCGAATCGTCGAGTTCGACGTGAACCCCTTCATCGCCAGTCCGGAAGAGGAGAAGTGCCTGGCGGTGGACGTGCGGTTCCGCCTCCGCCTGGTCAACGAGTAGGAAGGACCGATGCAACTCCGCCGAACGGATCCGGAAACCGGGCTCAAGACACTGGTCGAGATCGGCCCGGGGGCTCCGCCCGCACTCGCACCGGCCGGGATGACCACCGCGACCGACGGCCAGGCGGTCAACAACGAGCTATCGCGGATCGTCCGCAGCCTGTCGATCCGCACCGGCGCCCTCGGCCTGGACATCGGAGTGGCCGCGCTGCGGGTGATCGGGGTTCCCGAGGACCTGGAGCGCGAAGTGGCGCTCGGCGCCCTGGCACGGGCGCTTGAGTGGCTCGGCGGCCGGGTGCTCGCCATTCCCGGGCCCCTGCTCGCTCCGCCTGAACTCGAAATCCTGCTCGAGACCACCGACCACGTGGCCGGACTCCCGGTGGGGCAGGGCGGCTCCGGCGATCCCGGCCCGTGGACGGCCAGAGGAGCTCTCTCGGCCATCAGGGCGTGCCTCGAGGATCTCGCCGGCGTCTCGGTGGCCGTGCTCGGCGCCGGACGGGTTGGCGGGCTGTTGGCAGGCGAGCTCGCCTCGGCGGGCGCGAAGGTGTTCGTCGCCGACACCGATCGAGAGAAGGCCCGGTCGGTGGCGAAGGCGGTCGACGCCACGATGGTCTCTCCCGAGGAGATGCTCACGCTGTCGTGCGACGTGCTCTCTCCGAACGCCCGGGGCCCGGTGTTCACCGACGAGACCATCCCGCGGCTCCACTGCCGGTTCATCGCCGGCGCGGCGAACGGACAGCTCGAACAGCTCCGTCACGCGCAGATGATTGCGGATCGCGGTATCCTCATGGTGCCGGAGGAAGTGGCCGGCGCGGGGTGGCTGCTGAACCTCGCCACCGAACTCGTGCCGGGCGGCTACCAGGAGGAGTACGCCCGGGTGAGGGTGGCACGCATCGAGGATTCGGCGGCGGAGGTGCTGCGCATCGCGGCGGAAGACGGGATGAACACAACCCGGGCGGCGGAGGTGCTCGGCGATCGCTGGCGCGCCTCCGGGTGAGGACCAAAATGCTCGAGTTCGAGCACGTCAGTCTGACGAAGAGCGGCCCCGACGGGGATGTCCCCATCCTCCGGGATGTGTCCTTTCGCGCGAAGGTCGGCGAGGTCTTCACGATCCTCGGCCCGTCCGGTTCCGGGAAGTCGACCCTGCTTCGCCTGGCCTGCCGCCTCGATGATCCCGGGGACGGCCTGATCCTCCTGGACGACCACGATATCCGGGAGATGGACGTCCTCGTACTCCGGCGGCAGGTGGGCCTGGTCTTTCAGGAACCGCTGCTCTTCGGCGCGACGGTCGAGGAGAACCTGCGATTCGCAGCGGATCCGGAAGCAACGGCTCCGCACCTCGAGGACCCCGGGGCCTGGCTCGAGCGGGTGGGCCTCGACCGCGAACTCCTGTCCCGCGCCCCGGATGCCCTCTCGGTGGGACAGCGCCAACGCGTCGCCTTCGCGCGGACGCTGATCCCCGGGCCGTCGGTGCTGCTCCTCGACGAGCCGACCTCCGCGCTCGACCCCCAGGCTTCCGCGGGGCTCCTGCGCCTGATCCGGGAACTCCGCGATGAGCGAAACCTCACCGTGATCTTCGTCTCCCACGCCATGGCCCAGGCCCGGGAGGTAGCGGACCAGGTGCTCGTCCTGAAAGACGGCCGGGTGCTCGAACGAGGCGGCCCGGAGATCTTCGAGAGCCCCGAGCTCGAGGACACGCGCGCCTTCTTCGCGGGGGAGGAGGAATGAGCGGCTACATCCGCCTCGACTGGCCGGATCTCTCCGTGGCACTCGCGCTGATGATCGTGGCGATCGTCCTCGCGCGGCTCGACCGGGTCGGTTACACGCTGCTCTTCCTCATCGGGACGGTCCGCACCATCGTGCAACTCCTCGCGATCGGTTTCGTACTGCGCGGGGTCTTCAAGGTCGAAGCCTGGTGGCTGAACGCGGTCGTGCTGATGGTGATGGTCGGCGCGGCGGTCTATAACGCCGTCAGGCGACAGGAGCACCAGACGAAAGGCTACGCCGGTATCGTCGCCGCGGCGCTGTTGATCGGCCCCTTCTTCGTGCTCGCCGTGGTGATCGTGCTCGTGATCAAGGTCTCTCCCGGGAAGGCGCAGTACCTGATCCCCATGGGCGGCATGATCATCTCGTACTCAATGAACGCGGTGACCCTCTACAAGAACCGGTTCGACGGGGAGATCCGGGCGCGTCGCCGCGAGGTCGAGGCGAAACTGGCCCTCGGCGCCACCGCCCGCCGCGCCGCGGAGGACGTGGTCCGCCAGTCCTACCGTGCCGCGCTGCTCCCCGCGGTGAACTTCATGATGGTGGTCGGCCTGGTCCAGATCCCGGGCATGATGGGCGGCCAGATCATCGGCGGCGCGGATCCCCTCGACGCCGCTCTCTACCAGATGCTGGTGGCGTTCCAACTCACCGCGGCCGCGGTAATCTCGTGCTTCGTGGCGTCGCGCCTGACGTTCCGCACCGCGTTCAGCCGGGACCACCAGCTTGCGGTTTGAGCGTACGCCCATGCGGTGCCGAGCCCACTCGCGGCACTCTCCGAGGGGTGAAACCTCCCCTCTTCGGAGGATCGAGGCTGACTCGATTTCCCAACAGCCGCTACCAATTCACCGTATCAGGGTTACTATTCCTACGCCATTCCGGACCTGGGGCGTCCGGCTGAGATCAAGGAGGCGAGACACATGATCAGAACATCCCACGTGGTGACGTGCGTCGCGGTCGCGCTGCTGTTTGCAGCGTGCGGCGGCGGAGGAGGAGGCGGAACCGCCGCCCTCCCGGTGGGCTCGACGCCCATCGCTGATGGCGGAGGCAGCGGCGGTGGAGCCGTGGAGCCGGAAGCGCAGCTCGTGGTCGTGCGCTACGACTACGACGGCGACGACCAGGCGGACGTGCTGACCCTCGACAAGAGCGAGTCCCCCATGGTGATCGTCGAAGCCCTGAAGGGCACCGCCACCGGCGACGTGGTCGACGCCACCTCGGACTGGGCCGGCCAGACGATCGACTCCGCCATCTCGGAGGCGGTCAACTCCCACCTGGTCATCACGTTCAGCGTTGCTGAGAAGACCGACGTATCCGTCACCGATACCCAGGGTAACGACACCACCGTTACCATTTTTAATTGAGGAGGGAGCCATGCGCAAACTGAAGATCGCAAGCCTTACCCGGCTCTCTCTGGCCGGAATCCTGTCCATCATCCTGCTCTCCGGCGCGGCCTTCGCCGCCACGGAATTCAAGCCCGAATGCGGCGCCCCGGGCGACCTGCTCGTCATCATGGGCGAAGACTTCGGCGACAACCCCGCGGTCCAGATCGACGGGGTCGATGCCGAGGTGATTCGAAGCAACGACCAGTTCATCCTCTGTGAGGTCCCGGAGGACATCGCAACCGGCGGTGTCGACGTCACCGTGGACAGCACGCTCCTCGACGACGAGTTCATCGTGCTCGAAGAGGGCGCGCCGGTCGTCTACCGCGTGAGCGCCGAAACGGCGACACCCGGCATGTCGATCCTGGTGGTCGGCAAGCGACTGGGCGGCGGCGAAGTGCGCTTCATCGACTCCTCCGGCGAGACCGCGGACACCGTCGAACCGAAGGGCAGGCGCCGCGCGCTGATGATCACGATCCCCGATGACCTCGACGCGGGCGTCTACACGCTCGAGATCGAGAACGGAGACGGGATCGACACCGGTGACTGCTCTCAAACGATCACCATCGTGGCCGCCGGCGACGCCGCGATCACCGACATCACCGACGAGGATGCGCTCCCCGGTGGCCGGATCATGATCGAGGGCACGGACCTCTCGCCCCCGGGCTTCTGCCGCGTGACCTGGACGGACTCCGCCGGCGACGAGATCGTCACCCGGGGGTTCACCAACGGCTATGACAAGATCTACACCGCGGTCCCCTTCCGGGCCGACGCCGGTGAGACCTACGACGTCTCGGTCGAGCTTCGTGACGGCAAGGACTGGAATGAGACCGACTCGTTCGAGTACGAAGTCGGCACGCCCGCCGCTCCGGAGATCGACGAGATCGACCCCGAGTCCGGCCCGGCCGGCAGCATGGTCAGGCTGACGGGCGACGGGCTCCTTTTCTTCGGCGGCATGCCGACCGTGACCTTTGACGACGGCACCGAGCAGGTGAAAGCCAGGGTCTTCGGCGGGATGCCGGGCTTCGGCAGAAACCGGGCCGGCAGCCTCATGGTCCTGGTCCCTGCGAAGCTCGCGGACGGTGAGTACGATGTCACCGTCACCGTCGGCGACCAGACTTCCGACGCGGTCACGTTCACCGTCCAGGAGAATGACCTGACCGTCACGTCGATGAGACCCGACACCTGGAACGGCAGGGGCTTCCCCCGCCCGATCATGATCAAGGGCACCGGTTTCGGTACGAAGTTGACCACCGAGATCGAGGTGAGCTTCGACGACGGCGAGAACGACGCGCAACTCGGCCGGATCCTCTGGCAGACCGACCGGCAACTCCTGGTCGCCCCTCCGGGCACCTGGAAGAAGCCGCTGGCCGCCGGCACCTGGGAGGTCACGGTCACCCGCGACCCCGACGGCGATGCCGACACGGCCGATGCCGGGGATTACGAAGTCGAATAGGACCAGAGGGTCGGAGCAGTGACCAGGAGCGGCCGGTGTCGGAATCGACGCCGGCCGCTTCGAATCTCGAGGATCCAGACACTCCCCACGCCGAACCGCACCCTTGCCGAATGGCACCACTTCGCACTACCATCGAGAGGTTCGTACGAGGGGGCGCCATGGCAGGACACGGCTCACCGGAGGGCTCTGCCTTCGCGCCATCATCCCGGCGGAGACACAAGGAAGGGGCAACGTGATGTCAGACCGGATCTATCGCGTGGACATGTCGAACCTGAGCTTCGAGATCGAGGATGTGCCCGAAGCATGGCAGGGGCTGGGAGGACGTGGACTCACCTCCACGATCGTCGCTGAGGAAGTCAACCCGGAGTGTCACCCCCTGGGCCCGCGAAACAAGCTGGTCTTCGCGCCCGGGATGCTTTCCGGGACCGGGGCGACCGACTCCGGACGGTGCTCCTGCGGCGCCAAGAGCCCACTCACCGGCGGCATCAAGGAGAGCAACGCGGGAGGAACCAGCGCCGCCATTCTCGCCAGGCTCGGAGTCAAGGCGCTGATCATCGAGGGGCTCCCCGAAGACGATTCCACCTTCTATCACCTGCACGTGACCAGGGAGAACGTCGAGATCACGCGAGTCCCGGAGCTGGTGGGGAAGAACAACTTCGAAGTTCTGGACATCATGGCGGAGAAGGTCGGCAACAAGGCGGCGGTCATGACCATCGGCCGTGCCGGCGAGATGAAGATGCTGGTCGCGAACATCTCCGTCCGGGATCCGAACGGCAAGCTGCGAAGCCACGGTCGCGGAGGTCTTGGCGCGGTGATGGGCGCCAAGAAGGTCAAGTGCATCACGGTCGAAGCGGGCCCCGATGACGAAGTGAGTATCTCCGACCCCGGGAAACTCAAGGCCGCCAACAAGAAGTTCATGCACGCCATCCTCGCGCACCCCGTGGCCGGAGAAGGACTGAAAGCGTTTGGAACCGCCATCCTCGTCAACATCCTCAGCGAAGCCGGTGGCCTTCCTACCCGCAACTTCCGGAGCGGCGAGTGTGATTTCGCGGAGCAGATTTCCGGCGAGCGCATGGCCCGACTGATCACCGAACGCGAGGGCGATACGGCTCACGGATGCCATCGCGGATGCGTGATTCGATGCTCCCAGACCTACAACGACGAAGACGGGAAGTACGTCACCTCGGGGTTCGAGTACGAGACCATCTGGTCACTCGGCGCGCACATGGGAATCAGCGATCTCGACATGATTGCCAGGATCGACAACGTCATGGACGATCTCGGCGTCGATTCGATCGAAACCGGCATCACCCTGGGCCTTGCCGTGGATGCGGGCATCCTCGACTACGGCGATGGGGAAGCGGCCCTCAGGATCATCCAGGACGACCTCGCGAACGGAACTCCGCTGGGGCGTATCATCGGCGGAGGCGTTGGCAATCTCGGCAGGCTCTACGGACTCGTCAGGGTACCGGTGGTGAAGAACCAGGGCATCACCGCCTATGAACCGCGAGCCGTCAAGGGCCAGGGCATTACCTTCGCGACCAACCCGATGGGCGCCGACCACACGGCGGGATACGCCGTGGCCACGAACATCCTGGGCGTCGGAGGGCACCTCGACCCTCTCGGGAAGGAAGGACAGATCGAGCTGTCGAGGAATCTCCAGATTTCAACCGCGGCCATCGACAGCACCGGCATGTGCATCTTCGTCGCTTTCCCGATTCTCGACGATCCGGAATGCATGCCCGCCCTCATCGACATGATCAACGCCCGGTTCGGCATCGAGCTCGACTTCAGCAACGTCATGGAACTGGGAAAGCGCATCCTGAGGACTGAACGCGAATTCAACTTGAGGGCCGGGTTGAACAGCGCGCATGACCGGCTGCCGGAGTTCATGACCTATGAAACGCTCCCTCCGCACGACGTGGTGTGGGACTTCACCCCCGAGGAGATCGACGGATTCTGGGACTTCTGACGCCGCGATGCGCCGCGACCGCCCCTCAGATCGTGTGCCCTCATGAGAAAGGCGGCAGCCCGCTTTTCTCGTGAGGGCGCGCGCCGCGTTTCTGGTGCGGTGGAATCCATCAGAGGATGGGTTGCGTCCTGGCGGGCTGCTGCGGTGACGAGGCGTATCTGAGGAGGCAGGCGTGGATGCAGCGCCAGGAAGACCGACGACGCGACGCCTTCCCATCTCGGAGGAGGTCTGACGCCGCGATGCGCCGCGACCGCCCCTCAGATCGTGTGCCCTCATGAGAAAGGCGGGCTACTTCACCATCACCATCAGGCTCTTCGCGCAGTATCGTGAAGGACGCTTCGCGGACCGCGAAAGGGAGGTCCCCGACGGCGCGGTGGTCGGGGATGTCATCAAGAGCCTGGAGATCGATGAGGACCGCCTCGCCGTCGGGATCATCCTGTTGAACGGACGCCACGGAAAGATGGACTCCGCCCTCGAGGAAGGCGATGTGCTCTCGCTCTTCCCCAGAATCGGAGGCGGCTAGCCCGCTGAGGAGGTGTCAACGCCACTCAGGTCGATCCCGTTCCTCCCCCATCGAAGGCCCGGATTCTCATCGGAGGGTCGGGCGCCGTCCCGACCACACCCACTCGACCATCTTCCCCGGAAGCTGCGCCTGTGCCGGCAAGTCGTCCGCCCACTGCGAGACCAAACCGCCCGTCGCCCAACCCCGGAAAGGAAACCCGCGTCTCGAGGTGAGGGCCCGCCTGGAAATACCTGCGGCGCTCTCGGTGCAACGGTCGCACTTGTTTGCCAGACGAGCCCTGAGTGGAGTGCGGTACGGTTTTCCGGCACAGGCGGGACGACCGCGGACGGTGCTGCCTGGTGACTGGTCGAGACAGCGCTCGACCCTCCGAAGCGCAAGGGGAGTTCAGCCTGCGTCGCGCTGCTACTCCGGCCTCCCCCAACGCGCCACCTCTTCCCGGATCTGCTCGAAGAGGATGTCGTCCAGGTTGTTACTCTTCACCTGGCCCGTGACGCCGTGGGACTTCGCCGTCGCCGCGACGCCGCCGTACTCGATGAAGATGAACTTGCCGCGGGTGAACTGGGCGATCTGGCGGAAGACCAGGGTGCCCACCGGGGTCAGCCCACTCGCGGCGACGGAGTGGATCCGAATGCCCTCGGCCAGGGCGGCCTTCAGGCTCTCGCCGTAGGGAATGTCGCCGTCGTAGTCCATGTGGGGCGGAGCGTCGGCGATGAGGAACATCACCTTGGCGGCGCCTTCGCGCCAGTCGGCCCGGCCCACCGCCTCGGCCACGCCCTGGTTCAGCGATTCGGGACCGTCCCCGCCTCCATTCGCCCGGATCGTCGCGAGGGCCGCGTCGAACGCCCGGATATCACTCGTGAACGGGTGCGCCTTCGTCACGTAGTCGTCGCCGATGTCCCGGTAGAGCACCGCCGCGTAGCGAAGGTCGAACTCCCGCTCCATCGACTTCAGCTTGTCCGTCATCGAGAGCAGCGAGTCCTTGATGCGATCGATCTCATCGTTCATGGAGCCGGTGGTGTCGATCAGGAAGAGGACGTCGAGCTTTACCGGTTCACTGATCGGCTCCTTCTCCTCGACCTTCACCGTCAGATCGGACGTGCCGTCCCACTCCACCCGGCGCCGCGACAGCCCCGCGTTGACCTCCACCAGGTACTTCGGGGGGGTCGAATCGACGAAGGAGGTCGGCTCCGCATCGAGATGCGGGTAGAAGGGCACCCGGCCGTCGCCGTAGGTGGTGCCGGAGAGGATAGTGCGATCGTTCGCGATGTCGACCACCTGCACTCTCGCCGCGGGGACCACCGCACCCTCTCCGTTCACCACCTCGATGTACATCCGGTCGGCCACGTCGAGTTCGTCGTAGAGCCCCGCGGTGTCTTCCCGATCCCCCCACTCGGCGGTGAATTTCAGGAAAGCCTCGTACTTCTCGTTGTCGTCGGTCGTGCCCGCCTTGAGCGCCGGGGCGGACTGCCGTGAACGCGGGCGCGCTCCCCCACCGTGAGCCTCGAGACGCCTCTTGCCGCCGGCGATGGTGCCCTCCCCGGCGACGGCTTCCACCTTCGCCGGCGCCTCGTGCGCGTCGTCGCCCCGATCCCGGCCGGTCGAGCCCGCGTCCGCGGCGCGTGCCGGAGCACCGGCGGGGGCACTGTCATCGAGATCCATCAACTTGTCCATCGGCTCGGCCACGGTCGCGACGGCACTCCCCGCAGTTCCCCGACGACGACTGGAATCAGACGCCGAAGAGACGGTCTTCCGCACGACCCAGGGCCCACTGGTCAGTTCGGTCACCTCCCGGCCGGCGAGCTCGGTGCTCTGGGGCACCTCGACGTTCCAGGCGATCCGCTTCGGCCCGGAATCGGCCGTCGGTCCGGAACAGGCGAGAAGCAGGCCCACCACGATCAGGGCGAACAGGGCGTATAGATGGCGCATCGTGGACTCCTTCCGGGTACTCGGTCATGGGTTCTTACGCGAGAGCTCCGATGCCGTTCCAGAAAAGCGATCTGCGCTCCGGGGGCCCGCTTGCGAAATCACCGAGTCCGACGAAGCGTACCGGCCTCCCCCCCCGCCGTTGACCGCCTCCCGCCTCGACGGTAGTCTCTCTCCTGCCGCACGGCACGGGAGGAACTGGCATGTCCCGAACGAAACAGCAGGTCATGGTGCTGGCGATGCTGGTGCTCGCCTGCGCCCCCTTCGCTCTCCACCCCATCCCGGCGAACGCCGACGAGGCGGCCCTCCCGGGGCTGGTCGAGCAATTGAAGAACCCGGACCCCATCGTTCGGATGAAAGCGGCGAAGGAACTCGGCCGGATGGGGCCGACGGCGCGTTCGACGATTCCAGCCCTGAAGGCGCTGGCCAACGACCCCGACGAGGATGTCCGCATGGTCGCGGCGAACGCCATCCGCAAGATCGAAGCGGGGCCCGACCCACGGGTGGCAGCGCTGGTCGGGAAGCTCAGCGACGACGACCCCTTCGTCCGGATGCAGGCCGCGAAGACCCTGGGGCAGTTGGGAGCGGCGGCCCGATCGGCGCTCCCGGCCCTGCGCGCGCTCTCTGCCGACCCGGACGAGGATGTCCGCATGATCGCCGCCTCGGCGGTCAGAAAGATCGGACCGGGGGCGGCGCCGGCAGCACCACCTCGCCCCGCAGCCCCGGTCCCCGCCGCGCCCGAAAAGGCGTTGCCGTCGGACGTCGTTCTCTCCGCGGTGACCAGCATCTTCTGCCAGGGCTACAAGGACGTGACCGGGATCATCAAGACACCCTCTTTCCGGTCCTTCCTGGTGGAGATGAAAAACGTCTCCCCGAAGCCTCTGGTCGTGACCACCCTCGAAGTGGCCCTCACGCAAGACCGCGAGGCGGCCGGCAGCGAAGTGGCGCCGGGACCGGAATCCGTGATCCTGCCGGGACGTACGATCTACCACACGTTCGATCTTCCCCTGCGCAAGGCGTCGATCGGATACGAGGTGTCGATCAAGGAGGTGGCGGCGGTCGATCTCGACGCCAGGGCGCGAGCCAGGGCGGAGCGGAATGCCTCCTTGCTGGAGCGCATGCGCGTCCTCAAGGCCCGGCAGATCACCAAGTTCGGCGTACCCGTGGGTGAGCGCTTCACCGTGCAAAACCCGGACCGCAAACCCGCCGCCGGCATCCGCGTGGTCCTGCTGGGTCTGGATTCGAACGGCAAGCTCACCACCATGCAGTTCTATTACAGTGAGGAAGTCCCGTCCGGCTTCTCCGAGTTCGTGAACAACCCCACGAACGAAGC
The DNA here is from genome assembly GCA_024274785.1 of Planctomycetota bacterium. GTDB lineage: Bacteria > Planctomycetota > JAJSAM01 > JAJSAM01 > JAJSAM01 > JAJSAM01. Next base: position 82,771 of record JAJSAM010000027.1, on the reverse strand, counting down.
GGAGCCCCGCAAGGGCGGCTTCGTCTTCGACGGCGTCGCCGACGCCAACCGGAAGGTCTTTCCGGATACGCTGAAAGGACTGGTCATCGGGGTCGGGGTGCGCAGGCACGAGGAGTGATCGGGCGGGAAAGGTCGAGAGAGGCGGGGCGGTCCCGGTCCTACTCTCTTCGCACCTCGCACTCCGGGAGTGAATCGATGAAAATCCGGCCGTAGCGCTTCGTCGTGACCCGCGGGTCGAGGATGGTCACCTCGCCGTGGTCGTCGTGATTGCGGATCAGGCGGCCAAAGCCCTGCTTCAGGCGGAGCACCGCGCGAGGGAGCGAGTAGTCCATGAAGGAGTTGCCCCCGCCGGCGTCGATGTCCTTCGTGCGCGCCTCGATCAGGGGGCGGTCCGGCACCTCGAAGGGGAGCTTCGTGATGATCACGTGGGAGAGCGACTCGCCGGGCACATCGACGCCCTGCCAGAAGGAGTCGGTGCCGAAGAGGATCGAGGTGACGTCGTCGCGGAACACGCTGAGAAGCTTGCCGCGCGGGAGGCCGCCGCCCTGCCGGAGCAGCCGGTAGCCTCGATCCTCGATCTCGTCGCGGACCAGACCGTATACCTGGTCGAGCATGCGGTAACTCGTGAAAAGGACGAACGCCCGGCCGTCACTGCGAAACACCGCCCTGGTGACCTCCCGCGCCACCGCTTCGGTGAAACCCTGGCCGGAACGCGGGTCCGGCATGCGAAGCGGCAGCGTAATCCGCGCCTGGCGATGGAAGTCGAAGGGGGAGCCGAGGGAGACTTCCTCCGCGTCGATCAGTCCCAGGCGATCGCGCATGAAAGAGAAGGAGTTCGACTGACCGATCGTCAACGTGGCCGAGGTCAGGATCACCGAGGCGGTCTTCTGAAAGAGCTGTTCGTCGAGGTCCTTGCCGACGCGGATCGGGGCGGAATGGAGTCCGGTGCGGCGGCCGTCCAGGTCGTTCTCCACCCAGTAGACCTGCCCCTCGAGGTCCTGGGCGAGGAAGGCGCGGATCCCCGTGGCGATGAGGTCGCATTGTCCGGCCCGGGCGGCGATTTCAATCGCAAGGTCCTTCTTCTCGCACTCCTCGGCCTCACCCTGGAGCCGCCGGGACAGCCCGGCCAACTCCTCCGAGAGCACGTCCGGAACGATCTCCGTCTTCATGACGCGGAGGTTTCGGGGAGCGCTGTACTTCGCCCACTCGCGGATCGAGTGAAAGAAGATGTCCGCCTCGGCCTTCGCGCTCTGGACCAGCGCCATCGCCTCGGTGCTCGCGCCGGCCGCGGACAGCAGGCCTCTCTTCCCCCGCCCCACCAGGTTTCCGAGAAGATAGCGGACGCGGCCCTCGGTGATGCGAATGCCGAAGTGGTCCGCGGCGGTGTTCTCCACCTCGTGTGCCTCGTCGATCACGAGGATGCTGTAATCCGGCAGCAGGTTGGCTCCATCGGCCCGCAGCGCGAGATCCGAAAAGAGCAGCGCATGGTTGGCGATAACCACGTTGGCCCTCTGGAGGCGCTGCCTCGCCATCTGAAAGTGGCAGGAGTCCCGGAAATCGCAGTTTCGGCCGAGGCAGGTGCCGACTTCCGCGGAGACCTTGCTCCAGACCCCCTCGCGCGGGGCGAAATCGAGGTCCTGCAGGGTTCCTTCCTCGGTATCGCGGGCCCAGACCACAATCCGGTTCAGTTCGTCGATGTCCGTCTTGAATTCGAAGAGCGCCCGATCCTCGGCGGCGGTTGCCTGTAATCGGCGACGGCACAGGTAGTTGCGACGTCCCTTGGCGAGAACCACCGAGAACTCCGCGGGCAGAATCCCGGAGAGGAACGGGATGTCCTTCTCGATAAGCTGTTCCTGCAGCGCGATGGTGTGGGTGGCGATGACCACCTTGTCGGTCGACCCGGCCGCGCTGAGGATCGCCGGGACGAGATAGGCGAAGGACTTGCCGACGCCGGTTCCGGCCTCGATCAGCAGGTGGCGGCTCGCGGCGATGCACTCTTCGACGCGCTCCCCCATCTGAAGCTGCTCGGGGCGATGTTCGTAGTGGGGGAGCCGGCGCGAAACCACTCCTCCGGGACCAAGGACGTCCGCCACGTTCATGCGAAGATCCTAACCCGCCTTTCCCACCAGGGCACGCGATCTGGGGGGCGGTCGCAGCGCAACACAGCGTCCGACCTCCTCAGAGATGCTGTCGCATCGCATCGTCGGTCTTCCTGGAGCTGCATCCACGCCGGCCTCCTCCGATGCTCCCGATCCTGAATCCAGCCCGCGGGAATCCCGAGGATGAAGAAACGCGGCGGGCGCCCTGGCGGGAAAGGCGGGCTTCCGACGACACCCCCACCGGCGACCGGGCTCCGAGCGGCATGGAATACAGTTGCCCGCTCCCACGCACCGAATGTATCCTTTGCCAGCTACGCGGGCATCCTGCGGAGGACACAACCCTATGCCTATCCGCATCTTCCTTCTCGGTCTGGCAATTCTGGCAATCTTCTCCGGCTGCAAGACCACCGAAGAGAATACGTATGCAGAGGGCGCCGACCCCTGGGTCGGCAACCTCGTCGCCTACAAGAAGGTCGTATCCGAGCGCCACGGCATCGTGGGTTACATCAAGGTCTTCGAATTCAAGACGGAAGAATTCGGAGAGACCTATCACCTCTACAAGGTCCTCGACCTCGATTTCGAAGAGCGCGGCCTGCTCTACCCCCGCGGCGAAGGCATGAAATTCGTGAACGTGGCCCCGGAAGTCGCCCGCGTGACCGGCATGACCCGGGAAGAGATCGAACTCGGCCCCCAGCCGCTCGAGCTGAACCTCAGCAAGATCCTCGAGGTGGACATGCCGCTGAAGGTCCTCGAGGCCGGCCCGGCGGACCTGGAGCGAACCGCCGCAAACTGAGGGTTCGCCCGGAAACAAGGGCTCGCCCGGGAACAAGTGCGCCCGTTGCGCCGGGAGCGCCGCCCTCCGAAGGGAGCTCGACACTCCGGATGAGGGTCCGGTCTCACGGCGCTGGAGCCGCGCAAGGATAACCTCACGGCGCGGCCCGGCCGCCATGGAGGGTCGGCCTCCGGGCGACCGTGCCGGCGGTCCGGGAGCGTCACGCAGAGTCTGCGTGCACCGCGAAGATTCTGAACGTCAGTACTACCGGACGGAGAGCGCCGATGCGCCCGCCCGGCAAGGCGCGAGGAGGGAGACCGATGAAAGAGATCGCGCCGATAGTTCTGATGGCACTGGTGGCCCTCGCCGGCTGCGCCTCCTCGGACGTGAAGCGGACCGGAGATACGTTGTCTCCACGACCGGGTGACTGGCCGATCGAGGTTTACATTTCCACCACCGCTCCGGTGGAGTTGATCAAGGCCTTTCCCGACGCGAAGATCGGACCACCCCCCCACACGGCCATCGGCCTCGGCACCGCGGACGCGGGGATGCTCGTCCCGTGGAAGAGGCTGCAGAAGATGGCCGAGGCGCAGGCTCGGAGCGTGGGCGGGGATGCGATCCTGATTACCGATTTCGTTCGGGATTACCTGACCACGAACCCGACCTTCAGGTTTCGAATTCTCCGGTGGCAACCGTAGCGGCTCACTCCTCTTCCGCCATCTCCTCAGCCAGGATCTTGTCCTCGTAGATCTCTTTCAAGGCCGCCTCGAGTTGGGTCTCGCCCCTGGCGGAGAGAAGGGTGCCGCCGATCTCCTCGAGGAACCGGAACTTCTCCGGATCCGTGTCGAACGCCACGAAGTGCAGCTTCACGCGGCCGTCACTTCGGCGGTGGATCTCCCGGGCCATGTCCTCGGGCTCGACTCCGGTCGTGTTCTCACCATCGGTGATCACCAGGATGTGCTTGCTCATGCAGCCGGATCGATAGAGTTCCCGGCGCGCCTCGGCGAGGCTGTCGCCGATGGCGGTCCGGCCTTCGGGCGACGGAATGAGGGCGAGGGCCTCCTGCACCTTCGCGGGGTCGTAGTCCGTGATCGGCAGATCCACGGAAACCGATCCGGCAAAGTGCATCAGCGCGACGCGGACCTTGCGATCGGGATGGGCCGCCGTGAACTCTCCGGTGGCCTTCAACATGCTCTCGATGGCGTCGCGGGCAGCCGCGTCCTTGGTTCGGGCACCGCCGGGAACGCGGTCGCCCATCGAACCGGAAGTGTCGAGGAGGATCGTCACCGCCACGCCGAAGGTCTCGCTCACGGTGGGCTTGTAGGGGGTCTCCGGCTCCCCGGACGATCCACTCCCCCGGGAGCGGCTCGAGCCGCCGTCGCAGGAGGGGATGGCGGCGGCCAGGCACACGAAGACCAGTGCGATAAGGCGGCCTGGCGTCATGGATCACTCCTTCAGGGTCGTTCCCACCTGCCCCTGCTACGCGAACGCCACCCCGGATAGCCGCGCGCGGACGGAAACGGGCCCTTCCCATCGAAGAACCTGCCCGTCCTCACTGCGAGAGCACACACGAACGCTGCTGCGAAGCCGAATCCAGCTACCGGCGGCGTCATGGCCGGAAGGACCGCGGCGGTGGAGGGTGCTGACCTACTCCCCGAGCAGTTCCCTCACCTTCTCCACGACATCTTCCGGGTCCACCGGCTTCTCGATGAAGAGGTCGGGCTTGACCACGCCCTCCTCCTTCATTTCGGTGATGATCTTGCGCAGGGACTCGCGGAGCGCACCGTAGGGTTGCTCCAGGGTGTCGTCCGAAGCGCTGTCCTGCTGGGCCAGGGACGCGGTTACGCCGGTCAGCATGATCACCGGGGTGTTCCTGAACCGCTCGTCCTTGCGGATCTGCTTGAAAAGAGTGAACCCGGTGCGCTTCGGCATCATGACGTCGAGGAAGAACAGGTCCGGGTTCTCGGCTTCCGCCTTCGCCCAGCCTTCCTTCCCGTCGAAGGCCCCGATGGGGATGTAACCGTTTTCTTCGAGTGCGACCGACAGAAACCTCACCAGGTTGGGATCGTCATCCACGACCAGCACTTTCTTGGCCATCAGGCTTCTCCTTGCTCGGTACGGGCCCGCCCGCAGGAACGATAATGCGAAACTCGGACCCCATATTCAACTCCGACTCCACTTCGATTTCACCACCGTGGAGGCGAATGGTTCTCGATGTCAATGCCAGCCCCAGACCGGTCCCCAGACGGCTCTTCGTACTGAAGAACGGTGCGAACACATTGGCGCGCACTTCGGGGGACATGCCGCAGCCGTTGTCCTTCACCGCGACGGCGATGGAATTTCCCGCGTCCGGGGAGTGGACGCGGATGGCGATTGCCGGCGTCTCTCCCCCCGGGTAGTCCTTTTCCATGCAGGCGTCCACCGCGTTGGAGATGATGTCCATCACCGCGGAGTGGAGGAGGCGCCGGTCGCATCGCACGGAGGGGACGCCGTCCTCGATGGAAACCGAGAGCGAAACTCCCTTGTCTTCCATCGTCTGGCGGAAGAAGCCCTCGATCTCCCGGATCATCTCCGCCAGGTCCACGTCCTCCAGCACCGGCTTCCACTCCCGGACGTAGGAGAGCATGTGCGTCGTCATGGCGGTGAGGTTTCCGATCGCCACGGCGACCATCGCCCACCCCTCCTCGAGCAGCGGCCGATCGTCTTTCCGGAGCCCCAGTTTGACCATGTAGGCGCCGCCCTGCATGGCGTTCAGCATGTTCTTCAGGGCGTGCTGCAGCCCGGCCAGCGCCTGGCCGATCGCCGCGAAACGTTCCGAGTGGAGGAGCCGCCTCTGCATGGCGTTCGCCTCGGTCACATCCTTGCCGATGCCGAAGGTGCCGATGGGCTCGCCATCCGGATCCCGCAAGCGGGTGAGCGTCAGCATCACCTCGCGGACCTCACCGGAGCTGGTGAGCAGATGGGTCTCGTAGTTCGGGACGTTGTCGGTGTCTTTCAGAAGTTCCATCGCCGTTTTCCGCTCACCCTGATCGGCGAAGATCTTCTCGACGTGACGTCCGATCACTTCCCACCGTTCGTAACCGAGCAGTTGCTCCGCGCCCCGGTTGAACGTGTAGACGTAGCCGCGCGGGTTGACGGTGACGATCACGTCCGCGGAACTCTCGACGATGCCCTCGAAGTAGTCCCTGGTCTCCCGGACCTCGGTGAGCGAGGACTCGAGTTTGTCCGCCATCTGGTTGAAGGCCCTGGCGAGGTGGCCGAAGTCATCGGTGCGGTCGGTCGGAAACCGAAAGCCGATGTCTCCCTCGCCGAGTTTCCGCATGCCCTCGGCGAGTTGCCGGACGGGCCGGTCGAGCAGTCGATTGGTCAGGAACCAGACCATGGCGACGGTGAGCGCGACCACCGCGATGGCGAAGAGGACCACCTGGAGGAGGTGGTACTCGTGGATCAGGTGCCCGAGCGCCCCGGTGCCGGCGAGGACGAGCACGAGGATGAAGAGGAACACCGAGGACAGCTTCCAGGCGATGGGTGCGCGAATTTTCATATGGAGTGGTTGTCTTCACCATGATCGCAGACTCTGCATGGTCCCGCCACCGCGGAGCACGGGTGGTGAGCGCTTTCGGAGAGACGAACCCCGCCTCGTCCGCTTCCGTGAAATCAAGGACCAGGTCCGCGGTCATTCGCTCGACAGGCACGACTTCCCGGGACTGCGTCAGCCAACCCTCGGCGTCCCCATTCAGCGAACAAACACTCCTTCCCGCTCGTCGTATATGGTGGCGAATGGGGCGATCAGCCACCTGCCGCAGCCCCGACGGACCGGTGCTGCCGGACAGTATCACGGAGAGGCCATGGCCGGACACCGGAGCGTTCATTCGAGAGGTCTTCGTGCGCTCGGGCACCGGTCACCCATCTCGCCACTCCTCCTCCTCGTCGTGGCCGGCTGCCTCCTCTTCTCGTCCTGCAATGCGGGTGAAGGCGCAAGCCCCGCCTTGCCGCCGAACGTGATTCTCATCGTGATGGATACCGCCAGCGGAGAACGCTGCTCGGTAAACGGCTACGCCCGCGAAACGACGCCGTTTCTCGAGACGCTGGCGGCCGAGGGCTTGAACTTCCGCAATGCCTGGAGCCCGGCGGGCTGGACCGGACCTGCTCACGCGTCCCTCTTCACCGGACTTCGCCCGGAGAACCACGGGTTCCGGCGCAGCAATCGAAACTACCTGAGAAAGGACGCCACCACCCTGGCGGAGGTCCTCCACGAGGCGGGCTACCGCACCGGTTGCTTCACGAACAATCCGATCATCTCCGCGGAACACGGTCTCATGAGGGGTTTTGCTGAGGAAGTCCCCCTCTACGCCTACGAGGGCCTCGTCTACCCCACGGCCATTCCGACGCACGCGATGGCCGTGGACTGGTTGCGCCGGGGCGCCCGGACCAAAACCCCCTACTTCCTGTTCATCAACGACATGGAGCCCCACTTCGCGTACACCCCGCCGAAGGAGTTCGCCGAGCGCTTTGCCGGCCGGGAGGTGCCCGGAGACGTGATCGAAGAAGCGGCCCAACTCACGCACACCGACCTGTTCAGGCACAACGTGGGCATGGTCCCGATTCGCCCCCGCGTCGTCGAGTATCTCTCCGATCTCTACGACGCGGAGATCGCCTGCCTCGACCACGAAATCGGCCGGCTGGTGGAGAAGCTCAGGACCATGGGGCTGCTCGAGAACACCCTGCTGATCATCACGTCGGACCATGGAGAGAACCTGGGCCGCCACGGACTGTTGGAGCACATGTTCAGCCTGCATCGCACGATCTGCCACGTCCCCCTGATCGTGCGCCTGCCGGGTGGTGAGCGGGCGGGGGAGGTCCGGGACGAGGTGGTGCGACTGGAGGATCTCCTGCCGACGATCCTCGAGGTCTGCGGACTGCCGATACCGCGGAGCCTGGACGGGGAGTCCATCCTCGGTGACCTGGGAGGGAGGCGGGCCCGCGCGCTGCTCGACCATTCCGAGACCTACTTCGACCGGATGGAGAGAGAGATCGGCGGCCGACCGGGCTTCGAAACGCGGATGGTCGACATTCGCGCCGACTTCGACGGTCGCCGGCACACCATCGAGTACTCGGATGGCCGCAGGCTGATCTTCGACATCCTCGAGGACCCCGAGGAACTCCACCCGCTGCCGGAGTGAGTTCCCTCCGCACCGCGGCAACGGCTCCATCCAGTTCGTCGGCCACGGCGCAGAGTATCCGGCAGAAGGGAGGGATGGAGAAGCTCCTGATCGACTCCTCGAGTTCCCGGGGATCAGGCGTCCCACCCCGCACGAAAATCCAGCACCTCCATCCGGTGGTTTGCGTCCGGATTGGCGGATGACGGGCCCTCGGTGAGGATGACCATTCCGGGCGGCACGCCGGCGGCCTTCAGGTAGGTCCGGATGTGCGGGTTCCAGTTGCCGGGATGCTCCGGGGCATGCACGGCTTCAACTCCATACGAGAAGAGGAGCTGTCGGCAGGTCGCCGCGCTGGGACTCACCGCGGTGATCCACACCGGCAGCCGGAAGCGGGTGACGTTTCTGGCGGTGCGGCCACTCATCGTCGGTACCACGATCGCCACCGGGTTCGCCCGCTCCACCGCCTCGTGGACAGCTCGGGCGACCACATCGACCGCCTCCGGCTTCCGGGCGAGCGCCAGGGCGTCCCAGGAGATCCGGGCGCGATACTCCGGACGGTGAGGCTCGGTGGATCTTGCGATCGACGCGAGCATCCGCACCGCATCGACCGGGTACTTCCCCACCGCGGACTCGCCGGACAGCATCACCGCGTCGGTACCGTCGAGAATCGCGTTGGCCACGTCCGTCGCCTCCGCCCGGGTGGGCCGGCGGTAGTGGACCATGGATTCCAGCATGTGCGTGGCGGTGATGACCGGCTTGCCGAGGGCGTTGGCCCGCTCCACCAGGCGCTTCTGGGTGACGGCGATCTCCTCGATCGGGATCTCCACGCCGAGGTCGCCGCGCGCCACCATGATGCCGTCCGCCGCTTCGAGGATGCTGTCGAGGTTCTCGAGCGCGCCGGCCCGCTCGATCTTGGCGATGACGAAGACCTCGTGGCCGAGTTCCGCCGCGGCGGTCCGGACTTCCTCGATGTCTTTCGCCACCGCCACGAACGACTGGCTGACCGCGTCAACGCCCTGCTCGAGGGCGAAGGCGAGGCACTCCCGATCCCGTTTCGTGAACGCGCTCATCCCGAGATCGATGCCGGGGAGATTCAAGCCCTTGCGCGAGGAGAGCTCACCGCCAACCAGCACCGTGCAGCGGATCTCCGTCCCGACGACCTCCCGCACCTCGAGTTGGATCAGGCCATCGTTGATCGAAGGCCGGTCCCCGGGCTTCACGACCTCCGGGAGTGAAGGGAAGTCCACCGTCACGCGAGTGGCGTCACCGACGACGTCCTCGGTGGTGAGCACGAACGAGGCATCGTCCTTGAGCAGCACCGGCCCGTCCGGAACCTGGCCGACCCGCAGTTTCGGCCCCGACAGGTCGGCCATGATCGCGACCGGCCGCCCGACCTCCGAAGACGCCTCCCGGATCCGGCGGATCGCCACCGCGTGATCGGCGAAGGCGCCGTGGGAGAAGTTGAGCCGGGCCACGTTCATCCCGGCCCGGATCATCGCCGCGAGAACCCCGGGGTCGATCGAAGCCGGCCCGATGGTGCAGACAATCCTGGTCATCCATTCCGAGTGCATGTCGACATGGTATCCGATAGGTGAAGCTACCGCCGCACGGGGAAGGTGAAGGCCCATCGACATTCGCGGACCCGACGGACGATGGGGAACCAGCGGCCCTGTGCTAACTTGTCCTCCGATGCTGAAACTCCTTGGAAATGCCGAAGTTTTCGCTCCCGAACCGCAGGGTCGACGGCACCTGCTCATCGGCGGCGAGCGGATTCTCTTCATCGGCGACACCGAACCGGATCTGCCGAAGGCCCTCGGCGTCGAAACCTGGGATCTCGGCGGACATCGGGTCATTCCCGGGCTGATCGACTGCCACGTCCACTTGACCGGCGGCGGCGGAGAAGGCGGCTTCCAGACGCGCGTCCCCCCGCTTCCCCTCTCCGCATTCACGCGCGGCGGAACCACCACCGTGCTCGGCGTAACCGGCACCGACGACACGACGCGGAGCCCGGGGCCGCTGCTCGCGGCGGCGAGGGGCCTCACCGCACAGGGCATCACCGCCTACTGCCTGACCGGCGGCTACCGCATCCCCCCGACGACCCTCACCGGTTCTGTTCGGGACGACATCGTGTGGCTCGACCGCGTCCTCGGCGTGGGCGAAATCGCCATCAGCGACCACCGCTCCGCGCAGCCCACCCTCGACGAGCTGCTGCGGGTGGCGAGCGACGCCCGCGTTGCCGGAATGCTCGCGGGCAAGGCCGGACTGACGCATCTGCACCTGGGGGACGGAGAGCGCGGACTCGACCTGGTGCGCCGGGCGCTCGAGACGAGCGAACTGCCGCCCCGCATCTTCCACCCGACCCACGTGAACCGCAGAAAGGCCCTGCTCGAGGAGGCCTTCGAACTCGCGGACCGGGGTTGCACCATCGATGTCACCGCGTTTCCGGTCGAGGATGGCGAGGATGCCTGGTCGGCGGCGGACGCGGTGCGCCGGTATCTCGATGCGGGTCTGCCCGGAAACCGGATCACGGTCAGCACCGACGCCGGCGGCAGTCTGCCGGTCTTCGACGAGGAGGGAAACCTCCAATCGATGGACGTGGGCAGCCCCACCGCCCTCGGCGCGACGCTGGCGGAGTTGCTGGACATGGGCCGGGCCCTCGAGACCGTCCTCCCGGCGTTCACCGCAAACGTCGCGGACGTGCTCAGGCTGCCCGGGAAAGGGCGGATCGCGGTCGGTGTGGACGCGGACCTGCTCGTGATCGACGAGGCTGGCAACGTGCGAGACGTCATGGCGCGTGGACGCTGGCATGTGAGAGATGGAGTGGTTTCGACCCTCGGCACGTTCGAGCGGGACGAAAACAGGAGAGGCGACGAGTGAGTCAGAGCCGAGGTTACATCGTCCCGATCGGCGGGGCGGAAGAGAAGCTGAAGGACCGGGTCGTGCTGCGGCACTTTGCAGAGATCTGCGGACGGCGCACCGGCGAGATCGCGGTCATTGCCACGGCATCACGGCTCCCGGAGACCGGCCGGGACTACGTCAGGCTCTTCCGCGACCTGAAGGTCCGCAAGGTGAAGCTCCTCGACATCCATCGCCGCTCCGACTGTGATGACGAGGATTACCTGCGCATGATCGATCGCGCCGACGGGGTTTTCATGACCGGCGGTGATCAGCTGCGCCTCTCGACCATCATCGGTGGCACTCCCATCGGGGAGGCGCTGATCCGACGCAACCGCGAGGGGCTGCACGTGGCCGGCACGTCCGCCGGCGCCGCCTTCATCTCGACCCACATGATCGCCTTCGGCGACGACGGCCCGACCCCCCGTTTCAACATGGTCACGCTCTGCCCGGGGCTCGGTCTCACCGATCAGGTGATCGTGGACCAGCACTTCCGCCAGCGAAACCGTCTGGGCCGGCTCCTCGCGGCGATTTCGTACAATCCCGCGATGATCGGCCTCGGCATCGACGAGGACACCGCGGCCTTCATCGACCCCGAGGACACGCTGACGGTGTACGGGAGCGGCGGTATCACGGTGGTCGATCCGGCGGAGGTCGATTACTCTTCGATGGACCAGGCGAGCCAGAGGAAGCCGATCTCGTTGACCGGGCTCAGGTTGCACGTGTTGATTTCCGGAGGGACGTTCAATCTGGTCACCCGTCGGGCGACTCCGGGGGTGGCGCTACCCACAGGGGGATGAGCATGCAGATCATCGCGAAGTCGGTCTACCTGGGCCCCAATCTGTACGCCCACTTCCCGGTGATACGCCTGACCGTCGACCTCGGCCCCCTGGAGGAGTGGCCCACGCGCCGCCTGGGTGACGACTTCATCGATCACCTCGTCGAGGCCCTCCCCGGACTGCGGGAACACACCTGCTCCTACGATGATCCCGGCGGCTTCATCCGCCGCATGCGGGAGGACGAGGGCACCTGGCTCGGCCACGTCCTCGAGCACTGCGCCATCGAGATGCAGTGCATGGCCGGCGAGGATGTCACCTTCGGCAAGACGCGCAGCACGGACACCAGGGGCGAATACCACGTCGTCTACGAGTACGAGCAGACCGAGGTGGGCGTCCAGGCCGGCAAGATCGCCCTGACGCTGATCTGCTCCCTGCTTCCCCGGGATCTGCGCCCGTTGGATTCCGTCCCCGATGACTTCGACTTCGCGGAGGAGCGGGACTGGTTCATCCGCTTCACCCAGCGCCGCGCCCTCGGTCCCAGCACGGCCTCCCTGGTCAGGGCGGCGAAGGAGCGGGACATCCCCTACCTGCGGCTGAACCGCCACAGCCTCGTGCAGTTCGGCCACGGTGTATACGGCAAACGCATCCAGGCCACGGTCACCAGCGAGACGCGCCACATCGCGGTGGAGATTGCCTCGGACAAGGAGGAGACGAACCACATCCTCGCCGATCTCGGCCTCCCGGTGGCGGAGCAGCACCTGGTCTACAACCCGCGCGAGGCGGTCAGGGCCGCGCGGCGGATCGGGTATCCGGTGGTGGTGAAACCTCTCGACGCCAACCACGGCCGCGGCGTCTCCATCCACCTGAATGACGACGACGAGGTGGAGACCGCCTTCGAGATGGCCCGCGAGCACAGCCGGACGGTCATCGTCGAAGCGTTCATCGAGGGGTTCGACCACCGCATGCTCGTGGTGAACGGAGAGTTGGTCGCCGTCTCGCAGCGCCTGCCCGGACACGTCAAGGGTGACGGCGAGAGCACAATTGCGGAACTGGTCGAACGCGTGAACGAGGACCCCCGCCGGGGCATCGGCCACGAGAAAGTCCTGACCCGGCTCGTGTTCGATCACCAGGCGGAGCGGCTGCTGGATCTGAAGGGCTACACCCGCACGAGCGTTCCCACGGAGGGGGAGATGGTGTTTCTGCGCTCCACCGGGAACCTCAGTACCGGCGGCACCGCGGTCGACAAGACCGATGCGGTCCATCCCGACAACCGCGAGATGGCGGTGCGCGCGGCCATGGCCATCGGCCTCGACGTCGCCGGCGTGGACTTCCTGACGGATGACATCAGCCGGTCCTACAAGGAAACGCGAGGCGCGATCTGCGAGGTGAACGCGGCGCCGGGCTTCCGGATGCACGTGGCCCCGAGCGAAGGCGAACCGCGCGATGTCGCCGGGCCGGTGATCGACATGCTCTTCCCGCCGGGTACGCCGTCGCGGATCCCGATCGCCTCGATCACCGGAACGAACGGGAAGACGACGACCACGCGAATGGTGGCGCACATCCACAAGCTGGCGCGGGCGCACGTCGGGCTCTGCACCACCGACGGCGTCTACATCGACGGTCACATGACGGTGGAAGGTGACATGACCGGGCCGATTGCGTCGCGGATGGTGCTGCGCGACCCGACCGTGGACGTGGCGGTGCTCGAAACGGCGAGAGGCGGTATGCTCCGCGCCGGCCTCGGCTACCGCAAGTGCAGCGTCGGCGCGGTGCTGAACGTCGCCGCGGACCACCTCGGCCTCCGCGGCGTGAACACCATCGAGGAGTTGGCGAACGTCAAGCGGGTGGTGGTGGAGATCGCGCAGGACGTGGCCGTGCTGAACGCCGACGACGCCCTCTGCCTGAAAATGGCCGACCACAGTGAGGCAAGGCGCGTCTGCTACGTCACCATGAACCCGGGACACTCGCTGGTGAAGGAGCACATCCGGGCCGGCGGCTACGCAGTGGTGCTCGAAACGGGGATCAACGGCCAGATCATCACGATCTACGATCGGGGATCGCACATCCCGCTGCTCTGGACGCACCAGATTCCGGCGACGCTCGACGGGCGCGCCATGCACAACGTACAGAACGCCATGTTCGCCGCGGCCGTCGCCTACGCCATGGAAGTGAGCCTGGAGGACATCCGTCACGGCCTGCAGACCTTCGACACGACCTACTTCCAGGCGCCGGGCCGGATGAACATCTACCACGACCACCCCTTCAAGGTGATCCTCGACTACGGCCACAACCCCGCCGCGGTCGAAGCGATGGTGGACGTCACCACCCGGCTCGAGGTCAAGGGGCGCCGGATCGTGGTCCTGGCCGCCCCGGGAGACCGGCGGGACCAGGACATGCGCGAGATCGGCAGGCTGGCGGCGGGCCGGTTCGATCACTACATCTGCCGCCGGGACGACAAGCTGCGCGGACGCGAGTCCGACGAGGTGCCGAAGATCATCCGGGAGGGTCTGACCGGAGCGGGGGTCGATGAGGGCCGGATCGAGATCATCCCCTCGGAGGCGGAGGCCGTGGCTCATGCCCTCGACATCGCCGGCAAGGACGACCTCGTGCTGATCTTCGGCGACGACGTCGACCGGAGCTGGAACCAGATCACGAGCTACCAGTCGGGACTCGAGAAGGCCGCCGCGGAGCCGGGCGAAGAGAGGACCGAGAAGGAGGCGCTGCACCTCGATCCGGCGATGCCCATGGACCTCGACCTGGGCGACGCGGAGATCATCCGCGACGAGCGCGGGGTTCGCCTGGCGCGTGAAACGGACGATTAGGAAGCCAGGCCGATGGGCGATGTTTCGATCTACGACTCGCGGCGCCTGACCGGGCCCAACCTGCTCCATCCCCGGGCGGGTGCGATTCTCGACGTCTCCTGTCCGGAGGCGTTGAAGGAGGAGCTGTTCGCGCAGTGGGCGGTGGAGGCGAAGCGGGTCCTTGCGGCGGTCGGCTGGGAACAAGAGGAACTCGCCACCCGTGACTTTCCCGGCGGGGCCAGTCTGTTCATGTCCGCGCCAATGGACGCGCTCTACGCCGCCACCGAGGTGAACGAGTGGGCGCTCGACGCCTGGCGCGACCGGATCGAGGGCTACGGCGATCCTGACCTCGAGGAGGGGGCGTCCAGACTCCGGCGCTTCATCGCGGAGGAGCAGAATCCGGCGCTGATGGCCCTTCGCGGCGCCGCCGACGAACACCGGGTCCACTTCCTGATGGACCACGAAGCGGTTTCGGTGGGGCTCGGAAAGGGTGCGCGGGTGTTCCCGGTCGGGGAGATCCCGGCGCCGGAGGAGATCGACTGGGAAGGGATCCACGACGTTCCGCTCGCCCTGGTCACCGGCACGAACGGCAAGTCCACGACGGTGCGTCTGCTCGCGGCCATGGCGGGCGCGGCGGGGCTCACGCCGGGGTACTCCTCCACGGACGGCGTGCGCGTGGGCGACGAGTTCGTGTTGCGCGGAGACTACTCTGGCCCGGAAGGGGCGAGGCGGACGCTGTGGGATCCGCATGTGACCTTCGCGGTACTGGAAACCGCTCGTGGAGGGCTGTTGCGGCGCGGCTTGTCGGTGGACCGGGCCGATGCGGCCATCGTCACCAACGTGACCGAAGACCATCTCGGGGAGTGGGGTGTCGGCGATCTGGCCTCTCTGACGAGAGCCAAGCTGGTCGTGCGAAGGGCGATTGATGCGAGAGGCCTGCTGGCCCTGAACGCGGATGACCCGGAACTCGTCCGTGAGGCCGCCGGTCTCACCACCCCTCTCGGTTGGTTCGCGCTCGATCCGGTAAACGAGACGATCCTGCGGCAACTCGAGAATGGCCGGGACGCAGCCTGGCTCGACGGCGACACGCTGGTGCTCGCGGCGGCCGGCGACGTCGCAGGCGTCACCGGAGTCGACGAGATCCCGATCACCCTGGGCGGAGCCGCCCGCTACAATGTCGCCAACGCTCTGGCCGCGCTGCTCGCCGGCGCGAAGCTGGGGCTCTCACGCGAGGGAATGGCGGAAGGTCTCGCGGGCTTCACCGGCTCTCCCGATGAGAACCCCGGCCGGGGCAACCGGTTCGACATCGGCGGCGTCCTCGCCATCGTGGACTACGCCCACAATCCCGGCGGTTTCCGGGCGCTGTTCGAGATGAGCGCCGCGCTCCCGGCGAAGCGCAAGCTGGTGCTCCTCGGCCAGGCCGGCGACCGCTCCGACAGCGCCATTCGCGACCTGGCCCGGATCGCCTGGGAGACCCGCCCGGACCGCATCATCGTGAAGGAGATGAGGTCGCTCCTGAGGGGCCGCGACGAGGGCGAGATCCCCGCGCTCATCGAGAACGAGTTGAAACGCCAGGGGGCACCAGACGAGATCGTGTCGCGCGCCGGGTCGGACCTCGAGGCGGTCGAGGCCGCGCTCGCCTGGTCAGAGCCGGGCGACCTGCTCCTGCTGCTGACCCACACCCAGCGCCAGGAGGTACTGGATCTGCTGACTCACCGGGCGGCTGCGCGATGACGACATGCTCTCTCCCAGTTTGTACGTGATCGCGGACGCTGGAAGAAGAGGATACAAACCCCTGCTGGACGCCTTCCGGGACGAGTGCCGCAGACTCCGCATCGACCTCGGCAGAGCGAAGCCTGTCTCTGCGGAGGCATTCTGCAAGGCTCGCAGGAACATCCCTTCCGAGGAGTGTTCCTCACTGTCCCCCTGAGCCGGCAGGGAAGGTTCTCGAACTTCAGTCGGACCCGGGCCGGCTCGGTGGGATCCTCGGGGATGTCCAGCTCAACCTGCGCGAGTTTCGCACCCCTTGCGCTCGCACGCACCGTCATCCCCTTCACTGCGGGGACCTCGACGCGGAATTCCCCTTCTTCGTCCGGTCGAGGCAGGTTGCTCACGCGGTCGAGATGTTGCGGAGCGAGAGATTCCACTCCGAGCTGTTCGCCATTGGCGAAGGGGCGTCCGGGTCGGCGAGCACCAGTGCGGACAGATCGACGCGCTCGAGGCCGCCCTTGAAGAAGTACGAAACTGCCTCAGATTGGCCTTGCGTCGTGCCCGTGAGGGGGCGGCGGTTGCGTTCGATGCCCGGCACTTGAGCCCCAATCAGATCCAGCAGACCGTCGTCATGTTCGCTTGGCGTGAGGCAACTAACCGCAACCTGAACCAGGAGCAGATTCGGTCATTGGTGCGGGGGCACATGCACGCCAGGCATACACCGCTGCTCGCAGCGTGCTTGCAGGGGCATGATCCCGGAGCCTGGGCTGAAATCGCGAGGCGGTTGGCGGCCCTGGCGAGAGAATTCCCTCCCCTGGAGGTGATGTTCTTTCTGAGGCGTTCATCGCACTGAAGGTGGGTGCCCTGTGGCGATATGACGGCTGCCGACCACTCAACTCGTTTCTGCACGGAGTACTGAAAACCGTGCGACATCGTGGGGAAGGCGATACCGCCCCCTCCTCCGTCCCGCCTGCCCCCCCCCGAGGTCGGACCTGAATCCAGAAGTGGTGGCGGAAACCAGGGATCTCGCCCTTCGCCGCATGCGCACTCTCGCATCGTGTCACCACCTCGAAAGGCGCCTGTTTCTGCGGCACGCCATACTGGGCATCTCGTTTCGCGAACTCAAGCCACGGTGTGGCCGTGAGCTTCCTCGATGTGATCGAGAACTCGCCGCGCATTCACGTCTTCCGGGCAAGCGAGGGATCGAGAGGGATGCCCTCGACTGGCTCCGTCGGCATGACGAACGGACATACTCGTTCGTGGATGCAACCAGCTTTGCCGCCATGCGCTTCCTGAAACTGCAAGACACGCTGGCCTTCGACGGGGACTTCTCGGCCGCCGGCTTCAACGAGCTGCGGCCCTGAGGAAGCGAACCAGGGAGGCATATCGATGTCTCCGGCTTCCCTTCGCCTCGTCGATCGCGATTGACGAAACTCGACCCCGGTATTCGTGCAGCGGCAGGAACGGGCGGCAATCGAGCGCCTCCGGGCGGCGAAGCACCAGGCTACTCGCCCTGCTTCTCGATCTCCTTCTCCTGGATCGCCGCGAGGTACGAGTCCGCCTCCTCGACGCTCGTGAAGATGTTCGTGTCGGGGAGGGCCTTCACGATTTCGAAGACCTTCTCGATCTGCGGCTTCAGATTGGCGAAGACCACCCGGCCGCCGGATTTCGCCATGGCCTTTCTGGTCTTGAACAGGACGGAGAGGCCGGCGCTGCTGATGAACTCGAGGCCGGTCATGCTGAAGAGCAGCGTGCCGGAGAAGTCGGCCACGACGGGAGCCAGAGCCGTATCCAGCATAGCGTGGGTGGTGGTGTCCAGCCGCCCAACCGGGCGGACGACCTTCACGCCCTCACGCAGGTCTTCAATCGTTACGTTGAATGCCAACTGAGCCTCCCTCTGTTCCTGACAAACCATACCTACGCAAGCGCCTTGATCATCCGCAAGCGATTTCGCTCTCCGACGCGAGCGTATTCGACTTCGTCCATCAGATTCCTGATCAGGTGGATGCCGAGGCCACCCACACTGCGCTCCTCGAGGGGAGCATCGACATCCACCGGTGCCCTCTGAAGGGGGTTGAACGGAATACCGTCATCGGTCACCTCGAGCGTCAGTTCCGCGTCCATGCAGGACATCAGCACCGTGACGGAGTGCTCGCCGCCGTCCATGAAACCGTGCCGCATCGAATTGGTGACCGCTTCCTCGAGCACCAACTCAATCTCCATCGCGATGTCCGCACCGAGGTCGTGGTCGGAGCAGAACGCCTCCACCGCCGCCATGAGCCGGGGCACCTCGGCCAGATCCGAACCCAGCGTCACCATGACTTCGATGGGAGTCTCTCCTCTGCAAGGGCCAGGTCAGGCTCTCGTCCACGTACTCTACAACCTCCTCGACACCGGGAGACGAGATTCGAGCGAAGCGAGATTCGAGGCGACAATCACCGTCCGCCGAGGGAGGCGAAGAGCGCAGCGATTTCGCCGGGGTCCGGTTCCGCGTGAGCGTGTTGGGTAGCCACGCGCGCAGCGGAGCGAGCACGAGGCGCAGGGGCGTACACGCCCCTGAAAACGATGCACCGGTGAGGATCGCCCGCACGCCTCCGACGAAGGAGGAGCGGTGCGGGCGATCCGAACACGGGACCCGACGAAGTCGCGTCCCGCCCCGCAGGGAGCGAAGGGCGGTGCCTACCAGTTCTCCGCCAGCAGGCAGAAATGCGCCTGCGGGTGGGCGCACGCGGGGCACGCCTTCGGAGCTTCGGGGCCCTCGTGGATGTAGCCGCAGTTCAGGCAGTACCAGACCTGGTCGTGTTCGCGGCCGAAGACGAGGCCGGCCTCGATATTGCGGGCCAGGGCCAGGTAGCGCTTCTCATGGTTCTTCTCGGCGACGCAGATCGCTTCCCAGACTCTGGCGCAGGCCTCGAAACCCTCTTCGCGCGCTTCGGCGGCGAACGCGGGATAGAGGTCGCTCCACTCCTCGTGCTCGCCGGCCGCGGCGCCGACCAGGTTCTCGTGCGTGCTGCCGATGACGCCGGCGGGGAAGGTCGCGGTGATCTCGGCGGTGCCGCCCTTCAGGAACTTGAAGAAGCGCTTGGCATGCTCCTTCTCCTGGTCGGCGGTCTCCGCGAAGATCTTCGCGACCTGCACGTAGCCATCCTTCTTCGCCTGGGAGCTGAAGTAGGTGTACCGGTTCCGGGCCTGGCTCTCTCCGGCGAAGGATCCGAGCAGGTTCTTCTCTGTTTTCGACCCTGTAAGTTCCATGCATTCCTCCTGTGGTTGGTTTCGGGAGCGATTCTCGCCAACTGGACGGGTTTGACGAGCGGAAAACCGCAGGGTCGGCGGCCCACCGGGGTAGACTCCGGGGTTCTCTCAATGGAAACCCAGGAAATGGACGCAAAACAGATCCGGAACGTCGCCGTCATCGCACACGTCGACCACGGCAAGACCACCTTAGTCGACCGGCTGCTCTACCAGTCGGGGATGTTCCGCACCGAAGACCTCGACCGCATGGCCGGCGGCCAGCACGGCCTGATCATGGACAGCAACCCGCTCGAGCGGGAGCGAGGCATCACGATCTTCTCGAAGAACTGCTCCATCCGGTATCACGACGCCGATGGGCAGCCGATCAAGATCAACATCATCGACACCCCCGGCCACGCCGACTTCGGTGGCGAGGTGGAGCGCGTGTTGTCCATGGCCGATGGGGCGCTGCTCCTGGTGGACGCTTTCGAGGGGCCGATGCCGCAAACGCGGTTCGTGCTGCAGAAGGCGCTCGGCTACAACCTGAACCCCATCCTCCTGGTGAACAAGGCCGACCGCCCGGACGCCCGTTGCCACGAAGTCCTCGACGAGGTGTTCGACCTGCTCGTCGATCTCGGCGCCGGGGATCACACGCTGGACTTCCCGGTGATCTACGCTTCCGCGAAGGAAGGGTGGGCCACGGAAGACCTCGAGACCCACGGTGATAACCTGCGGCCGGTCCTCAACGCCATTGTGAACCACGTGCCCCCGCCCACGGTCCGTCCGCAGGACCCGCTGCGCATGCTGGTCACCACCCTCGACTACTCGAAGTACGTGGGGAAGATCGCCATCGGCCGGGTCACCGCGGGCGAGATGCGAGCCGGCGAGGAGGTCTCCGTGGTCGGGCGCAACGTCATCCCCTACCACCGGAAAGTGGCGGAGCTCTACACCTTCGAAGGGCTCGGCCGGAAGCGGCAGGAGACGGTCCCCGCCGGCGATCTCTGCGCGGTGGTGGGACTGGATCCCATCTACATCTCGGACACGCTCTGCGATCCGGAGAACCCGGGCGCGCTGGAATCCATCCCGGTGGACGAGCCGACGCTGCACATGAGTTTCCGCGTGAACGACGGCCCCTTCGCTGCGAAGAGTGGAAAGTACGTCACCAGCCGCCAGATCAAGGATCGGCTGGACAAGGAACTGCTCTCGAATGTGGCCCTGCGGGTGACGCAGGGGAAGAGTACGGACGAGTTCCAGGTCTCCGGCCGAGGCCTGATGCACATCGGCATCCTCCTCGAGAACCTCCGGCGGGAGAGCTACGAAGTCACCGTCGGGAAGCCGCGGGTGGTCACCAGGGAGATCGACGGGAAGATCCACGAGCCGATCGAACTGCTCGTCGTGGACGTGCCGGTCGCCATGCAGAGCGCGGTGATGTCGCTGATCGGAAACCGCCGCGCGGAGATCGTGAGCATGGACGGGAAGCCCGGCGCCAGCGGTTTCGTGCACCTCGAGTTCACCATCCCGGCGCGGGGTCTGGTGGGGCTGCGGGGCCGCATGATGACCGCGACCCAGGGCGAAGCGATCATGCACCACTCCTTCTTCAACTACGGCCCCTGGCGCGGCGATATCCCCGCTCGGACCGCCGGCGTGATGGTCGCTACCGAGAAGGGTCGGGTCACCGCCTACTCCATCGACAACCTGTACGACCGCGGCTTCTTCTTCGTGGCCCCCGGCGACGAAGTCTACGAGGGCCAGATCGTCGGCGAGCACAACCGGGACAACGACATCCCGGTGAACATCGTCCGCGCCAAGAAGCAGACGAACATCCGGACCCACGCCAAGGACGACACCGCCGCGCTGCGCCCGCCGAGACGACTGAGCCTCGAGGCCGCCCTCGAATACATCCAGGAAGACGAGCTGGTCGAGGTGACACCTGCCGAGATCCGGATCCGGAAGCGCATTCTGGGTGCGTCGGAGCGGAAGCGGGCGTCGCGGAAGGGGCCGTAGTACTTCGACCTGCGGAGCCGGGCTCATTTCGTCGAATTCCGGAATCCGGAACCCGGCTCGGACCGGCAGCTATCCACTTCGGAATTGGTCCCGAAGCAAGATGCCGACGACCGTGAGCGATGATACTCCCTGTGTCTTCACACCTGGATTTTCCCAAGCATGTCAAACTTGGCCTTGATCTCCATCGCGTTCAATAGAGCACTCGCAACCTTGACCAGTGCAACCGACCCAGCGCTGGCGATCGCCAGAAGGCAGAAGGCCAGGAACTTCGCAGTTGCCCAGGTGATATCCCACCAGCCGAGATCGGCATACCACGCGGCCAGGACTTCGCCCAGGGCGCCCGATGTCCGCAAAAAGGCGAGGAACACCAGAATGGACTTCGCATCCCTACTCTTGATGCCCTCAAGTATTGACATTTGGCACAGTTTCACCTCCATCCTGAACTCCGGGAGAGAACCTCTCAAGGCCACGCGGCTTCTCCCGATCCGCGGGGCGAACACTCCGAGAGCGAGCCGGGGAAGGAGGAACGGGCGGACGGTGCACAGGGGAATCAGCCGGACAGATGCTCCGGACCGGCTCTCAGGATCCCGTTCTCCATCGATCTCACCCCTGCGAGGTTCTCCGGCTCGGCCTGATTCCGGATCAAGAAGCAACGAACCGAACCGGAAGGTGAGGACTGGATGCTTGAAAAAAAAGGGGGGAGTCAAGGGTAAACTATCGGGAAACCCAGAGAATCTGTCGGATTCAGTCATGCGAACGAGTGTGAGGCCCAGTTGTAGTGGGGCCGGGGGGCGACTCGCGGAGCGGAAGTTCCTGGCGCACCGGGCGATGGGCGGCTTTCCTGCACAGGCGGGACTACCGGGGACGGCCCTCAGTTCGCCGCCACCGGCGAAAGCAGGTACTCCCCCATCGCGTCCTCCAGCCGCATACGGTCCCGGTACTCCAGGTCCCTCGCCGTCGCGGTGAAACCCTGCACCAGGTCGAAGCGACTCACCCCGAAGAGCGTGTTCATCTGACGGACCTCCTGGTTGACAAACTGGAACAGGCGACCGCGGGGGCTGCCCAGGTCGAAGCGCGCGAAGATATCGCGCATCTCCTGGTCCGGGTCCGCGATGTAGGTGCTGCGGGTATCCGCCATCAGTCCGGCCAGGCGGCGCACCTCGGTCAGGGAACCGGTAAGGGCCTCCTCAAACGTACTCTTGAAGACATCCCGATCCATCCGGGTGTAGCGCGTCCGCATCGTCTGATCGCGCCGGGTGTCCACCGTCATGCCATTGCCGCAGATCACCCGGAACAGCACGTGGCGCATCTCCAGGGAGTGGCGTCCGGTCTCGCTCGAGATCACATCGAAGCCGCCCTGGCAATCGTCGGGCACACTCTGCGTTCCGACGTTCAGGCCCTCGCTGAAGATGAGCCGCAGGAAGAAGATGTCCTCGGTGATGGAGACGCGAATGGCGGTGGCGGAAAGGCGCTGCACGGCGTCCCGGACAGAGCTCAGCACATCGAGGTCCGAAAGGCGCACGTGACTCTGCGGCAGAATCGCCCGGACCCTCGACTGCCTGCCCACGCGCAGGCGGAAGAGCAAGGGCTTACTGTCCTCGCCCCGGACCGCCTCGAGCATCCCCCGCAACAGCCGGAGCCCCATCGCCGGAGGTACGCGGTCCATGAACTGCAGGGGGATTCCGGCCATGGCGCAGAGTTGGCGCAGGGAGTTCACGGTCAGCGTGTACCGCCTCTTCTTGTCGTCGGTTACGAACCGGATCCAGTAGCGGCCCTCCGTCGGTCCAGGCGCGTCGCCGATCTCGAGCCGGATCTGCGAGAGCGGCAGGTAACGGTCCTCCAGGTTGGTGCGGTGTTTCCGGAGCATCCCCTCCACCTGGGTGAGCGGCGTCTTTCGCAGGCCTATCCTTCTTGCCATGTGATCGTCCCTCCTTCCTGGCACGGTCTTCGGTTCCTGCACTTCTCGCAATAGCGGGCGGGGACGGGGCGCCGGTCGAGGCAGACCGCCCGTTTTCGCACCCTTCCGTCGGACCCCATCAGCACGAATCGGTTGCTCCCGGCAACGTGGGACCACACCGGAGGCACCGCCTCTCCACTCCCCAGGTCGAGCCGGGGCCGCGAAACCGACGGGACATCGAATCCCTCCTCCTTCAGCACACGCAGGCGCTCGAGGGAGTGACCACGCAGGTACCCGGACTCGTCGTCGTCCAGGAAATCCACGTACAGGCAGGAGTCCTTGCCCTTTGCCTTCCGCATGCCCCGGCCGATCGCCTGGATGACCTTGCTCCTCGACTTGAGCCCCCCGGCCTGCACGAGCACCTCGATCCCGTCGATCGAAACGCCCTCCTGGAACAATGCGGACGTGGCGATGAGACACGGAAGCCTCCCCTCGGCAAACCGCTTCACCTGGTTCGTCAAGCGCCTTGTCCCCGTAGCGCCGCAGACAAACTCGGAGCGGCTGCCGATCCCCTTCTGAAGCAACTCACCATGGCGGACGTGATCCACCAGCACCAGCACCGACCGGCCCTCCCCGACCTGCTCGCGGACAAGACTCGAGATGATCCCGTTCCGCTCCCGGTTACCGACGATGAACTCCCGGTACAGCGTGGCGAACGTCCGCTCCCGCATCTCCGCTTCAATACGGCACGTCTCCACCCGGACCTCGACCGGACAGGCAAAGCCCCGCTCGATCAGGAACCGGGCGGAGTAGGCCCCCCCGGTGAGTCGTGGCCCCGCCAGGGCGTCGAGCACCACCTGGTCCCCTCCATTCCGATAAGGCACCGCGGACAGGTAGTAGTGGTAGCGGGGGGCAATGCGGCGGATCAGGCTCTGCCAGCTCTGCGCGGCAGCGTGATGGCCTTCGTCCCACACCAGCGTGCCCCCCTCAAACGGCGTCAGGTCCACATCTCCCCCGGTGAGACTCTGCGCGAGGGCCACGGTGACGGTCGAGATCGTCCGACGCCCGTCCCCCACTTCCCCCGGTGTGATGCCAAGGAACGTGCCCAGGTTTTCCCGCGTCTGATGCAGGAGGGTGCGGGTCGTCACCACGTAGAGCGTCGGCCGGCGCAACATGGCGGTGATCGCCGCGGCAAGCAGCGTTTTCCCCCCACCGGTGCCGATGTCGATGATCCCGTGCCCGATGCGGAGCGCCACGTCGATCACGTCCTCCTGGTAGGGGCGCAGAACCGGACCGAAGAAGTGGAAGTTGACGCAGGGCCGACCCGCGGAGCGCACGTCCTTCAGGTGATACAGCACCCCGGCGCCGCGCAGCACGCGCTTCAACTTGCTGAGTGCGCCGGTCAGCACCGTGGCGTTCTCGGGCTCATAGACCCGTGCCATGGGCGTACCCGTCTCCGGTTGCCAGGCGGGGAGATGAGGGTTCAACTCCCGGTCGAGTAGCTGCCGCGGAACCGGCCCGCAAAGCCGCATTTCGACGTTCCCCACCCTGATCTCGATCCGCTGGTTTCTGATTTCCATGACTCGCCCACCCGCTCTGTTCTCTACAGCAAACACCGTATTCGACAGAGAACACCCTGTCAAGAGCCTTGTTTCCCACAAAAAACAACCGTATGGTGTGGAGAACATCGGGAGGACACCTCTTGACCAACGACGAGCGAGTAAGCCTGGGGCAGCGGCTGCACCGACTGCGCACCGACCGCGGTCTGGGACTCGGGGAACTGGCGAGGCGCTGCGAGGTGAGCAAGGGCTACCTCTCCCAGCTCGAGCGGGGTGAGGCCAACAATCCCTCGGTCGAAGCGGTGCGCAAACTGGCCGCCGGGCTCGAGGTGCCGGTCGCCGATCTCCTCGGAGAAAACCCGAAGAGGGACCGGAGAAAAGTCCCCCTGCCGGACGGTTTGAAGAGGTTCGCGGCCCGGAAGAAGCGTGCCGGCGAGCCGCTCACCGAGGATGACGTGGACATGCTGACGGGGATCCAGTACCGGGGCACCCCGCCGAAGACGGACAAGGACTTCGAGCTGCTGTATGAGTTCATCAAGCGAGTGATCGAATAGGAACGACGACGTGCAGAACCACCCCTGGATCGAAGACGCGGTGCCTTTCCCCGCCGGGAATCCGGACGAGGCGCGCGGCCTGGCCACGTCCCGCATCCAACACCTCATCAAAACGGTGAGGGAGGTCGACCCCGGTTTCAACCCACCGCCCTACGACCCGGAGCGCTGTGCGAGAGCCATCGGGGTACCGGTCAAGCGAACCACCACCGAGCGGGTGGATTGGGATGCGCTTCTCTTCGAAATCGCCGGCCGACCGATTATCGGCGTCAACAGCAGGATCCGCTCCCGGGCGCGCGTCGCCTTCTCCATCGCCCACGAGCTGGCACACCTGGTCTTTGAGCGCGAGGGCGAGTACCAGTTCCGCACCACCTGCCGGGAGGTCTACGCCACCGAAGAAGCCCGGGAACTCGAGCGGGCCTGCGATCTGGGCGCTGCGGAACTCATGATGCCCTCGGCCGATCTCACGAAACTCCGCGAGCGCCAGGGTTTTCACCCGGAGACGATCTTCACCCTGGCCGACGCCTACCGCGCCTCCCTCGAAGCCGCCTCACTGCGCCTCCTCGAAACCGAGGAAGGCCCCGCCGCCGCCGGACTGTTCGATTTCGCCGCACGCCCGAGCGACCGCGGGAGCGATCCTCGGCGCCAGGTCACCTACCGGGTGCGAAGGGTCTTCAAGGGGCCGGGCTTCCCCTTCCTCTTCCCGGCCGGCAAGTCGGTCCCGGAGACATCCGCGGTGTACCGCGCATCGCTCACGAAGAAAGAAGTCGTCGCCCGCGAGGAGTACGCCCTCGGCCCGCGCCGGGAGATCCTCCGGGTGACCGCGAAGGCGCTACCGTCCGACCGGCATCGCGAAGGGCCGCCGGTGGTTTGCGCGGTGTTCCGGCGAAGCTGACCCGGAGTACGTCGATTCCACGGAATTGAACACAGCGCGGCCCTGCCGCAATGGAGGGTCGACCCACTTCGCCCTCATGGACACGATCTCGCAGTCTATCGCCGGCCGCACCGCCATGTTCCACCTGCTGCCTTGCAGCCTGGACGAATTACGGCGATTTCCCGATCCGCCGGAGAACCTGGACCAGGCGATGTTCCCCGGTGGGTTCCCCGCTCTCTTCGATCGGGGAGCACCTGAAGACGGAAGTGGACCTGATCATCGAGCGGGGGAACCGGATCCCGGCGCTGGAGATCAAGGCGGGCCGGACGGTAAACCGATCCTTCTTCCGGGGTCTGGACCTCCTCGAGGAGAAAGTGACGGCCCGCATCGAAGGGTACGAATTCGAGAGGTACCTCGTGTACGGGGGCGACAGCCGCCACCGTCGCCGGAACACGCAGATCCTCCCCTGGTCGGGCGTGGCCGGCAAGAGATGGGCGTAGGCCGGCGCGGCGATGGGTCAAGGGGCGTTCGCCGGCAGTGGGTCGCGATCGGAATCAGAAAGCCCCCACCCGGAAGGCAAGCAGGGGCTTTCGGGTTCCCGCAAGGCGATCGCGGACGCCCGGAGGTCGTCCCTCCAGGTGGTCAAGCCACCTCGACAGCAGCCTCTTCGCTCATCCACAGACCGTGCCTGGTGCAGTAGGTCAGCGCGGTGAGCTTCGCGCTCTTCGCCAGCGAGATGGCGAACGACGCGGTAGTGAAACCCTTCGCCTCCTCCATGCCCGCGGTGGTGGCGCCCGGCTCGTAGATGGTGGTGGCGAGCAGGCGGTCGCGGTCGAAGAGCTGCAGACGCTGGATGTGGTGATCGTCGGCGTCCGGGTGGACGTAGTCGGCACCCATCTTCACGCTGACGACGACGATCTCGCCCTTCTTCGCGGTGGCCGGGGCGACGACATGCGGCGTGTGACGGTCCACGTAGTCGCGCTTCGCCTCTCTCATCTCGTCGGTGATCCCGGTGGCGTAGTTGATCTTCGGCATGGGGTACTCCTATCGGGGGTGAGGATGAACGATTCCTGCCTCGGCAGACGGATGGTGTAGCGCCGCACCCGCAGCGAGTCAATTTACACGTCGTTCGCATCCTCCGCCGCCGCGCGCCGCAGGCGTTGGGCCGGATCCTGTTTGAAGTACTCCCGGAGCAACTCGTAGAGCTCCAGGTGGCGCTTTTCCATCTGCAACGGCTTCTCGAAGAACGTCTCCACGGCGACGGCGAAGAACTCCGCCTCGTTCGTGGCCCCGTAACGATCGAGCACCGAGCGCTTCCCCTTCTTCGCCTTCCCCCGAAGCGTCTCGTACTCCTCGGTCATGACCCGCGCCCACTCCCGGTAGGCCTTCTTGTCCGTCAGCGGCGGAGTGCCGTCGATGGTCCCGTCCATCATGTCGAGCTTGTGCGCGAACTCGTGCAGGACGAGGTTGTGGGCATCCCTCGGGTCTTCCGCGCCGTACCGCACCGAGTCCCAGGAGAGGATCACCGGTCCCCGGTACCAGGCCTCCCCGAGGTGGGTCCCGGCGCCTTCCTCGACGATGATCCCGCCCTGCCCCCTCGGCCGCCCGGTGTCGTAGGCACTGGGATAGACGAGGATGGTCTTCACGCGCCGGAAGTAGTCGTGCTCGATCGAGAGCACGAGCAGCGCGGCCTGCGCGGCGATGACCACCTTGACCTCGTCGGTGATCTCGAACCCGGCACACCCCTCCCACTCCTTCTCCGCGATGATGACCCGCAGGATGCCGTGCAGCCGCTCCCGCTCCCCGTCATCGAGCCCCTGGTAGAAGGGCAGCTCGAGCAGCCACGGAACCCACTCCTCGGGAAAGGGCAGAGCGAGCAGGGCCCGGCGGCGGCGGCGGCGGAAGAAAGAGAAGATCATGGAGTGATTCTCGCACAACTCCAGCCTCCGGCTCCAGTGGTACCGGTCTGCGAGAGGGGCGCACATGGAAAACCAGGCCGACTCAGGCTGAGTGCCGCCCCCCCCGGACACACCAGTGGAGGGAGCTACCTTCCCGCGCTGGAGGGCAACTGCTTCACATACTCCCGACCCTCGGGACTCCGGAGTATGGCCATGATCTTCTCAGCGTTCGCCTGCCTGCCGGTCTGCCACTGGACCAGTAGAGCGGTGCGCGGTTCCTCGTAGGTCAGGTCCCGCGCTCAGATCCGCGTCGATCCCCACGTTGTTCTCAGCGATGAACATGAAGAAGTGCCGCCCCGGAGCGCAAGTGTAGGCGAAACACTTGTTCGCCAACGCCACCCCGATGCAGTTGTTCCCATCCCAGACCTGGAAATCACTGCCGACGCCGAAGAATCCGGTCGGCCTCAGGATGTACACCAACGCCATTCCCGGGGGAGGCTCGGTGGGGCGCATCCCCCCCGGTTTCATGTAGCCACTGGAGCCGGCACAGGCCACGAGGAGAAGAGACAGCGGCAGAAACAACGCCAACTTGCTCATGAGATCCTGCGTTCCCGACAGCGACCATACCACGCACAAGCCCGCAAACTCAATGCAGCGATCAAGCTCGATGCCTGCGTCCCGGCGGGACCCGTTGCCTATCTGCCCGGTGGCCGGATAAGCTCGGGGCGATGCCCGGATCATCAGCAATCGCCATCACCGGAATGGGAGCCGTCAGCGGCTTCGGGCTCGGGGTCAAGGCTCTTTGCGCGGGCCTTCGCTCCGGGGCTTCGGCGATTGGCCCGATCCGCTCCTTCAACGCGGATCCCTACCGGGTGAAGGTGATGGCCGAGGCCCCACCATGCTCCGACTTGCCGGAAGCGACCACCCGCTGCGACGCCCTCGCAGTGTGGGCCGCACGCGAGGCACTTCACTCCGCGGGACTCGGCGGCGATCAGGTTCCAGGAGAACGCACCGCGGTGCTGATCGGATCCAGCGCCGGCGGCACCACGGCGGTCGAGCGCCTGCGCCGGGAGCAGATTCTCGGCGAGCACACGCCGGACTTCCGCAACCTGCGCGGGTGCACGCTGTCGAGCCCCGGGGACAGCGTTGCCCTCGACCTCGGCCTCTCCGGCCCGCGAATGGCCGTGTCGACCGCCTGCTCGTCGAGCGCGGTATCCATCGCCATCGCCGCCGACCTGATCCGCTCGGGACGCGCGGAGGTGGCCGTGGCCGGTGGCGTGGAAGCTGCTTCGGAATCCCTGTTCTCCGGATTCCACTCGCTGATGGCCCTCGACCCGGAGCTCTGCCGCCCCTTCGATTCCCGCCGGCGGGGACTGGTGCTCGGTGAAGGGGCCGCCGTCGTCGTGCTGGAGAGCGAGAGCCGCGCCCGGAAGCGAGGACGCACTCCCCTGGCGTTTCTCACCGGGTACGGCCTCTGCTGCGACCACCACCACATCACCGCACCGGAACCTACGGGAAGAGAGGCGGCCCGAACCATGCACCTGGCGCTAAGGGACGCCGGAATCACAGCAGCCGGGATCGACCACGTGGACGCCCACGGCACCGCCACTCCGGCCGGCGACGTGGCGGAAATCCGGGGCATCCAGACCGTGTTCGCGGACCACCTCGACCAGGTCACCGTCTCGGGAGTGAAAGGCGCGATCGGACACACCCTCGGCGCCGCGGGAGGCTTCGGTATCCTGGCGTCCATCCTGCAACTGGAGGAGGGAGTGGTCTTCCCCACCGCCAACCTCGAGGAGGTCGATCCGGAATGCCGGGCCCCTCACGTGCTGCTGATGGCGCGCGACACGCGGCCCGTGCGAATCCTCAGCAACGCCTTCTCGTTAGGGGGCAACAACATCTCCACCGTCCTGCAAGCGCCCGATGATGAGTGAGCCGGTCTACATCACCGGGATCGGATGCGTGCTGCCCGGAGCGACGGGCCATGCGGAGCTCCGGACACTGCTCGGATTGCCGGACTCCCAGGTGGATCGCGCACCGCCGGACTGCACCTCGCCGCTGGCCGCCATCGGAGAGTTCGACTCCTCCCGGTGGGTCCGTCCGATCAAGGCGAGGCGCATGAACCGCATCGGCCTCCTCGCCACCGTGGCCGCGCACCTGGCTCTCGAATCCGCTGGAATCCCGGACGATGGACATCTTCCGGAAACCACCGGGATCGCGCTCGGCACCGGCCTCGGCTGCACGCGGTCCATCGACGAGTTCTTCCGGCAGACGCTGGTCGACGGACCGGACCTGGCGAACCCCGCGATCTTCTCGACGAGCATCCCCAACGCGATCGCCAGCCAGGTGGCCATGCGCCTTTCGATCAGGGGACCCAACGTCACGGTCTCCCAGCGAGAGGTATCCGGCGAGATCGCCCTGCTGCTCGGAATGGACTGGATCCGAAGCGGCCGGGCGGAGCGAGTCCTGGTCGGCGGCGCCGACGAGTTCTCGAACTTCCTGCCGCAGCACCTCGCCGGTCTGGGTCAGGTGGCCGCGTCGGGTGAACCCTCCTGTCCCTTCGACCAACGGTCCACCGGAGCCGCCGTGGGAGAGGGAGTGACCTTCCTCCTGCTCGAAGGGAGCGGCGGGAAGGAGCGCCGCCGGGCGCGGGTGACCGCCGGCGCAATGCTCGGAACGCCGGTCCCGGGGGAAACGGTGGACCGCTCGGGGACAGCGCTTCGCGCGTGCATCGAGGACTGCCGCGCGGAGTCTCAGGCGAGTCCCGGCCTGGTGGTCTGCGGAGCCAGCGGAGATCGAGACCTGGACCTGGCCCATGCCCGCGCGCTGCGGGACTTTCCCGGAGGAGAACCGCCGTTGATCACCGCACCGAAGGGTATGTTCGGGGAGTCCATCAGTTCCGGCGTCCTCGCCGCGGCCGTCGGGGTGATCGCCCTGACGGAAGCGGTGGCGCCGGGCCTTCCCGATCTTCAGGACGCCATCCCGGAGTGCCACGGCATGAACCTGCCGCGTGCGCCCACAGAAGATCTCGAACTCTCGAGCGTGCTGATCGCCGGGATTGCGTCCGGT
Source organism: Planctomycetota bacterium (assembly GCA_024274785.1). GTDB lineage: Bacteria > Planctomycetota > JAJSAM01 > JAJSAM01 > JAJSAM01 > JAJSAM01. The sequence goes on along the minus strand of JAJSAM010000027.1, from coordinate 51,470 downwards.
GGCGCCGCCGCGGCGATCGTGCTCGAGTCATGAGGAACCTCACCCCGTATCTCACGTTCCTCTACACGCCCGCATCGCTGCTTCTTCCAAGGCGTCTGCACCGAAACCTGTCGAACGGGCTCACGAACGTCTTCCTGCGCCAGATGCCGGGAGTGCGCGAGGCGGTCACCTCCAACCTGCGGGTAGCCGTTGGTGAACACCTGAACGAGCCACAGCTGAAACGCCTGGTCCGGCGCGTCTTCACGAACTACGGCCTCTACATGCTTGACTACATGGCGTTGCCGTTCCGGAGCGAGGCGCAGGTGCTCGGACTGATGGGAGCCCTTCACGGCAAGGAGCACATCCACGAAGCCCGGGAGAAAGGGAAGGGCGTCATCATCATCGGCCCGCACCTCGGCAACTGGGAACTGGCCGGCTTCCTGCTGAAGGAGGTGAACTGCAAGGTGAGCGTCCTCTCCATCCGCGACCCCTTCCCCGTCTTCGACCGCTACCGCGCCCGGTTCCGGGACCGCGCGGAGATGAAGATGATCTACGTGGGAGGCCCGAACGACGCCGGGAGCATTCTCGACATCCAGGCGGCGCTCGCCCGCAACGAAGCGGTGGCCATGCTTGGAGACCGGATCTATTCCGGGCGCTCGCAACCGGTCCGGTTCTTCGGCGAAGAGATCGAGATGCCCTCGGGGCCCCTCCACATCGCCGCCTTGACCGGTGCGCCGCTGGTCCCCGTGGTCACAGTGCGGGAGGGTGACCGCTACGTCGTCCGGATCCGACCGGCGATCGAAGTTCACAGCCCCGCCCCGGAAGCCATCGCCGCTTCCGGGCAGGCTCTGGCGACCGAATTCGAAGCCCTGATCCGGCGCTACCCCGACCAGTGGTACAACTTCCACCCGGTGTTCGAAGCGGAGGGGCTCAAGCGGTGGCGACAGTAAGGCAACCGCGAACGAGCACTTCGCCCCCGCACCTTGCCGTCACCAGGTAACGGTGCAGTGGTCCGAACGAGATTTCGCTCTCGACGGACAGGCCGACCGTCGTCCCGGCGACCACCGCTCCGGTGAATTCGAGTTCCCCCGCCTCGGCCAGGTAGCCTCGGCTCGGACCGCATTCCTCCGAAGACCGGTGCCCCGCCAGCGCGAGACCACACAACTGGGCCAACGCCTCCACCAGAAAGAGATGCGGACAGTGGAGCCGCGCCCCCCACTGCTCTGCCGTCAGGTCGAGGTCGGCGCGGCCGCCCCCTTCGCCGTCCACGGTGGCGGTGCGGCAGAGGAGCATCTCCTCGCGATGCGGCAGGATGGTGCGAACCGCGTCCTCGTCAAGGAACCTGCTCATCGCCAGGGCATGCCTCCCCTGCTCTCGACGATCTTCGTGCCGGCGGCCGGACGGATGCTCACCGCCTCAGGATCCATTCCGGTGTTCTTCTCGATCGTGGTGAACGTGGTCGTCACCGAATCGCCTGCGGGGTCCGAGTAGCCGAGTTGCCTGATCATCCCGGTCCTGATGTCGAACCGAAACGAGATCCGCTTCACATGCTTTCCCAGTTCCCCCCGGACCGGGACGAGTTCGAGCCGCAGCTCATCGCCGGTGCGCTCGAACACCACCGGGTCCAGGCCGCGCAGACCCTCGGCCAGGGAATCGCCGAAGCCGAGAAAGACGTACCGGCCGAGCGCGTGGCCGCCGAAACTGAACCGCTCCAGCCGCCGGTTCCCGGGGTCGTGGATCTCCATGCCTCCCCGGGTGATCAGGACTTCCACCTTCCGCGGCTGCTCGTCGATCCAGAGCAGGCGACCGGGGACGAAGACGAAGCGACCGGTGGCCCGGACCGGGCGATTGAGGAGGAGGGTGCGCTTTTCACGGATGAAGGTCCCGGAGAGATCCTCGAGCTTCCCGAGCTGTTGATCGAGGGTCTCGAGCGCGTTCTCCAGGTGCGATCCCCACACCTTTTCCGGGGGCCAGACGACGCTGCGTTCCGGCAATGGCACATCGATGATGACCGGGGCCATCTCTGCCCAATTGGAGTACTCGCGAACTTCGAGGTCGCCGCCGGCCCACCACAGCATGACCCGCTCCGGGCGGCCGGCACGATCCCGGGTCACAGTGATACGGTCGAGGAGCTTCCGGTCCTCGCTGCTGCGGGGTGTATACGTCCCCGGCTTCGCGGACTCCTTGAACCGGCGGTCGAAATCGGGGAGGGCGAGCAGTTCCGGAAAGGGCAGGTTGGCGCTCTCCGCCACGAGGGTCCAGGATCCGGCGGTGCGCGAGGCGACCGTGCGGCAACCCCCGTCGCGACGGAAGGCCATGCGCAGGTGAATCCCCGCCCGCTCCGGCACGAACTCCGCCCGCCGGGAGGAGATGGTGAGCCGCCCGCCGGTGTGATAGAGCCTCGAACCGGAGCCGTGCCGCACCAGGCGGGCGGAAACTCCGGTGCGGTCGAGGATGCCGAATGCGCCGGCGTCCTGCTGCCCCGTTGCCGCGGGAGAAGCCACCGCGAGGGCGAGGAAGACCATCGTCGACAGGCTCACACGGCTCACACGGATCACTCCCTTCTTCTTCCCAGCCAACCGGGCATCAAGAGCAGGGTGATCAAGCAGCAGGACAGGGCGCCGCAGACCACCAGCACCCCCATCGTAGCGAGCCCGGGGCTTCGCGCCAGCACGAGCGAACCGAACGCCGCGCAGGTCGTCAGCGTCGTCAGCAGTACCGCGCCACCGACGTGGCGGTAGGTCTCCTCGAGACCGGCATCACCGGAGTGCCGGTACCGGCTGACCAGGTGGATCCCGTCGTCGATCCCAAGGCCGAGGATCATAGGCACCAGGCCGATGTTCACCAGGTCGAAGTCGAGGTCGAAGATCCGCATCACCGCCAGGGTCAGGAGGGAACCGAGCGCCGCGGGCATCGCCGCCGAGCAGGTGGCCCCGAATCGCCGCAGGCCGATGGCGACCACCAGCAGAACACCAACGACCACCGCCAGCGCCATGCCCGGTGCGATGCGCTCGACGCTCCCCTCGATGTCCCGGAGAATCGCGCGGGGGCCGGTGAGCACGACGGAGCCGGGCTCCTCCTCGAACACTTTCCGGATCTCCGGATAGTGCCGCTCCCCATCGACCGGCCGCAGGTAGGCGACGAGGAGCGTCTCCGCGCCGCCGGGGACGACGTACCGGGAGACGAGAGGGCGAATCGGATCGGTGAGGAGGGCGGCGGCGGGAATCGGGGCTCTCACCGCGAGCGCCGTGGCGATGCGCTCCACCGCCGGTTCGAAGGGCTCCGGTCGAAGGCCGTGCTTCAACATGGCAGCACGGGCCCCGAGCCGGAACTCGTCGGCATCCACCGTCTCGAGCAGATCGATGCTGCGATTCTGGCGCTCGGTTCCGGGCACGAAGAGATCCGGGCCGGACCAATGGGCGATGAGGCCGGCCTGCTCGAGGCGGCGGCGAGCGTCGGCCAATGCGTTCAGCCCCGTGGCCGGATCAGCCCCTTTCGTCACCGCGAGATCGGTGAAGGAGAGATGGGTGAACCGGTCGGAGAGGCGGCGAACGGCGAGCGTGGCCTGATCGTCGTCGGGGCGAAGACCTCGCGGATCGGTGTGCAGGGCGGGGGTACCGAGGACGGCGAGCACGGCCGCGGCGGCGACGAACAGGCCGATCGTCGCAATCCGGAGCAGGCGTCCCCGGGGCTCGAGCGTGGCGGCGAGGGCGGCGAACGGGCGACCGCCGAGACCGTGTGCCCGGCCCGGCCAAAGAATCACCACCGCCGGGGCCAGGACCAGCGCGCCGGCCATCGACATCAGGATCCCGATCCCGAGAAGAATGCCGAGCGACGAGAGGCCGGGAATGCCGAGGACGGTCAGCGAAGCGCAGGCGATGGCGGTGGTGATCCCTCCGAGCAGCACGCCTCTCCGGATACCGAGCGCGGCCCGGAGCACGGCCTCCCGGTGGTCACTCGTGCGCTGGCGCTCCACATCCAGACTGACCAGAAAGTGGATGCCGAAGTCCACACCGACGCCGACCAGGAGGGCGCAGAACGCCGCGGCGACCGGCGTGATTCGCACCCCGAGCCACCCGAGCGCCCCCACACTGACCACCAGGGAGAGCAATACCGGCAGCGCCACAAGCAAGAGCCCCCGGACGCCTCGGAAGAAGATGAAGAAGAGCAGGGCCACCGCCAGCACCGAGGGCACGATCGTGCGGATCAGGTCGCCGCGCACCAGTCCTTCGTCCTGCTCGGCGAAGAGGTAGCCGCCGGCGAGGTCCACGGTGAGCCCCTTCGGCGGCGGCGCCACGAGCAGTTCGCCGCGCACCGCCGAGAGGAACGCCCGCGCTCCCTCCCGCTCCGTCGGCGCCACCCGGCTCCGCACCACGAGGAGCGCCGCGTCACCGTCCCTGGAGACCAGCAACCCGTCCCGGATCGAAACCCCCGGGTCGAGGTCCATCTCGCCGAGCAGTTCCCGCAAGCCGAAGGGATCGATCAGCAGCAACTCGCGCATCGCCAGCGGCGCGGCGGATTCGAGCATGGATCTCGCCTCCGCCATCGAGCGGTCCATCCCGGCGGGGCTCAGGCGCTCAAGGGCCGAGGGCAGCACCTCCGGATCGAGGAGCAGGAACAGGTTTCGACCGACGTACTCCTCGAACGCGGCGACCTGCTCCGGGGAGGGAGCGGACTCCACGCCGGCGACCTCCGGAAGCTCCGAAAGGCGTGTCACCAGGCGCCCCGCGTACTGAACAACCCGGTCCAGGTCCTCCGGGGACTCCCCCACCACGGTCAGAAAAAGCGACTCGCCGGCGGCCCCCCGGTCCTGGATCTCGAAGAAGAGGTCCGCCGAGGGGAGTTCATCGCCGACCAGGGATCGCAGGTCGGTGTCGAACGTGAGGCGGGGGATCCCCGCAGCCCCGAGAGCGGTGAGCAGAACGGCGAACCCGATGATCAGTCCCGGGTGTTTCGAGATGAAGGTCATGGCCTCTCGACCACGGTGTCCTCGGGCAGATCCATCACGAAGACCGCCGGGTTGAGTTCGGGGTTTTCGACGACGTCTTCGACCGTGACGACGACGGTGATGGCTCCCTCCGTGACGGTGATGGTCCCCGGCCAGAAGCGGTGGACACCCTCCCGGTAATCCGCATACTCGACCCGGGCGCCCCGCCGGAGGTCTTCCCGCCGGATGGGCAGGAGGGTCGCCGGGTCGTAGACGATCCGGGTGACGGGGGTTCCGGCATCGAGAAGCAGCACGGCGGCCTCGTCCTGCGCCTGGTCGCGGCGCCAGTCCCGGTCGGCGGTGCGGAGTTCATCGATCAGCAGGTCCATGAGCATGAGTGCGCGGATCTGACGGGGCACGTCCGCCCCACGGTCGCCGTCGCGGAGCGGGACGGAGAGGGCGCGTTGCTCCTGCGGCAGATAGAGGGTCGCCCGGCCGTCCGCCACGAGCAGGTCCATCACCGTCACTCCGAGCGGTCCCCAGCAGCGCATCCGGACGCGATCCGGGCGGGCAACCACCAGGGCGCCCGAGGCGGAGCGCTCCTCTCCGTTCATGGTGAAGGTGATGCCGATCTCGGCGTTGAACGCATCGACGCCGGCCAGACGGGTCACCACGCGCCGACAGGCCTCCTCCGGATCGAGGTCAAGCCCCGGCTTGGGAATCGGGCGACTCGCCTGGCAGCCCGTCGAGCATGCCAGCAGGATCAGGCACAAGATCAACCGCAAGATCGGCCTCATCAACTCTCCTCTGCTTCCTTCGGCAGGCCAGGGTATGCTTGAGATGGTTGCCGTAGATGGCCGCCAGGCCCGCCTGGGGCAGCAGCAGGGCGACCGGGCCGAGCGCCGCGCCGAGCAAACCGGCGGCGACGGTCAGGCCGGAGATCCCGAGCCCCGTGCGCCAGGCGGATCGCCGCAGGTGAGCTATCAGTTCGGGGTCTCTCGGCGGCGCGGGATCCTCATCGACCGCCGGCCCCTCCCCGCAGACCTCCTCCAGCGGAGCGTATTGAAATGCGGACAGGAGCCGGATGACGCGCGCCGGCCCCGACTTCTTCCCGAATCGCTGCATCAACCGGCGGGTCAGCGGAAGGGACGCCCCCGGCAGTTCGCTGATGATGTCGAAGGGGTGCACGTACACCACGGCCGGCCGGCCCCGCTCCTCGAGCAGTCGGATCTGCCGGTGCGCGTACCACTCCGTATTGCAGCGAAAGCCCAGTCCGCCGGAGAAGGGCACGCGTTCCCAGCCGCAGCGGGCCGTGCTGAGCGGCACCTCGATGATCGGGCCGTGCTCGGTCTCCACCGTGATCGGATGGTGGGGGAACCTGCGCCAGCCCATCAGGGACATGGGCACCGCGCTCGAGTCGAACAGAAACCCTCGCGAAGCAAGGATCGAGACGGCCCACAGGCAGGAGGGCCGCAGCGACCACTCCGGCGAGCGGTAGGAGATCGGGGTCACTCCGCAGGCCCGTTCGATCGCCTGGACCGACCGATCGAGATCACGAGCGAACTCGTCTCTGGTCATGTCGTAGATCCGCTGGTGGAGATATCCGTGGCAGCCGATCCGGTGGCCCCGCTCCCTGATTTCCAAAACGAGTTCGGGATAGCGATCCGCCACGTACCCGACGACGAAGAAGGTGGCCCGGGCGGCCAGGCGATCCAGCAGATCGAGCAGATCGCCGAGCACCGCCGGCAACCGGCTCGGCAATGCATCCCACTGCTCGGATGGCAGGGTCGCCTCCGCGCCGCAGACGTGAAACCACTCCTCCAGGTCGATGGTCAGGATGTGTCTCAAGGTGCAGAGACTCTATCGACCTCCGCGCCCGGGCGAAAGCTCGACACGGCGTGTGTTCCCGGTTTGGCCCCGAAAACCCGGCAGCTACTTCTTCCAGAAGCCCTCGGTACGGGTCACCCTCCCGCTCGCCGGGTAGCTCTCTTGCCGAACAGGCGGGGCCGAGGCGCGTTTGTCTCGGTAGTATCGTTCCGGAGTCATCCCTGGAGCGTGGTCCGCGCGAGAGGATTTCAATCTCCGACTCGGCGTCCCGAAAGGAGACGGCGCAAGCCTGGCGACGCGGCCCAGGCCACCGGGGCCAGGATTCTGGCCAGGGTCGGGGCGGGATCGGTCGTTGAGAGGATGTCGAAGGGGCCGCGGGGGTTGAGGACGGCCAGCGCCTTCTTGAACTCTCCCCGGCGGAGGTGGCCCCATCCGGAGAGGAGGTCGCCGGGCAGCAGCCAGCGGCACCTTACGCCGATGGGGTAGTCGACCTTGGGGCCAGGGTGCTCTCCCAGCGCCAGGCGCACGTGCTGGAGCGGGAAGTTGACGCCGGCGCGGATCGGGAGGGCCAGGGAGCCCCAGTACCTCGGGTTGATCTCGATCGGGCAAAGCGTTCCCGTGCCGGCCTCTTCCCGGAACTCCACGTTCACCGGGCCGATGAAACCCTCCTGGTGCAGCGTCCGGGCGAGGTCGCGGTAATCCGGCGGCAGCGGGATACTCTCGCGCAGAGTCGAGGCGCCGCCGCTCGCGGGGTTCTCCCTCAAGCGGCGGTGGGCGAACGCGGCGGACGCATCGCCGTTCCGGTCCACGAGCAGCGAGACGCCGACGCCGCACCCGGGGATGAACTTCTGCACGACAGCCTCGCGAAACTTCCGCCGGACGCGCTCGAACTCCCGGATGCAGACCTCGCGATCGTCCACCCGAACCACCCCGTGCGCCCCGGACCCCGATCGCGGCTTCACCACCGCCGGGAGTGGAATCGTCGCCGGATCCTGCGAGGTCGCAGGAACCGGCCAGCCCGCCGATGCCAGCAGGCGCGCAGACGCAAGCTTGTCGGAGAAGCCACGGATCACGGCCGCGGGAGCGGCGAACAACCGGCAACCCGGTGGGAGTGCCGATCGGCGATCGAGGATCGCCAGGAGCGTCGTCTCTTCCATCGCCAGGAGCACAGCCACTCTTCCCGCCGCAAGGATCCGGGAGAGTGAGTGCAGAAAGCGCTCGGGGTCGAGGATCGGATCGGGGTAGGTCACCCGGCGGGTGGCGTATCTGCTCATCACCGCGGGCGCAAGATGAACGCGCTCCCCCGCCGTGACCGGGACCCCGACCCGCCCCAGGGCTCTGACCGCCGCCAGCGACTTCCGAAACAGCCCATCGGTGACGAGGACGCCCCGGCTTCCCCTCACTTCGGCCTCCGGGCCAGCGCCACCTTGCTCACGCCGGGGAGCAGATACCGGCCGCCGGTGGCCAGATCGAGCACATCGCCGCAGACCGCGGGCAACACTCCGAGGAACCGGTCCCTCGACCTGATCGGGACCGTAAAGCCGCCCACGCGAACCCGCACGTCCTGAAACCCGGCAGTGGCGAGGGCGTTCCCCATCGCTCGCGGGGAGAAGTCGAGGGCATGAAAGGGAGCATCATAGAGCCGATTGTCGATGGAAAACCGGGCCAGCAGATCCTTCAGCGGAGTGGTCTCCGGGAAGCGGAGGTAGATGGTTCCACCCGGCCGCAACACCGCCCGGCAGGCGCGGAGAAAACCGAGCGGATCCGCCAGGTGCTCGATGACGTAGAACGCGCTGACGGCGTCGAAGAGGGGGGGAGTGACGGGGCCCTCCACCAGTTCCTCCACCGTCCCGTGCCCGACCGGAATACCGCGCTCCCTCGCCGCGGCCAGTCCTCTGGGACAGACGTCGAGCCCCATCACCTCCCAGCCCGCGGACCGCATGATGGCGAGAAACGCCCCGTGCCCGCAGCCGATGTCGAGGATCCGACCGGTTCCGTGCTCACGACTCAACGCCCGGCGCGCCCGGGCCCAGACCTCCCGGCTCATCAGGTCGAAACGGCGCTGGAGGGCTCGCGTGGGCGGCAGATAATCCCGGTGCAGGGTGGCCTGCTCCGCCGGAGTGGGGAGTGGGTCGCGCCGGATGAGGTCGCACGCTCCACAGCGAACGTACTCGTGCCCGTTCTCGTGATGCGTCGGAGTCGTCCGGGTCGATCCACAGACCGGGCAGGTGCTCATGCTTCCCCTCCGCTCTTCGAAAAGGCGAAGAACAGCACCAGCGAGGCAACCGCTCCCGCGAGAACGGCCATGCGCGCGAAGATCACGACCGGTTCGGAAGGCGGCAGCAGGATCAGCACAGCACCGAGGGGAACCGCGGCGCCGAGCACGAACAGTACCCGGCTGCGGCGCAACGCCAGGAGATAGCTCAAACTGATCAGAGTCACCGCGTGGAAGGTCGCCGTCAGCAGGGCCAGGGGAACGAGCGCACCGAGATCGCGGTGCCCCTCGGGATCGAGGACCAGCGCGCCGACGAGATCGGGACGCAGGAAGCCGAACATGACCGCGGTGGCGCCGGGAGTCAGCACCATGACGAGATGAAACACGAGCACCCGCCGCGAGGACTTTCCCTCGGTGGACAGCCGGGTGACGAGTGGCACCAGCGCGGGGATCATCGGCATCGGAAGCAGGTGCACCAGGCGCCCCACGGTGGCGGCCGCTCCGTAGCGCGCGGCCGGGACGGGGTCCAGAACGAGTCGCACCAGGTAGGCATCCTGAAAGGCGAGCAGGTAGAGCAGCGTGGTGCCGAGAAGGAAGACCGGCACGATCGGGTGCAGTCCCGCCAGCGGTACCCGGCCGGGCTTGAGGAAATCAGCACGCGAGATCAGGGCCCCGACGGTAACGGCAACGCCGAGCGAGCCGAGGTAGACCGAGAGTGCTCCGGCGGTGGTGGCGATGGCTTCGGGATGCAGAAGCCCGTAGCCGAGCCGGATCGAGGCGTCCAGGAGGAGCACGACGGAATAGGCAATCAGCCGCTCCCGTCCGGCCAGTCCCCCGAGCACCAGGTGAAACGGGAAGAAGAGCACGATGGTCAGAAGGAGAATCCGGATCGCCGCGGCGCCGTCCAGATGGATAGCCTCCGACAACGGGCCGGCCAGCAGAGTCAGGACCGCCACCCCGATGAGTATCGGCAGGGCCGAGCGGAACAGCAGGGTCTTCAGGTAGGCCGGGACCTCGGCCTCGCGCCCCTTTGCCCGCAAAGCGGACACCTGGCGGGCGACACCGCTTTGCAGCGTGGCGAGCGGGGCGGCCAGGATCAGCCCGAGGAACGACACTGCGGCGAACCGTCCGAATTCGGTGACGCTCTGGTTCACCGCCACGAGCTTGATGTATCCCCAGCTCATGAGACCGGCGGCGGTGTAGACGAGGATCAGGGTCCCGTTGGTGCGGACGAGGACCGGCAGCAGACGCCCCATCACGGGCGGGAGAGCGTCAGGGCGGTCAAGCCACCGCCCGCACCCGCTCCGAGTTGCAGGATCCGGCCTCGCGCGAGCGGCCGGGGCGCGTCACCGGCGGTCACGGACAATCCGAGCTCCGCATCCACGACCCCGACCCGCGCCGACGGAGGCACGAAGCCCTCCTCGAGGCTGAGGACCGCCATCACCGCACGCAGTACGCCCGAGGAGGAGAGCTCGCCGCAGTATCCCTTCAGGGCCACTACCGGCACCATGGTCGCAGTTCCCGCCAGTATGGCCCGGAGGGCGGCGGCTTCCATCCGGTCGAACTCCGGAGAGCCACAGGCGGCAGCGCTGACGAAACCGAGGTCAGCGGGTTCCCATCCCCGCTCCAGAAGCGCTGCCGCGGCCACGGCCGCGAGCATCCCGGGATGGTCGGAACGCGTCCCCGGGGGCGTGGCCTCCGCCCGCCGGGCCACCGGCCCGCACTCCGCGAGCACGGTGGCGCCCCGCGCCCTCGCATGCGCCTCCGACTCGAGGACCAGGACGCCGGCCGCCTCCCCGAAAGTCGCGCCGGAACGGGCGTTGCCGAACGGCCGGAGCAACCCATCGGGATGGCGCTCCCCGGCCGCGCGGGCGTAGACGCTCTCGAGAGCCACCACCGGCTCGGAGCGCTCGTCCACCCCGCAGACCACCATCGCGTCGGCGTTGCCGGCGACGATCTCAGAGCGGGCGTAGGCGACGGCGTTCTCCCCCGCGACCCCGGCATCGAAGAAGTTGGTGAGAGGCCCACGGAGCTTCAATTGGATCGTGAGCTGGCCGGCGGGACCGTTCGGCACGGTGTTGGGGAAAAGCGAAGGGTTCGCGAGGGACGGGCCGTCCTTCCAGTCGGTGCGCATGTACTCGAGGGACGTCCCGGATCCCGCGAAACCGGTCCCCACCACGAGACCGAAACGGTGCCTCTCTTCCGAGGTATCGAGCCCGGCCTGGAGTACCGCCTGTCGCGCGGCGTGCAATGCCATGCGCATCGTCTTGTCGAGCCGCCGCAGCGCCATTTTCGATACGCCCTTGCCGAACGTCACCGGTTCAGGGCCGAGCTTCCAGGCGGCGCGATCCTCGCCCTCGATGACGACACCGGAGTGACCGGTGGCCAGGCTTCCCCGGAGCTCCTCGATCCCGGTGCCCGAAGCGCAGGCGCAGCCGAGCCCGGTGACCACCACGCGGTCGACGCTCACGATCGATCCCCCCGGCCGAGGATCAGCGCGGCGTTGCTCCCGCCGAATCCGAAGGACTCCTTCAATACATACTCGAGACCCGCATCCGGTCGAGCGGCAGCGGGAAAATCGAAGGGGGCGCATTCCGGATCCACATCGCTGATCCGCAGGTTCGGAGGGATCGTGTCCGCGCCGAGCGCCATCACCGCGAAGGCGGTCTCCACGGCGCCGGCCGCACCGAGGCAGTGCCCCACACCGGACTTGTGGGAAACCACCGGAAGGCCCGTCGCAGCTTCTCCGAAGACCTCGCGGAGCGCCGCGCACTCCGCCTTGTCGTTGGCCGGTGTCGCCGTGCCGTGGGCCCCCACCAGCCCGATCTGCCCGGGCGAAAGGCCGGCCTGGTCCAGGCAGTTTCGCATGACCTGTGCGGCCCCCCGGCCCTCCGGATGGGGCGCGGTCATGTGGTGAGCGTCCGCCGAGGTGGCGAAGGAGAGGATCTCCGCGAGAACGGGCGCGCCGCGGGCGAGGGCATGCTCCCGCCCCTCGAGGACGAGCGCCGCCCCGCCTTCCCCGAGGGACATGCCGCGGCGATGACGCGCAAATGGCGAGCAGGGCTCCGGCCCGAGGGCACTCACCGCATTGAACCCGGAGAAGGTCAGCCGGGAGAGGCTCTCGGCGCCGCCGACTACCGCCGCCTCGACCTCGCCGGACCGGATCCACCGCATTCCCAGGCCGATGGCGGTGAGCGAAGAGGAGCAGGCCGTGGAAGGGCAGGCGCGGGGTCCCTCGAAGCCGAACCGGAAGGCGACCCACCGCGAGGTGGAACTCTGGATCTCACCGAAGTGGTGGCGGAGCACGCTCCGGCCTCCCTGCTCGCGCGCCTTGAAGAATTCGTAGGCCTCGTGCAGGCCGGCGGCCCCGGCGCCCATCACGACCGCGACGCGGTGAGGGGCGAGGCCCGCATCGGAGATACCGGACTGGGCCACGGCCTGCTCCGCGGAAACGAGGCCGAGGCGATCCGCCCGGGTCATCCGGCGGAGGTGCTTTCGGGGCAGGCCGGGCTCGGGGACCACCGCGATCTCTCCACCGCGGTCGGTGGTGTACCCCGCCGTGGAGAACAACGTCACCCGGCGATGGCCGTCCTCCCCCGCAAGCAGCCCCGAAAACGACTGGTCACGATCCACGCCGAGAGGGGTGACGAGGCCCAGACCGGTCACGACCACTCGCTTCAAGCAGACTCTCCCCGGTCCTCTTGCTGATCCTGCTGCCGGTCCGTATATCGCATCGACTCGAGGAAGGCTGCCAGGGTCTCCACGCTCTCGAAGTGCTGGCGGCTGACCGCCGCGTCGGGCACCCGGACTCCGTACTTCTTGTCGATCGCCACCACGAGTGTCAACGCGTCGATGGAGTCGAGCCCCAGACCTTCGCCGAACAGCGGTTCATCATTCGAGAGATCCGCCGGCTCCATGTCCGGAACCTTCAAGGCATCGATCAGGAACTGCTTCGTCTCGTCGAGCATCTTCTGGTGATCGTCCACAGAAATCTCCTAGATCCCGCCATCCACCGGCACAACCACGCCCGTCACATACGACGCCTGGTCGGAGAGGAGAAAAGACGCCAACGCCGCCACTTCCTCCGGTCGTCCCGGACGACACAACGCCGTGCGGGCTATCACATCCTCCCGAACGGATTCAGGCAAGCCTTCCGTCATCTCGGTTTCGATCCATCCCGGAGCGATCGCGTTGACCCGGATGCCGAGTTTTCCGACCTCCCGGGCGAGCGACCGGGTGAGACCGATGAGCCCCGCCTTGGCGGCCGAGTAGGTCGTCTGTCCGGCCACGCCGAGCAGGCCGCTCGTGGAGCTGACGTTCAGGATGGATCCGGAGCGCCCGGCGATCATGTGGCGGAGGGCCTCCCGTGCGCAGAGAAGAGCCGCGCGCAGATTCGTTTCGAGCACCAGATCGAGGTCGTCGTCGCTCACGAGCATCAGGAATCCATCCCGAATGACGCCGGCGTTGTTCACCAGGTAGTCGACGCCGCCGAAGGACTCGAGGGCGGCGGCAAACAGGCCCTCGACCTCCTCCCGGTCGCGCACATCCGCCCGGCGGACGATGGCCTCGCCGCCGCCGGCAACAATCTCCGCCCGGACCTCCTCGGCCCGGACGGACGACTCCCGGCAGTTCAGCACGAGCCGGGCGCCCTCCGCCGCCAGCCGCAGAGCCATCGCCCGCCCGAGCCCCCGCGAAGCGCCGGTGATCACGGCCACCCTTCCTTCGTGAATCATCTTCGGCCTGCCTTCCCTGGTCCGGCGGGATAGAGAATGACGCGCGCCCCCCGGTGAATCCAGCCGATGATGCCCATGAGCTGCGCACAGGGACCGAGCACGACGAACTCGCCGGCCCCGGCAGCCGCCATGTTCAGGATCGTCTCGGTGAACCGCACCGGCCGGATGAGCTGATCGCGGATCGTGGTCCGGGCCTCGCCGGCGGTTTTCACGAGTGCCCCGCTGACCGGCGAATAGAAACAGGTCGAGGGATCCCTGAACTCCGTTTCGTCAACGAGTTCGAGGAATGCACCGGCGAAGTCCGCGAGATCCGCGCGATGAACCGCGCCGGGGAACGGCAGCAACGTGGCGCTGAGGGCTCCCCGCTCAATGCAGAGGGACGCCAGGGCCCGCAAGGTCGGTTCGCGTCCGGAGAGGAGGTGCTGCACGCTCGAGTGATAGTGGGTGATCCTGACTTCTTCACGCCGGTCGCCATGGTCGAGCATCGCGTGAAGCCGAGGCTCGGTGAGACCGGTAACGACCAGGAGCCTCATCGCTCTGTCGCGCTGCGCCCGTTCGATCCCCGCCCCGGCGGAGAGGATGAGCCGAACCGCGCTCCCGGCCGAGAGCACTCCGGCGGCCACCGCCGCTGCATAGATTCCAAGGCTGTGGCCGGTCACCGCCGGAAGGCCCGGGCGCTCCGTGAGATAGGCGTGGTGCGCGGCCAGACCGTAGATGAACACCGCGGCGTGCTGCGCGGGGTCATCGAAGGCGGAACTCGAGAGGCTGGCCTGCCAGGAGGCCATTCCGTCCCCGCCGAACGCAGCCTCGATCACGGGTTGCACGGCGTCGAGCACATCGGCGGAGAACACCTGATCCGGCGGGATCAGGATCTTCTCGTCGACCAGTCCCGGAAAACAGAGCGCAGTGGTCAGATCCGCATCCTCCTCAGAAGTGCCCAGGCCGGCCCACGGTATCCGGTTTCCCGGATGCGGTCGAAAAGCTCCACGTTGCAGTTATGCCCACTCCCCGGGAGGATCCACCCGGCGTGTTCCCGCGCGTGGGCAAGCAGCGTCTCCTCGATCACGTCCACCACCTCCGGGGAGACGTACTGATACGGCATCACGAGGTCGGGAAGCTCGACGCCCGAAGCGGCGAGCGCCGCAGCCAGGGAGGTGTGAGGGTAGATCCGCACGCCCGCCATGGCGACCAGAGCGTCGGGCGCCCACTCCTCCGCGGCGTCGAGGGTCTCCCGCACGGTTTCCGGGGTCTCTCCCGGACCGCCGAAGATCAGGTGGTGGACCTGCGGCAGGCCGGCCGCCCGGCAGACCGCGATCGTCTCCTCGATGTCCCGGCGCCGAAAGGGCTTGCCTAGGCCGGCCAGCACCGGATCCGAAAAGGAGTCCGATCCGAACTCCCCCCCTTCGCAGCCGGACAGAAGCAGCGTGTCTGCGAGTTCCGGCGACAGCTTGCGGGGAGTCAGGTAGCAGCCGTATCCAAGGGGAAGGTCGAGATCCGAGATGGCCCGCGCCACGGCGATGGCGTGCTCTTCCGGCTCGTTGAAAACGCTGTCAGCGAGGAAGAAGCGATCGATGCCGTACTCATCAAAGAGCCGCCGGAGGTCGTCCGCCACCCGCCCGGGCGGGCGCAGCCGGATGCGGTTGCCCTCGATCGACGGGTAGACGCAGTAGCTGCAGTGAAAGGGGCAGCCCCGGCGGGTCTGGATGCCGACGACACCGCCGATGGACTCGTATGCCCCGGGGTCGAGGACGGAGTAGTCCGGCGGGGGGAGCGCCCCCAGGTCGCGGATCGGTGCGGGAGGGATGGTACGGAACCCGCCGTTCTCGCGAAAGACGACGCCGGGCAGCTCCGGAACCGGATCCCCGGCCGCCAGAGCCAGGATCAGCGGCACGATCACGTGTTCCGCCTCGCCGCTGACGGCCACGTCCAGACCGAGCAGGGACAGCACCTCTTCCGGCATGATGCCAACGCCGGCGCCACCCACGATCACCGGCACTTCGCGGGATTCGAGGACCCCCACCAGGCCGGCCAGATCCGGAAGGAAGCTCACGGAATCTGGCCACGCGCAGTTGTCGAGATTGCGGATGGAGAGCCCGACGACCGCCGGCGCAAGTTCGTCGAGTATCCGCCGGAGGGCCTCCTCTCCGTCCGGAACGAGCTGCAGGTCGAGGGTCGAAACCTCGATGCCCGCCGCCTTCAGTACCGGGGCGAGATGGGCGAAGGCCAGGGGGGGGACGATGTCCGGCGACCGCTCCCGGTTGGGAGAGATCAGGAGCACCCGGATCCCGGCGCCGGCGCTCAAGAGCGGAAATCCCAGTAGAGGCGCGCGAGGAAGGCGCGGAGGGCCAGCAGCAGGATGTTCAGGGTATCGAGAATGGGACGGATGCCGCTCTCTTCGCTGCCGTAGACGCTGGTGATCCGGGCGTGGCCCAGCTTGAAGCCGCGAATGCAGGTCCACATCACGAGTTCGGCGTCACCTCCGAAGCGGGGCTGCCGCAAGCGGACCTTCTCGAGCACCGGAGCGCGAACGACCCTGAATCCGCAGTGACAATCCAGGATGTTCCGGCTGGTGATCCAACTGGCGACCTGGGAGGAGAGCCGGTTCACGAAGCGCCGGCTGCCCGGCATGTTCCGCTCTCCGGTCATGCGGTCCCCGGAGACGACGTCCGCATCGTGGGACTCGAGCGCATGGAGAAGACGGGGGATCTCCCCAGGCCGGTGCTGGGCGTCTCCGTCGAGGGTGAAGACCAGGTCGTAGTCCCGCTCGAGGGCATAGTCGAAGCCGGTCTGGAGTGCTTTCGTCTTGCCGCGGTTTTTGGGGTGGCGGATGACGAAGGCGCCGGCCTTCCGAGCCTCCTCGGCCGTGTTGTCCGTCGACCCGTCATCGATGACGACGACCTCCTCCACGTGCTCGAGAGCGCCGCGGACCACCCAACCGACTCGAGCGGACTCGTTGAGCGCCGGCACGACCGCAATCGATCTACCGGAACGAGCAGACACCCGATTCCGTGCGCTTCCACTTGCGGTCGGCGATCTCACCGTACTCCTCGGCGTAGGCATCGAGCTGGTCGGCGAAGCTCGTCACGATGGACTCCGCTCCGGGACGGGTGGGCTTTGCGCCGTGGGTCTCGACGAGTTCCCGCAGCACATCCGGGTGGTCGATGATCATGCAGGGCCGGAGGTGGTTTTCGGAGAGGGGCAACCGGTCCCGGATGGCGGACATGAACGGGGTCTTCAGGATATCGAGGATGGACTTCCCCTCGATGTTGTCCACCGAGAACTGGGCGAAGACGCAGGGCTCCACATCGCCGGTGGCGTTGACGTGGAGGTAACGCCGGCCGCCGGACATGCAGCCGAGCAGCAGCTCGCCGTCGTTCCAGAAATCGACGAGCAGGATGGGGTGCTTCGTCCGCAGGCGGATCACGCCTTCACGCAATCGGGAGCGTTCTTCCGGCGAAAGCATCCGCGCCGGATCCGGATCGGCGCCCACCGGCATGTACTGGAAGTACCAGCCGAAGATGCAGCCCCGCTCGACCATCTCCTCGGCGAAGGCATCGGAGGTCAGGTGATCGAGGTTCGCCGGAACGGCCGTGGCGGAAAAGGCGAAGAGCACCCCTCGCTCCTTGAGCCGCGCCATCGCGGTCAGGATCTTCTGGTAGGTCCCGGCGCCGCGCCGACCGTCCGTCTCCTGCTCGTTCCCCTCGACGCTGATCGCGAGGGCGACGTTGGTGAGTCCCTTCAGCCGATCCGCCAGGTGTTCGGTGACGAGGGTTCCGTTGGTGTAGACCTGGAAGCCCATGCCGGGGTGCCGCTCGCACACGTCGAAGATGTCCGGCCGGGTCAGGGGCTCACCGCCGGTGAAGACAATGAGGTTCGTGCCCATGCCCTCCGCCTCGGTCACCAGCCGCTCGATCTCCTCGATGGGCAGGTCCGCCGGACGTTGAATCCGGCCGGAGTAGCAACCGGTGCAGTCCAGGTTGCAGCGCATGGTCGGGGAGATTACGAGTGCCGCCGGGGCGTTGAACCCGTGCTCCTCCCAGAATGCGTAGCGACGCTGATAACCGTTGAAAACCTGGCCGACCAGGAAGTTGTCGACGATGGCCCGGCGAGCCCCGGGGTTCAGTTCGGTCGCAATCCGTCTGACCGCACCCGCCGCACCGTGTTTCTCGCGGACGCGTTGCTCGACGAAAGCGATACCCTTGCGATATCCCTCGTCGTCGATCAGGGCGCGGGTGGCGCGGAGCATGGCCAGCAGCGCGGTCTGGCTGCCGCCCTTGCTGAGCTTCAGGAGGGTTCGGGCCAGGAGGGCCGCCGGCATCTTCAGTGCTTTTCTGGGCATGAACACAGTCTAACGAAAGCGGGCTTCAGGTTCTCACTTCGCACTCGTGCCCGAAACGCCGGGGATCGCAACTGTAGATTGCCCGCCGGAAGCCGAAGTTCATCGGCAGGAAGAACATCAGCCTCCGCAAGCTCGCCCCGGTCAGCCTCCGGGCGATCGACCACCCGGAAAACGCCCGGCGGTAGAGGTCGATGTACCCCCGCTCCAGCCTCGCCGGCGAGAGACGATCCGGTTGAAAAACCACATGCGAGGTGTCGTAGCGCCGCCAGTCCCGGCTGAGGAGTCGGCCCTCCCGTTCCATCCTCCGGTGAAGGCGGGTTCCCGGATACGGGGTCAGGATGCTGAGATAGACCGAATCCACCGCCGCATTGATGGTGAAGGAGTGGATGGCGTCGAAGACCTTCTCCTGGTCGTGATCGAATCCCACGATGAAGGACCCTTCGACGCCGATTCCCGCCTCGTGGAACCGGTCGATGGCTTCCCGGTAGCGCTCGGCGGACTCCATCTTCCGGCAGAGCGCGAGGTTCTCCGGGGTCACGGACTCGAGCCCCACCAGCAAACCCCGGCAGCCGCTCCGGGCCGCGAGACGGAGCAGTCCGGGATCCTCCGAGAACTCGACCGAGGCCTGCCCCACCCAGTAGAGCCCGAGAGGAGTGATCGCCTCGAACAGGCGCGCCGCGTACTCCGGATCCGAGCCGATGTTGTCGTCCACGAAGAACACGCAGTTCTTCAGGGCCAGCCGCTTCTCGGTGAGTGGTTTCAGGCTGCGGAGTTCCTCCATCACCTCCTCGAGCGGCCGGCTGCGGTAGCGCCCGCCCCAGAAGGTCGTGACGGAGCAGAACTCGCAGGCGTGGGGACATCCGCGCGTCGTCTCCACGAAGTGTACGGGAGAGTAGCCCTTGTTCTCGATCAGGTCGCGCCGGGGTCGAGGCAGGCCGGCCAACGTGTGGTTGCGCGGCCCGCGGTATTCGCGTTCGAGCCTTCCGGCCTCGACATCGCGCACCACCTGAGGCCAGATGCGGTCGCCTTCACCGAACACGATCGCGTCCGACTGCTCCGCCGCTTCTTCCGGCATCATCGTGGGATGCACGCCCCCGAACACCACCGGGATGCCTCGCTCCCGGAACCGCCGGGCCATGGCGTAGGTCCGGTGGGCGTTGGGAGTGGTGACGGAAAACCCCACCAGGTCCGCATCCGCCTCGAGATCGACAGGTTCCACGTTCTCGTCGACGAGGACCACTTCATGACCGTCCGGCGTGCACCCGGCGATCTGCATGATGCCGAGCGGGGGCAGCCGAAAGCTGAACTCCCCCCCCATCATGGTGCCGGGTTCGTAAGGGTAGATGAGCAGGATCCGCATCTGTGCTGCACACGTCTACCGACCGGAGGCGAATCCGTCAACTGTGGACGTCGGGCGAGATCACGGGCAGAATTGCCCCGCCCGGAGGAGTTCCTCGAGGTTCAGTACCAGCCCCTTCACCACCGCGGACTCCATCGGGTCCGATTTCGTGAAGTACTCGATGCCTTCGGAGGTGTGGATCTCTCCGGTGGCGGCGAGGGGGTCGATGAGCCAGACTTCGCGAATGCCGGCGCCGAGGTAGATCGCGACCTTCTGATCGCGGTCGCGGGAGGCGGTGGACGGGGAGAGAACCTCGAGAACCAGGATCGGGATCGGGACGCGGGCCTGTCCGAGACGGATGACCGTATCCTCCGGAGTCACGAGGACGTCCGGCTGGAGGACGTTGTAACGATCCACGAAGACGTCGATCGGGGACACGACGACACGTGTCGGCTCCACCAGGGCGGCGATTTGAAGATGGATCCTGCCGACGACGGTCTGGTGCCAGAAGGTCGGCGCGGGCTCTTTGAGCAGCATTCCGTCGAGGAGTTCCGCCCGCAACCCCTCCGGGAGGAGCAGGTAGTCGCTTTCCGTGAACTTGGCTTCTTTCGTGGTCACCATCACGAGTATAGACGCAATCTCCCGGGCCGGGGCGCGGCGAAATCACCGCGGCACAGCAGTCCCTTCCCGCCCGCCTCATCGAACGGTGGATCTTCATGTCGATCACGAACCACCAGGGGCAATCTTAACCAGGATCTTCGGGGACCTCCGAAGGCGCTCCGCACTGCCCGGAGCGCTCTGCCCCGAATCCCGGACCGGGAGCGGCGGTCACTCCGACCGGCGGCGCTTCGACGAACCGAGGTTTCTCATCAGTTTCTCGAAACGTACGAAATCGATGGCATATACCACTCCCTGTGGTCCGCGCCGCACGCCGCGGGCGCCCCGTCCCCCGACCACCAGATGGACCGACTCCGGCAGATCCGCCCGGAGCCTGGCCAGGATGCGATCGGTCTTGACGCCACCGGTCGCCAGCGAAACGGAGATGGCCACGGCCCTCGCATTCAGTTCCGCTGCGGCAGCGGTGATCTCATCGAGCGGGGTGTTCACCCCGAGGAGGCGCACCCTGGCCCCCGCCGCCCGGGCCACGATCGCGGTCATCTGCAATCCGAGGCGGTGCGGCTCCTCCGGGAGCGTCGTCAACACCAGCACCGGACCGCGGACCGCCTCCCACATCCTGCTGCGGTAGGCGCGCAGGAGATCCTCGAGCACGTCGCTCGCATAGTGCTCCTGCCAGATGTCGATCTGCCCGTCGGCCCAGGCCCGGCCGATCTCCGTCATCAGGGGGGCGATCCGCTCGGTGATGAACTCGATCGGGGATCGAGCCTCCGCGGCCCTTCTCACGAGCGAAACCAGGCGTTCACTCCGCCCATCCCGAATAGCCTTCATGATCGGTGGCAACCAGGCCGGCTCGGTGGCCTCGGTGCTCGGGGACAGCAGGCCATCCAGGTCTTCATCCGAGAGGCGAACGACCTTCGCCGGCCGGTTGCCGCGAGCCAGCGCCTCGGCGACCCGGCGCAACCAGCGGATGTGATCACTCGTGTAACGCCGATGCCCGGAGGGAATCCGCACGGGGACCGGCCGGCCGTACCGGCGCTCCCAGACCCGGATGGTGTCCACGGAGATACCGGTGGCCTTCGCCACGTCTCCAATGGAGTGGAGTTCCGCTTGTTCCGCCATGCCATTGCCCACCGACAGCCCGAGGTGTACCGGCGGTTTGCCTTCCGCCCTGCCCGGGACGGAGCAGCCCACGTCTGTCCAACTATTTTCCTGTTTCAGTGAGAAAGTGCAAGGAGGAACCCGATTCAGTGCGGGTGAGACGCAGACTCCGGCGAGGCGCCCCCGCTGGTTGATCAGCGCATCCTCCCGGGATCGAGCACTCCCCTCTTCCACGTGCTTCTTGCTCAAGCTTGAAGGCCCGGTTCCCGATATGGATGTTGCGGGGGCCGAAAGGCACACTCGCGATGCGGAGGGGCCGAGCCAGGGCCACGCACACAAACAATCACTCTTTTGGAATGCGAGCGTGTTGCTCCGGGATCCCGACCCCTCCGCCGCCTTTCCCTCCACCCGGACCCGACGTCCGCAGCGCGGCCCTGCCACAACGGAGAGTCGATCTCCGTATCAACCGCGCCGGCAGTCCGGGAACGCCTCGCGGATTCTGCGAGCGCTGCGAAGACTTCGAACGTCGGTACTGCAGTTTCACCTCCCTCCCCGCTTCTCACCGCCGGAGATCCGGAGAAGGTCCTCCGGGAACGGCTGGAAGTAGGCCTGGCTCGCGAGGCCGGCCTCCGCAAAGCGGGTGATCAAGCCGCGCACCACCGCGATCGGAGCTGACCGGGGGATCGTTCCGTCCCTGAACTCCGTCAGCAGGTCGAGGAACTGCGCCTTCTCCCGGGCGGTGAGTTTCCGGCGGAAGGTTCCGAAAGCATGCAGGAGCACGTCGAGGTGGGAGACCCGTCGGGACGGCCGGGAGAAGACCAGCGCGAGTTCACGGCGGTAGGCTTCGACGACTTCCGGAACCCTGAGTCCGGCGCGGTTCGTAACGATGCGGGCGAGAGCGCGCCGGCGGGTCCGGGCGAACGCCATGAAGAGCAGTTCGTGATCCGCCTGGAACTTCACCAGGCCGCCCATGGTCGGTCGCCCGGCAAACCTGCGAAACGCGGCGAGGGTGAAGATCCTGGTCAGGAAGTCATCCCGGATCAAGGCATCGGTGAGCCGCCCCTCGTCCTCCACCGCCGCGTTCGGGAAATGCGTGAGCACGGCGCGGGCGAAGAGTCCCGGCCCCCTCCCGAGCAGGGCCGCGTTCGACGCCGGACGGTGGATCTTCGTGTCGGTGATCCCACACGACGGCGAGCGGGATTTCAGAACGAACCCCTCGACGGCCTTCAGCCCGGTGACGTACTGCCCCGCGAACTCCTCCATCGGCCGGGTCAGGTCCTTCCCGGTGCTCGGCTGGATCAGGCGATCCCCGTCGATCTCCCGGACGACCCGGATCGGATCCCGAGGTGTCCCGAGGCCGATGGCGACCTCGGGACAGACCGTGACGAGCTTCGCGTGCAAGGAAAGTCGCGCGAGGAATGGACTCTCGAGCAGTTCGCCGTTGTAGCGACAGGCTTCAAACCCCAGGCAGCGGCTGACCACCACCCGGGGACGCGCGAACGTGCGTTTTTCCATGGCCACCTCCGGCACCACGATAACCCGCCTCCGCGGCGAACCGGGGTACCTTCGGTGGATCGGATCCGGGTCGGCGACCTGATCCTCGACGCGAAGATCGTCACGGACTGGGCGGTGGCCCCGGCGCGGTCGACTTTGATGATGCGCAGGACAGAGAACGCTGATGCGCCCGCCCGGCAAGGCGCGAGGAGGGCGCATTGGAAGGTACGAGGGAACCGACTCCTCCCACGCGCGTACAGAGGGCCAGAGAACTTGCACCGAAGGAGACAGACCATGAGGACGCTCACCGCCATCCTGCTGATCGCTCTTCTCTGCACACTGACGTTCGGGGCGCGGCCCGCCCCGGTCTCTCCCGACGCCGCCGCCCGGGCGAACAACCTCTTCGCCGCGGACCTCTACCGGGCACTGAAGGACAAGAGCGGGAACCTCTTCTTCTCGCCCTACTCCGTCACGACCGCCCTGGCCATGACGCGAGAGGGTGCGAAGGGTGAGACCGCGGCGGAAATGGACCGGGTTTTCCACTGGAATCCACGGCTCCCGGCGGAGATTCACCGCGCCCTCGAACTGGCGCTGCGCCCCGGCGAGGTGCGTGAAGGCTGGGGAGACGACGCGAAGGATCTGCCCGCCTTTGGGCTCTCGGTCGCCAACGCCCTGTGGGCCCAGGAAGGCCTGACCGTCGAGCGACCGTTCAGCCGAACGCTTGCGGAGGAGTTCATGGCACCGCTTCAGCGGATCGACTTCCGCGAAGCGGTGGCGGCCCGGAAGATCATCAACGACTGGGTGGCGGAGCAGACGAAGAACCGCATCAGGGACATCGTCCCGGAAGACCTCCCCACCCCCAACACACTCTTCGCCCTCGCCAACGCCATCTGGTTCAAGGCGGCCTGGAAGGACCCATTCGAGGCGGAGTGGACCAGAGACTCCCCATTCACGACAGCCGCCGGCAAGACGGTATCGGCGCCCCTCATGCATCGGATGGGCAGCTACGGATATGCGGAGACCGGGGACGCACAGGTCGTCGAGATGCTCTACCGCGGCGGCGAGACCTCGATGGTGGTGGTGCTTCCGAAGGCGAAGGACGGCCTGCCCGCACTCGAGGAGAAGCTCACCGGCGAGCGCCTTCTGAAGCTGATCGAGTCCATCAAACCGATGCAGGTGCGGGTGAAGTTCCCGAAGTTCGAAATCACCCGCTCTACCAGGCTGACGAACATCCTCCCGAAGATGGGGATGCCCCGGGCCTTCACCGCCGGAAAGGCGGACTTCACCGGAATGACGACCGAACAGCTGCTCTTCATCGGCGCCGTCCTGCACAAGGCGTTCGTCAAGGTCGATGAGGCCGGCACCGAAGCGGCCGCGGCAACGGTCGTGATGATGCTGAGAGGCGGCCCTCCGCGAGAGGATGCGGAGTTCACCGCCGATCACCCGTTCCTCTTCCTCATCCGCCACCGCAAGACAGGCGCGATCCTGTTCATGGGGAGGGTGGTGGATCCGTCGTAGATAGCGGAGTCAGCCGGGTCCGCGGGCCGATCCTGAACTTCGTCCCGCGCCACGAGACGCGGCGGGTCAGGAACGGGATCGGCCAGGTGATGATCACCACCATGCTGCGGATCAGTTCGAGGTACGGGTAGTGATAGAACGGCCGGCGGGCCTTCAGGTTCTGTTCGGCCAGACCGTTTAGGATCGACATGCCGGGCAACGTGACTCCCGCGAGGGCGAGGGCGAAGCCCGACGCGACGCAGATTCCGATGACGAGGTCGACCCTCCATTGCGGCCGGGCCGCGCTGAGGACGAAGCCGGGCGAGCTGGTGTTCCATCAGCGGCTCGACCACCAGACGAGGATCGCCAGGAGGCCGAGGACCGCGGCCCAGATCATGATGGCTCTTCGCGTCAGCCGTTTCGATCGCTCCGCTTCCCACCACTGCGACGGCCGGATTCCCTGGACCAGGAAGGTCACCACCGCCGCCAGGTTGACACAGACGACGTTGACCGCGAGGAGCAGCGTGGCCCCGGAGAACTCCTCCCACTCCCCGGCGCCGAAGAGGGAACCCGCCACGACGGTGGGCGGCATGAGCGCGATGGCCACCATCACGCCCACCAGGGAACTCGATACCCCCGTCGTGAACGCGAGCGTCCCGGCGACCCCGGAAGCGAGGGCCAGCAGGATGTCCGAGAGCACGACGGTCGTCCGGGCGGCGACCTCAGCCCCGCTCTCATCGACATCGAAAACCAGACCGTAGATCGCGGCCAGCCCGAAGGCCAGGGAGAGCCCCGCCAGAGTGGTCTTGATCGACTTCCGGATCAGTTTCCAATCGCCGAGAGTGGTGCCGAGGGCCAGGGCGATGTTCGGTCCGAGGAGCGGCGCGATGACCATGGCCCCGATCACCACCGCCGGGAGATTCCGGAACAGGCCGATGGCGGCGACGATCGTGGCCAGCACCACCTGGATGAGGAAGAGGCGATTGAGCTTCGCGGCGCCGCCGACCTCCTCGTAGAGTTCGGCGCGGCTCACGCGAAGGGGAACTCGCTTCTCCGGCTCGCCTTCCTTCTTTTCGGGCGGGGTCTCCGGCTCTTCCTTCGGCCTCGGCAGCGCCGCCTTCAGGGTCACGAGGGTTGCCCGGAACTTGTCGTCGTGCCCGAAGCGCCGCTCCAGCTTGTCGAGGAGAGGCTCCACCTCGGCGGCGCAAACGAGGGCGTTGTAGACCACGAGGTCGTCGCCGGACCACACGCACCAGGAGGCCGCCACCACCTCGTCCCCGAGCATCAGCTCGATGGAATCGGCGTGCTGCGGAGAGGCGACGATGCCGAGTATTCGATCAGCCACGGCGCAAGCCTATCAAACTACCCGGGGACGTGTGCACGGATGGGTGTGGCCCGGGCCCGACCAACGACCCCGGATGCGTCCTGCTACGTGGACACGGGAACTCCGACCCGCACTCTTGGATTCCGGGCGCGGTGGGCCGTAGGATCGGGTCATGAGTAGATTCGCCGCTATCGACATCGGCTCGAACGCCATGCGCTGCCACATCGTTGCGGTGGGCGCCGACACCGAGCCCCGTGTCCTGGAGAGCATTCGGGAGCCGGTTCGTCTCGGTTCCCGCGTCTTTCTCACCGGCCGGATCGGCGCGGCGCGAATGGACCGGGCGGTGGAGGCCTTCCGCCTCTTCAAGAGCCTGATCCGCTCCCATGAGGTCACGCTGGTGCGGGCCGTGGCCACCAGCGCGGTGCGGGAAGCCGACGACGGTGGTGAGTTCGTCGAACGGGTCTTCGAAGCCACCGGGATCGAGCTCGCCATCATCGACGGCGCGGAGGAGGCCCACCTCGTTTACCGGGCGGTCGGCGCGAAGCTCGACATGTCGAAGGGGCGGACCGCGGCGGTGGATGTCGGCGGCGGAAGCGTCGAGGTTCTCGCGGTCTCCGAAGGAAAGGTGCTGCGGGCGGAGTCCTTCACCATGGGAGCGGTACGGCTGCTCGAAGCCCTGGACGAGGTGGCGGCGACCGGCAACCGCGACTTCTTCGCGCTGCTCGAGGATTATCTGAGCCCCATCCGGTCGCGGATCGCCACGGCACTCGGCTCCGAACCGGTGGACCTGATGGCCGCCACCGGTGGTTCTGTGGACACGCTGGCGCACTTGATCGGCGTGGAGCAGGAAGGAGAGCCGGCCCTCAAACCGGGAGTGCGCCGGATCCCGATCAAGGGTCTTCGGAAGTTCGCCCGCGAGCTGGCCCGCCTCTCCTTCAAGGAGCGAATCGAGCAGTACCAGCTCCGCCCGGACCGGGCCGACGTGATCCTCCCCGCGGCGATGATCTACCTGAAGATCGGCGAGATCCTCGGGGTCAAGCGGATCCATGTCCCGAACACCGGCCTGAAGGACGGCCTGATTCTCGACATGGTGGATGAACTCGAGCGGCGGGGCATGATCGACGCCCGCAGTCGGGAGATCCGGGCGGCGGCGCTGGGGCTCGGGGAGCGCTACCGGGTGGATCGGGATCACGCCACGCTGGTCACGGACATGGCGCTCCTGCTCTTCGACCAACTGCAGGACCTCCACGGCCTGCCCACGGACGCGCGGACGCTGCTGGAGGCGGCGGGGCTGCTCCACGACGTCGGGATCTTCATCTCGGCGAGCAAGCACCACAAGCACTCCTGGTACATCATCTCCGAGTCCGAACTGGTCGGCCTCTCGGCCCGGCAGCGGGAGCTCGTGGCGAACATCGCCCGTTACCACCGCAAGCGCCACCCGACGGTGAAGCACCCGCCCTTTGCCGCGCTCACCGGGAGGGAGCGGGAGATCGTCGCAAAGCTCGCCGCCATCCTCCGCGTTGCCGACGTTCTCGACCGGGAGCACGGCCAGCATGTCGAGCTCGTTCGGGCGGATCACCGGGACAGGCGACTGGTCCTCGAGGTCATGACCGACCGGAACCTGCGCCTGGAGCGCTGGGCCGCGCCGAAGAAGTTCGAGCTGTTCGAGGAGCTCTTCGAGGTTCGGATCAAGCTCGTGGTCACAAAGCGGGCGCCCGCGGACGATCGGGAGCTGGAGGTCAAACTCCTGGCGAGTTCGGCGGAGGAGCTCGAGGCGATCGGCGCCCTTCCGGACCTCGGCGGCTTCCCGATGGCGCCGCTCTCCGCGGGCCGGCAGGACGACACCTACTACGACACGGAGAACTTCGACCTGCTGCGGGCCGGCTACTCCCTGCGCTTCCGGGTGAAAAGGGGGAAGCGCAAGGCCACCTTGAAGGAGATCCCCGGAAAGGACGAGCGCTCCATCGTCGCCGACCGCGGGGAGTGGGAGGAGCCGCTCGATGATCCGGCCGGCATCGCCACGGTGGGCGCCATCGGAAAGCGGATCGGGGATGCGCTCGAGGGCCGGGACGTCCGCCCGGTCGCGCTCATCCGCACGATGCGCACGAAAAAGCTCCTCGGCCACTCCCCTGAGCAATCCGCGGAGCTGTGCCTGGATGTCGTGGAGGTTCTCACGCCGGGCACTGACGATCCCGTGGGGGTCTTCTTCGAACTGGAGGCGGAAGACCGGGGCCTCGGCGCCGAAGCCCTCGAGAAACTGGGCGAGCACCTCATCGAAACCCGCCACTTGCACCCCTCCGGCCTGTCGAAGTTCGAGCGGGCACTCGAGGTTCTGGGCCTGCCGGCAGAAAGCTGACCATCTTCGGCGGGGCCAGCTCCGTCTCGTCCGCGCCCCGACGGGCCGGCCCCTGCACCTGCCTCACCTCCGATACCATGAAGAGAAGGAGAGCCTCAACTGCGTGCTCTTCGCTTCTTCCGCATGGTTTTCCCCTTCCACCGCATCCCGCGGTTGGAGTGACGGCCGGTTGAATGCCGATGGGCTCCTCGAAACTCCGTATTGCCGGCGAGGTTCCGGCCCGACTCTTCCGTCGCGCCACGTCAGCGTATGAGCGCCCCGAGAGCTCCCCCGAGGACGGTGAAGACCAGGAGGCCCAGGAGAGCGAGAATGATGGCGGCCGGAATCGAAGCCAGGGTCAACTTGACGATGAAGACCACCATCGATCCGAACCTCATCCTGACATCGGTCACCACGATGAATTGCCGGTTGTCGGTCGTCATCCCGCGTACCCCTTTCTGATGTTCTCTTCCGCTGTCAGGCACCGATGTCCAACTCTCCCATGGCAGTCACCTCAATGGTGAGAACGCAATCGGCCTCACTGGCTTGCATGAGTTTTTTCGCCTTGCCTCGTTGCCGCCGACAAGGGAGGATCGTGGGTTCAGCCGTTGGAGAGCCTGAAGCATGGGAGACAGGGAGACCCGGGTCACACTGAATGAGCTGTTTCGCAGCCGCTATGCGGAGATTCGGGAAAAGACGACGCGGGTCCGTAAGGGGGAAAAGCGCGTGTGCACGCTGACCTCCACCGCCATCATGAATCAAGCCTACGAGAACATCGCCGCGCGGGAAGGGCAGGGAGTACGAAGAGACAGAGGCCACTTCCTGGGTTTTGTGGTCAGGGCTGTCCGGAATGTGATCCGCGACCATCTTCGGAGAAAGCGCGCACAGAAGCGCCTGGCCGACGATGACCAGAAGCTGAAGCTGGTGCGCCTTCATTCCGCAGCAGGCCCACTGCGGGAAACTCTCATTGACCTCGAGGAAGCCCTGGCTCGCCTGGCAAAGACCCACCCACGACGTGCGGATGTCGCTCGCCTGAGGGTCATCAAGGATCTCTCGCACCAGGAAATCGGGGAGAAGCTCAGCATTTCCAGAAGCCTGGCCGAGAAGGAGTGGGCCGCCGGCAGGAAGCAATTGCAGGGTTTCTTGCAGAGCTACAACGAGGCCAGGTGAATTCACGGCTGCGGCTGGCGCGCGAGGCGCTCTCCCTCTTCCTCGACGCTCTCGATCTGCCCCCCGAAGAGCGCTCTGAGTACGTCGCAGCGAAGTGCGTGAATCGCCCCGAGCTCATCGAGCATGTCGAGCGGCTGATCGATGCGGACGGGAGACCGGCGTTTCGCCTCGCTTCGGCGGAGAACGCGCTCCCACCAGGCTGGATGGATGGAATACCCGTACTCGACTGCTACGAGGCGGTGTGCGCCCTTGGTACCGGACGAATGGGCATGGTCTACGAAGCCAATCAGGCCCACCCCCGGCGCCGCGTCGCGATCAAGATCATCCAACCTGGGATTGTCTCACCCGCTCTCGTCGCCAGGTTCCACGAGGAAGTCAATCATCTCGCCCGATCCCTTCACCCCGGCATTCCGCAGGTCTACGCCGTTGGAGAATTCGAAACTGAACAGGGCCTCCTCCCCTACCTCGTGATGGAACTCGTCGATGGCCGCCCGCTGCTCGAGTACATCGATGATGAACGCCTGGATCGGACGGCGCTACTCCTGCTGTTCATCAAGATAGCGGATGCCATCCAGCACGCCCATAAGCGGGGAGTGATTCACCGGGACATCAAGCCGGAGAACATCCTGGTTTCAGAGCAACGGGAGAATTCCGCGGGAGAGGCGGTGGTGCAACCCAAGGTCCTTGATTTCGGCGTCGCCCGCACGGCCTCATGGAGCCTGGAGCAGGTCGGTGTTCACGAGGGTGCTTCCGGGACGCCCGCATACATGAGCCCGGAGCACCGGGCCGGGGAGGGGCCCGACGTTCGCAATGATGTCTTCTCTCTCGGGATGATGCTCTATGAAGCACTGACTGGAACTCTTCCCCACGTCCGGGCGGCGGGAGACGAGCCCCCCCCACGGCCGAGTCTGTACTGCCCGACCTGTCGCGGCGACCTGGACGCCATCGTCCTGAAGAGCATCGCGGCTTCTCCGGAAGACCGATATCAGGATGCGCGCTCTCTGGCTTCGGATCTCGAGAGCCTGATCAACAACGAGCCGGTGCTCGCCCGCCCTCCCGGATTCGGCCCGCGACGCCTGGTGATGTGGACTCGCCGGCATCCGGTGGCGACGATCTTCGTTGTCATCCTCGCCTTGTCCGGTGCCCTCTATCTGCTCGCACGCAAACAGGGCCGGGAGGAGGCCGTGCGTCAGGATCGCGCACGTCGGCTGGCTGTGGTGGAGGGAGTGATGGATGAGCTGCGGTCCGGAAGAACCGCGGAGAGCTTCTCTCTGCGTCGCGAAGCCGTCAATCAACTGATTCAAGCCGGAACGCGCTACACAGCCGCCAGACTGTCCCGTGAGCTTGATTCACTGTCTCTCAGTCTCGAGAGGCAGCCCACCGGGGACTCGAGCCCAGGTGTTTCCCCAGCGCACCGGCAGATCGCAATGACCTGCTGCGAGGTCCTGGGAGTCAGTAGCGAGCCGGAAACCGCGGTCCCTTCACTCGCGAGGTATCTGAGGGTTGCACCGGATGAGAAGCTCGCCCTGGTTGCCGGCCGATCGCTCTGCAAGCTCTCCTCCGGATCGCCGGACGACAACACGGCCAGGGCCATCCGGAAGGCCGGAAGACGATTTGGGCGGGACAGTCTGTTCTTCACCGCCATTGCACTCAGATTCCCGTCGGCCGGAGCAATCCCGGACTTCGGGGACCGTCCGGAGGTCAGGGAAATCGGGCGAACACCCCACGGGGAGATAGAATCAGCCTCCGGGCAAGTCTACCTGGACCCCGTATTCACCGAATCTCAACTCGGGCTCGGACTTCCTCCTGACGCACACGGTACGTCGGTTGAAGATGAGTTGTGGGCCCGATACGCCGTCAAGCGGAAGCCAGGTCATGCTGCATCCAAGGCGGCGCTCGGTGCGGTTCTGGCACAGATGGGACAACTGGAGGAAGGCATCCGGGAGCTCACGGCCGCCATCGAGCTCGACCCACAGAATCTCACCTACATCGCAAACCGCGGTGAGTACCGAAAGCTGGCCGGACTGACCAGTCTCGCCCTCGAGGATTTCAGCCTGCTTGTGGAACGTGCTCAGCCCAGCGGTTTCTGGCGTCGGGGATTTTGCCGGCTCGACGGTGGGGATCCCGATGGTGCACTTCTCGATTTCCGGGAATCGATAGCCAGGGACGAGGTGGTTCTCTCCGCGCGGGTGTACAGCGGCATGGCATGGATCATCCTGAACCGGAACAGGTTGGTCGTGGAAGATCTCAGCGGCTTGCCGGAAACGGACCTTCCCCTGGGAGAGGGGCTTCACGTGCTGGGTGCGGCATACCTGCGCCGGGGGGATGTCGAGGCATCTGTTCGGGTGAGGCGGCAGGCCATACAGCTTGAATCGACGTATGCACTGGGATGGAACGGCCTCGCGGTCAGCATGGCCCTGGCCGGAGACCGGAAAGGCGCCTTCGCCGCACTCAAGAAAGGGCGGGAGCAAGGGAAACACCTGCCCTTCGCCTGGGTGAATCAGGCTGCCCTCAAGAGAGATGAGGGAGATCTGCAGGGTGCCATCGCCGACCTCACGGCCGCCATTGAACGCTGCCCACAGTTGCCCACGGCATGGTACCTGCGGGCATTGACGTTTGCCGAAGCGGGAGACTGGGAACGGGCGGAACTGGACTACCGATCTCTCCTGAAACTCGATCGTACCTACCAGAGACTGGGCGCGATTCGGATGGCCATCGAACGCGCTGGGGGGTTGCGTCGGGGCCCGTCCCCGCACTTCAGGTGACGGAACCACACGGCATGGAGAGTCGCTTCCGCTCCCGGTGATCACCGCGGGGCCCGGCCGCAATGGAGGGTCGATCGACCCATCAACTGTGCTGGCAGCCTGAGAATCTGAGAACGTCACGCATATTCTGCGAATGCTACGAGGATGTCGAACATCAGTACCACAGCACCGACGCGGAGCAGAGCGCGGCCCAGCCGCGATGGTGATGCGGATCCCGGTGGATCGAGCGGATTGCCGGCACCGGCGGAGCTTCCGGGGAAGGCGATCGGGTGGGTGTGGTCGTCGGGGACGCCGACCCTCCAGATCTGGATTCGATCCCACGGCAGAGAGCGCCAGGCCCTGCCGGGTCAGCGACCGATCAGGACCTTCAATCCCTCGATCGCCACCTGAATGGCCCGCTCCGGATCGAAGTGCATGGCCTCCTCGCTGACGTTGTAGTCGGGCGTGACCGGGGCGCCCATGACCATCACGCCCCCGGCGCGCAGGCGATGGATCGAGGCGATGATGAAGATCGTACTGGCCTCCATCTCCGAGCAGATGGCCCCACCCGCGACCCACGCCGCCCAGCGTTCCTCGAGTTCGCGGCGGAGTGGCATGCGCTCGGGCTCCGTCTCTGCATAGAAGGAGTCTTTCGAATGCGTCGCACCCAGGTGAAACGGCACTCCCGTACTCTTCGCACCGGCGATCAGGGCCTGCACCACCTCCGGGTCGGCCACCGCGGGGAACTCGATCGGAAGGTACTGGCGGGACGTGCCCTCGTCGCGGATGGCGGAGGTGACAATGGCCACGTCATTTCGTTTCGTGTGGGGTTGAATCGCGCCGGCCGTGCCCACGCGGATGAAGGTGTCGGCGCCGGAGGCGATCAACTCTTCCATGGCGATGGCGGTGGACGGGCTGCCGATGCCGGTGGAGACCGCGGAGACTCGCTCACCCAGAAGGGCCCCGGTCCAGGTCTCGTACTCGCGGTTTCTCGCGACGAGCTTCGGATCGTCGAAGTGAGCGGCGATCTTCTCGCAGCGCCCCGGGTCGCCGGGGAGGAGAACGTAGCGACCGACGTCACCCCCGCGGATCTTCAAGTGATAGCGGATACCCTTGTCCTTCATCGCCGTCTCCCAGCCCGCATCTCATGAGAAAAGCGGGCTACCGGTAATGGTCGATGACCCGGGTAATGGTCCTCTCGAGTTCATCCGGGTCGTACCGCACTCCGATCTTTCCGCAGTGCTTTCGCAATCCGTCCTTGAACTGCATCGAGGACAGGATCTCCCGCGGCTCGATTCCGCTCCGCATCAGCATCACCTTGTACCGCTCGCCCTTCACCTTGTGAGTTTCGGAAAAGAGGAACCGCAACGCGAACAGCCCGATGTTCTCCCCGTAGTCGAGGTCGTCGAGGAAGGTCCGGAACTGCTTCTCGGTGAGGGCGGGCGGAAGAAGTGGAGGCCTCCAGCCGTCATGGGCAACCAGATCGCCCGCCGCGAGAAACGGCCCGTCCTCCGGGTCGAGGGGGGCGGCATGCGGCGATTGGAACCACAGGACGAGTCGCGATCGGGCGGAGTCGAAGGTCACACCCCGCCAGGTGCGGCCCTCCCAACTCGCGTGATCGCGGTGCAAGCGCGCGGTGAGGCCCCGTCGGCCACCACCGGAGCGGTCCGTGACGTCGAGCCAGCCCGGAGAATCGAATCCCTGGTCCACGAACAGCGGGCTGCAGGTGGGCAGGTTCTGCTTGAAGATCCGGTAGCTCTCTCCGGGTCCGAGCAGGAGGCCGCCGCCACGCCACAGAGGCCACCGGGTGCGGCTGTCGGAATTCAACCAGCCCGGGATCTCCTCGCCGTTCTGGTCCACCGAAAAGCGCTCCACGCGAAACGCTCCCGCGGCGCTGACCTGCACCATCCGGGGGTCGCTCCCCCTCGCGAACGGGATCTCCACCCCGAACGCCGCCACCCGTTCCCTGCCGCGCGGCGGGGCCACCGCCATCACGATCCGCCGCCCCGGCCGCCCCGAGACCTTTCTCTTCTCGATCCTGATCCCCAGTTTCACCCCGCCGCCGGGACCGGTCAGCACCCTGGTCAGGATCGGGTTGCCGGCGGCATCTTCCCGGGAGAGCCAGACGAAGGGCTCCGGGACCGCGAACGGCAGGTCGTCCGGGAGTCGGGGCACCCCGGCCTTCAGCAGCCCTCGCCCTCCGTTCAGAGCATGCGGGCGGCCCTCCGCTCCGCCGGGGCGAGGCCAGTCCCCCGGCATCCGCGAGGGGATCGCCGGCGGCCCTTTCGTGACCCCCGGCCACCGGTCGGCCTTCGCCGGCTCATCGATCGCCGCCAGGGCATAGGGCAGATCACGACCGAGGTTGCCCCGGGAAGGCGGCCGACGCGAACCTCCGTGTCCGGGCCATTGGTCCTTCGGCAGTTCCGCGAGGGATCGGGTGAAGTCGAGCGTCTCGAGAGTCCGCTCGATCGCGACCCGGTACTTCTCGTCACCGGTGAGCCGATACGCCCCGGCCAGGACGGTCAGGTAGTTCTTCGGGTTCTTCGCCGCAAGGCCCGCATCGGCGGTCTCGAGGAAACGCCCCCGGAACCCCTCGTCCCCGGTGAGATCGAGGTACTCCTCGCCGGCGAGAAAGACTCCGAACGAGGCCCCGTAGCCGAGCCGGTTCGGATCGGACGGCGGGAAGAGACCGCCCTTGTCGAGGATCTTCCGCACGGCCGCCAGATACCTCTGCTCGCCGGTGGTCTCGAACGCGAAGAGGAGCGCCAGCGCCCCGCTGCCCTGCCCGTCGGTTCCCCCACTGGCGCCGAACGCGCCGGGCCGGTTGGTGCTGTATTCGAGAGCGGCCTGGGCCACCAGGTCGAGCCCGTCCCGGATCACCCCGTCGCCGGTCAGGAACCAGAGGATCCGGTGGCCGCCGGGATACGAGCCGCGCATGCCGATATAGGGGCCTCCGAAGGGCTGGACGTTGTGCCGGTGGTTGCAGCCGCGCACCGTCCACCAGTTCGGCCGTGCGTTCTCGAGATGGGTGTCGGTGTGCACCATGGAGGTGTCGTAGACCGCGCGGCAGAAGGCCTCTCCGGCCCGGAAGTACCGCCGGCGACCGCTGCGCAGGAATTCGAGCATCAGGACGTGGCCGATCCGCCCCGCCCCGTCCCCGAGAGACCAACCCCATCGTCCGTAGTCCCGGTCCCAGCGATCGATCCGGTGGATATCCCCGTTGCGCGTCTGCCAGAAGCCGTAGTCGAGCTTGCCGTGCCAGCGGTAGAGCTTCTGGTTCGTGAGGAAGTAGTCGAGGTACCGCCGGATCCCCGCGGTGAGTTCCCGGTGCGCCGGATCCCGGCTCTCGACCAGGTAGTCCCCGAGCGCGCCGCTCCTCGCGTACCAGCCGGGGTTCGCCAGCAGGAGGGTCGGCTCGTCATGCGCTGCCGGGCTCCACTGGTCGTTGCCGGACTTCGGCCCGCCGAAGGAGAGGACGAACCGGTGGGACTTGGCGAGACCCCGGGCGGCATAGCGGGCGTAGAGGTCCATATCCTCCGGCCGATCGCGGCGCCCGGACTCCCCGACGCCCCATTCCCGGGCATAGCGACGCAGATCGAAGACCCCGGCCTCGCGCGGCCAGAAGTCGATCCGGCCCGGAGATCCCTTCTCTCCCCCGACCAGGCAGGGCCGGTTCTCGAGGCCGTCCCGAATCAGCCCGAACCCGTCCTTCAAGGCCGCCGCACAGAGAAGAGTCTCGTGGGCGGAGACCGCTCGCGGTTCTCGCGGCAGAACCCCGGGTTCAGCAATAAAGATCGTATCGCCGGCGCCCTGCCCGGGCAGTTCGAGACCGAGCCTGGTGATGAAGTCCAGGTCGGGCTCTCCCGTGAAGACGAACTGGTGGCTGCCGCCGACCAGCGGCAGGCCGCGGTGGAATTCGTAGCGCAACGAGAACGGCACCCGCTCCGCCGGCTCGCGAGCCAACACTTTTTCGGGGAGGCCGACGCCCCAGCCCGGAACCCGGAAGAAACCCCGGATGAGGACGCGGACCCGCAGCGGGCCGGACACTTCGATTTCGACCGAGGTTGCATCGACCTCGCCGCGGGCGGCCTTCGCCTCGGAGTCGATGCAGATCCGGGACGGGCCGGGGAACGCGCTCGGCCCGGAGGTGCGGATCGTCTCGAAGACCAGGTCCGCCCCCTTCGGGAGCACGTTTCTTCCGGAGACGACGAGTTTCGACAAGCGCCCATCGCGGCCGATCCGAGCGGCCAGACCCGGGCCGGTGACCTCCACCGCACCGTTCTTCCGCTTCGCGACCAGCGGATTGGAAACCGGCCTTCGACGTACTTTGGGACCGAACTCCAGCCGGAGACGATTTGCGGCGGCGGGCGCGAGGACCAGGTCCACCAACACCCACTTCACGCTGCCATCGGGCCACCAGGCGGTCGCGGCGATCTGCGCGGGGACCTCCTCGTCGCCGTTTCGCACGCGGCAATGCTCGGCGGACAGCAGGACGCCACGAGCGAACGGGATACCTCCAGTCACCGGAACCATGACTTCCGGGTCGCCGGAGATGCTGAGGCTGAGAGAGACGATCCGCGCTTCTTCGCCGGCCGGCACCGACCAGCAGAGGAGCAGCAGCACCGCGATGGAGAGGAGGGGCCTCATCGGAGCGACCAGTCTACGGGATGCGTGCGCGCTGTATACTCCACTCCCAGTCGCTCGGGTCGATTTCCAGAGCGCGGTCGTAGGCGTCCCGGGCCTCCGTCATGCGACCGAGTCCGAAGTAGGCGTCGCCGAGCGCTCCCCAGTACTCGTCGTCGTCGGGGTCTTCCTCCACCGCGGCCCGCAGCATCGGGAGGCCGCGGGCGGGTTCCAGGGCAGCGAGGGCGGCCATCCATCGGTGCCGCTCCTCACCTGCTTCGATCGCCTGCTGGTAGAGACGGACGGCCTCGGCAGTGCGCCCCATTCCGGCGTAGGCGTCTGCCAGCGCGCCGGCCACTGTGGCGTCCTCGGGATTGTCCCGGTGCTTCCCGAGGAGCAGGTCGCCCGCGCGCTTCGGGTTCGTGCGAGCCAGACCGCGCATCCACTCCCAGTCATCCTCGTCCATGGTCCAGGCCCGCAGGTACGCATCGTAGGCTTCGGAGAGCCTGCCCTGGCGCTCGAGAGAGAGCGCGTAGGTGCCGAAAAGCTCGTCGTTTCCGCTGCCGGGGGAGTCCGCGATCTTCAACTTGAAGTCCTCGGACGCCCTCACCGGATCGAGAGAGACCATGCGATGGAGCCACTCCGAATCCGAGGGGTCGACCTGGTGGGCCTGGTCGAAGACCCGGAAGGCCGCGTCGCGCTGCCCGGCGGCGACGTACGCCTGCCCGAGGACGCCGAGCATTTCGTCGTCTTCTCCTTCGGCGAGATTCCGGATCACCGGCAGAGCCTCCATCGGATTCGTCCGGATCATCCCCCGCATCATGTCAAGGCGATTGTCGCCATCCGCCGCAACCACCGCCGCGCGCCGATAGGCGAGAAAGGCGCCGGCCAGGTCCCCGGACTCCCGACGGATGCGGGCCAGGCGGGCCCAGGCATCGGTATCCTCCGGCGCCGCCCTCACCGCATTCTCGGCGAGATTCGCCGCCAGGGACGGATCGATCCGGGACATCAGGTCGATTCCATCCTCGTCGGCGGGATCCCCTTCGAGCGCCTTCAGAAGGAACGGCCCGGCCAGAGTCGGCTGATCCGCATCGACCAGTTCCTCGGCGCAGTGGATCAGCATGTAACCGTCCCACTCGAGGTCTTTCGCGAGCATGAGCAGAGCGGATCCGGCCCGCACCGGATCGATTCCCACCAGCCGCGTGATTCCCGACTCGGGATCCTCCTCCGCGGCCCTCAGACCCGCAAGCAGCGTCGTGAATGCGAGTTCCGGCTGATCGGCCTCCACGTAGAGATCAGCCAGGGCCGACCGGTCCCAGGATCGGTCCGGATAAGCCTCGATGAGCTTCTCCATCACGCCGGCCGCGGACTCGCCGGGGAGATACGCGAGCATCTCCTGGATCTCCTCGGGATCTCCCCCGGCCTCGAGCAGCTTCCGGGCATCCTCGAGGAAACGATCGATCCGCCCGGCGATGGCGTCGGCGACGGCCAGGGAGGACCAGTAGGTCACGGCGAGCCTCGGAGCCACCGCGAACTGATGAAGATCGGAGTCTCCGGTGGATCTCTCGAGGGCGGGGGCATCGGGGGCATCGGGGGCATCGGGGGACGGACTGCTCCCGGGCGCGACCGGAGTGGGCCTCGGCATCGAGCCGGGCGTCATCACGTCGGGAGAATCCGCGAGCCCGACGAGAAAGACCCAGGCGAGGGCCGCCCCGATGAGTACGCCGACAGGAAAGAACCAGATTGCTCGCTGCAAGGGACCTCCACGCCAACCCCCATCTTATCCCTCCCGGGACGCCGGGGCGCGGGTTGCCCGGGAGCAGCACCGCACATCGCCCGCGCCGCTCCAAGGACTCGCGCCGGCCGGTCAGTCGCCGCTGAGCGGCTCCGGTTTTCCGGCGCCCTCGACGATGCGCCAGGTCCGGTTGGCGGCGAGATCGGTGAAGACTTCCTGCTTTCCACCGGGCCAGGTGATGGTCAGGCGATCGACGCGAACGGCATCCCCCAGCCCCCAGTGCATGGTCAGGCTGTGAGACGAAGCGAAGGACGAGCTGAGACGCTTCTCGCGCATCTGCCGGATGCGACCGTTCCCCGCACTGACGGTGACCCTCGCTCCGAGCGCGTCGCGGTTGCACTCCGTGCCCACCAGGTCGAGTTTCAGCCAGTTCCCGAGGTTTGGCAGACGATTCTCGAGGAGCAGGGGGACGTCGTTCAGACAGGAGATGAAGGCGTCCTGGTCTCCATCTCCGTCGAAGTCGTCGAAAATAGCCCCGCGCCCCACCCGGCGGATCCTCAATCCCGGTCCCGACTCTTCCGAGACCTCCCGGAAGTCCCAACTCGGTGGCCCGTTGCCCAGGTAGAGAAGCGGCGTCTGCGCGTAGTAGCCGCCCCGGGTCTTGAGATCGGGGGTGATCGTCGGGTAGACGTGGCCGTTGGCGACGAAGATGTCCAGGTAGCCATCCTGATCGAAGTCCCGGATGCCGATGCCCCAGGAGACCTTGTCCCACGCGCCGACGCCGAAACCGGACCGGGCGGCCTCGTGCTGAAAGAGCAGGACGCCCTGCGCTCCGAGATTGCGATGAAGGTAGTTCACATCGGTCGCGAAGTTGGTGAGCGCGAGGTCGAGCCAGCCGTCCTGATCGTAATCTCCGGCATCCACCCCCATCCCGGCGGAGGACATCACCACCTCGTTGACCGCACAGCCGGCTTCCTCCGCCCGGTCGACGAAGTGCCCGGTACCGTCGTTGATCCAGAGGTGATTCGGCATGCTGTCGACCGCGACGAAAATGTCCTGGTCCCCGTCGTTGTCCACGTCGAGCAATATGGGCTGAAAACTGTAGGACGGGGTCTGATCGGGGAGCGCTTCCTCGGTTTCGTCGGTGAAGGTGCCGTCGCCGGTGTTGCGGAAAAAGCGGTCTTTCTGGCCCTGGTAGCAGCCCGGCCCCATGAACCAGAACATCCCGTTGACCATCTTGCCCATCGGCTCTCCGCCACTCCGGAGCATGAGCTCTTCGTTGTCCCCGTAGTTCGCGACATAGAGATCGATATCACCGTCGTTGTCGGCATCGAAGAACGTGGCGCAGGTCGTCGATTCGTTTTCCAGGCCGGCGACTCCCGCCTGCTCGGTCACATCGGTGAAAGTGCCGTCGCCGTTGTTGCGGTAGAGCGTGTTCTTCCCCCAGTTGCAGACGAAGATGTCGGCATCGCCATCATTGTCGATGTCGCCGGTGGCGCCGCCGATGCCGAAGTTCCGATCGCCGAGACCGGAGCCGGCGGTCACGTCGGTGAACTTCCAGTTGCCGTCGTTCCGCATCAGCCGGTTCATGGCATCCGGATTGGCCCTCTTGGTGAGCACCCGCCCCTCACGGTCCAGCCTGAAGTCGTTCCCGTCGATCAGGTAGATATCGACATCGCCGTCGCCGTCGAAGTCGAGCGAAACGCAGCCGCCCCCCTTGGCCTCGACCAGGAAGGGCTTCTCGGAGGCGCGGCCGGTGTGATTGGGGTGGATGAATCCCGCCTCCTTCGCGCGGTCCACGAAACCGGTCACGTTCCGGGGGACCGACGGGGGAGAAGATGGACCGCAGGCGGCAATCAGGAGCAGGAGGATCATCGATGCCAGGGGTTTCATCGTTCAGGAACTCTAGCCCACCTTTCTCACCATTGCACATGATCTGAGGGGCGGTCGCGGCGTCGGTCTTCCAAGCGCGGCATCCACGCGGCCCCTCAGGGGCCGGCACAGCAATAAGTTCATTGTTCTCAGCCTGGGGTTTGGCCCTTATGGCGCGTCTCGACGCGCCGGATTTTGATGAATCGCTGCCGGGTCGATGCCGTCCCGGCCCGGCCTCCTCGCCTGTGAAGCTCTCCCTCCGAAGTCTCTCAGTACTCCCCGACTTTCGACTCGAGCCGGGAATCCTGCCAGACCCTGGTTCGCGATCTTCCAAGGACCATCGAGGCAGAACGGCTGGTGGCGCAGGGAGAAAGACGCACCACGATCGCGGAAGAGGGCGGGACCAAATCCTCACTCCACGCGTGGCAAGAAGGCCGCCGAGCGCACTGCCCCCTTTGGCTTCCTCATCTGCGGATTAGTGCCGAGCAAATCCCCGGAATTCCGCAACCCTGCGCCGACGTTTGCGTCCTCCAAACACCGTCCGCCTCCACGCTGTGCCTGGAGGATCGGCGTCCCCGACGACCACACCCACCCGATCGTCCTCCCCGGAAGTTGCGCTTCTGCCGGCAAGCCGTCCATCCTCCGGTGCGCCAGAGACCCTCGACTCTCCGGCTCCACTGCAATTGGACATCACATTCATTCTGACCGCGATGCAGGGCGGCCACGCCTTTGCGTTCGACGCCGCCAACGGCTGGCTGGACGAGACCAGGGATCGGAGCGTGTCAACAACTTTGAGACAACTGCAGCTGCATTTTAGTGTAGGCGTCCGGAGGACGCCCTGCCTGTCGCGCGCAGCGTTTCGCGACGGTCTTTCCCGCCCGCGGGAGGGTCGATCCAGACGCGCCAGGTCTGGGACACCCATCCTTCGGATCTCTCCTTCGGCGCCGGCTTGCCCGTGGTCCCCGACGAGCTCAAGGTGGCGATCGTCCTCTTCTTCTCGCTGCTCGACGAGAGACAACGATGGCTGTACGCCGGCTTGGAGTCCATGAAGCTCGGTCACGGCGGCGACCGGAAGATCGCGGATCTTCTGGGGCTGGACACGGGCACGGTGGCGAAGGGGCGGAGGCAACCGCTCTCGGAGGACGTGGAGATCGGACGGGTGCGGAGGGAAGGAGGGGGGCGGAAGCCCCGGGAGAAAAAGCGCCGGAGTTGATTGCGCGCATCGAAGAGTTGATGAAGCACGATGTCGCGGGTGATCCCATCACGGGAGTCAAGTGGACGCGACGCACCACGCGCAAGATCGCGAAGGAGCTTTTCGCCGCCGGCATCCAGGTCAACGACGTGCGGGCCAACCGGGGCACGGTCTACGTGGGCACGTCCTGCGACACGCCTGGCTTCGCGGCGGAGAACCTCGCCCGGTGGTGGGAGACCGAGGGGCGTCAAGATCTCGGATGCCGAGATGGCAACCCTCGACATCGCTCCCCACGAGACCCAACCGCTTCGCAACTACACAATCCGACCGCGATCCTGAAGGGCCGAAAACAGGGAGTTATTCCCGCGCGGGCCCCAAGGGATGCAGCTGCCCTCGAATCCCGTAGTTATTCTTGCGCGGCCCCTCGGATACACCGGACCGTGGCTGCCACCCGCAAGGACGCGGTGGCGGTCTCTCTCCAGTCGCGCGATTATTCGGAATGGATCGCCTCCGGCCGCTCCGCCCCCTCGATGATCCGATAGGTGGTGTTGCCCGGAAGGTCGGTGAACTCCTGCTTCTTCCCTCCGGGCCAGGTGATGGTGAGCCGGTCCACCTTCCGGGCCTCGCCGAGCCCCCAATGCAGATACGTGTTCATGGCGGAGGCTAACGATGAGCTGAGCCGCATTTCCCTCATCTGGCTGATCCGCCCGCCGCCGGCATAGACGCATACCCTGGCGCCGAGCGCATCCCGGTTTCCGGAAGTGCCCACGAGCCGGATCTTCAGCCAGTTCCCACGCTTCGGCATCCGGTTCTCGAGCAGCAGGGGAACGTCGTCCAGACAGGAGATGAAGATGTCCTGGTCGCCGTCGCCATCGAAGTCCTCGAAGATCGCGCCGCGGCCCAGGCGCCTGATCTTCAACCCCGGCCCACCGCGTGCCGCGCACTCCCGGAAGCCCCAATCCGGCGGGCCGTTGCCGAGATAGAGGAGCGGGGTCTGCTCGTAGTACCCGCCCCTGGTTCTGATGTCCGCAGAGGTGGTGGGATAGACGTGTCCGTTGGAGACGAAGATGTCCAGATAGCCGTCGTGGTCGAAGTCCCGGAACCCGACGCCCCAGGAAACTTTCTCCCAGGCCCCGACGCCAAAGCCGCTGCGAGCGGTTTCGTGCTGGAACATGCAGAGTCCCTGCCCGCCGAGGTTGCGATAGAGGTAGTTCAGATCCACCGCGAAGTTGGTCATCACGAGGTCGGGCCAGCCGTCCTGATCGTAGTCACCGGCATCCACCCCCATCCCCGCGGATGGACTGGCGGCCTCGCTCAACCCACAGCAGGCTTCGAGCGCCTTGTCCTCGAAGTGGCCCGTGCCGTCGTTGATCCAGAGGTAGTTCGGCTTGCTGTCCGTCGCCACGAACAGGTCCTGGTCGCCATCCCGGTCCACATCGAGAGAGATGGGCTGAAAGCTGTAAGCGGGCACCTGGTCCGCGAGGGCTTCGGCGCTCTCGTCCGCAAAGGTGCCGTCGCCGCGGTTGCGGTAGAACCGATCCGCCTGCGGCTCGTAGCAGCCCGGCCCCATGTACCGGAACATCCCGTCGACGACCTTGCCGCACGGCTTGCCTCGGCACCGGAGCATGAACTCCTCATTGTCACCGTAGTTGGAGACGTAGAGGTCCAGAT
The DNA here is from genome assembly GCA_024274785.1 of Planctomycetota bacterium. Taxonomy (GTDB): domain Bacteria; phylum Planctomycetota; class JAJSAM01; order JAJSAM01; family JAJSAM01; genus JAJSAM01. The sequence continues at coordinate 8,738 of JAJSAM010000027.1, read as the reverse complement.
CGCCGTCGTTGTCGGCATCGACGAACGTGGCGCAGGTGGAGAACTCCCCGTCCGAACCGCCCACTCCGGCAGCGATGGTAACGTCGGCAAAGGTGCCGTCGCCGTTGTTCCGGTAGAGGGTGTTCCGCCCCCAGTTGCAGACGAAGATATCCCGGTCGCCGTCGTTGTCGAAGTCCCCGACCGCGCCACCGATCCCGAAATCGGAATCACCCAGTCCGGACCCGGCGGTGACGTCGGTGAACTTCCAGTTGCCGTCATTCCGCATCAACCGGTTCATGGCCTCGGGGTTGGCTCGCCTGGTCGTGATCCTCCCCTTCTCGTCCAGGATGAACTGGTTGCCGTCGATCTGGTAGATGTCGGCGTCGCCGTCGCCGTCGTAGTCGAGGGAGATGCTTCCGCCTCCCTTCGAGCAGACGAGAAACGGCTTGCTGCCGAAGACCCCGGTGTGATTCGGGTAGACGAAGCCGGCGGACCGGGCCCGGTCGACAAAGCCGATGGCTTCCTCCGGCGCGGGAGATTCAAGAAACGGCCCACACGCGGCTGCCGACAGCAGGAGAAGAGCGACGCCCCATCGCTTCATCATGTGGGGGACAAGATAGCGAACCGCCCGGCGCCGGGGAAGGCTCAAGCGATCACCCGATCCGCTCCGGCCTGCAGTCCCGGGCGAGTGCCCACACCCCGGTGCGGCGCTGACCGGCGAGAAAGGCGTCTCGTGCCTCGATGAACTCGCGCCAGTGACTGCGCAGAGTGGAACTCGAATCTCCAGGGGGAAAAGAAGAGCGCATCCTCCTTGAGTCGCTCCGTGAGGAGAACGGACAGGCACAAAAACTTCATGGCGACGAACACCACAGTCGATATGGATGCAGACTCCCGTGCAGCTTATCCTTGGAGGCCCATGGAAGGTAGTAGCCCTGCGGAAAGCCAGATCGCGCCGGACACCATGCTGGCGCACTACCGGGTCCTGTCGCCGCTCGGCGCCGGAGCCATGGGGACGGTCTACGAATCCCACGACACGGCGCTCGACCGCCCGGTGGCGGTGAAAGTCCTGAACTCGGAGATCTCGGAGGACGAGGACATCGTCCGCCGCTTCCAGCGCGAGGCCCGTGCCGCGGCCCGCGTGAATCACCCGAACCTGACGCACATCTACTTCGTGGGTGAAACGGAGGGCCGTTACTACTTCGCCATGGAACTCCTGCCGGGCAGGAACCTCGAAGACCGGATTCTCGAAGACGGGCCGATGCGACTCAACCAGACGCTCGATGTCCTGATCCAGGCCGCGAAGGGTCTCGCCGCGGCGCATCGGGCCGGCGTCATCCACCGGGACGTGAAGCCGAGTAATATCATGCTGCTCCCCTCCGGCGGAGTGAAGGTCACGGACTTCGGGCTCGCGAAATCCCTCACCGGCGACATGGACGTCACCGGGGCCGGCCGGATCATGGGCACGCCGAGATACATGAGCCCGGAGCAGTGCCGGGGACAGAATCTCGACCCCCGAAGCGACATCTACAACCTCGGACTGCTGGGCTGGTTCCTGCTGGCGGGCCGCCACCCCTTCGAGGGCCGGACCCTCGGGGCGATGCTCGACGACCAGATGAACCGGCCGCTGCCGGATGTGCGTGAGCACTGCCCGGACCTGCCGCCCCGGGTGCAGAAGACGTTGCAACGGCTCGCCGGGAAGGAGCGGGAGAAGCGCCCCGCCGACATGTCCGAGGTCGTCGAGTTGCTCGAGGAACTCCGGCCGCAGACACAGGCCCTCGCGCCGCTCGTCGCTCGCGCCGCGGCCGTCGGCATCGATTTCCTGATCTACGTGATGGCGATCCTCCTGGTGACGGGAGGAGGGGCCGCATTGCTGACGGTCATGGGCTACGAGAAATCGGGTCCGTGGATCCAATGGCTCGGCCTCGCGATGGATCTCAGCCTGTTGGTGTTCCTCCAGATGGGCATGGAACGTCTCGCCGGAGGGTCACCCGCCAAGCTCCTCTTCAACTTCCGGGTGGTGACCAGGGACGGCGGTCGCCCCGAACCGCGAGTACTGGTGTACCGTTTCCTGTTGCGCTACGCAGGGATGCTCCTCATCCTCGTCCCGGCCCCTGCTCGGCATCCCGGGCTGATCCAGCTGGCGGGAGTGCTTCTGCTTTTCCTCGCCTTCCTGGCAGGGGCGCTCTGTTACGCGATCCGGGGCAAGAGAACTCTCTCCGATCTGCTGACCGACACGCGCGTGGTCTACCGCTCCTCCGATTCCGAGCCGGCCATTTCCTGAGTGATCATGACCATCAATAAACCTGGGATTCGGCGGTGTTCGAGAACAACGCCAGGCACGTCGTGAAGCCGTGCAGGTGGTTCTTCGCCCCCACCGGCCCCAGTTCCCCCTGGGCGAAGAAGCCGGCCATGGGAATCCGGCCGAGGGCGGCATGCACGGCGGTGATGTCGTGATCGGGCCCCTCGAAAAGCCGCGTCCCGCGTCCGTTACAGGAGAAGATCAAACCACCCTCGGCGGCCAAATCGCCGCGGCCCTGCTCGGGCTCGAGCAGCGCTGTCAGGTCGTCGCTCGCCGCCTGGCCGTCGCGGACGTGGAACTGCACGGTCTGGCCCCGCCGCAGATAGTCGCCGATGAACAGTGCGCCCTTCTCCTGATCGACGCCGATGACGTTGCGGATGAGGAAGTCGCCGGGACCGAACGCTTCCTGCCGCTCGTTCATCACGATGCCGATATGCGGCGCGCTCTGGAAGAGCTTCCGGTCCTCGGGCGAGAGCGTAGCGAAGAGTTCCTGCAGGCAGGTGATGGCGGCCCGGCCCCCGAGCTTCTGCAGGGCGTTCCGGTCGCAGGCCGTCACCACGAGGGGCTTCCCCACCGGACGACAACCCTGGGAAACCACGGTGCGCACTTCGACGCCGCCGGAGATGACGACGCCCACCGCCCCGATCGGCAGGATCACGTCGTCGTGGACCAGGCGGTTCTTGCCGGGTTGCGTGGTGCCACTGGCCATGCCACCCACCACGGGCAGGCCCGGGAACTCCTCGTTCAGGCGCCGGATGTAGACGTCCACCGGCATGGTGAACGGCTCCCCGAGCAGCAGCACGACGGCATCCTCGCCGGCATTCCGGAAAACATCCCCGGGTGTCAGCGGAAACGTGAAACCGTCCTGGGTCTGATCGCATCGGAATTCGAACGAGGTGACGCTGGCACCCGGAAGGCTCGCCGTCCAGAGGCACATGGAGGACTCCCGCTCGACCTCGCTGCCGCCGCCGATAATCGACTCTCCGGTGCATCCGAGGAGAGTTCTGACACCGGTCTCGGCGCGAATTCGCCGGACAACCTCTTCCGCGGAATCAACGTGGTGATGGGAGAAAAAGAGGAAGCCGAGGTCTGGAGTGGCGCCGGACGAACTCTCCTTCAGATCGGAGAGAATCTCGTCGAGCGCTTCGGTGGTTTTGTCCCTACGGGAGAGGGACTCGGCGAACTCCATCGGCTCCTCCACAGGTCGGCGGGGGATTGGACCGCATTCTCGTTTGCCGACCAAGAGATGCTTTCCTGGCGGGAGTCGTCGGTGGTCGACGCCGGCGATACAATCGATGGCCGAAGGAAGCATGGATCCAATGAGGAGGCAGGGCATGGCAGCGAAAGAACTGAGAGCGGGACTGAAGGCGCCGGCCTTCAAGCTCGAAGCCGCATCCGGCGAAACCGTCGACCTCTCCGATCTCGGAGAAAAATGGACGGTGCTCTTCTTTTATCCGAAGGCATCGACGTCCGGCTGAACCCGGGAAGCCGTGGCCTTCCAGGATGGAAAGGCGAAATTCAGCCGGGCGAAGACGGTTCTCCTCGGCATCAGCCGCGACAGCGCGAAGGCGAACGGCAACTTCGCCGCGAAGTACGGCCTGAAGTACCCTCTCCTCTGCGACCCGGACAAGGTCGTACACGACAGGTACGGCGTGATGAAGGAGAAGAACATGTACGGGAAGAAGGTGATGGGAGTCGACCGCTCCACCTTCCTGATTGATCCCGAACGCCGGATCCGCCGGATGTGGAGAAACGTCAAGGTTCCGGGCCACGCCGAAGCGGTCTACGAAGCACTGAAAGTGGCGCAGGCCGAGGACAGGGCCGGATAGTGCGCCTGAGTTCGCTACCCAATTTCAAGCGGAACACCGCCCGCTTCACGACCATCATCAAGGTGCTCGCGAAGTACGGCCTGGCGGGATGGCTCAACAAGAGCGACCCGGAGTTCCTGAAGAAGCTCTTCAAGTCGAAGGATGGCGACGTCATCTCGGGGCGCCCGCGCGGGGAGCGGATCCGGCTTGCGGCGACCGAACTGGGCCCGACCTTCATCAAGCTGGCGCAGATTCTCAGCACCCGAGCCGACCTGGTGGGGCCGGAGATCACCGCCGAGTTCGCGAAGCTGCAGGCCGATGTTCCCCCGGATACCGAAGGCTCGGTGCGCAAGCGAATCGAGGATGAACTCGGCGCGCCACCGGAGAGTCTCTTCGCCGAGTTCGACTACGCGCCCCTCGGCTCGGCATCCATCGGCCAGGTCCACGCCGCCAGGCTCGAGGATGGGCGTGAGGTCGTGGTCAAGGTGCAGCACCCGGACATCGAGGACCGGATCCAGGAGGATCTCGACATCATCGAGGGGCTGGCCGGCCTGGCGGAAGAGTTCGCGAAGGAGCTGCGCAACATCCATCCTCGCGCCACGGTGCGGGAGTTTCGGAAGGTGCTCCTGCGGGAACTGGACTACCGTCGGGAGTTGAACAACCTCGAGGAGTTCGCCCGGAACTTCGCGAACCAGGAGGACGTGCACTTCCCCGAGACCGTCCCGGAGCGCTCCAGCCGCCGCGTACTCACCATGGAGAGGCTCGTCGGCACCGGAATCCGCCGGATCGACGAAGTGCCCTCCGATCGGGTGGACCCTCGCGAACTCGCGGTGACCGGGGCCAACGTGTACCTCGACATGATCTTCCGCGACGGCTTCTATCACGCGGATCCGCACCCCGGGAACCTGCTCGTGCTCGAAGACGGCACGCTCGGGATGCTCGATTGCGGCATGACCGGCCGCGTGGACGACCGCACCATGGAGGATCTCGGGGGTCTGATGATCGCCATGGTGAATCAGGACACCGACGACCTCGTGTATTACGTCTCGCGACTCGGTTCGCTCCCCCAGGACCTCGACCGCGAGCAACTCGAGATCGACCTCGGCGAATTCCTCTCGGAGTACGCGAAGCACTCGCTCGAGAACCTCGACGTGGCCGGCGCGATCGAGGACGGCGTGGACATCATCCGCAGCCACGGCGTCCGGTTGCGCCCGAACATCTCGCTCCTCCTCAAGGTCATCGTCATGCTCGAGGGGACCAGCCGCCTCCTCGACCGCCAATTCAGCCTGGCCGAGATCCTCGAACCCTACGTGAAAAAGATGCTGCACCGCCGGCTCTCCCCGAAGGAGAACCTGAAGCGGATGATCACGATGGTCAAGGACTGGGACCGGCTCATGCGCGGTTTCCCCCGCCACGCCCACCAGATCCTCGAGCGCATGGACCGTGGCCGGTTCCAGGTATCCCTCGAGCACCGGCATCTCGATCCGGCGATGAATCGGCTGGTGCTCGGCATGCTGGCGGCCGCACTCTTCATCGGCTCCTCGATGATCCTTGCGGCCGCGGTGAAGCCGCTCCTGTTCGGAGTCTCGGTTTTCGGCGCACTCGGCACCGCGCTGGCCCTGTTCCTCGGCTTCATCCTCCTGAAGGCGATCCACAACTCGAACGACCTGCACTGACCCGCCGCCCGGTCGGCGCTACTTGATCCACACCGTCTTCAGGTTGACGAACTCCCGGATTCCGGCACCCGACAGTTCGCGGCCGTAGCCCGATTTCTTGATTCCGCCGAAGGGGAGGCGGGGGTCGGACTTCACGATGCCGTTCACGAAGACCGCGCCGGCCTCGATCTCCGGAGCCATCGCCTCGCCCCTCTCCGGGTCGCTGGTCCAGATCGACGCGCCGAGGCCGAACTCCGACTTGTTGGCCAGTTCCACGGCGTGCTCCTCGTCGGCGGCGCGGATGAGCGCAGCCACCGGGCCGAAGGTCTCCTCGTCGAAGGCGGCCATGCCGGGCGAAACGTGAGAGAGGATGGTGGGCTCGTAGAAACAGCCGCGGCCGGAGGGACGGTGCCCCCCGAGGATCTTGATCGCCCCCCTGGCGACGGAGCGCGTGACCTGGTCTTCCAGGTCGTCGACGAGGTCTTCGCGGGCGAGCGGACCGATGTCGACGGTGCGGTCCATGGGGTCGCCGAGCTTCAGGGCGGCCATCCGCTGGGTGAGCAGTTGCTCGAATTTCTCGTAGACCCCGGTCTCGACGATGAAACGCTTCGCCGCGATGCAGCTCTGGCCGGCGTTGATGGTGCGGCCGAGGACTGCGCCGTCGGCGGCCATCTCGAGATCGGCGTCGGCCAGGACGATGAAGGGGTCGGAACCGCCAAGCTCCAGCAGGCTCTTCTTCAGGGCCTTGCCGGCGGCGGCGGCCACGGCCATGCCCGCAGGCTCGCTGCCGGTGAGCGTCACGGCCTTGATCTCGGGCCTGCGGATCACATCGGCCACGTTGCGGGAGGAGATCATCAGGGTGGTGAAGGCGCCCTCCGGGAAACCGGCTTTGCGAAAGACCTCCTCGATCGCGAGGGCGCACCCGGGAACGTTGCTGGCGTGCTTGAGCATTCCCACATTTCCGGCCATCAACCCCGGCGCGGCAAAGCGGAACACCTGCCAGAAGGGGAAATTCCAGGGCATGACGGCGAGGACCGGGCCGATGGGATCGCACCGGGTGAAGCTCTTCGTGGCGTCTGATTCCATGAGCTCCGGGGCGAGCAGCCGCTCGGCATTTTCGGCATAGTAGTCACAGACGAGCGCGCACTTGTCGACCTCGGCCTCGGCGGAAACGACGGTCTTGCCCATCTCCGCGGTCATCAGCTCGGCATAGGTGGTGCGCTCCTGCCGGAGGACCGCTCCGGCGGCGCGCATCAGCTCCGAGCGGTGCGCGAAACTCGTCCGGCGCCAGTTCAGATACTCGTCCGCGGCCAGCATGACGAGGGTGTCCACTTCGCGGGGAGTGTGCTCCGGGTAATCCCTGATCACCTCGCCGTTCACCGGGTTCACAGACTGCATGGGACTCTCCTGGTCGAGTAGATCGGGCTTCCTCTGTTTCTCAGGCGTCGCGCGGGACCGCCATCATCCGCTCGAGCGAGCGGCGGGCGCCGGCCATGTCCTCGTCGTCCACGGTGATCTCGAAAACCCGTTCGGCGAGGGATCGCTTGAGCGCCTTCAGGTCGATCATCTTCATGTACGGACAATGGAGCCGGCAGCCGATGCAACCGTCCGCCACGACGAACTCCCTGTCCGGGAACATCTGCTTCATCCGGTGCACATGGGCCCACTCGGTGGCGATGATGAAGGTCCTGGCATGAGGGTGGCGCTTCACCGCTTCGAACATTCCGGTGGTGGAGCAGATCTCGTCGGCCAGCTCGAGGACGTCCTCGCGGCACTCCGGGTGGGCGATAATGATCGTGCCGGGGTCACCCCGGTCGGCGGCGCTGATGTTCGCGCCGCGGAGTACGTCGTGGGTGGGACAGGCGCCGTCGTAGATGACGATCTCCTTTTCCGGCACCTGCTTCTTCACCCAGGCGCCGAGGTTTCGGTCGGGGGTGAAGAGGATCTTGTCGTTGTCGATGCTGCGGACCACGCTCGCGGCGTTCGCTGAGGTGCAGCAGATGTCCGAGAGCGCCTTCACTTCCGCGGAGGAGTTCACATAGGTGACGACGGTGTGGTCCGGGTAGCGGTCCTTCCACTCCATCATCGAGTCGTAGGTGATGGAGTCGGAGAGGGAGCAACCCGCGGCGAGACTCGGCAGCAGGACCGTCTTTGTGGGATTGAGAATCTTCGCGGACTCTGCCATGAAGTGCACGCCGCAGAAAACGATGAGGTTCTGCTCGCACTCCTTTGCGCGCAGCGAGAGGCCCAGAGAGTCACCGGTGAAGTCGGCGATGTCCTGAACCTCCGGCAACTGGTAGTTGTGCGCGAGGATGATGGCGCCCTTCTCGACTTTCAGGGCGCTGATCTCCTCGGTGAGCATTCTCACTTCCTCGGCATCGACGTGGGCAAACGGCTCCGGCGCGATCCGCACCGCGCCCTCGGTCTCACTCGAACTCATGGCGCTCTCCCGTGGGCACGCGCCCACCTGTCAAGGACCGTGAATCATGCCCCGGAGTCACGCCACCGAAAGAGAAAACGCATGCGCTCCACCACCGGCCCACCCCGGCGCCGCCCCGCCCTCCGGACTGCTTCACCGCTGGCCTGCATCACCAACGCGAACCGGGCGACCGATCCGAAGGTCGACCGCCCGGTTTCACACTTCAAATCCGACCCTACAGCCACGGGCCCCCAGCGAAGCCCTGCCCGCGCTTCCCGCACTGGCATCCGCCGCCAGGCAACGTCATGCCGCGCCCCTGCATCATCTGGCCGCGCTGCATCATCCGCCCCTGGTGCATCCGGCCGCCGCGCATGCCGCGCTGCGTCATCGGACCACGCTGCATGCCACGTCCGCCGCGCCTCATCTGCTGACCGTGGTGCAGGCCGCCGCCGCAGCGAGCCATCGTCCGGCCGCGCATCTGGCCGCACATCTGGCCGCGCATCTGGCCGCGCATCTGGCCGCGCATCTGGCCGCGCATCTGGCCGCGCATCTGGCCGCGCATCTGGCCGCGCATCTGG
>JAJSAM010000001.1 GCA_024274785.1 Planctomycetota bacterium | reverse complement strand
GACGGTCTCCACGGACGCCGTCCCCGCCCAGGACGCACACAGTCCCGCGCCCGGGCCTGATGGCCGAATCGGAAGTGGATTCAAGCCGGTTGGTAGCTTCGAGCGAAGACCGGCTTGCCCCACGCCTTCGGATGGTCGAGCGCCGTCTCGACCAGGCCCGCCTGTGCCGGAAAACGACCCGCGGTCCTGAAGGTGAAGGAGCATCGCGGCACATTCGGGATTCCACGCGGCACTCGACCTGCGGGCCAGGGCGATCGGGGCTCTTTTGCGCCGGGGCAGGCGGGCGATTCACCGGCACCGGCGGGACTCCCGGGTCGCGGTGGCGTTGTGGCCGGTCGGCACGGCGGCCGACCCTCCGAGGGGGGTGCCCCTTCGGCTACGCCAGCGCCTTCGCCAACAGCGGCAGGCTCGTGTCGAACCGGTACGACAGCGAGAAGTGGCCGTCGTCGAACTCCTCGTGGTGAACCTCGATGTCGCGGTCCCGAAGTTCACGCACCAGGGCCCGGGCGCCCCATTGCAGGTGAAACTCATCGCGCTTGCCGCAATCGACGTAGATGTACTCGAGCGCCTTCAGGTTATCGACGTATCTCTCCACCATGTTCACCGGGTCGAGCGCCCGCCAGCGATCCCAGACGTCCGGGCGGAAGCGGCCGCTCTCGAGATCGAACGGGAAATCGATGCCCATGGTCGGCGACTTGGGATTCGGCGAGTAGTGGGCAGACATAGCCAGCATGTTCAGCGCGGAGCGGTACTTCCCGCGGCTCGGGTTCACGTCCCGCCACATCTCCGCGAGCAGTTCCCCCGGACCGCCGGCCTTGCGGAAAGCGGTGAGCGCCCGACCGAACTCAGGCAGGTAGCAGAGTTCGAAGTTCGAGTCGCCGGAGTGGTCAGCCAGAGCCTTGAAGACACGCGGATGGCGCATGGAGAGCACCATCGCGCCATAGCCCCCGGAAGACTTGCCGAAGACTCCGAAGCGCCCCACCCGGTAGCGATCGCGGACGAAGGGAACGATCTCCTCGATGAGGTAATCTTCGTAGCGGCCGATCGCGCTCGAGTTGATGTACTGGGAGCCACCGACCCGGGTGAAGCAGTCCGGGGCCACCACCAGGACGGGAGGGCAAACTCCCGTGCGGATCAGCCGGTCGAGGCGGCGGTCGAGGCTCTCCCCGAAGGGCGTCAGATTGAAGTTCTGGCCCCCGGTCCCCCCGAATCCCGCCACCACAAGCAGAACCGGAAGGTCTCCCCTGAGATCGGCGTAGCCGGCGGGAACATAGACGTACAGGTCCCGTTCCACCGGATCTCCAAGCGGATTGTCCCGCAGCACTTCACTCGTGATCCGGTGTACGACGACGGTTCCGCGATCTCCGGACTGCATGGCGCCCTCCCGCACAGTTGACGCCCCCGCGCTGTGGGGGGTACCTTCCCCCGAACGATCCCGGGAGAAACCATGAAACATATCACGATGGGCCTCGTGCTTCTTCTCACAGTGGCGGCCATCGGCTGCAGAACGGCTCCGCAATCGGCGCCGGAGGCCATGCCGGACACGCTGGCGAAGATCGGCGACATCATCGCCAGCCCGTCCGGCGAGTACCTGGACTTCGATGAGCTGATGCTCCGACTGGCGCCGATGCGCGCGGTCTACGTCGGGGAGAGCCACAACAACGACCACCACCACGACCTCCAGCTCCGCGTGGTCAAGGCGATGTACGCGCAGAATCCGAACCTGGTGGTCGGAATGGAGATGTTCCAGCGGCCCTACCAGGAGGGACTCGACCGCTTTCTCGCCGGCGAGACCGACGAGACGACCTTCCTGAAGGAGACCGAGTACTTCAGCCGTTGGAAGTGGGACTACCGCTACTACCGGCCGATCCTGCTCTTCGCCCGGGACCACGGCATCAAGGTCATCGCCCTGAATTCCCCGGCCGAGGTGAACCGCAAGGTGTCGCGTGGCGGAGGTCTCGAGGCCATTACCGAAGCAGACCGCGAGTTCGTCGCGAAGGAGATCGACCTGACCATCGAAGCCCACCGCGAAGCGGTGATGGGCATCTTCGGGGGACACCCCATGGGGCCCGACTTCGACGAGGACGCTTTCTATGCGTCCCAGTGCGTCTGGGAAGACACGATGGCGGAGTCCGCCGCCCGCGCCCTCGAGGCGAATCCGGGCCACCGCATCGTCGTCCTCGCCGGAAACTTCCACACCCAGCGCTTCAGCATCCCGCTCCGCGCGGAGAGGCGGGGAGCAAAGCCCTACTCCATCGTGGCCGGCGTCGACCTCGACCTCTCGCGCCCGCCGACGCCCCTCCACGAAAAGCTCTCCGAGGGGCTTGCCGACTTCCTGGTCTTCACGCCTCCTTCACCGAGAAAGGCGCCCACGCCGAAGGTCGGGGTGATGCTCGACCAGGAGGCGGAAGGCCCGGGACTCCTGGTCACCGAAGTCACTTCGGGTTCCATCGCGGCGCTCGCGGGGGTGGAGAAGGACGACCGCATCACCGGGCTCTCCGGCACGCCGATCGTCACCCTCGAGGACCTGCGGATCGCCCTCGCCCTGCACACCGGGCGCATGGGGACGATCGAAGTGAACCGGGGCGGCAAGACGTTGTCTTTCGCCTTCGACCTCGGGTGGGCCAGGCCGTGAAATCAGTGCGGATCCGGCGGGACTCCCTGCCGGACCATCCCTGGATCTACCGAAAGCAGGTGCAACGGGCGGACCCGGGCACCCGCAACGGCGACCCGGTTCGGATTCTCCGGAAGGACGGAACCCCGCTCGGCGCCGGCCTGTTCAATGCCAGGAGCCAGATCGCGATCCGCGTCCTGACCCGGGACACGTCGGTGGTGCTCGACGAGTGCTTCCTCCGACGCCGGATCGAGGAGGCCGTCGAGCTCCGCCGGGAGATTCTGAAGCTCGAGACACGCACCGACGCCTACCGGGTGGTGAACTCCGAGGGGGACGGCCTCTCCGGGCTCATCATCGATCGCTACGGCCCGGTCCTCTCGGTGCAGATCAAGTGCCTGGGCTTCTTCCGCTTCGGAGGGGAACTGGTGGAGATCCTGACCCACTTCTTCCCCGGCGCATCGATCGTCTACCGGCGGGATGAAAAGGCGGAGAAGATCGAGGGCTTCAGGGTCCCGGTGTCGAAGAGACCAACCGTGGTCGAGATCACCAGCGACGGGATCCATACCGCAGTCAACCCCGTGGAGGGCCACAAGACCGGCTCCTTCCTCGACCAGCGGGACAACCGGCTGCTCGCCGCCTCGGTGGCCAGAGGCCGCAAGGTGCTCGACCTCTTCTGCTACGAAGGCGCATTCGCGCTCGCCCTGGCGAAGGCCGGGGCCCGCAGCGTCGCCGCGGTGGACCTCGACGAGCTCGCCATCGAGCGGGCGGCGGGCAACGCGAGCCGGAACGGGCTCGACGTCGACTTCCGCCACGGCGACGCCTTCGCCGTCCTTCGCGAACAGCCCGATGTCGACTTCATCCTCCTCGACCCGCCCCGGTGGCTCGAGGCCGGCGGCGACGATCAGATCGGGAAGCGCCGCTACCTGGACCTGAACGCCCTCGCGATCTCGGCCCTCCCCCGTGGCGGCCTGCTGATGACGTCGAGTTGCTCCGGCCGGCTCACGACCGAGGCGTTCCTCGAGATCCTCCGCCGCGCCGCGCTCCGGGCCGAGCGGTCGCTGCGGATCCTCGAGGTGCGGGGCGCCGCGCCGGATCACCCGGTCCGCGCCGACTTCCCCGAAGGCCGCTACCTGGCGGCGGTGCTCGCTACCGTGGAGTAGCGCCGGACCGATCGGGCGAATCCCGCCTCTCCCGCGGACCGTTCAGCAGACGGCCGATCGCGGTGTGCCTGACGCCAAAGCGATAGACCACCAGCAGGATTCCGGTGACGACCACCAGCACCAGGGTGAATTTCACGAAGGTCGGTATCGGCACGCCGAGCAGGGCTGTCTGCGCCAGGACCATCAGGGGCAGGTGGACCAGGTAGAGCCAGTATGACGCGTCGGACAGGTAACGCAGGCGCGGGCTTTCCCGGTTGAGAAACGCACCGAAAAAACCCATCGTCCCGAACGTCATCAGCCAGGCGAAAACCACAACGAGGAAGGACGCCACCAGGCGCTGCCACCGCTCTGAGACCAGGTCTGCGGTCCAATCCTCGTGCAAGGCGAAACCGAGCGCGAGAGGCAACACGACGAGCAGGGCGAGCGGGAGATGTGCCCACCAGTAACGGGTCAGCCGGCGCTCCTCGTCGCCAGCCTCGAAGACCAGCGCACCGAAACCGAAGAAGATCGCGTAGTAGAACAGGACGTGCGGCATCGGGAGCAGGCTCGTCGACAGGTCGGGGCCGAAGCCGGCCATCGAGCCGCCCTTCTGCATCGCGGCCTGCGGGATCATCGTCAGCGGAACGATCCACAGCCAGCGGGCGCCGGAGGTCACGAGGAAGCGGGGCATCCGCGGCAGTGGAAGCAGAGTGACGACGGCGAAGCCCGCCACCAGGAAGCAGAGAAACCAGAGAAACCAGAGGTGGTGGAAGAAAGGGGTCCGGATCAACCTCCGGATCTCCCGAGTCAGGGAGAAATCGGAGGCGGGTCGATCGAACTTCAGGGGAATGGCCGGCACACCGTGCTCGGTCAGCATGGCGGCGATGCGTTTTCGCCCGGAGTTGACCGCGGCATGGTCTGTCTCGATGCCGACGGAGTCCGCGATGTCCTCCGTCATTCGCCGGCCCGTTCGCAGGGTCTTCATGGGGCGGGCGCCGAAGGCGTTCTCCGCAAGCACGTCGGCGCCGGCGTCGATCAGCAGCCTCGCGCAGTCCGCCCGGCCGAAAACGGCCGCGGTGTGAAGGGCCGTGTTGTCGTCACGAAACCGGGCACTCGGATCCGCGCCGGCGCCGATGAGCAGGCGCACCGCTTCCGGACGGTTGCCGATGACCGCCCAGGCCAGCGGGCTCTGACCGGTGACTCCCTCCTCTCGATCGAGGGAGGTGCGTTCATCGATGTGCTGTTGCAGTGCTTCGAGGTCTCCCGTCGCGGCCGCCGACCAGATGCTCGTTTCCCGATCCGTTCCCGCACCGGCGCGCGCCTTCACGGTCTCATCCGCAAGGCCGTGGACCAGCGACAGCACCGGCAGAACGGTCAGGCACGCCAGGATCAGGGGAAGCAGGATGCGACCTGCCCGATGCCGGATCAGGTATCGCAAGCCGCGCCGCCGATAGACCATCGCGGTGAAGAACCCGCTCAACAGGAAGAACATCGGCATGCGGAATCCGCGCGTCGCCAGGAAGTAGAGGTCGTAGACCGGGTGCGGCGGGGAGTCATGGACGAACCACGGAATCTCCCCATAGGCGAGGGAAGCGTGCGCGGCAATGCCGAGCAGCATGGTGGTGCCACGCAGAGCGTCGAGGTCGTGTCGCCGGATATTGGTGATCGTACCGTAGAATCCGCGCCATGCCGCGCACCGCTCTGCTTCTGCTCGTCCTGCTCTCCGCCTGCGCCGGTCTCGTTCCCATCGACCCGGCGGCACTGCGAGATCCGGGTGACCTCACCTCGGGGGTGGCCCCCCTGCCGAGCCGGGAGTACATGGAGTATTCGGGAACCTGGAACGGCATCCCCGCGGGAGAGGCCGTCATCTCCTACGAGCGCCGGGGCGACCTCTTCCTCTCCCGGGCCCGGATCGGGACCATCGGCCTGGTTTCACTCCTCTATGGCGTCACGCTGGTCGCGGAAGCGGAATCCATGGCCTCCGATCTCGTCAGTCGCCGGTGGGCCTACGAAACGGATGGCGCCGATCCCGACAAGCGCATCGTCGTACGTTTCGCTCCGAAAACCGGGAAGGTGATCGCCGTGATCCGCCAGAACGGAGAAGTGGAGAGGATCACCCTCGACGCTCCCGGCGCCCTCGATCCCCTCGGACTGGTGATCGCCATCCGGCGCTCTTCCCTTCAGACCGGCCAGAGCTTCGTCACCGACCTCTTCACCGAGCGGAACATCTACGTCGCCTCGACGCTGGTGATGGGACGTGAGCGCATCCGGGTTCCCACCGGGCGCTACGACACGGTCCTCGTCAGGACGGACATCCTGCGAAAAAGCGACGGGGCAACGCCTGCGCGGGCTCGCGGGATCGGCATCTATTTCACCGACGACGAGTTCCGGATCCCGGTCCGCATCGATGTGGACACGAACATCGGCCGGGTCCGCCTGGCGCTGTCGAGGTACGAACGCGGGTGGCCGGAGGTGAGCTCCGGGAGAGGAACCAGGGCGGACTGAATTCGAATCACGCCAGGCCGGCGTCGTGGGCGATGTCCCGCATCTCCTCGGGGTTGTCCACGTCCGCCAGGCGCTTGCCGCGGCGGGCCAGCTCCTCGGTCAGTGCGAGCGCCTTGTCCTGCATGACCGCATGGGTGTCTTCCGAACCGCCGACGAGGATGAACTCCTCCCCTTTCGTCCGGCGGTAGTGGCCATCCTTGCCGTCCAGGCCCACGCCGAGGAGGAATGCGAACTTCTCACCTTGCTGTTCATCCGACTTTTTCATCGCTCGTCATCCTACCAGATGAGACCGAACGGGTAAGTTACTTGCCCCGAGATGCGGACCACGCTTCCACAGCCTCGGCGAGGAGCGTCTCGAGGTCTCCGTCCGTCATGGCCTTACGGAGCTTCGGGCCGAGGGGTTGCGCCCAGGCCTGTTCAGGGCCTCCGCCGACCAGCGCAAGCGCCACGCCCTCCGCGAGGGTTTCGGAAGAGAGCCCCTCCGTCCCGTCGACGGCCGCCCACAGCACATCCTCCTTCCGCATGAGGAGGGCGAAGGCGACCTCCCGGATCACGGCCCGATCCATGTCACCCCCGCGGGGAACCTCGATGACGAGGGATCCGGGAAGGCGGGTCACCACCGCCGCCTCCCCGGGAGTCGGCACCGCGAAGATCGTGAGCATCAGCGATGGAACCCCGGTGAACTCGGCAAGCAGCTCGAGGGAACGCGCAGCCTGCTCCGTGCGGAGGCTGTCCTCGAATGCCTTCAGCACATCTTCGTGGGCGGCCCGGAGCTTCGCAATGCGCTCTTCCATCACGCCGAAGACCTCGGAGAGAGACACGGCCTCCGCCGGGCTGAGCGCACCCTTGCCTGCGGCGGCAAACACGGCATCATCTACGGTGCCCGGCACGTAGAACCAGGGATCGAGGTCTCTCTGCATCGAAGTGAGGCGGGCCAATACGAGCTCTTCGAAGTCGTGCAGGCGCGCCTCCCGACGATACGGAGAATCCGGGACCAGAAGCCGTTTCAGGATGTGATAGCGCCCCGCTGCGCCCCACGCCGGAAACTGAAACACCACCGGGCCGCTCTCGATCCGTCTGTTTCCTCCGCCGTTCCTCCAATCGGCGCCGATCAGGCGCCTCCCGACATCCGCGAGTTGGGCGGCATAGAAGAGCGCATCCCCGCTGCCCTCGGCCTCGAGCTGGCTGATAGCCGAGCGAATGGTGCCCATCCCGTCCATGGGCTTCCCGCCGAGGGCGAGAGCCACCCCGATGTAGCCTCGGTTCATCAATTCGCCAGGGCGATCTCCCGCCTTCCCCGCGTAGTGCTTCGCCCGTTCGAAACTCATGGCCGCGGTGCTGGGCTCCCCCGACGTCAACTGGTGGGCGCCCACGATCCAGTAGGCTGCGGAGAGGGCCTTCGATCCCCGATCGAGCTTCTTCGCGAGACGCAGATTCAGGTCGGCGGCCGTGACGCCCTGCTCGCGGTCCGCCTTCCGAACGACGATGCCCTCCTCGCCCCAGCCGGGCCAGGTGAACGAGGCCAGGTTGTAGGCGATGGCCTTCACCCTGAGCAGGATCCGGCTCCGGACCTCGGCGGCGGCCTCCGACTCGGCGTGGCTGCGTCCGTAGACGATCGCGCCCCGGGCCAGGTCCACGACGACCGGCAGATCCTCCTTCTGCCAGTAATAGTGCAGGATCAGGAGATCGAAGGCGCCCAGGGCCACCAGGGGTTGGTCGGGAAGTTGAAGCCTCCGAATCGCGTCGGCGCGCCGGCCCTGGTCGATGAGGGCGGCGGCGGTTCCGGCCAGGGCCTTTGCGGCCTCATCGCCCGCCCTGACTTTTTCCGACGCCACCGCGTAGAGTACGAGCACCAGCAGGAAAGCGACAATGGGTCGATTCATGGATTCACGGGCCTCCGATCGAGGGCATTATAGAGGCAATGGCTGATCCGCTCTTCACCGTCCGCGACGTTTCCAGGATCTACACCATGGGTGAGGTGGAGGTGCACGCCCTGCGCCACGTCGATCTGATCGTCCAGCGCGGCGAGTGCCTGGTCATTCTCGGGCCGAGCGGGTCGGGGAAGAGCACCCTGCTGCACCTCCTCGGCGGCATGGACGAGCCCACGTCGGGGAGCGTCCGTTTCCGGGACCAGGAACTGGCCGGAGCCACCGGGGATGAGCTGACCGAGTTCCGGCGCAAGCACGTCGGCTTCGTCTTCCAGTTCTACAACCTGGTGCCGAGCCTGACCGCTATCGAGAACGTGGAGATGGCCACCGAGATCGCCCCCCATCCTCGCGATGCGTTGGAGATGATCGGCCTGGTGGGGCTTGGCGAGCGCGGCGACCACTTCCCCTCCCAGCTCTCCGGCGGTGAGCAGCAGCGCGTTGCCATTGCCCGGGCGGTGGCGAAGGACCCCGATGTCCTCCTCTGCGACGAACCCACTGGCGCGCTCGACTACCATACCGGAAAGACCGTCCTCAGCGTGCTGGAGACCGTGAACCGGGAGATCGGCACCACCCTCATTCTCATCACGCACAACGCCGCCATCGCCGGGATCGGCGACCGGGTGATTCGCATGCGCTCCGGGCGAATCGTCGAGATGACGGAGAACACCCATCCGCTCTCTCCCGAGGAGATCGAGTGGTGAGGTCCCTCGACAAGGTGCTCCTCCGCGAGATCTTCCGGATGAAGGGGCAGGCCATCGCCATCGCCCTGATCATCGCCTGCGGGATCTCCTCCTTCGTGACGATCCTCATCGCCTACCGCGGGCTCAAGGGCACGCGCGACGCCTACTACCGCGAGAACCGCATGGCCGACGTCTTTGCCCCGGTGAAGAAGGCGCCGCGCTCCATTGCCCGGGACCTCAGGCAGATCGAGGGGGTCCGGCAGGTCCGGCCGCGGATCATCTTCGACGTCACGATCGACCTCCCGCAGATCTCCGAACCCTGCTTCGGACGCGTCTCCTCCCTCCCGGACCGGCGGGAGAAGGTCATCAACGACGTGCACCTGGTCAGCGGGCGCTACTTCACCGACGACGGGAACCGCGAGGTGATCATCGGCGATCGCTTCGCGGTGGAGCACGGCCTTTCACCCGGAGATTCCGTCGAAGTGATCATGAACAACCGGAAGGAGGCGCTGAGGATCGTCGGGACCGCGCTCTCCCCGGAGTTCGTCTACATGATCCGCGGCGCCGGAGACATCCTGCCGGATCCGGTGCACTTCACGGTGCTGTGGATGAGCACGTCCTTCGCGGAATCTGTCTTCGACTTCGAGGATTCGGCGAACGAGTTTGTGGCGGTGCTCGACCCGGAGGCCAGGGTGCGGGACGTCCTCGACAACTTCGACCGGATCCTCGACCGCTTTGGTGGTTTCGTCGCCTACGGCCGGAAAGACCAGCTATCCCATCGCTTCCTCTCGGACGAGATCGAGGGGCTCAAGGGCTCAGCGACGGTGACGCCGGCCATCTTCCTCGGCGTGGCGGCGTTCGTGCTGCACATGCTGCTCGGACGGCTGGTGCGCACCCAGCGCACCCGGATCGCGGTGTTCCGCGCGTTCGGCTACACCACCCGGGCGATCTCGATGCACTACCTGAAACTCGCGATGCTCATGGGGCTGGTCGGCGCGATCATCGGCTCCGTCGTGGGGCTCTGGTTCGCCCGGCACATGCTCGAGATGTACACGGAGTTCTACCAGTTCCCGATTCTGCGTTTCTCGGTGGACCCCCTGGTGGTGGCCACCGGCGTACTGGTGAGCCTGCTCTTCGCCGCACTCGGGGCCGTCGCCGCGGCACGGAAGGCGGCGCGGCTCAGGCCAGCGGAGGGGCTTCGGCCGGAGGCGCCCGGAGTCTTCAGGCGCACCGCAGTCGAACGCTGGCGGTGGCTCTGGACCCGGCTCGGTTTCGTCTGGCGGATGGTCTTCCGCAATATCGTCCGCACCCGGCGCCGGGCCGCCCTCACCATCGGCGGCGTGGCGCTTTCCACCAGCATCATCTTCCTCTCGCTCTTCTCCGGCGACTCGATGGATGAGCTGCTCGACTACGAGGCCCGCTATGTCGATCACCACGACCTGAAAGTCACCTTCAACTCCGAGCGCGGCCTCCCTGCGCTTTACGAGATCTGCGCCCTGCCCGGAGTCCGCTCCGCGGAGCCGGAGCTCGTCCTTGGAGTCAAGCTGGTGAACGGCTACCGGGCGAAGCGAATCGGGATCTTCGGCCTCGACCAGGAGGGCGTCCTGCGCGGTCTGCTCGACAAGGATCGAGGCCCCATCGAGAAGCCGGTGAGCGGCCTGCTGCTGACGAGGAAGCTCGCGGAACTGCTCCACCTCGCGCGCGGAGACGAGGTCGAGGTACACGTGCTGGAAGGGCGACGACAGGTGTTCACCGCCACCGTCGAGGGCACCGTGGACGAATACCTCGGCGCCTCGGCCTATGCCTCGATCAAGACGCTCTCCCGCTGGGTCGGCGAAGAGACCGCCCTGAACTCCGTACGCCTCCTCGCCAACCCGGAGCGCCGCAACGAACTCGCCACCGAACTGAAGAACCTGCCCGCGGTGGAGGGCGTCTCCATCAGGGAGCAGGCGAGCAAGGTGTTCCGCGAGACGCTCGCCGCCTCGATGGCGATCATGTACACCGTACTGATGCTCTTCGCCGGGGTGATCGCCTTCGGAGTCATCTACAATTCGACGCGTATCGCCCTCGCCGAGCGGGAACGGACCTTTGCCTCGATGCGCGTGCTCGGGTTCACCCGAAAGGAGGTCGGCGCGGTGCTCACCAACGAAAACTACCTCTTGACGATCATCGGCCTGGTGCCGGGAATCGGCCTCGGCATCCTGTTCTGTTTCTGGCTCTCCACCGTCTACGACACCGATCTGTTCCGCTTCCCCATGGTGATCCGGGTGGAGAGCATCTTGATTTCGATCGTGGTGGTGCTCTTCTTCACCCTGGTCGCCAACCTCGCCATCCGCAGGCGTATCCGCCGGCTCGACCTGGTGGAAGCGCTGAAGTCGAGGGAGTAGATCATGAAGCTTCGCAAGCTGATCCTGCCCGGTGTGGCCGTCCTGCTGATCCTCGCCGCGGTGATCTGGTCCTCACTTCGCCCCACGGGGGTGGAGTCCGTGGTGGTGACCCGCGGCGCGATCCGGTCGTTCGTGGAGGAGGAGGGGCGAACTCGGGTGGTGGACCGTTTCGTGATCTCCGCACCGGTCACCGGGAGGATGCTCAGGCTTACGGTGAAAGAGGGTGAGCGCGTGGCCGCGGGCGGTCTCCTCGTCGAGATGGATAGGCTGGCGCTCGATGCCCGGGTGATCGAGGCACAGTCGCGGATCCGCTCGCTTGCGCAGCGACTCTCCGGGGTCGGCAAGTGCCGCCCGAAGCCTGAGGCGATCACCCGCAGCAAGCTCCTGGAGGAGGTGGCGGTCAACGCCTGGAACGCCGCGAAGCACGCTCTCGCCCAGGCGAAGGCCACCGCGGACCAGGCCAGCAGGGATGCGGCTCGCGCAAAGGACCTCGCCGGCAAGGGGACGATCTCGGGGTCGGAGGAGGAGGAGGCCCGACTCGCCGAGCGCGTGGCCTCGGAAGCCCTGACCGCGGCCGAGGTGCAGTTTCGGATCCGGGAGATCGAGAAGCAGATCGCGAAGCTCGCCACGAAGCTGCTTGAGGACTCCGCGGGCGACCTGGACTGGGAGGAGCACCTCTACCGCGAACAGATGAAGGAGATCCGGGCGGGTCTGGCCGTCCTCGAGGACGATCTCTCGCGGGCCCGGCTCATCGCCCCGGTGGACGGTGTGGTGCTCGTCCTCTTTCAGGAGAGCGAGGCGGTCCTCGCCGCGGGCACGCCGATCCTGGAGTTCGGGGATGTCGACCGGCTCGAAGTGGAGGCGGACCTGCTCTCCGAGGACGCCGCCCGGCTGACGAAGGGCATGAAGGTGGTCGTGGCTGGCCGCGCCCTCGCGGGGCGTGAAGTCGAGGGGAGGCTCACCAAGGTCTATCCGAGCGCGTTCAGGAAGATCTCGTCGCTCGGCGTGGAGCAGCAGCGGGTGACGGTGATCGCCACGTTCGACGGGAGCAAACTGAAACTCGGCGACCGCTTCCGCGTGGACTTCAAGGTGATCCTCGAGGAGCGGGAGGACGCGGTGCTGGTGCCGGAAGCGGCGCTGTTCCGCGAACAAGGCGAGTGGCGGGCGTTCCGGATCGAGGACGGCCGGGCGAGAGTGGTCGCGGTGAAGACCGGCATCCGCGACGGCCGCAAGCGGGAGGTCCTCGAGGGACTTTCCGCGGGTGACCGGATCCTCATCCACCCCGACCCCGCCCTTTCGGACGGCACGAGGGTGACCGTACTCGAAAAGTAGCGGCGCCTCCCGGGCATACGGTGGCAGGGATGCTCCCCCAATCATGGGTGAAGGTACCTGCCTCCGTATGGTCATGCGCTCAAGCAGACTCAGCGCGGCTCAGCCGCTATGGAGGGTCGACCTCCGCAACGACCGAACCGAACCGCCCTCGCAAGTGCTCTACCGGCGCTTCCTTATCCGCCTTGCCGCTCCGAGGAGGCCGAAGCCAGGCCACGCGGCGCAGGGGAGGGGTACAACGGTCGTTACGGTAAACCGGGCGGGGTCATGATCGAGCATCTCCAGGTTCGATATCGGGCCGCTGAAGCCGGCCGTCAGACTGCTCGAGAACGGCCCGCCTGAAGAGTAGCAGATGTCATTTCCGCTTTGAATCCAGGTGGCGGACAGGCCGAACGCCCCGTGGTTGTCGAAGTCGTCAATCGGGCCGACGAAGCGCCCCTGCGCCGCCCACAATTCCGACAGATTGGTCGAGGTACCATCGTCGTCCACCTGCCAGAGTACCCAAAGGCACATGATCGGACCGAAATGCCAGGGTGCCCGACGCGGCACTCGAGAAAAGAGCCACTCGTTCCCAGTTCTATTGGCTGATCCCCTGAGAACTTTCCGCAGTGGATCGTCATGGCGAGGATCAGACCTCACCGGGGCTCTTGACCCGCACGAGCTTCACCTCCGCGGCAGGCCTGGAGGAGAGGAGTGCCGAACCGGGTACTCAATCCCCTTCGGGGAGGACCGCCCAGAGGACGATGTAGACCACCACTCCGGGGAAGAAGCCGGTGAAGATCGAGATCAGGGCGAAGAGCAGGCGCACCACATTCACATCGAGGTCGAACTGCCGGGCCAGGCCTCCACAGACACCGGCGATCATCCGGTCGGTGCGGGACCGGGTCAGTGGTCCGCTGCCGGAGGGCGGACGGTTGCGGCGGTGGCTCCGGTCTTCCGCGGGCTGCGAGGGGGGGACGGCATCGCCTCGCTCCACGCAGGCCTTGCAGTAGATCCTGCTCTTGATCGAGACGCGACACACGTCGCACACGAAGTTCCCGCACGCCACACAGGCGCCCACGGCAGCCTGATCCGGATGGACGTAGCACTCCATCAGTGAGCCTCCAGCCAGTTGTTGCCTGCTCCCATGTCGACCACGATCGGCACCTTCAGGTCGAGGGCGCCTTCCATCTCCTCACGGACGAGTTCTCGCACGCGGTCCAACTCCACCTCGGGCACCTCGAGCACCAGTTCGTCGTGAACCTGGATGATCATCTTCGCATCAAGACCTTCATCGCGCAGCCTTCGATCGATCCGGTTCATCGCCACCTTGATCAGATCGGCCGCGGTTCCCTGGATCGGCGTGTTGATGGCCACGTTCTCGGCGTTGACCTGCACGCCGCGGTTGTTCGAGAGAATGTCGTCCTTGAGGTTGCGCTTCCGGCCGAGCAGCGTCGAAACGAAGCCCTCTTCGCGCGCCAGCATCTTCTGCTTCTCCTGGAACTCCGCCACCTTCGGATAGGTCCTGAAGTAGGCGGCGATGAACTCCTTCGCCTCCGCAAGGGAGATTCCGGTCTGGCGGGCGAGCCGCTGGGGTCCCATCCCGTAGATGATGCCGAAGTTGATCGCCTTGGCCCGGCCCCGCATCTCCCTGGTGACCATTTTCTCATTGATTGCGAAAATGCGGGCCGCGGTTTCGGTGTGGATGTCCTTTCCATCGTTGAAAGCGGCAAGCAGCGTCTCGTCGCCGGAGAGGTGGGCCAGCACACGCAGCTCGATCTGGCTGTAGTCGGCGGAGAGCAGCACCGAACCCTGCGGAGCGATGAACGCGGTCCGGATCTCCCGCCCCGCCTCGGTACGGATCGGGATGTTCTGGAGGTTCGGGTCGGAAGCGGAAAGCCGGCCGGTGATCGCCACCGCCTGGTGGTAGGACGCGTGGATGCGACCGGTCTCGGGATGGACCAGCGCCGGCAGCGAATCGACGTAGGTGCCCTTCAACTTCACGAACTCGCGGTAGGAGAAGATCCGCTGGATGATCGAGTGGTCCGCGTACTTGCCGAGCGTCTCGACATCGGTGGCGTACTGCCCGGTTTTCGTCTTCTTCGGTTTGCCCCGGCGATGGGCGTGGAGCCCCATCTTCTCGAAGAGAACCTCGCCGAGCTTCTGGGGGGAATTCAGATTGAACTCGACGCCGGCGATCTCCTGGATCTCCCTCTCGAGCCGCTCGATCTCCACGCCCATCTTCCCGGACATGGCGGCGAGGATCGAGACGTCCACCAGTACGCCGGCCCGCTCCATCCTCGCGAGCACCGAGATCAGCGGGATCTCCACGTCGCGGTTCAGGGCATCGAGGCTCTCCTCCTCCTCGAGCCGCGGCTTGAAGAACCGCTCGAGCCGAAGGGTGATGTCCGCGTCCTCGCACGCATACTCCGCTACCGTCGCCACCGGGATCAGGTCCATCGTGGTCACGTCCCTGCCCTTGCCGATGATGTCCGACGTCGGAATCTTGCGGATGTTCAGGTGAACGAGAGCCAGGGCGTCGAGGTTGTGCTGCCGGCTGCCGGGATCGAGGAGGAACGAGGCGATCATCGTGTCGAAGTCGACGCCCTTGACCGTGACACCGGCCCGGGCCATGACCTTCAGGTCGTACTTGATGTTCTGGCCGGACTTGCCGATTTCCGGATCCTCGAGCACCGGCCGGAGCATCTCGATGATGAGCTGCGGCGGCAGGTCCAGGTTCACCGGCACGTACCAGGCGGCGTGCGGTTCGACGGCGAAGGACATGCCCACCAGGTCCGCCCGCATGGGATCGATCGAGGTCGTCTCGGTGTCCATGACGAAGCGGCCGGCCGCGCGCAGGGTCTGAACGAGCTGTCCCAGTTCAACGGTGGTGGCCACCGTCCGGTAGTCGCGGGTCTCGTCCTCCGCCTTCACCTCCGGCGCGAGCTTCATCATGAAGGTGTTGAAACCGTAGCCGCGGAAGAGCTCCACCAGCTTCCGCTCCTCCCGCTCCCCGACCCGCAGGGCGTCGAGGTCGAACTCGAGGGGCACGTCGGTGCGGATCGTCGCCAGGCTCCGGGAGAGGAGAGCCTGTTCGCGAAACTCGATCAGGTTCTCGCGGGCCTTCTTCGCCTTGAGCTCCTTTGCGTGCTCGAGCAGGCTCTCCATCGAACCGTACTCCGTCAGCAGCTTCTGCGCCGTCTTCGGCCCGATACCCGGCACGCCGGGGATGTTGTCGGAGCTGTCGCCGACGAGCCCGAGGTAGTCGATGACCTGATCCGGGCGGACGCCGAATTTCGAGACGACCTGCTCCGGCCCGACCTTCTCGAGGTCCACTCCGGCCTTCAGGATGTTGTAGATCCTCACGTCCCCGGTCACGAGCTGCATCAGGTCCTTGTCGCCCGTGACGAGCCACGTCTCGACCCCCGCGGATGAGGCATGCCGGGCCAACGTGCCGAGGACGTCGTCGGCCTCGAAACCCGGCACCTCGAACACGGGGATGTTGAAGGCATCGACCACCTCGCGGATTCCCGGGAGGGAGTCGACCATCTCCTCCGGCATCTTCTCCCGGGTGGCCTTGTAGGCTTTGTACTCCTCGTGGCGGAAAGTCGGTCCCGGCGGGTCGAAGGCGATGCCGAGGTGGTCCGGCTCCTCCAACTCGAGCAGACGGAAGAGAGTCGCCGTGAAGCCATACACGGCGGAGATGTTGCGTCCCCTGCTGTCGTAGAGCGGGTTCCGGATGAAAGCGAAATAGGAGCGGTAGGCCAGGGCCGTCCCGTCGAGCAGAAAGAGACGCTCGCGATCAGCCATCGTGGTTTCCTCCGGTGAGCAGGGTCAGCCGGGAAAGCACCAGGTCCGGGCGGATCTCGGCCTCGTTCTCGTCCGGATCATCGAAAAAATAGGTGCCCGACAGGTGCTCGGTGATGTGGGCGGTGCGCATACCCACCGCCGCCGCCCCGGCGATGTCCGCCCGCGGATTATCGCCCACGAACAGCACCTCCGTGGTTTCGAGCCCGAGCCGGGAGGCCGCCGCCCGAAAGAGATCCGGGTGGGGTTTCACGAGACCCAGGTCCGCGGAGATCAACACGTCGTCGAACCAGGTCGTCAGGCCGAGCCGGTCGAGCGACTGCGTGATCGCCGCCGAGAGCGAGTAGTTGCTGAGCAGCCCGAGTCTGTAACCCCGCTCCCGGAGTTCGCCGAGTACGCCCTCCACTCCCTCCGCCTTTTTCACCGCGGCGACAAAGGCGTCGAGGATCACTTCGACGCCGGCATCGACGTGGCGGGTCTCGTCCACCTCTGCCCCGAGGGTCTCGAAAGTCAGGCGGATAACGTCGCGGGGATCGGATTCCCGATCGGTCTCGACGCGTTGGCGGTGCAGACGGGACATCGTCTGCGCCAGTGCCGCTCGCGTTCGGTCCGGCTCCGCGCCGTCGATCTCCGCGAGGAGAAAGCGGATCAGCGCGGCGCCGATCAGGTCCATCTCCCGCTGACCGAAGGGGATCAGGGTGTTGCCGTAGTCGAAGACCACCCCGCGAGGGCGAGGCGAAAGCGTATCGATGAGTCCGGAGTTCTCGAGCATGTGCCAAATCTATCCGAGGGTCGCCCCGGAGACCAGCGTCGCGCCCTCCGAGAGGTGATCGAACCCAGCATCGGAGGAACGAACTCCGCCTCGTCCTCGCATCACCGAAGGCGCCGGCACCAGGACCATCGCGGCGCCGACGGGCGGCGCCCTCCGAAGGGCCGGATACCCCCGTCCCCGATGTGCGCTACATCTTCTCCATCGCCTTGCGGATTCGCTCGTTGATCTGCTTGATGGCATCGAGGTATCCGCCGGAGTCCTTCAGCTTCGAGGCTTTTTCCAACTCGGCGAGCGCCTTGTCGTACTCGAGAGCGCCCTCGTAGGCGAGCGCCCGGTTGATGCGAAGGGTCACAATATCGGGCGCAACCTTCAGACCCCGATCGTAGGCCCGGCCGGCGAGCAGATACTCCTTCGCACCGAGGTAGACCAGCCCCAGGGCATTGTAGGATCGCCAGTCACCTGGCATCGCGCGAACGGCATCCTTGCCCTTCACCGTGGCCTCTTCATAACGGCGCAGGTAGTAGAGCGCCAGCACCTGCCCGACCAGGACCATCTTGTTGTCCGGGTCGAGCCGATTCACGATGGTGAAGTCCTGCAGCGCAAATTCGAAGTCGTGGTCGTTCCAGGTGATCTCGCCGATCTTCAGGTAGGTCTCCCCCCGGTTGTAATAGGCATCCGACTTGAGCGGGGCGTGCGTCAGCGCGAGATTGAAGCTGTCGAGGGCCTCTTCGTAGTCTCCGGAATCGTACGAGGCGCGCCCCTGCTGGTTGAATTCGTCGGCCTCGATGTTCTGCCTGTAGTCGCGCTCGAGGCTCCGAACCCGGCGCTTGGCATCGGATGCCCAGCGTCCGGAGGGCTCAGCCGCCAGGTACTCCTTCATCAGCAGGTAGCCGGGCAGGTAGTCGCGCTTCCCGAGGTAGGCCTTGCCCCGGAGGTAGAGAACCGCCTCCAGGTTCGGGGCGAGCTCGTGAATCTCACCGTAGAGGCGGATGGCCACGTCCCACTCATCATCGTCAAGGGCTTTCTTCGCCTCCCTGGTTTTCCGGCGAACGATGTCCTTGATGACCTCTTCCTGCAGAACCGCGAGCCGGGCCAGGGCCTCCTTGCGGCGGGGGTCGTCCTCTTGCGCAAGCTTCACGAACATCCGGTAGGCCTTCAGCGATTCCTCGGGCCGGGTCAGGTTGCCGAGAGCCTCCGCGAGGAAGAAGTGCACCTCCGGGGCATCTGTTTTCAACGCGAGGGCTTCCTTGAGTTCGGTAACGGCGTCTGCGTACCGCTTCGCCTCGAGCAGGGCCTGCCCGAGCTTTGCCCGGCAGTTCGCGGACCAGGGCGCCAACCTCACCGCCTCGACGAGGATCTCCACCGCCTCCCTGGTGCGTTGCCGCTCCCGGTGGGTCTCGGCCTTCTTGACGAGGGCGTTCGCTCGGTCGAGCAGGTAGGTTCCGATCAGTTCCCGGCGCGCGGTCAGGGGAGCGGGGTCGGCACCCAGCATGCGAGCGGCCTCAATCTCACGATCAGCCTGGTCGAGTCTGCCCTGCACCATCAGGTAAAGCGCCGCGGCGGCGTGATCTTCCGGCCGATCGGCATCGAGGTCGAGGAATCCGAGTCGCACCAGGTCGGGCCCGGAGAGGTCGCGGTAGGGCACGAGCTGCTCACTGCTGCCGCGCGCCAGGCGGACACCGGTGCGGTTCGCGCCGAGCACCTTGCCGCCGGCATCCTTGCGGCCTCGGCTGATCAGCGTAAAGCGCTCCACCTTCCCCTTCAGGGTGTTCGTGCCGTCGAGCAGGGCGTCGGTGAACCGAAGCGATTGCCGCAAGTCCTTCCACGCCGCTTCGAGGTCGTTGCGGAAGTAGGTCAACTTGGGCCGCCCCATCGCCTTGATGAGGTCTTCCTCCGCCTCGGAGTACTCCCCCACCGCCGCGCGCTGGAAGGCAGCTCCCACCACCGAACGGAAGATCTCGTGACCCTGCGCCCGGGCGAGGCTCTCCACCTTCTCGGCCCCCCGGATCTCCTCCACCTTCTTGCGAACCTCCTCCTCGATCTCCGGCAGGCCGATCCTCGTGAGGGGCTCGAGGGCCCGGATCGCCTCAGTGAATCGGCCGAGCTTCATCTTCCGATCGGCTTCGGAGAGCAGCTTGTTCGCACGGTCGCGAGCCGCGGTGCGGATGCGGTTGCGCTCCGGGGAGAGTTTCCGCGGGTACTCGGTGTCGGCGAACTCCTCGGGATAGGTGTCGATCTTCGCGAGTGCCTCCGCGTGACGATCGGCCCGGACGAGGGCGTCGAGTTCCGCTTTCAGATCATCGTAGGCCGCACGAGCGCTCCGCTCCCGCTTCCGGGCGAGAGTCTGCTTCTCGGCCTCGAGTGCCCGAAGACGGTCCCTGGCCTGTACCGCGTAGCGCGTGCGCGGGAACTTCCGCTCGACCAGGAGGTAGCGATCCCACCGCGACTCGATGGATGCGCCGGGGTTGTCCTCCTCGTAACTCACCGCCTCCCGGAAGAGTTCCTCAGCCTCGTCATCGGGACCGGGTCCGGGCATGGCCCCGGCCTGGTTCGCGGTCTCCGGGGCCGTCTCTCCCGGGCCGGACTCGTTCGACTCCCAGGGTTTCAGAATGAATGCGGCGGCGGCAATGCTCCCGACCACGACGAGCGCAACGACCGCCAGTATCGGGGACTTCTTCCTCCTCTCGACAAACCGCTCGCGACGCGAGACGCCCTCGTCCACGTCCACGCGGAGCTTCCCGCTCGGCCTCTTGCCGCCGAGTTCGATGGTGTGCCGGGGGGGGCGTCCATCGAGAACCGCCTTCATGTCCTCCTCGAGATCCTTCAGGGAGGCGTAGCGATCCTCCGGCTTCTTGGCGAGCATCTTCAGGATGACTGCGGCGAGGGAGGAGGAGAGCTTCAGGTTCTTCTCGCGGGGGTCAACCGGGGCCTCCCGGATATGCTTGCGCACGATCTCGTCGGTGGTGGCGGCCACGAACGGAGGAGCGCCGGTGACCATCTCGTAGAGCGTGACGCCGAGGCTGTAGATGTCCGCCCGGAAGTCGGTGTCATCCTTCCCCCGGATCTGCTCCGGTGACATGTACACCGGTGTCCCGATCGTCGCGCCGTCCTTCGTGGTCCGCGCGGATTCGAGGATCGATGGCTTCGCCAGGCCGAGATCGCAGACCTTGGCCACGCCGTTTCCGGTGATGAGGATGTTCTCCGGCTTGATGTCCCGGTGCACGAGGTTGAATTCCGAGGCATGGCGCAGGGCGGCCACCGCCTGGAGGACGATCTTCAGGGACTTCTTTTCCTCGAGGACCCCCTCCCGCTTCAACATGTCGTGCAGAGACTCGCCCTCCACGAACTCCATGACGAAGTAGTGGTAGCCGTCCGCCTCTCCGAAATCGAGGCCGCGCACGATGTTCTGGTGGTTCAGCGTGACCGCCACACGGGCCTCGCGCCGGAACCGCTCGAGGTATTCGGCGGAGTCCGCCCGGTGTTTCCCGAGCACCTTGATCGCCACGGTCCGGTCGAGAGGCTCCTGAGTGGCGCGGTAGACGACGCCGGCGCCGCCCTCGCCGATCTGCTCGACGATCTTGTACTTCCCGACGCGCATCCCCGAGATCTGACGGCGCAGCGACCGGACCGCCTCGGCGCTCATGAAGCCCTTCTTGACGATGATGTCCTGGATCATCTGCTCCACGCCGACATCCCGCACCGTCTCGTAGATGCGGACCGCTTCCTCGACCTGTGCCTTCGTCAGCAGCTCACGCTTGAGAGCGCTCTCCAGGAATCGCTTCGATTTCTCGTCCATGGTGTTGCCGCGTCATCTGCCTATAGCGTGGGGGAAACGAGTTTCTTCAAGTCGACCTGCAGGGCCGCAAAGCTGGCCGGACGATCTTTCGGCTCCTTGCTAATCGACCGCTCCACGACCCTCGCAAGGGCCGGGGAGACCTTCAGGTTCACTCGGGAGAGGGAGGGGGGAACGCCCTTCAGGATCTTCGGCATGAGCTCCGCCTCCGTCTTGCCTTCGTGGGGAGGAATGCCCGCCATCATGTGATAGAAGATCGCGCCGAGACTGTAGATCGCACTCCGGGAAGCCGCTTCGCCGTTGCGCGGGTCCGGACGGTTCGCATCCGAGTGGATCTTCCCACCGGTGACGATTTCCGGAGCGAGGTAGCAGATCTCCGGAATGGGGGTCCGGACCGGTACGGGGGGGCGGAAGTAGTCGAGCTTCGCGGAGTTGTCCTCACTGACGAGAATCTCGCGGGGGAAGAGCCGGTCCACGAGGATGTCCTGGCCCTCGGCGTAAGCCAGGCCGTCCACGATCTGCCCGATGATGGCCATGGCGTCGGGAACCTTCACGAATTTCCGCGTGGTGAGGATCTCCCCGAGGGTCTGGCCGGGGAAGTACTCCGTGAGGATCAGGCTCTGCCCCTGCTCCTCGACCAGATCGTGGATCTGGAGGAGCCGGGGATGCAGGAGCTTGGAGACGCGCCGCACCTCGTCGAGCAGGTTCCTGGCGAAGTTCGGCGCGGAGGATGCCTCCTGGTCGAAGGCGAAGAGCATCACGTGCCGGGAAAGGGAGGGCTGGTGGGCCCGAAGCCGGTGGACGTGGCCGGAGCCCCCCACCCTCTCGATGACCCGCACTCCGCCGAGTTCGGCGCCCACGAGCCTCGAGATCGACAGGCACTGCTGATGGATGGTTCCGGCTTCGGCGCCGGGAACCCCGATCTCTCCGTCGCCGTACGCTCCCCCGCAGAACGAGCAACAGGCGCCCTCGGCGGAGGAGGCCTCCTCCATCGGGGGCGGCGGGGGCATGGGCGCGGGTTTTGCCGCTTCAACCACCTGGAAGCGGATCGCAACCCGCTTGCCGAGCAGAAAGATCGTGCCGTGGCTGATGGGCTTCGATTTCACGCGCTCGGAGCCGATCCAGGTGCCGTTTCGGGAGTCGAGGTCGGTGAGCAGCCACTGCTTGCCGTCGAACTGCAGCTGGCAGTGGACCCGGGAGACCGGCCCGGACACGATCTGGAGGTCCGCGTTGCTGGACCGCCCGATGGTCGACGGACGCCCGGCTTCCATACGCAGAGTCTGGCGCGCCGCACCTTTTACGATTTCCAGTCTGGCCCTGGCTGTCATTCGCAACTCCAGTCGGTTCCACACTCCATCAATTACGCACCGATCATCATACACTGTACGAAATCGACGCTTCAATGTGAGTCATGCCATCGACGATCTGCCTCCCGGTCGGCCGGCGCCGGGACCTCTTTTTCCCTATGAGCCCTTTGGGGCACCGCTACAATCGCGCACTTCTCTTCGAAAGAGCAGGAAACACCATGAACACCAAGCCGGAATCTCAGCTTCGTGCGGCCTCCCTGGCCGGCTGCGGAACGGACGAGAAGGGCAAGGAGGACAGCCTCCTCGACCGGCTCATGAAGACGCGCACCCTCATCATCTCCGAGCCCATCTCCGCGGAGTTGTCGAAGCGAATCCTGCCGCAGCTCCTGCTGCTCGAGGCCGAAGACCCGAAGGCGCCGGTGAAAGTCCTCATCAACTCCCCCGGCGGAGCGGTGGATGACGGCTTCGCCATCTACGACACGATGCGCTTCATCGAGTGCCCGGTCGTGACGATCTGCGTGGGCCTGGCCGCCAGCGCGGCGACGATCATCCTCATGGGTGGTGACAAGGGCAGCCGCCTGACCCTGCCGAACACGCGGATCCTCCTGCACCAGCCTTCCCATGGTGTGCGGGGTGCCGCTTCCGACATCGAGATCACGGCCAACGAGATCGTCCGCATCCGCGAGCGGATCAACCGGATCTTCGAAGCGGAGACCGGTCAGTCGATGGAGAAGCTGCTCGAGGACATGAACCGCGACTTCTGGATGAGCGCGGAAGAGGCGGTGGAGTACGGCCTGCTGGACCGGATCATCAACAACGCGAAAGAGATCTGACCCGGAGTCGGGAATTCCGTGAAACTGCGTCCCCGTCGCGTTCAGAGTCCATCTGGAAAGAGCTGCTGCATTCGCAGGCCGCTGCTCTCGGTGCAACGGTCGCAGTTATTTCCAGGCGGCCCCTGAAGACCGGAGCGGCGGAGCAAAGGCGGTCGGGGCCCTCGCTGCCGAGATTCGCGGGAAGCGTATCCCCGGCCTGTCTCTCACCATGCGCCCCGACATCGACGACGAAGCCGTCGCAGCTCTCGCCGGGCTCGTGAACCTCGAGACGCTAGGCCTTTCCAGCGCCGCGATGCTGACCGATGCCGCCGCCAGGATCCTCCCCGGCCTGCCGAAGCTCACCTGGCTCGACCTCTCGGGATGCACCGGCCTGACCGCCAAGGGGATCGAAACTCTGAAGACCGCCCTGCCGGAATGCCGGATCACCGGTCCCCGCGACCTGGCGTTCGTGCCGAACACACCGGCGAAGGTCCAGCCGCGGTAACCACGCCACACGATCCCTCGGAGGGCCGAGCTCCGTCTCGTCCGCGCATCACCGCAGGCGACTTCCGAGGGGGGATCCGGGTGAGGGTACGCTTCTCGCTCAACCAGTGACACACCGCTGGCCGATAACGGATCCGGTGTCGTCACTGTCGAGGAGAATCGAATGGGCGGTCCTCCGCTCCTGTTTCAGGGCAACGTCGGGCCGGAGGTGGGCGAATTGCGCCATTCCGGCGATGTGAGGATCGCCGGCAACCTCAGCACCGGCGGACGAGTCCGGGCGGGGGGCGATCTCCACATCACCGGGAACGTAACGTCGGCCACGGCCACGGCCACCGGAAACCTCACCGTCGAGGGCATGGTGTCGGGGACCGCAACCGTGCTCGATGCCATCGGAAGAATCACCGTTCTGCAGGCCTCCGACGCGCAAATCCTGGCCGGACGCGACATCACCATCCTGACCGCGGCGGAACGCTGCCGGCTCCGGGCCGGAGAGGAAATCCAACTCCGCGGGATGCCCGGACTGCTCCGGGGCGGAGTTGCCACGGCCGGGCGCCGAGTGATCGCCAGGCGCATCGAGGCCGGAGGATCCGCCCTCGCAAGGATCGAGATCGGGGGGCGGGTCTTCGATGAGGACCTCGAGGAGATGGAGGAGAGGCTCGCCTTTGTGCGAAAGCAGACGGTGCAGGCGAAGCTCACGTCCGGGAACTCCCCGGAGACCTGCCGGCGAGCCCTGCCCGGTCTGAGAGCATACCGGAAGCTCGCTCGGACGCTCGATCACCGCGTCAGGCAGATACGCGCTGGAAGTCGAGGGGAACCTCCCATGCTGATTGTCACCGGGGACGCTCCGGTCTTCACCATCCTGCACCTGGGCCCGGAAGGGGCGGCCATCGCAACACCGCCGATCGGGCCGTTTGAGCTTGGTCTCACCGCCGAGGTGAAGAACAGCTCATCGCCGAGGGAGGTCACCTGTGAGCAGTGAGCTCTACGAATCCGTCGCGGACCTACTCCCCGTCGGAGTGCTCGTCATCGGCGGCCAGGGTCGGCTCATCGAGGCCAACCAGCCCGGGCTGGAGCTGCTGGGACTCGACCAGCGGGCGTTCGAGCAACCACTCTTCGGCGCATTGCTCGAAACCGATTCGCTACGCGACACGCTCGCCGAAAGCCGCGATGAGGTCCGCCGGATGGAGGTCTGTGAGGGCGGCCGGGACCTGCTGGCCGAGACGCGGCCGCTCGCGGACCGGGAGGATGGCGCCACGCTCCTCATTCTTCAGGAGACTTCCGGGTCGACCACGGCCACGGCACAGAAGCGGAACTTCATCTTCGATCTCCTGCACAAGGTACGGACCCCGCTGACCACGATCGTCAGCGTCCTCTCGATGGCTACCAGCGAACGTCTCGACTCGAAGCAGGTCGATATGGCGGAGTTGCTCTCGATGGGGGCGAAGCAGGCGGATCGTCTCACCGCCTTTCTCGCTCGCCTGCGCTACCTCCTCATGGTGGAGACCGGCACTCTCGACTCCGAACTCCGCGTCGAGCCGGTCACCGTGGCCCTGGCGATGGGGCAGGTGGCAGCCGACCTCCGGAGCAGGTTCAACGGGAAGAAACAGACCCTCATCGAAGGGTACCCGGAGGAAGAAGTCACCGCGCTCGTGGACCGGGCGATCCTCGGGCGAGTGCTGGAACTCGTCGTCCTGAATGCGCACCAGTACACGCCGGAGCGCGGAACAGTCCGGATGGGGGCAAAACGGCAAAACGGCTCGGTCAGCATCCTGATCAGTGACGACGGCCCGGGAATCCCCGAAGAGGAGCTGCCACGCCTGTTCGAGAGGTTCTTCCGGGGCAGCACGGCGGTCTCCGCGGAGGTGGAGGGAGAGGGTCTCGGGCTCTACCTCGCCCGTCAGTTGCTCCTGAGCTTCGGCGCGACGATCCACCTCGACTCCCGCCCGGGCGGCGGCACGGAAGTCGAAATCCTGCTCCCCGCGGCCAAGAGACCGGCGTGAACGGCAAGGCCACCATTCTCTGCATCGGCGGCGGGAGCGACCTGCACGCGGAGTCCCGCCTCGCCCTGCGCGAGCTCGGACCGGTGCGCGAGATTCCCGGTGGACGGGACCAGACGAGGTCGGACCTCGCAGAGGCGGACCTGGTGGTCGTGACGGCGCCGGCCGGTGAGCAGGACCGCGAACTCGGTCACTGGCTCCGGGACCGGACCGACGCCGCCCTCCTCCTGCTCTGTACCGGCGAGACGACCGGATCCTATGCGGACCGGGGCTTCGATGACTGGGCCGTGGAGGATTCCGCCGAGGAGATTCGCGCCCGGGGCGGACTGCTGATTGCCTTCCGGGTAGCCTGGCGCCGCGGGCGAGAACTCTCTCTCGACGCCGGTTCCCTCCGCGCGGAACTCACCCGTTTCGGCATCGACCCCGCATTGGCGGACGACCGGGGGCTCCTGCATCCGGGGCGCGTGGCCATCGAACACCTGGTCGATGTGGCCGCGGCGAATCGCCAGCAGATGGCGGTCTGCCGCCTGATGGGCACGTCCTACGGGACATTCCTGAACCGCGACAAACCACGGGGGCTCCCCTGCGGCCATGGCGAAGAGGCCGCCCCGATGGGCGCGTTGTCTCCCTACTGCGCTTATCTCGCGGGTCGCGGTGACCACTGCCTGAGATCGGAGTTCGATGCGGCCACAGAGGCCCTGCAGACCGGCAAGCCGGTGGAGACCGAATGTGCCGGCGGACTCCGGCTCTTCGCCGTTCCGGTTATTCTGAGCTTCGGCGGGCTGACCTGGCCGCTCTATTCCGCGACGGTCGCGGTGAGCGGCACCGCCGAACCGGAGGCGGTCGCACGGGCCGCAACCGAGACCGGCGCCAACCCCGTGATTCTCTCGCATCTCATGGAGGAGTCGCGGTTCTGGATATTGAACCCGGACAAGGTCGACGGCATCCGCTCCACACTCAGCAACCTCGCCTAAACGGTGTCCCGGGAGGTCAGCCACAAGTACGGGACCGCCTACCAGGTGTTCCACCGAGCCCTCGACGAATGCGAGATCAACCTCTCCCGGGAACTCCTGACCAGGAGCCACAAAGCCCTCGAAAGCACAAACCGCAGTTTGAAACTGAAGAACGAGGAGATCTTCGAGGTGACCCAGGCGATCACCCACGACCTCCGGAAGCCCCTCGCCAGCCTGAAGGCGATGATCTCCCTGCTCGGAAAGGGAGGTCTCGGGGCGCTGACCGCCCCCCAGCAGGAGGCGGTGGACACGGCGTCAGAAGCGAACGACTACATGATGAACCTCGTCGGGGATCTGCTGGAGGCGGCGCGCCTCGAGACCGGCCGCAAGCTGATGGACTTGCAGGAGACTCTGCTTCGCCCGCTGGTGGCCCGGGTGCGTCGGCGTTTCCGGTACCAGGTGGAGGAATCGGCCATCGGGATCGAAGTCGAGAACCTCCCGGAAACCGCCTGGTGCGATGAGGCCGCGCTGGAAAAGGTGTTCATGAACCTGATCGGCAACGCCATCGCCTACATCGGTGATAACAAGAAGGTGATTCGCATCGGTGGATCGGTCGATGGCGAGTTCGTTCACGTCACCGTCGCGGACACGGGGATCGGCATACCGGAGAGCAGCCTGCCGCGAGTTTTCGAGAAGTTCCATCGTGGGGAGAACGCCGCCGGGACCCGTGGCACCGGGCTCGGCCTGGGCATCGTCAAGGCGATTGTCGAAGCGCACGGAGGAGAGATTTCCGTCGAGAGCCTGGTCGGGAAGGGAACCACCGTGTCGTTCACTCTGCCCCTTCGGAATCGACCGACGCGGAATTCGTATAGAGCTAATCCCACGGCGCCCGCCGGGTCGATAGGTATTTGAGATGTCGATATCCGCCTCCACACGCACCGCAGCGCGAGAGGAACTGCTCCTGATCGTCGATAACGAACGGGGGGTGCGGGAACTCATCGGCTGCACGCTCGCCGAAGCGGGGTACCAGACCCTGACCCTCGGCAGTGGAGCCCAGGCACTGCGTCACCTTGAGGAGGGCGCGCGTTTCGACCTCATCTTCGTCGACCTGCTCTTGAAGGACATGCGTGGAGACGAGCTGATTCGCGCCGTCGCCTCGCGCTATCCGGGCACGGATATCGCCATCATGACCGCAAACCCCTCCTACGAGACCGCACGATTCGCGGTCGAGTGCCGTGCCTGCGGGTACTTCGAGAAGCCGTTCGAGGACATGTCCCTCCTGCTGGAACGTGTGGAGGTGATCCTCGCCACCAGGCGAAAGACGAGGGAGGCCGACAAGCGGGTCCTCGAACTCGAGGAGTTGCACCGCGAACTGGCGGAGCAGAACGCCGTGCTCAATCGGAAGGTCCGGGTCACCCAGCGGAACCTGAAGGAGCAGATTCACTCCCAGCAGAAGTCCCGGGAGATCTTCTACACCGACCTGTCGCGCGTGATGGCGATCCTCGACAACATGGCGGACGGGATCGTGTTCACAGACACGATGGGCAAGATCATCCTCATGAACCCCGCCGCGGCCAAGGTCCTCGAGTCACCGACCTTCGTCGCCCTCGGCAAGCCGCTCACGACCATTCTGGGAAACACCGAGCTGCTGAGCCTGTTGCTCGCCCAGCGCGCCCTTCCCCTTGGTAAGGACGGGGTGCAGGTGGAGGTTTCCACGTCCAGCAAGGAGTTGGGAGAAGAGGCGCACTACGACATCCTCACGAACGCGGTCACGGACTTTCAGGGCAAGGATTGTGGAGTCCTCTCCGTCATCCGCGACGTCTCCCCCCGCAAGAAGACCGAACGCCTGAAGAACCAGTTTCTCTCCATCGTCGCCCACGAGCTCCGGACCCCGGTGACGGCCATCAAGGCCTTCGCCACGGTCCTCCACCGGGGTTACCGGGGGGCACCGCCGCCGGAGCACCTGCCCATTCTGGCGGACATGTTGTCACAGTCGGACCGTCTGGGGCACGAGATCGACAAGGTCATCTGCCTGGGCCGGCTGGATGCGGCGGACTTCGCACCGGACGCGCAGGTGGTGCCGGCCTCGAAGCTCCTGAAGCAGGTGATGCCCCCGTTCGCCGCGGAGGCGAAGGAGAAGAAGCTGTCACTGTCCGTGACCGACGAGGCCGGAGATGCGACGGTAAACGCCGACCTCGTGGACATCCGCCGGGCAATCCGGGCACTGATCGAGAATGCAGTGAAGTTCACGCCGGAGGGTGGGGAGATCGAGGTTCGCCTCGTCGCCAACGACGACGAAGTGATCTTCGAGGTCCATGACACCGGTATCGGTATCCCCGGGAATCGGCAGGGGATGATCTTCGAGAAGTTCATTCAACTGGAAAACCCCCTGACCCGGCAATACGGCGGCTCTGGTCTGGGACTCAGCTTCGCCGCCGCGATCATCGAGTCTCACGGTTCGAAGATCAGCGTAGAGAGTGCGCCTGAGGAAGGCTCGACCTTCCGTTTCCGCCTCCCGCGCTCGGAGAGTGCAACATGAGCAGCAAGAAGACCCTCATTGTCGACGACGAGAAACTGATCCTGATTTCGACCAGGATCGTCCTCGAATCCGTCGGGTACGAAGTAGTCACCGCAGCCAGTGGTGAAGAGGCATTGATCGCCGCCCGGGCCGCGCAGCCGGGTCTGATCCTCCTCGACATCATGATGCCCGGCATCGATGGCTGGGAGACCCTCTCCAGGTTGAAGGAAGACCCGGAGCTGAAGGAGATCCCCGTCATCATCTTTACTGCTCGCGAGCACTCCCGGGGGAGGCAGCTCGCACGGGAGATGGGGGCGGTCGACTACTTCCAGAAACCCTTCGAACCGGACGAATTGATCGAAATCGTGGACGAATACCTGGTCACGGAGAATGTGCCCGCAAGCTGATTCCATCACCAGTCCGACCGGCGCATCGACCGCTTTGAGGTCGGGATCCGATCGGCTCCAGGAGCTCGGGGGGCGCCTCGTCTCCCACTTCTACAAGGTGGCGAAGACCGTCGGCATGTTCGGCTTCTCGAACGTCATCACCAAAGAGGCGGTGGTGACGTTCATGGAGACAGCGACCGCACTGCTCACGCACCACGAGCAGGTGTTGCTGCAGACCGCATCGGACTGTCTCTTTGTCAATGAGTCCCGGCTGAAGATCGACATCGAGGGTTTCACGTCGTTCAAGTTCGTCATCGAGGAGTTGAAGAAGCGGGATATCGGCGGGGTCACCTTTCGCAGAGGACTGTCCGAGGCGGACCTTTGCGAATTCCTCCGCCTGTTCGTCCAGTTCGACGACGCCGAAGGGAACGCCTACGAGGAAATCGAGGAAGGTCTGATCGCCGCGGGGGTTCGCACCGCGAGCCTCGAGGAGGTACGGGAACTCGCCGAGCGGAACGACCAGGTGGAAGTGGCGGACTCCCACCGCGAAGTCTCGATCAACACCTATTTCAAGTCGATCTTCGTGGCGAAGCAGTTCATGGACAGCTCGCGCGGCGTCCGTCCCACCAATCTTCGGAAGGCGAACCGGGTCGTCCACTCCATCGTGGACCTGGTGGCGGAGGATGAGCGGACCCTGCTCGCGCTGACCCAGATCAAGAACTACGACGATTGTCTCTTCACCCACTCCGCGAATGTCTGCGTGCTGGCGGTGGCGCTGGGGCAGAACATCGGACTCGACAAGGTGCTTCTCGGAGACCTCGGACTGGCGGCCATCCTGCACGACCTCGGCCTGGTGGGCGTCCAGTCGATCGGCGACGGTCCCGATCTTCACCCGGCGCTCGGCGTACGACGGATCCTTGCGGGCCAGGGCGTCTCACCGGCATCCATCCGCTGTGCGCTGGCCACCCTGGAGCATCACCTGCGCGAGGATGGCAGCGGGTTCCCGGAACTGGATCCCGCGCACCGATGCAGCCTGCTGGGGCGGATCATCGCCATCACCGATTTCTACGACACGATCACCACGCCTGCAAGCAGCGGCGCTCCCACCTTCTCCCCGGAGGAAGCCCTGCGTCTCATGGCCCACGAAGGGCGGGCGGTCTTCCCGCGCTCGCTGGTGAAAGCGTTCGTCAACACGATCGGGACCTATCCGCTCGGAACGGCAGTCAAACTCAGCACCGGGGAAGTGGGCATCGTGCACGGCCGCAGCTCCAGCCTCGGCGATCTGTCCCGCCCGAAGGTGAAGATCATCCAGAACGCCGCCGGCGAAGCGGTTCCCCACGAGGTCGTGGATCTGATCGACACGGATCCGGAGACCGGCGCACATCTTCGGAGTATCGTGGCGGCCATTCCGGCCTACGCGTTCTTCGACGACTTCCAGAGCTTCACCGACGCCCTCTGACGCCGACCGCGCAATCCGGTAGAATCCCCGCGACGGACTCTCCCGGCGCAAGAAGAGGAATTCCCATGAAGGACTACGTCTGGAAGCCATGGAAGATCGCGGCGGTGGCGATGGCGGCGCTGCTGGTGGTGGGCGGTGGCACGCTCGCCCTGTTCGGAGGCGGCGACACTGCGCCGGAGAAGCCTGCCGGGGCCACTTCGGTCGGCGATGCGGGAACGGTGCCCGGCGCGAAAGGATTCGCCGGAAGCGGCGGAGTGAGCACCACGACGATCGAAACGGCGACGGAGACCGTTCCGGAAGACCCGGCCGGCGATCTGCTGTCGCCCGCCCTGGTTCGCGGCGGCATCAGCTTCTTCGCCGCGTTTGCCGTGGCGTTTGCGCTCCGCTCGTTCCTGAAGATCTTCATCATTTTCGCCGGGATCTGGGCGGCATCGCTCTTCTTCCTGTCGTCGATGGGCTGGGTCGAGGTGCACTGGTCCATCATCGACGAGAGCTTCGTGGGTTTCACCCGGACGCTCGGCACACAGTTCGAGAGCATCTCGAGTTTCATCACCGGGAGCCTGCCTTAGGCGGGACTGGCGGGACTGGGACTCGTGGCCGGCCTGAAAAAGGGCTGATCGGCGCCGGGGTGGTCCGGATCAACGGATGGCGCGATACGGGACCAGCAGCGTGTCGAGGAACGGGGGCTCTCCGTTCGGCCCGGTGCCGGA
Organism: Planctomycetota bacterium; assembly: GCA_024274785.1. Lineage (GTDB taxonomy): Bacteria > Planctomycetota > JAJSAM01 > JAJSAM01 > JAJSAM01 > JAJSAM01. The sequence continues at coordinate 7,366 of JAJSAM010000001.1, read as the reverse complement.
GAAGGTGGCCCGGAAGCGCACATACCGGAATCCGGTCAGCGCGGTGATGTCGCTGACCCACTCGCTGATCCCGGCGGAGTCGTCGGTGGGAGCGCGGCCATCCGCATCGAGGGTTCGGGTCCCCTGGAACATGAGCTCCAAGCGGACCCCGTCCGGCATCGTCGACGGGTTCAGCACCGGCTGAAAGTATTCCGGATGCCCGGATCCCGTGTCGTAGAAGCGGGAAGTGGCCACGGGGAGGAGACTGAAGGACCGCAGCCCGATCGCGGCGCGCAAGGGTGCGCTTTCACGTCCCCAGCGCACTTCCGAGCGTCCGCTGAGATCCTCGCCGGCGCGCATGAGGTTCGTGCGGGTGCCGGCGCCGATGCGAATCTCGAGGAGCAGGTCCGATTCTCCGTCGAAGGAAAACGCGCGCTCGAAGGGGACGGACACCTGCCCACCGGTGTCGCCGAGCACGTGGTAGGGCTCTTCGCGCAGGACGGTGACCGGCAGACCGATGTCGGTGCCGGGTTGGTCGAGGCGATCACGGTGCACGGGGGTAATCCGTACCTCCAGGTGCTCGTACTCTCCCGGCACGGCGCCGCCGGCGGCGGTACTCCAGACAAGCCCGGTGATCTGGCGCCCCAGTCCGATCTCCTCCCTGGAGACCAGCATGCGAATCTCGATCTCGGTCGCGCCGAAGTGGATGGCGGTGATGCCACCCTGGCTCTCATCGAGCAGATCGAGGATGGTGTTCCGCGGACTGCCGAGCAGGGCTCCCGGCGCGCTGGGGTGATTCCAGAGGGCGGTGGTTCCGCCGGCATCCATCATCAGGGTGTCGGTGAAGTCCTCGGTCAATTCGCCGGTTGAAGAACCGCTGGACGCGGGCGCGAGTACCAGCACGGTGTCGGCGTAGGCGCCGGTGATGAGAGGGTTGCCGGTCAGGTCGAGAATGGATCGCCGGAGGAGCACCCGCACTGCTTCCGGACGCTCCTTCAGGTCCGGCAGGAACCGGAATGAGGTCGCGGTTCGATCCTGGATGAACCGCCCGCGGACCGGCTCATCGTCCGGGAAGGTGAGGACCGTGACTCCGCCATCGGCCTCCAGGGTGCCCGGGTTGACCGGCTCGGAGAAGCGGATGCGCAGACTCCAGTGCGCACCGGACTCTTCGACGAGTTCGACCGAGTTCACCGTCGGCGAGACCAGATTTGGAACGTAGAGGTCCGAGGTGCTGAAGCCTCCCCGGAAGTCCGTGGCGAGGGGTCTGCCCTCCCGATTTCTGAGAGCGCGAAGGGAGGGAAACCCACTGATCTCGACGCGGTAGCGGGCACCCGCCTCGAAGCCGAACGGGGAGGGGGGGCTCAGGGTGATCGTCCTGCCTTGGACCTCGATCGACATCGGGAAATCGCCCGAGCTGCCGCGGCGCAGGACCCGGACCGCCTGGCCCCCGACGGCGCCGGGATCCACCTCGTCGGAGAACCGCAGGATGAGGGCCTCGTCGCGGCGAACATCCCATGCACCGTCACGGTTGAAGGAAATGAGATGGAACTCGGGTTCGAGAGAGGGCGAAGTCGGTGCGGAAGCGTCGGCGCCCCCCCCGCCACAGCCGAGGAACGAACCGGTGGCCAGCAGCGTGAGAATCGCCAGACAGCATCTCGATCTCGTTTTCTCGTTCATGCTTCGTCAGCTCAAACTGTCGAGCCGGGGCCCCAGGTCCTTCTCAAGCGCCGCATGGGCCCTGCTCAGTCGGCTCTTCACGGTCCCGAGCGGCATCTCGAGGATCTCAGCGATCTCCTCGTAGCCGAGTCCCTCCAGATAGCGTAGCACCACTACGACCGAGAGGCGCGGGTTCAGCCGGGAAATCGCCTTGCTCACCTCTCTTACGAGTTCCCCGTGCCGAGCATGCTCCTCCGGTCCCGGATTCTCCGGACGGCGACAATCTCCTCCATCTGCGAGCATCGCCACCTCGGGCTCGGTCATCGACAGCGAGCGGCTCCGGGCGTGTTTGCGTTTCAGATCGATGCAACGGTTGACGGCAACGCGGTAGAGCCAGGATGAAAACGCGGACTTGAACTTGAACTTCCTGGCCTTGCGGAGAACGGTGATGAAGGCGAGTTGCGTCGCGTCGGCGGCCAGGGAGGAATCGCCCATGATCCGGAGTGCGGTGGCGAAGACGCGCTGCTCGTACTTGTCGTAGAGCTGACGGAAAGCAGCGTCGGAGGCTTCCCGAATCCGGGAACCCAACTGGCGGACCAGTTCAAAGTCCTCCTCTCTGTCCAAGCAGGCCGCCCCTTATCTTTCCGGTGCCCGCCCGGTCCACCAAAGGCAGGTCTCCCGGAGGCAATCCTAGCATCGTTGGTCCCGGGCGCACCGGCGCAAGCGAAGAGGGAATCCCCCAACTCCGGGTCCAACCTTGATATAAACCCCTCATCATGGCGAACGGGTCGTCCAAATCGCTGGGGATCCTGCTCTCTCGGGGTCCCGGATCGGCCGAAATCGAGCTGATCCGCGGTCTCGCCCGGGCTTCCGTGGGGCGCTCCGTCCGCGTTTTTCTGTTTCTCATGGCCGAAGGGGCCGACCTGCTCGGGACTCCGGTCGCCCGGGAACTCCGGGATTTCGGGGTGCGGATCTCGGTCTGCACCCAGAGCGCGAAGGCGCGCGATCTGCCTCTGGACCTCGAGTTCGTGGACTACTCCAGCCAGTTTCAGCTGGGTCGGCTGGTCGCCTCCGCCGACCGCTTCGTCTCGTTTGCCTGAGGTGACATGCGTCACGTACTGGTCATCATTCATGCAGATTCCGAAGGGTCCTGTCGAGTGGCGGAAGGGCTCCGGATGAGCGTGGGGATGGCGTTGGCCGGTAACGATGTGGAGGTCGTGCTTCAGGGTGCGGCGGCCTCTCTGATCGACGCCCCGGACCGTGGCCTGCCGGGGGCGCGCCGTGCGCGGGAGTTCCTGGGGGCCTTGCGGGAGTTGGGGGGGGCGGCGCGACCGGGCAACTTCTCGCTCGCGGAGGCCCGGAAGGCCAACGTGGTGATCCGGTGGGGGGAATGAGCTTGGCGAAATCGATGCTCCATCTGGTTCGGGGCAGCACGTTGCCGCAGGAGTTGAGGGCCGCGGGCTCGGGGGAGACGGTGGTCTTCCTGAGTGGGACGCCGAGTGTCGGCCAGGTGGATTGCCGGATATTCGTGCTCGAACCGGGCGAGAGGGAGGGCGATGGGCTCTGCCATGAGGAACTGCTCGACCTGATCTTCGCGTGCGACATGGTCGTGACCTGGTGATGGACGGGGGTGAGTCGGAGCCGGGGCGGCAGCGACTTCTCATCACTTCGGCCGCGGCCCTCTATGGGCTGATGCTCGGCGCTGCGCTGGTCTGGTCCTGGCTGCGCACCGGGCGGTTCATCCCGGCGTCGGTGGTCGACGGACGTCCTTTGGAAAGTCTCGGGCTCGGCCTGGCCGTGGCTGTGGCCGTTCTTGCATCGACCGGGATCCTGATGCGTCGCCGCAGCATGCTGCACTGGTTCTCCATCGAGGTGCGGGCCCTCCTCGGACCCGTGGATTGGCGCACGGCTCTGACGCTTGGGCTGCTCAGCGGGCTGGGCGAGGAGGCTTTCTTTCGGGGCGCAATGCAGCCCGCCTTCGGATATGTGGCAACGAGCCTGCTTTTCGGGCTCATCCACGTTGGACCGGATCGGCGATACCTCGCCTGGACGGCGTTCGCGGTAGCCATGGGTTTCCTGCTTGGCGGTATTCAGGTCCTTACCGGCAGCCTGATCGGGCCCGTCGTCGCGCACGTCGTCGTCAACACGGTGAACCTGCGCAGAATTGGGCGGCTTCAGGTTCCCATGCAGGTTCTTTTGGCATGGCAGGTGCGAAATCCTCCTCAGGAAGTCGTTCCGCGGCGCCGTTCTCGCCGTGGATCTCACTGAGGAGGTGGATCATGAAGAAGCTGGCAAGCGTCGTTCTGGTGCTGTCGATGATTCTCGGGAGCGGCTGTGCAACCTCGGGCGGGAACACCGGCCCCGGGATCCTCCTGGGTAGCGTCCTTGGGGCGGGCGCCGGTGCAATCATCGGTCATCAAACGGGTAACGCCGAGGGAGGGGCTCTCATCGGGGCCGGTCTCGGAGGCTTGGCGGGGGGCCTGGTCGGCGGTGCGCTCGACAGCATGGAGGAAGAAAGAGAGGCGGAGATGGCTCAACACGAGGCGCAGACGGCCGCGGCGTTCCGCGAGTTGAGCTATGTGGAGGGGCAGCTGTCCATCCTGGACGTCATACGCATGTCCCAAGCCGGGGTCAGTGACTCGATCATCGTCGCCAAGATTGATCAGAGTCGTTCCTATTTCGAGTTATCGGCCGAGGAGATCATCGACCTTCGCCTGTCGGGCGTATCGGACCCCGTCATCGAGCACATCCTCTGGCGGGGCCGACCGTCCCAGGTGGCTACGGCACCCGCTCAGGCCCGGTTCGAGAGGGGCTATTCCAGCGATTCCCCTCCTCCAGCTCTCGGAATCCAGCTCGGCTTCAACGGTTGCCGCTAGCAGCCTGTCGGGGTAACGCGTTGCCTGCAAGTAAGCCCGTCCACCCGACGGTCTGCCAGGTATTCTCGCAGCCGGGAAGCGGCGGAGGCGGGCTGATGGCCGCGAGGCATCCGGGCCCTCCGACCATCGAATCCGTGAGCAATTCCGGGGAACCAGTGCCCGAAGACCCAGATCAGGCTTTCTGAGGGCTCGGCGTCCTGCTGGCGAAGAGTTTCAGGCGCTCCCTGGCGGCCCGGATCTTCATCAGCTTCTTCAGCTTTGCCTTCACATGGTCCGGGATCTCGTCACCCCGATTGTCCTTCCCGTGCTCCTCGTCCTCCGCCTCGTCTGTCGCCCTCGAAACCTCCATCCACTCCGCCACCAGCTTCGCCAGCTCCGGCTCCGCCTCGAGCATCCGCTTGTAGCTCATCGCCGAGTGCTTCGACGCGTTCGCCTTCATCTTCGTCCCGTCCAGGGCGACGTGCCCGAGCTTCGCAATCCCTGCGTCCCGACACAGGGAAAGAACCTGCACAAAGAACCCCTCCAAGGCTTCCCGGTGATCCACTCGAAACTGACAGATGGTGCTGTGGTCCGGCTTCGCCAGACCGGTCAGAGCCATGAAGTCCACCCGCTCCTGGAAGGCCTCCTCGATCCTCCGCGAGGAGTAGATCCCACGGCTGTAGCTGTAGAGCAGAAGCGCCGTCATCATCGCCGGGTGGTAGGGCGGAAAGCCCCGAAGTTCCACATAGCGGGCGTAGATCGCGGAGAGGTCGAGATCCTCACGGACCAGGTCGCGGATGAACTGCGACAAATGGTCGGGGGAGACGAAATCCTTCACCGACGGGGGAAACAGCATCTGTTAATCGACGTCCCAGGGACGAAATGTTTTCGCGGTCATATCCTAAGAATCGGCAGCGCGAGGGGCGGCCTCCACTCGGAGCCGCGATTCCTTGCCCCTCAGCCTCGGATGACCCTGCGCCCGGGAGTCGACGGGAAGTCGGACCCGGGCACACGGTGGAACTAATAAGCAGCCTGTCGCGCGAAGGTGCTGGATCCAGGAGACGCTTTACCGCGACAGGCTGCTAGCCGGCGTATTGGTTATCGATACCACTCGGAAGGGTGAGTACGTCTCAGAGCACACGCCATTTGTTACATTACTGTTTGCGATAAAACCCACCACACCTCATTTCCACTAAAGTCAGTCCCTTTTCCCCTTGACAGCACCTAACGTCTTCATAGACTTACCTGCGGAAGAATAGCAGGCGCGCCGTGTCCGACGTGGGCCCAGCCGTCTACCCGATCGGATGAGGATGAGGGAGAGAGAATAGAAAACCCATCCCACCCAGAAAACCGCTGAACCCTCGTACGCACCGGGGCGTGCCCCGGAATAGAGGATAAACCAGGCGAGGCACTTCCCCCCGCGGGCCCTGATGGCCGTAACCCGGTGCCAAGCCTACAAAAGGTGGAGGTAAAGGTAATGCGTACGCAACGCTGGATCGCAGCGATGAGCGTCCTGATGCTCGTCGCGGCAGCACTGGTTCTTGGTCAGAGTACGCTGGCCACAGCAACCCCAACGGTGGACCTTGGGCTCACCGCGCTGTCCTCGGTATTCCCCTCCGGTGGCCAGGCGGATCTCGAGGTTCTTGTCGGTTCCGAGGCTCTCGGCGGCTACGCCGATCTGTACGCCACGGCCAACGGCGAGACCAACCAGGTCATGACGTTCCAGATTTCCGAGCAGGGCTTTGTGATTCACGCCCCGGTCTCAGACGACCCGGATCTCATAGGTGAGACACTCACCTACCAGTACAAGGCCTATTCGGCCGATGGCACCCCACTGGGTACCTCGCAGAAGGTCGAAGGCCTTGTCGTTGAGCCGGACGTGGAGTAGTCCTCACTGCCCGCAGACCAAGCCCCTCTCGCTGCTTCGTCAGCGGGGGGGTTCGGTATCGCGCTGCCGAGCTTGGCAAAGCGCCACAATCGCATCCAATTCGGCAAGTTCGAATGGCTTCCGCATGATCGCGTCAATGCCATCCGGAACATGACCACGCTCCCCAGGCAACCCCACCGATCCCGTCATCAACACCAACATCGCCCGGTCACACCTTCCACCAAGTTCCCGAAGAAACGCCAAACCTTCAAGCTCACCCATGCGATGGTCTGAAAGTACGAGGTGGTAGCCTACCGAAAAATCAACATCAAGAGCACTCTCACCCGAATCCGCACACACCACCTCACACCCAATTGCAGATAGGTAGCCAGCTATTCCATCCAAGACAAGGGCATCGTCATCAACAACCAGCGCGCGAATCCCAACTCTCCTCGGGCCAGATCTGATATCCGGCACTCTGCCAGAAGCATCTTCCACGACGGGAAGTTCAACAAAAAAACTAGAACCCGAACAACCATCTGATTCAACCCAAATACTACCCCCATGCCTCGAGACGATACCATAGGCAATACTCAACCCGAGCCCATTACCCTGCTCGCCCTTAGTGGAGAAGAACGGGTCGAAGATCTTCTCCGTCAGTTCAGGCGATACACCCCCACCACGATCACGAAATTCCAATCTCACTCTACCCATCGACACACTGGACTTAATTGACAAATCGCCGCCACTCGGCATTGCATCTATGCTGTTCAAGATGAGGTTCGTGAACACCTCCCTCAATTCACTCGCATTCCCGAGCACCTGACTTCCAGGAATCCCAGACACGTGCACATTCCATTTCAAGCGGCCAGAAGACTCACGCTCCGCTCCCCATCGCCCTCGGGTGAATTCAACGGAGTCAAGCACAGCATCTCTTAGCCACACAGCTTCAAACGCAGAGTGCTTTCCTACCCTGGTATAGTCCTGAATGCGACGGATGACATTCGCT
>JAJSAM010000004.1 GCA_024274785.1 Planctomycetota bacterium | reverse complement strand
GGGTGGCGAAGGCGCTTCGCTGTTCGCCTGTGGATGCGGACGCGCAGGGACGCCTCGATTCTCGCTTCGCTCGAATCTCGCCTGGGGCCGGGATGCGCGGGTGGCGAAGGCGCTTCGCTGTTCGCCTGTGGATGCGGGCGCGCAGGGACGCCTCGAATCTCGCCTGGGGCCGGGATGCGCGGGGGGGCGAAGGCGCGTCGCTGTTCGCCTGTGGATGCGGACGCGGAGGGACGACTCGATTCTCGCCTGTGGGCGGGATGATCCGCGGTGATCCGGGAAACGCTCCGGGAGGGGTAATAACATCCGGACTTCCTGGTGATGGCATGGAGGAGTTGATGAGTGCTCTCGAGACGGTGCTCTCGCTCAAGGAGCGGATGGGGCGGGCGATTATCGGGCAGGAGCACGTCGTGGAGCGGTTGCTGCTGACGCTGCTCTGCAACGGCAACCTGCTGCTCGAAGGGCTGCCGGGGCTCGCCAAGACCCCGGCGGTGAGAGCGCTCGCCGGGAATCTCGAAGCGTACTACCGGCGGATCCAGTTCACGCCGGACCTGCTGCCCTCCGATATCACCGGAACCGAGGTCTACTACAGCGAAAACGGCGAAGGGTTGTTCAAGTTCGACCCCGGACCCATCTTCGCGAACCTCGTCCTCGCCGACGAGATCAACCGCGCGCCGGCCAAAGTGCAGGCCGCCCTGCTCGAGGCCATGGAAGAGCGCCAGGTCACCGTCGCCGGCGTGACCCACGACCTGCCACCGCTCTTCATGGTGCTCGCCACCCAGAACCCCATCGAGCAGGAAGGGACCTATCCGCTGCCCGAGGCTCAGATGGACCGGTTCCTGATGCACATCATGATCCGCTACCCGGACCTCGAATCGGAAGTGAAGATCATCGGCCTCGTTCGCGGCGAGGAGGGGGGGGGATCCGGCGGCGGCCAGGAGACCCCGGACCTCATTCCCCAGCAGGCGATCTTCGACGCGCGGGCCGGGATCCGCCAGGTGCAGGTGGCCCCCGCCATCGACCAGTACATCGCGGAACTCGTGCGGGCCTGCCGCGAGGGCGACCCGGGCGAGGTGGACCGGGCCTTGCGGGGCTGGCTGGCGCTGGTTTCGCGCTCGGTGGAGACACCGACGATGGGGACTTTGGCCGGTTTGGTCGGAAATCCTGCGCCTCCGGAGGTGTTGAAGGGGCTGCAAGATGCCCTGATTCGGCCGGAATCGGGGTGGTCGGGCGCGGCGCTTTTCCGCTTTTTGCCGGAAATCCGGAGGAGTTTTCGCGGTTCCGGGAGGAGCGGGGACGCTGCCGCCCTGCCTCCCCTGAACCCGCAAGGGCGGCCTTGAAGGCCCGTAATCCTTTCATTATCGGGGAAAAGGCGTAGTCTTGTCCCTTGGCGAAGCAGGGGAATCCTCGCCCGAATTGGCACAAAGAATTTGAGAATTCAGTTGTCAGAGAAAGATTGACCGGTCTCGGCGGCTCCCTATAATCGCCGGTTTACGAGCGATCCCGGGCCGTGTCCCCCAAAGTTTCATGTCCCGGCTCAGTGTCCGCAGCAACTGGTGCGGTAACGCGGGCGTAGCTCAACGGTAGAGCCCTGGCCTTCCAAGCCAGTCGTGAGGGTTCGATTCCCTTCGCCCGCTCCACACCGGAGCCGCGGAGGAGCCGGAGAGACGCCTGCCGAAGGCCTGTTGGCAGGAACACCGGGGGATACGGGGCTGCTGTGGCTCAGGGGTAGAGCACATCCTTGGTAAGGATGAGGTCGTGGGTTCGAATCCCACCAGCAGCTCCACCCGAATCGGGTCGTTTTGCTTCAGTGATCGTTGAAGACCGCGAACGGCGCGGCGAGCTTGATGAAGAGGAGACTGTGATGGCCAAGGAGACCTTCGTACGGGACAAGCCCCACGTGAATGTGGGCACCATCGGGCACGTCGACCACGGTAAGACCACTCTTACCGCAGCGATCACCATGGTCCTCTCGCAGAAGGGTCTGGCGGAGTTCCGCGAGTTCGATTCGATTGACAAGGCGCCGGAGGAACGCGAGCGCGGTATCACGATCGCGACCGCCCACGTCGAGTATGCGACGGAAAAGCGGCACTATGCCCACGTCGACTGCCCCGGCCACGCCGACTACGTCAAGAACATGATCACCGGCGCGGCCCAGATGGACGGCGCGATCCTGGTGGTGGGCGCTGACGACGGTCCCATGCCCCAGACTCGTGAGCACATCCTGCTCGCGCGCCAGGTCGGTGTGCCGGCGCTCGTGGTCTTCATGAACAAGGTCGACCTCGTGGACGACCCGGAACTCATCGAGCTCGTCGAACTCGAGATGCGCGAGTTGCTCTCCGAGTATGATTTCCCGGGCGACGACATTCCGATCATCATGGGCTCCGCCCTGAAGGCCGGCGAGTGTGGTTGCGGCGAACTCGAGTGCGAGAACTGCAAGGTCATCTACGAGCTCATGGATGCGGTCGACAACTACATCCCCGAGCCGAAGCGCGAGATCGATCGGCCGTTCCTCATGCCCATCGAGGACGTCTTCTCCATCTCCGGCCGTGGCACCGTGGTGACCGGTCGGATCGAGCAGGGGATCGTCAACAAGGGGGACGAGGTCGAGATGGTCGGCATCTCCGACACCAAGAAGACCGTCTGCACCGGCGTCGAGATGTTCAACAAGACCCTCGACTCCGGCGAGGCCGGTGACAACGTCGGCGTCCTCCTTCGCGGCATCAAGAAGGACGAGGTCGAGCGTGGAATGGTTCTCGCGAAGCCGAAGTCGATCACTCCGCACACCAGGTTCCACGGCGAGATCTACGTGTTGACCAAGGAGGAAGGTGGACGTCACACTCCCTTCTTCACCGGTTACCGCCCACAGTTCTACTTCCGGACCACGGACGTGACGGGTGCGGTGCACCTCCCGGAGGGCACGGAGATGGTCATGCCCGGCGACAACATCTCGGTTGACGTCGAATTGATCACCCCGATCGCCATGGACGAGGGGCTCCGGTTCGCCATCCGCGAAGGTGGCCGGACGGTGGCCTCCGGCGTGGTCGGGCGGATCGACGAGTAGTTCAAGGCAAGCCTGGATTGCGCTCGCGCCGAGCGGCCTTGCGGCCCCTCGGCGCATGCGCCTCGGAGGTGTGAGATGGCGAAGGCTGATGCCAGAGACTACGTGAGCCTGGAGTGCGAGGTGTGCGGGAGTCGCAACTACCGTACGTCGAAGCGGATCAAGGGATCCACCTACAAGGTGAATATCAAGAAGTTCTGCCGGAATTGCCGCAAGCACGTGCTCCACAAGGAGAAGCGCAAATAGTGCATCCCCGTGCGGGGTTGCAATGGAACGGTGTGATCGGCCTGCGTGGCCGGCGCGCGACAGGAGATGCAGGCCAGTAGCTCGAATTGGTAGAGCGGCGGATTCCAAATCCGTAGGTTGGGGGTTCAAATCCCTCCTGGCCTGCCACTCTCCAACGGGGAAGCAATATGGCATTCCTTGAATTCTACAAGAAGGGGCAGGGGTCGATCAGTCGGCTTCTCTCCCTCGTTTCGGGCGGCCTGCTGATCGTCTGGGGCGGCTATGCGCTCTGGGTGAAGCTGCAGGGGACCGGCGCGGCGAATGTGATGAGCTTCGAAGTCCCGCACATCGGGTTGGAGATCAACCTGGCGCTCGTGATTTCGGTCGTCGTGGTGGTGCTCGGGTGGCTGGGGCTGGTGTGGTTGCTGAACCGGCCACGCTCCGTGGATCTGCTGGTCGAGACCGAAAGCGAAATGAGGAAGATCTCCTGGCCGAGCAAGCAGGAGGCCTGGAACTCCTCGATCGTGGTCGTGGTGACCGTGCTCGTGATGATGGGGTTGCTCTTCTTCTACGACGTCATGCTGAACATGATCCTGAGCTTCCTCTTCGTCTGAGGCTGATATGGCAATGCAGTGGTATGTGATCCGGGTCCAGAGCGGACGGGAAGAGAAGGTCCGCAAGGGGCTCGAGAAGCGGATCGCCGCGGCGGGAGCCGAGGAGATCATCAACCGCGTGTTGGTGCCCACGGAAACCGTCAGTGAGATCAAGAACGGCAAGAAGCGCGTCTCGAAGAAGAAGATCTTCCCCGGCTACATCATGGTGGAGATGGAGGCTACCGATGACGCCCTCTACCTCATTCGGGAGACTCCCGGAGTGGGGGACTTCGTCGGTTCGCACATGCGGCCAACGCCCATGGAGCCTCACGAGGTGAGTCGCCTGCTGGGAGAGATGGAGCGTCAGGAAGAGGCGCCCAAGCTCAAGATCAAGTTCCAGAAAGGCGAAAGCGTCAAGATCAAGGAGGGGCCGTTCGAGAACTTCGACGGCATTGTCGACGAGGTCTACCCCGAGAAGGGCCTGGTCCGGGTCGTGGTGACGATCTTCAGCCGTCCCACTCCCGTCGAACTCGAATACTGGATGGTCGAGTCCATCTAGGGTGTGCGGCACAGGAATTGTTGCATCCGGGATTGAGCCTCGCGGCCGTCCCTGAGAGGTTTCCATGGCTAAGAAGAAGAAGGAAGCGATCGCGAAGATCAAGCTGCAGGTGGTCGGCGGCCAGGCGACACCAGCACCCCCCGTGGGTCCGGCGCTCGGACAGCACGGCGTGAACATCGGCGAGTTCGTGAAGCGGTTCAACGACCGCACCCAGGCCAATCTGGGCACGGTCCTGCCGGTGATCATCGATGTCTACAAGGACAAATCCTTCGACTTCGTGATCAAGTCACCGCCGGCTTCCGTCCTGATCAAGAAGGCGGCCGACCTCGCCAAGGCGGCGAACCATCCGGGTCGCGAGGATCCGGTCGGCTCGGTCACGCAGGTGCAGGTTCGCGAGATCGCGGAAATGAAGATGGAGGACCTCAACGCCGCCAGTGTCGAAGCGGCGATGAGGATCATCGAAGGGACCGCTCGTTCCTGTGGGATCGACGTGGTCAAGGCGACGGACTAGTGGTCAAGGCGACTGACTGGCGGTACTCGCGCAAGGACCCGACCGCTAAGGCGGCGACTGGGGAGCGAAAACATGCCGAAACACGGTAAGAAGTATCGGGCGGCCCGCGAATTGGTGGACCGTGCGAAGCGTTACGAACTCCCGGAGGCGATTGCCCTCCTGAAAGGACTCGAAACCGCGAGTTTTGACGAAACCATCGAGGTCTCGATGAAGCTCGGCGTCGACCCCCGGAAGGGCGATCAGCTCGTTCGTGGATCCGTCGTGCTGCCGCACGGCACCGGACGTTCGGTGCGCGTTGTGGTCTTCGCCGAGGGCGAAGCCGCCGAAGCCGCGAAGGAAGCCGGTGCGGAAGTCGTGGGTGGAGCCGACCTCGTCGAGCGCGTCCAGGGCGGTTTCACCGACTTCGATGTGGCCATTGCGGTCCCCGCGATGATGCGCCACGTGGGTAAGCTCGGCCGGATCCTCGGGCCGCAGGGCAAGATGCCCTCCCCGAAGGCCGGCACGGTCACTGTCGACACCGCCAGGGCCGTCCTGGAGTATCGGGCCGGGAAGGTGGAGTTTCGGGTCGACGATACAGCGAATGTGCACGCTCCGGTGGGAAAGAAGTCCTTCACCGCGGAGAAGCTGGTGGAGAACGCCGAGGCGTGTTTCGACAGTGTTCTCGCGGCGAAGCCTACCGCGGCGAAGGGTACTTATATCCAGAAGGCTTCCATCACCTCGACCATGGGCCCCGGCGTTCCGCTGGCGGTTCGGTAGGAGGCGGTCATGTCAATGCGCCTGAAGGAAATGATGGCTCGGGAACTGGCGGAGAGTTTCCGGGAGACCGACTCCTGTGTGGTGGTGGGTCTCGGCCGTATGGATGTCCTGTCGGTCACCGAACTCCGTACACAGCTCCGCGGTGAGGGCCTGCACCTTCGCGTTCTGAAGAACCGGGTGGCGGCTCACGCGTTGCGGGAGATCGGTTGGAACGGAGTGGACGAGCTGCTCAACGGCCCGAGCGCCCTCGCCTTCGGTGGCGAGAACGGCGCGCTCATGGCCTCCAAGCTGCTCGTCGACTGGAACAGGAAGCTTCCGGACACTCTGACGATCCGGGGTGGCCTGATGGACGGCAAGGTCCTCGATGAGGGCGGGATCCGTCGTCTGGCCACGATCCCCGACAAGCCGACTCTCTATGCCATGCTGGCAGCTGCCGTGGCGGCGCCCGTCACGCAGGTCGCCGGCCTGGTCGGTGAGTTGGTGGGCGGGGTGGCCCGGGCCGTCGGTGCCCTGGCTGAGAAGAGTGAAGGAGGCGCATAGCGCCATTGGTACTTCTGCGAATGATGCCGGGTTTGTCCGGTGTTGAAGGAGAGTGAGCAAGATGTCCGAGACAGCGGTTTATGAGGGCAAGGTGGCGGAGGTCATCGAGATCCTGAAGGGTATGACCGCCCTGGAGCTGGCCGACCTCAAGAAGGCCATCGAAGAGACGTTCGACGTCACCGCGGCTGCCCCGATGATGGGCGGCATGATGATGGCGGGCGGTGGCGAAGCCGAGGCCGAAGAAGAGAAGGACTCGTTCGTCGTGAAACTGACCGGGATCGGGTCCAAGAAGATCCAGGTGATCAAGGCCGTCCGCAGCCTGCTGGGGCTGGGACTCAAGGAGGCGAAGGAATTCGTCGACAAGGCCGCGGCCGAGCCGCAGGTCATGAAGGAAGCCGCCCCGAAGGACGAGGCTGAGAAAATCAAGGCCGATGTTGAAGAGGCCGGCGGAACCGTCGAGCTTTCCTGACCCCTTCGGGTGTCGGAACGGCTTGAAAAGGAGCCTGATCTGACCGCCACGGCCAGAACGCTTTTCCGAATACCGACGAGCGACTGTGCTGGAGTCCAGCGACTCCAGCTCAGTCCGCGTTTGGGGTCCGTGGGCCCGTCACGAAATATTTGCTGCGTTCGAGGGGCGCTGCATCCCGTCCAGCAGCGTTGCTCCTCGGTTGAAGTCAGTAAGGCTGCGCCCTCGTCGCGCCCTGCTGGACCGCGCGCAGCGGCGCTCTCTGTGCAACGACGCAATGATTGCCTGACGGGTCCAGCGGTCGGATTGCCGGCCGGGACCTGTCTGCCGACCTGATCCAGAGGAAGTATCCCCATGGAGATCAAGTATTTCGGGCAGCAAAAGGACGTCCTCGAGATTCCGAACCTGACGAAGCTGCAGACGAACTCGTATGCGGACTTCCTGCAGGCCCCTGCCGCCTATTCGGACCGGGCGAACATGGGACTCGAGGCGATCATCCGTGAAGTCTTCCCGATCAAGTCCTACAGCGGCACCATGTCGCTGGAATACATCGGCTACGAGCTCGGGAAGCCGCGCTATACGCCCGATGAATGCCGCAAACTCAGGCTGACCTACGGGACCCCTTTCAAGGTCCGGGTGCGTCTCGACAAGGAAGAGCCGGTCGAGGAGGAAGTGTACCTCGGTGAGATGCCCCTCATGGTGGGCGGTGGCGAATTCATCGTGAACGGCGCGGAGCGGGTCATCGTGACCCAGCTGCACCGCTCTCCCGGCGTCGACTTCAGCGTGGAGATCGCTCCCGGTGACCGGAAGCTGCATTCCTGCTGGATCATCCCCGAGCGGGGTTCGTGGATCGAGCTGAACGTCGGCAAGAAAGATACTCTCGCCGTCAGGATCGACCAGTCAGGTAAGTTCCCGGCCACGTCGCTTCTTCGCGCACTTTCCGAGGACTTCTCCACGGACGCGGACATCATGCGGATGTTCTACCGCACCCGCGTGCTGAAGCGTACGACCCGGAAGTTCCGCGAGCTGATCCTCGGCAAGGTGGCGGTCGGGGACATCGTCGACCCCGAGACCGGCGAATTGATCGAGATCGACGTCGGTGACCCGATCACCTCCGCGAAGGTGGAGGAGATCTGGGAGAAGAATATCCCCACCGTCGAGATCATCGAGGACGTGGACGACCAGTTGATGCTGAACTCAATCCAGGACGACACCACCTCGAGTCACGAGGAGGCGCTGCTGAAGATCTACCAGCGCCTGCGTCCCGGCAACCCGCCGAACCTGGAGAAGGCCCGGGACCTCTTCCGTGAGAAGTTCTTCGATCCGGCTCGTTACCGCCTGGGCCGGGTCGGCCGCTTCCGCCTGAACCGCAAGTTCGGGCTGGACATTCCCGAGACGGAGCAGACCCTGCTCCCCGACGATATCGTCAACTCGATCAAGTACATCCTGCAGCTTCGGCGCGGTGACGGTGAGGTGGACGACATCGACCACCTCGGGAACCGGCGGATCCGCACCATTCTCGAGTTGGCCGGCGACGAGCTGCGCAAGGGTTTTCTGAAGCTTCGCCGCACGGCGCAGGAGCGGATGAACCTCGAGAGTCCGGAGAAGCTCACTCCCCGGGGTCTCATCAACTCGAAGACCATCTCCTCGGCGATCGAGTTCTTCTTCGGCCGTGGAGAGTTGTCCCAGGTCGTGGACCAGACGAACGCCCTCGCCCAGCTCACGCACGAGCGGCGGCTGTCGGCGCTTGGCCCCGGCGGTCTGAACCGGAAGCGGGCCGGCTTCGAAGTTCGAGACGTGCACATCAGCCACTACGGTCGGATCTGCCCGATCGAAACGCCGGAAGGAACGAACATCGGCCTGATTTCGTCGCTGTCGATCTTCGCGAACACCGACGACTACGGCTTCCTCACCACTCCTTACCAGGAGGTGAAGAACGGGAAGCTGACCGGAAAGATGGAGTTCCTCCGCGCGGACCAGGAGGAGCACGTGGTCCTGGCTCCGGCGGATACCACGCTCGACGGTCCGGAACTCGTCGGCGAGACCATCATGGCGCGCGTGGACGGCGACCTCCGCGCGGTGCCGAAGGCCGACGTCGAGTACATGGACGTTTCACCCATGCAGCTCGTCGGTGTATCCGCCGCCCTGATCCCGTTCCTCGAACACGACGACGCCAACCGCGCGCTCATGGGATCGAACATGCAGCGCCAGGCGGTGCCGCTGATCCAGACCGAATCCCCGATCGTGGGAACCGGGATGGAGCGTTACGTGGCGCGCAACTCCGGCATGGTGGTCCGCTCCGAGGTCGATGGCGAGGTGAAGTACGTCGACTCGATGCGGATCGTCGTGGAGGACCGGACGTACCCCCTGCGCAAGTTCGTGGGGCTGAACGAGCGCACCTGCCTGAACCAGGTCCCGGCGGTGAAGGCCGGCGAGATGGTCAGGGCCGGCGACGTTATCGCCGACGGTGCCGGAACCCAGGACGGGATCCTCGCGCTCGGCAAGAATGTCCTCGTCGCCTTCATGTCGTGGGAAGGCTACAACTACGAGGACGCCATCGTCGTCTCCGAGCGCTTCCTGAAAGACGACACCTTCACCTCGATCCACATCGAGGAATTCGAGATCGAGATCCGCGAGACGAAGCTCGGTCGTGAGGAGTTCACCCGGGACATCCCGAACGTTTCGGACCGCTCGCTGCGGAACCTCGACGAGAAGGGTATCGTCCGCGAAGGCACTCGCGTTCGCCCCGGCGACATCCTGGTGGGGAAAGTCGCTCCGAAGAGCAAGAGCGAGTTGTCGCCAGAGGAGAAGCTGCTCCACGCGATCTTCGGCCGCGCCGGCGAGGACGTGAAGAACGACTCTCTGGAGGTGCCGAGCGGCGTCGACGGGATCGTCATCAACACCGAGAAGTACTCCCGCAAGGTAAACATCACCGAAGAGGAGCGCCAGGAGAACCTCGCCCGGATCCGCAAGATCGAGAGAGGTTTCCAGGCCTCCTTCCGCTCCCGGATGAGGGAACTGATCGAGCAGTTGCTGGCCCTGTTCCGCAACAAACTGGTCGACCCGGATACAGATGCGAACTTCGAGGTGCCGGAGGAGATCTCCGAACGGGCGCTGAAGGATCTCCGCGAGCGGATCAAGACGAAGATCATCCACTCCCCGGAGTCGAAGCGGAAAGAGGAGGCCAACGCCCTCGTCAAGGACTGCTACGACCACATCGATGTCGACGAGAGCACCAAGAACAAGGACGTGAACCGGCTCTCCCGCGGCGACGAGCTGCCCACCGGCGTGCTTGAGATGGTGAAGATCTACATCGCCACCAAGCGCCACCTGTCGGTCGGTGACAAGATGGCCGGTCGCCACGGTAACAAGGGTGTGGTCAGCAAGATCCTGCCGGAAGAAGACATGCCGTTCCTCGAGGACGGAACTCCGGTCGACATCATCCTGAACCCGCTTGGTGTTCCCTCCCGAATGAACGTCGGCCAGATCCTCGAGACCCACATCGGCTGGGCTGCCAAACGGCTTGGCTACCAGGTGGTCTCTCCGGTCTTCGGCGGCGTGGAGGAAGAGGACATCGAGGCGATGCTCGTGGAAGCCGATCTGCCCGTCGGTGGAAAGGTGACGCTCTTCGACGGGCGCACCGGAGCCCGGCTGGAGCAGGACGTGACGGTGGGCATCATCTACATGCTGAAGCTCCACCACCTGGTCGATGACAAGGTGCACGCCCGGGCAACCGGCCCCTACAGCCTGATTACCCAGCAGCCACTGGGCGGCAAGGCGCGGTTCGGTGGTCAGCGTTTCGGCGAAATGGAAGTGTGGGCGCTCGAGGCTTACGGAGCGGCCAGCGTCCTGCAGGAACTCCTCACCGTGAAATCGGACGACGTGGACGGCCGGACCAAGATCTACGAGTCGATGGTGAAGGGTGAGAACGTGTTGGAGCCCGGTACGCCGGTGTCTTTCGACGTGCTGTGTAACGAAATCCGTGGCCTGGCTCTGAACATCGAGCTCGAGAAGAAGAAGATCTGAGGAAGGGGCAATAGAGATGGTTGAGGCCTTCTATTCCAAGATCAACGACTATGGCTCGGTGACCATTCGCCTGGCCTCCGCCGCGGATATCCGCGGCTGGTCCTACGGCGAAGTCAAGAAGCCGGAGACGATCAACTACCGGACCTACCGTTCCGAGAAGGACGGATTGTTCTGTGAGCGGATCTTCGGTCCCGAGCGTGACTGGGAGTGTTTCTGCGGGAAGTACAAGGGTATCAAGCACAAGGGGATCATCTGTGATCGCTGTGGTGTGAAGGTGACCCACTCCCGCGTTCGCCGCAAGCGGATGGGCCACATCAACCTGGCCGCGCCGGTGGTGCATATCTGGTTCTTCAAGGCGATGCCGAGCCGTCTCGGCACTCTGCTCGCCATGAAGACGAGTCACCTCGAGCGGGTCATCTACTACCAGGACTACGTGGTCACCGACGCCGGGGACACCCCGCTGAAGGACCGCCAGCTTCTCACCGAGGAGCAGTTCCGGGAGTGCCGGGCCAAGTACGGTGACTCTTTTTCCGCGGACATGGGCGCCGAGGCGCTCCGCTTCATGCTCGGGCGGATCCACCTCGCGGTCCTCTCCGAGGAACTGCGCGTCGAACTCGGGGAGACCCGCAGCAAGCAGCGGCAGAAAGAGATCATCAAGCGGTTGAAGCTCGTGGAGCAGATCCGCAACTCCGAGAACCACCTCGAGTGGCTGGTGCTGGACGTGATCCCCGTGATCCCGCCGGACCTCCGCCCGCTGGTGCTCCTCGAGAGCGGCAACTTCGCGACCTCCGACCTGAACGACCTCTACCGGCGGCTCATCAACCGGAATAACCGGCTGAAGAAGCTGCTCGACCTGAACGCCCCCGAAGTCATCATCCGCAACGAGAAGCGGATGCTGCAGCAGTCGGTGGACGCGCTGTTCGACAACAACCGCTGCCGCCGTCCGGTGCTTGGCTCCAGCAACCGGCCGCTGAAGTCCCTGACCGACATGATCAAGGGCAAGCAGGGCCGTTTCCGGGAGAACCTTCTCGGAAAGCGCGTGGACTACTCCGCACGTTCCGTGATCGTGGTCGGGCCGGACCTGCACCTGCACCAGTGCGGCCTGCCGAAGAAGATCGCCCTCGAGCTGTTCCAGCCCTTCATCATCCGGCGCCTGAAGGAACTCGGCCACGCCGACACCATCAAATCCGCGAAGAAGATGCTGGAGCGCAAGGACGAGGAGGTCTGGGACATTCTCGAAGAGGTCATTCGCGAGCACCCCGTGCTCCTGAACCGCGCCCCGACCCTGCACCGGATGGGTATCCAGGCTTTCGAGCCGATCCTGGTGGAAGGGAACGCGATCGTCATCCACCCGCTCGTCTGCTCCGGCTACAACGCCGACTTCGACGGCGACCAGATGGCCGTCCACCTTCCGCTCTCGCTGGAGGCGCAGGTCGAGGCCCTGACCTTGATGCTCGCCACGAACAACATCTTCTCGCCAGCGCACGGAGGGCCGGTGCTGGCTCCCTCCCAGGACATTGTCCTCGGAATCTACTTCCTGACGACGATCCCGCCGGGGGGGATGGTGGAAGACAAGGATACGCCCGCGTTCACGAACATGCAGGAGGTCTTCCTGGCGTACGGCAGTGGCAAAGTGAAGACACACACGGAGATCCGTCTCCGCCTCGTTGACGGTCGCAAGGTCATGAACCCCGACGGCAACATGGTCGACGGAAGCAGGCCGTTCCGGACGACGGTGGGGCGGGTGATCTTCAACGACATCCTCGATGCGGGGATGCCATTCTACAATTATGCGCTCGGCAAGAAGGGGATCAGCGGCCTGATCCACGACTGCTACAAATTCCTCGGCAAGCAGTCGACCCTGCTGCTCCTCGACGAGATCAAGGACATCGGGTTCAAGGCGGCGACCCGCGCCGGCCTGTCGTTCAGCAAGGACGATATGCGGATCCCGAAGCGCAAGGTGGACATCCTCGATACCGCTCAGAAGGAAGTCGACAAGATCGAGCGGGAGTTCCGGAACGGCGCCATCACCCCCGGGGAGCGCCACAACCGGATCATCGACACCTGGACCCAGGCTCGTGAGGTCATGGGGCAGGTGATGATGGAGGAGCTGGCCGCCGACGAACACGACGGCAAGCCCTATCTGAACCCGATCTACTGCATGGCCGACTCCGGCGCTCGTGGTGCGATCGAGCAGATCCGGCAGCTCGCCGGGATGCGTGGGCTGATGGCCAAGCCGTCCGGTGAGATCATCGAGACGCCCATCAAGGCGAACTTCCGGGAGGGGTTGAAGGTCCTCGAGTACTTCTCCTCGACCCACGGCGCCCGAAAGGGATTGGCCGACACCGCCCTGAAGACCGCGGACTCGGGTTACCTGACGAGAAAGCTCGCGGACGTCGCCCAGAACGTGGTCGTGAACGAGTACGACTGCGGGACGCTGAACGGTGTCACCAAGGGCATCGTCTACCGTGGCGACAAGGTCGAGGTGGGGCTCGCCCAGGCCATCCGTGGCCGCGTGGCGCGAGACACTATCGTCGATGTCATCACCGACGAGGTCATCGTCCAGGAAAACGACCTCATCACCGACGAGGTCGGCAAGCGGATCGCGGGTCTCGGCTACGAGAAGATCCGGGTCCGGTCCGGGCTGACCTGCGAGTCGCCCCTCGGCGTCTGCGGCAAGTGCTACGGCATGGACCTCTCCGCGGGCAACGAGGTGGAACTCGGCATGGCGGTGGGCATCATCGCCGCGCACTCCATCGGTGAGCCCGGCACGCAGCTGACCATGCGGACCTTCCACTGGGGTGGAACCGCGGTGGCCGGCCGGCGGGAGCACGACATCCGCGCGAAGTTTGCGGGTAAGGTCAAGTACCAGAACCTGCAGGTCGTGACGAACGAGGATGGGGAAGACGTCGTCCTGAACCGCAAGGGGCAGGTGCTGATCCTCGACAAGCGCGACCGCGAAGTTGACATGCACGAGATCCCGGCCGGATCGGTGATGAAGTTCGCCGAAGGGCAGGCCGTGCGGAAGAACCAGGTTCTCTGTGACTGGGACCCGAACAACATCCCGATCCTCGCGGAGACGGGCGGTGTGTGCCGGTTCGACGACATCGTCGAGGGAAAGACCGTCAAGGAAGAGGTCGACCGCGGCTCCGGCATTCGCCGAATGGTGGTGATGGAGCACAAGGGGGACCTCCACCCGCAGGTCGTGATCGAGGATGCCAAAGGTAACCCCCTCGGTCTCTATCCGGTGCCTGAGAAGGCCCACATCATGGTCATCGACGGGCAGAAGCTGAACGCCGGTACCCTCATCGCCAAGACGCCGCGGGAAATCACCGGAACGCAGGACATCGTGGGTGGCCTGCCTCGAGTTACCGAACTGTTCGAAGCCCGGAAGCCGAAGGAGCCCGCCGTCCTCTCGGAGATCGATGGCGTGGTGGAGATCGGTGAGAAGCGCCGCGGCAAGCGGATGATCATCGTGAACAATGAGTCGGGCATCTCCCGTGAGCACCTCGTTCCCCACGGAAAGCATCTCTGGGTGAAGCGCGGCGACGTCGTCCGGGCGGGTGAGCCTCTGACCGAGGGACCGCACGTCCCGCATGACATTCTCCGCATTCTGGACGAGGAGCGGTTGCAGAACTACCTGCTTCGCGAAATCCAGAACGTGTACCGTTCGCAGGGCGTGACCATCGACGACAAGCACGTCGAGATCATCCTGGCGCAGATGCTTCGCAAGGTGCACGTCGAAGAGCCGGGCGACTCCGACCTCCTGCCGGGTCTGGTGGTGGACAAGTTCGCCTTCCGGGCCGCCAACAAGGCGCTCATCGAGGAGAACAGGAAGCCCGCCCGTGGCAAGACCGTCCTGCTCGGGATCACCAAGGCGGCACTGCAGTCGGAGTCTTTCATCTCGGCGGCTTCCTTCCAGGAGACGACGAAGGTGCTGACCGAGGCGGCGCTTGCGAGCAAGCGGGACCAACTGCTCGGCTTGAAGGAGAACGTGATCCTCGGTCACCTGGTGCCGGTGGGAACCGGCTTCAAGCAGCACCACCGCACCAGGGTGAAGAAGAACTTCGACCTTTCCGAACTCACCGGCCTGACACCGGACGGTTTCACCGCGGACGAGTCCGCATTGCTCGATCTCACCGGACTGGCGCTCGGCGAGGAAGATGGAGAGGTCTCCGCGTAGAATGGGTGCCCGGGGTTTGCCCGGTGAAAGAACTTCACCGTTATATAAACGGTGGTAGGATCGGCTTTTTCGCCTATGGAGTTGTCAATATGCCGACGATCAACCAGCTCGTGCGCAAGGGCCGGTCCCGCGCCAAGCGGAAGCCCAAGTCGCCCCTCCTGGAAGCGTGCCCGCAGAAGCGCGGCGTGTGCCTCCAGGTGAAGACGCAGACGCCGAAGAAGCCGAACTCGGCCCTTCGGAAGATCGCCCGTGTCCGTCTCTCGACGGGCAAGGAGATCACTGCGTACATCCCGGGTGAGGGGCACAACCTGCAGGAGCACTCCATCGTGCTGGTGCGTGGCGGCAGAGTTCGCGACCTCCCCGGTGTGCGTTACAAGGTCGTCAGGGGAACCCTGGACACCATGGGAATCGACGACCGGAAGCGTGGTCGTTCCAAGTACGGGAGCAAGAGGCACCGCTAGGCCCGAGGATAGAAACATGCCCAGGAAGTTCACCTCCACCGAGCACCTTCTGAGGCCTGACCCCAGGACGGGGGACATGCTCGCCTCGAAGTTCATCAATTGCCTGATGCGCGGCGGCAAGAAGAGTACTGCCCAGGCCGTGTTCTATCGCGCCCTCGACATGGTCGCCGAGCGGATCCGCGACAAGGAACCTCTCGAGATCTTCCGTCAGGCGCTCGAGAATATCAAGCCGCGGGTCGAGGTTCGCTCCAAGCGGGTTGGTGGAGCCACCTACCAGGTTCCGATGGAGGTCAGCCGGAAGCGCCAGCAGTCACTTGCCATTCGCTGGCTGCTCAAGTCCGTTCGCGGCAAGCGTGGCCGCCCGATGGACCGCCGGCTCGCCGACGAATTCACCGCTGCCTATCGTGGCGAGGGTGAGGCGATCAAGAAGCGCGAGGACACGCACCGCATGGCCGAGGCCAACAAGGCCTTCGCCCACTTTGCGTGGTAAACCCGGTCGCCTGGTAGAGAGGTTTCCATGAATCCGGAAGGGCCCGACTGAAGAGGCGCAGGGGGACCGAGTGGTCCGCCTGCGCCTCTTCGGGTCGATGTGTCCATCGTCCCGGGTGCCCGCGCGCGTCACTCCCGCCGTCCTCCTGCCGCCTCCTCCGTCCCTGGAGGGAGCACCCGTGTCGTCACTGGACAGACAACGCAACATCGGCATCATCGCCCATATCGATGCCGGCAAGACGACCGTCACCGAACGGATCCTCTTTTATGCCGGCAAAGAGCACAAGATGGGCGAGGTCCATTACGGCAGCGCCCGCATGGACTACATGGAGGAGGAGCAGGAGCGGGGGATCACGATCACCTCCGCGGCTACCACCTTCCTGTGGGAAGGGTACAAGCTGAACCTGATCGACACTCCGGGGCACGTGGACTTCACCGCCGAAGTGGAGCGGTCCCTGCGCGTGCTCGACGGCGCGGTGGTGGTCTTCGACGGGGTCGCCGGCGTGGAGGCGCAGTCCGAAACGGTGTGGCATCAGGCGGATCGCTATGATGTGCCCCGGATCATCTTCATCAACAAGCTCGATCGCGTGGGTGCGGACCCGGAACGGGTGCTCGGCATGATCCACGATCTGCTGACCCCGGGCGCGGTCCCGGTGCAGTTCCCGATCGGGGTGGAAGGTGACTTCAGGGGCGTCGTCGATCTGATCGACCGGAAAGCGTACCTCTTCGATGAGGAGTCTCTCGGCAAGGAGGTTGTGACCGAGGAGATCCCCTCCGACCTGGTGGAGGAGGTGGAGGAGGCCCGGTTGATCCTGGTGGAGCGGGCCGCCGAGCAGGATGAGGCGCTCACCGACAAGTTCCTGATGGGCGAGGAGTTGACTCGTGAGGAGATCCTCGGCGGAGTTCGCGCCGGCACTCTCTCGCGCTCGATTACGCCGGTCTTCATGGGTTCGGCATTGCGCAACAAGGGCGTTCAGCCTCTTCTGGACGGTGTCCTGCGCTACCTGCCGTCTCCGATGGATGTGGGTGCGATCACCGGTATCGATCCGAAAACGGAGAAGGAGGTCTCCCGCCAGCCCGACCCGAAAGAGCCGCTCTGTGCCCTCGCCTTCAAGACGATCACCGACAAGCACGGCGATCTCACCTTCGTGCGTATCTATTCCGGGACCTTGAAGCAGGGTGACCAGTTCTTCAATCCTCGCGTGCAGAAGGTCGAGCGGGCGAACCGGATCCTGCTGATGCACGCCAACGACCGCGTGCGCATCCCGAACGCCGTGGCGGGGGACATCGTCGTCCTGGTCGGCCTCCGCTTCACGGCGACGGGAGATACGATCTGCCCGAAGCACAGCCAGGTCGTTCTCGAGAAGATGGAGTTCCCGGAGACGGTGATCTCCATGGCCATCGAGCCGAAGTCCACGGCCGACCGTGACAAGCTCCTCGAGTCGTTGACGCGGATGGCGAAGGACGATCCCACCTTCACGAGCCGCCAGGACGAGGACACCGGCCAGATCATCATCTCCGGGATGGGGGAGTTGCACCTCGAGGTGCTGGAGCACCAGTTGCTCCGCGAGTACAAGGTCGAGGCGAACGTTGGGAAGCCTCGCGTGGCCTATCGCCAGACGATCTCGAGGTCGGCGATCGGCCTGGCGGAATTCGACCACGACGCCGGCGGCAGGCACCAGTACGCGAAGGTGAAGCTCCGGGTCAACCACTCCCTCTCGGAAAAGCGGGTGCGGTTCTCCTCTGCAGTCGAGGCGGGCAAGATTCACAAGCAGTTCCTTCCGGCGATCGAGATCGGCGTGAAGTCCGCGGCAGAGGGCGGAGTTGGTTTCGGCTTCCCCGTGGTCCAACTCGATGTGGTTCTCGTGGATGCCGAGCAGCACGACACCGACTCATCGGAAACAGCGTTCGAGGCCGCCGCGAACCTGGCCATGCGCGAAGCCTTCGAGCGGGTCGGCGCGGTCATGCTCGAGCCGGTGATGAAGATCGAGATTCGCACTCCGGAGAACTTCCTCGGTGAGGTCATTGGCGACCTGAACGCCCGCCGCGCCGAGGTCACCGGCGTGGAGATCCGCGGCGAGCAGAGAATCATCCACGGCAAGGCCCCGCTGGCGAACATGTTCGGCTACACCTCCGCCCTCCGCTCAGCGACGCAGGGAAGAGCCACCTATTCGATGGAGCCCCTGACGAGCGCCCCGGTGCCCCCGGACGTGGCGGCAAAGTACACGTTCTGAGTGCCGGACCCATCCCGGCCTTCGCTCGCTTCCCGGGGCGATTCGCCCGTGCGCATTGAGGGGCCCGAAGGCGTTCGTCCGGGGTGGCAGGCGGGGTGCCGGTGCCTGAAATTCCGGCGGGATCTTCCGCGGCAAGAGTTCCCAGCCGAAACTTCTTGGAGCTCTTGGCAAAAATCGATCTAATCGGCTTTTTCGGTACGCGTTGGAAGGATTTAGCGCCAGAAGTCGCGTCCCGGGAGGCCCGGGCCACGTCGGCCTGGTGGCTTCCGGATCGTCCTTCTGGGGACTGACTCAATGCTGAACGACAAAATCAGAATTCGGATGGAGGCTTACGATCACGAAGCGCTCGATAAGTCCGCGATTGACATCGTGGAAACTGCGAAGCGTACGGGTGCAAAAGTTTCAGGCCCCGTGCCTCTGCCTACGCGTATCGAGCGCTACACGGTCCTCCGGTCTCCCCACATCGATAAGAAGTCACGGGAGCAGTTCGAAATCCGGACGCACAAGCGGCTGATCTGCATCGAGGAGCCCACCAGCAAGACGGTGGACGCCCTCAGCAAGCTGGACATGCCCGCCGGTGTGGATATCCGGATCAAAGCCTGACCCCGCGTTTGGTTCGCGGTCTTTCCTCCCTACCGGGGGACGGGAAACCCATCGACCTTTACATCAAGGTCCGCCTCTGTTTCGGGTGGGCCGAGCCTACGCCGCTATGCGGCCTGGGAGCCTCACGTGGTGAAGCTCTTGATTGGTAAGAAGCTGGGTATGTCGCAGGTGTTCGACACCACCGGTGTCGTGACTCCGGTCACGGTGCTCGAGGTCGGCCCCTGCACGGTGGTCCAGCTCAAGGATGAGGTTACGGATGGCTATCGTGCCGCCCAGATCGGCTTTGACCCCCAGAAGCCCCAGCGGGTGAAGAAGCCCCAGTCCGGCCACTATAAAAAGGCCGGTACCGGGACGTTCCGCGTGCTTCGGGAGGCGCCTGTTGCCGACGACTCCGAGATCTCCGTGGGGGACGAGGTGGCGGTGGCGGACGTGTTCGAAGTTGGCGCGTACGTCGACGTCATCGGCACCACCAAGGGACGCGGTTTTCAGGGTACGGTCCGACGTTGGGGTTTCAGCCGCGGTCCTGAGAGCCACGGCTCGAAGAACGTCCGCGAGCCCGGCTCGACGGGGATGCACACATATCCCGGCCGTGTATTCAAGGGAAAGAAGATGCCTGGCCAGATGGGAAACCGCCGCAAGACGGTCAAGAACATCGTTGTGGTCCAGGTCGACGCTGATCGGAACCGCCTGCTGCTTCGTGGCGCCGTTCCCGGTCCGGCCGGCGGTTACGTCTGTGTCCGCGCTGCGAAGACGCCGCCCCCGGCAAAGAAAGCATAGCCGGTTATCCGGTCAGAGGTGACGACGATGGTCGACGTGCCTGTTTATCAGTTCGACTCGGGCGAGGTTTCGAAGTCCGAGGTCGACGAGACTGTCTTCGGTGAGCAGATTCTCTGGAAACTGCTGCACCAGGCGGTCGTGATGTACCAGGCGAACCGCCGGGTGGGGACGCACTCCACCCTGACGCGGGCCGAGGTCAAGGGTGCGATGCAGAAGCCCTGGCGGCAGAAGGGTACCGGGCGTGCGCGCTCGGGTTCCCGGAAGTCTCCGATCTGGCGTGGCGGTGGGGTGGTATTCGGGCCGAAACCCAGGGACTACAGCTACTCCATGCCGCGCAAGGCGCTTCGGGCCGCACTACGTTCCGCTCTTCTCGGGAAGTTGCGGGATGGTGAGGTGGTCTTCCTCGACGGCGCGAAGATGGATGCCCCGAAGACGCAGGTCATGGCCCGGGTGCTCAAGGGCATCGAGGGCGACGGGACGACCCTGTTCGTGCTCCCGGAGAGGGATGAGAACCTCTTCAAGTCGACGCGAAACATTGCGCGCACCGAGGTTCGGATCGCCGCCGACCTGAACGCATACGATGTGGTAAGGCACAATCGCCTGGTCTTTACCCGTGATGGGTTCGACCGGCTCGTGGAGAGGGTGGGTCATGGCGGAAATTGACCTTTACAGCCTGGTCAAGCGCCCCCTGATTACGGAGCAGGGGATGCACATGGTCGAGACGCAGAACGCGTATCCGTTCGCTGTCGACGTCCGTGCCAACAAGATCCAGATCCGTCAGGCCATCGAGAAACTCTTCGAGGTCGAGGTCGAGTCCGTTCGCACGGCGCACCGCAAGGGCAAGAAACGCCGCCGTGGTCGCCGGGTGGGCCGGACCCCGAACTGGAAGAAGGCCTATGTGAAGCTCAAGGAAGGGCACACGATTGAACTGTTCTAGGGTGAGCTGTTCCAGGGCGAGCTCTTTCCAGGAGTGAGCGATGGGCATCAGAAGATACAAGCCGACATCACCGGGCCGCAGAAAGTCGAGTGTTTCGGACTTCGCTGAGATTACGACCAGCGAGCCGGAGAAGTCGCTTCTCGAGCCAATCAAGAAGACCGGTGGCCGCAACAACCAGGGACGGGTGACCGCCCGTCACCGGGGTGGTGGTCACAAGAGGCGTTACCGGATCATCGATTTCCTTCGGGACAAGGACGGCGTGCCGGCGACGGTGGCGACCATCGAATACGACCCGAACCGGAGCGTCCGGATCGCTCTTCTGATCTATGCCGACGGCGAAAGGCGCTACATCCTGGCGCCCGCTGCCGTGCGCGTTGGTCAGGTGGTCATGTCGGGAGACAAGGCGGAGCCGAAGCCGGGCAATGCCATGCGCCTGAGAGACATCCCGACCGGTCTGCCGGTGCACAACGTCGAGATGTACCCCGGACGCGGCGGGCAGTTGGTCCGTGCCGCCGGTGGAGTCGCCCAGTTGATGGCGAAGGAAGGCGACCATGCCCTCCTGACGCTGCCTTCCGGTGAGCTTCGTCGGGTGCATATCAATTGCCGCGCGACGATCGGGCAACTCGGTAACGAGGAGCACGCTCTGGTCCGGATCGGCAAGGCCGGCAGGAACCGGTGGCTCGGAAAGCGTCCGCACGTTCGTGGCTCGGCCATGAACCCGGTCTCTCACCCCCTGGGTGGTGGTGAGGGGCGCGCCGGCGCCGGGCGGCCTCCGTGCTCGCCGACGGGCAAGCTCAGCAAGGGCGGCAAGACCCGTTCACCCCGGAAGAATTCGGACCGGATGATTGTCCGGCGCCGTAAGAAGAAGAAGAGGTAGCCGATGGGACGCTCGGTAAAGAAGGGTCCGTACATCGACGCCAAGGTCATGAAGAAGATTGCTCGCCAGAAGCAGGAGAGCGATCGGAGCCCCATCAAGACCTGGGCGCGCGCCTGCACGATCCCGCCGGACTTCGTGGGTCACACCTTCGAGGTTCATACGGGGAAGCACTTCCAGCGGGTCTTTGTCACGGAAGAGATGGTCGGGCACAAACTCGGTGAGTTTGCGCCGACCCGGACCTTCCGTGGCCACAGCGGCCGGCGCAGGTAGCGGGAGTTTCCGAGATGGCTGACAAGAACTTTCGAGCTTTACACCGCCACGCGCGGATTACGGCGCGCAAGGCCCGCCCGGTGGCGGATCTGGTGCGCGGCAAGTTCGTGAACGAGGCGCTCGAGGAGCTGGACTTCGTTCACCGTCGCGCCTCGCCGATGATCGAGAAGGTCATTCGCTCGGCCATGGCGAACGCGGGCCAGGACCTGGACGTGGACGTGAATCGGCTCTACGTGAGTGATCTGAGAATCGACGAGGGCCCGACGCTGAAGCGCTGGCGTCCTCGCGCCCAGGGCCGGGTCTACCCGATCCTGAAGCGCTCTTCGCATATTACTGTGGTGCTCACCGAGGCGCCGGAGGAGGCGGACTAGTGGGTCAGAAGGTACATCCCAACGGCTTCCGGCTCGGTATCACCCGCGACTGGAACTCTCGCTGGTACTCCCGCAAGAAGGAGTTCGGCAACCTGCTTTTCGAGGACTTCCAGATCCGCGGGATGATCAAGAAGGAGTACACCTTCGCCGGCATTCCGAAGATCGAGATCGAGCGCAAGGGTGAGACCGCCACGGTTATCGTTCACTGTGCCCGCCCGGGTATCCTGATCGGGCGCAAGGGTGCGAAGATCGAGAAGCTCACCGAGGATCTGCAGAAGCTCACTGGCAAGATCGTCGACCTGAAGGTGATCGAGGTCACCAGGCCGGAGCTTTCGGCCCAGCTCGTCGCCGAGTCCGTCGCCGAGCAGCTTCAGAAGCGCGCCGCGTTCCGGCGGGCCGTGAAGCGCCAGGTCCAGCTCACCATGGAAAAGGGCGCCAGGGGCGTGAAGATCCGCATCGCCGGCCGTCTCGGCGGCCGGGAGATGGCGAGTATCATCACGCAGTCCCAGGGTTCCATTCCGCTGCACACGCTTCGGGCGAACATCGATTACGGGTTTGCCGAGGCACGCACCAAGGCCGGCCGGATCGGCGTGAAGGTCTGGATCTTCGCGGACGAGCCGGCGAAGGTCGAGGGAGGCCGCTGATATGCCTCTGATGCCAAAGAGGGTCAAGTACCGGAAGTCGCAACGGCGGAACCTTCGCGGGAACGCCACGCGCGGTAACCGCGTCTCCTTCGGGGACTACGGTCTCATGGCCGAGACCCGCGGCTGGATCAACGGCCAGCAGATCGAGGCCGGCCGGATCGCGGCCAGCCACTTTCTCGCCGGCGAAGGAAAGATCTGGATCAGGATCTTCCCGCACAAATCCTGGACCTCGACTCCGGCGGAAACCCGGATGGGCAAGGGAAAGGGCGAAATCGAGTTCTGGGCGGCGGGTGTTCGCCCGGGCACCGTGATGTACGAGATCGGCGGGGTCCCGGAGGAGTTTGCGCAGCAGGCGCTGAACCGCGTGGCCCACAAGCTGCCGGTGAGGTGCAGGTTCGTGAAGCGAGGGATCCGCTGATGAAGGCCAGTACGGCAGAGTATCGGAAGCGCGAGTCCGGCGACCTCCGGAGCGAGTTGGAAGAGAAGCGTCGCGAGTGCTTCAACCTTCGCTTTCAGCAGGCATCCGAGCGGGCGACCGACCCGCAGCTCCTGAAGAGGCTGCGCAAGGAAGTAGCGCGGATCAAGACGGTCCTTCGTGAGCGCGAGCTCCGAGGGGAGGGCTAGATCATGGAACGTGGCAGGCTGAAGACCGTGCAGGGTCGGGTTGTCTCCGACCGTATGCAGAAGACGATCGTGGTGAAGTCCGAGCGCCGGGTGAAGCATCCCCGCTACGGCAAGTACGTCCGGAAGTTCACGACGTACTACGCCCACGACGAGAACGATGATGCTCGGGACGGCGATCTTGTGGAACTCGCCGCGATGCGGCCGATGTCCCGAACGAAGTGCTGGCGGCTCCTGAAGATCGTCACGCCCGCCGCCGGTCGCGTCATCGCCGAGCCCGGAGGAGATGACTGATGATCCAGGCTCAGACGAGGCTCGACGTCGCTGACAACACCGGGGCCCGGAGTGCCATGTGCATCAAGGTGCTCGGCGGGTCGAAGCGGCGCTACGCCACGGTCGGTGACATCATCGTCGCCACCGTCAAGCGCGCGCTGCCCGGCGGCGACGTCAAGCAGGGACAGATTGTGAGGGGTGTGGTCGTCCGGACGAAGAAGAACGTCCGCCGCAACGACGGCTCCTACGTTCGTTTCGACCGGAACGCGATGGTGATCGTGGATGACGACGGCAACCCCAAGGGCACTCGGATCTTCGGTGCGGTCGCCCGCGAGCTTCGCCGGAAGAACTACATGAAGATCGTGAGCCTGGCCTCGGAGGTGGTGTGATGGGAACGAACCGTCGCCCCCACTGCCACCGCGTACTCCGTGACGATGAGGTCATGGTGATCGCCGGTGACGACAAGGGCAAGACCGGGCGCGTGCTGCGCGTGCTCCGTGAGAAATCGCGGGTGGTGGTGGAGGGGGTCAACCTCGTCCACCGGCACATCAGGCCCAGCCAGCAGAACCCCCAGGGCGGCCGCGTGAAGCGCGAGGCGGCGATCCACATCTCCAACGTGATGGTTCTGGACTCCGATGGCGAGACCGTGACGAAAGTCGGAAAGCGTCAGGCTCAGCCGGAGAAGGGGTCCCGCGGTTGGGAGCGCTTCGCCAGGAAGAGCGGCGAGGTGATCGGTGAGGCGCCTGGATCCCGGAAGCGTGGGGCCGGCAAGAAGACCAGCGCCGGCAAGAAAGCAAAGAAGTCCAAGGAGTAGGCCATGGATAACCCGCGGCTGAAAGATCAATACTACGAAACGGTCAGACCGGCCTTGATGGAGCGGTTCTCCATGACGAACCCCATGGAGGCTCCGAGGCTGGAGAAGATCGTCGTGAACATGGGCGTCGGCAAGGCCACCGAGAACCGGAAGTTCCTGGAGGACGCCGCTCGCGATCTCGGGATCATCACCGGTCAGAAGGCCCGGATTACGATCGCCCGTCGTTCCGTTTCCGGTTTCAAACTGCGTGAAGGCAACGCGATCGGCTGTATGGTCACCTTGAGAGGGAGGCGGATGTTCGAGTTCCTCGACCGCCTGATCTCTGTGGTGATCCCCCGTATCCGTGACTTCCGCGGACTATCTCCCCGGTCGTTCGACGGCCGCGGCAACTACAACATGGGGCTCTCTGAACAGATCGTCTTTCCGGAGATCGATCTCGACTCGGTGGAGAACACCCAGGGTATGAACGTGACGATTACGATCCGGAATGGGACCGACGAGACGTCCTTCGAAATGTTGAAGGCGCTCGGAATGCCCTTCCGGTCGAACTGAGGAGAGCTCCGTGGCCAAGAAGTGTCTCATCGAGAAGGCCAATCGGCGGCCCAAGTACAAGGTCCGGGCCTACAACCGTTGTCGGATCTGCGGAAGGCCGAGGGCTTATTACCGGAAGTTCCAGATCTGCCGGATCTGTTTCCGGGAGCTTGCCCTGAAGGGTGAGATCCCCGGTGTGAAGAAGGCTTCCTGGTGAAAACTGTGACTGCGGGAGGGAAGCACTTGCCTCCCGGGAGTATTGTATGTCGATGACCGACCCACTCGCGGACCTTCTGACGAGGATCCGCAACGCGAACCGGATCGGCCGGGCAGTGGTTGATTGTCCGGCGTCCAACCTCAAGCGAGGTACCCTGGCGGTTCTGAAGAGGGAAGGCTTCATCCAGGAGTTCAAAGACCTGGAAGACGTCAAGTTCCCCACCGTTCGGATCTACCTCAAATACGGACGCGATCGCGAACGGGTGATCCGTCACCTGCAGCGAGTCTCCAAGCCGGGCTGCCGGATCTACTCCGGGGTTCGCGACATGGCGCCGCTGCTGGACGGGCAGGGAGTGCGTATCATCTCCACCCCGCGTGGGGTGCTGTCCGACCGTGAGTGTCTGAAGCAGAACGTCGGCGGGGAAGTCCTCGCGGAGGTCTGGTAACCATGTCCCGGATCGGTAGGCAGCCCATAACCCTGCCCGACGGCGTTTCCGTTTCGATCGGAAAAACGTCTGTCGAGGTGAAGGGGCCGCACGGCACGGTGACCGCTCGCGTTCATCCTTCGATGAAACTCATCGAGGAGGAGGGGGGCAAGGTGCTCCGCGTCGAGCGTCCGAACGACTCGAAACTGCATCGCTCGATGCATGGGCTCACGAGGAGCCTGGTGGCTGCGGCGGTGACGGGCGTACACACGCCCTACAAGAAGACGCTTGAGATCGTCGGTGTCGGTTACACGGCCAAGATGGATGGCAAGCGGCTCACGCTGGCGATCGGTTTCTGTCACCCTGTTCACTTCACGGTGCCGGAGACTCTCACGCTCGAGACGCCGACCAACCAGAGGATTGTGGTGTCGGGCTGTGACAAGCAGGAGGTCGGTCAGTTCGCGGCGAACATCCGCCGGGTACGGCCGCCGGAGCCCTACAACGGCAAGGGTATCCGTTACCTCGACGAGCGGGTCATTCGCAAGGCCGGCAAGTCGTTTGTTTCCGGTGACAAGTAAGCGGTCAGAGGCGCTCTCAAGATGAAGAAGTGGAAGAAAACAGCGCAGAGGACCCGGCGGCGCACGATGCGCAACCGGAAGAAAGTCCGCGGCACGGCCGATCGGCCCCGGTTGTCGGTGTTTCGCAGCAGCCGGTACATTTATGTTCAGCTGATCGACGACCTGAGCGGCGAGACGCTGGCGTCGAGTTCGAGTCTGATGCTCGAGCGCGCGAAGGGACTCAGCTCGAAGTACGGCGGGAACTGTGACGCCGCGAAAGAGGTGGGGCTCGATATCGCCGCGAAGGCAAAAGACAAGGGCCTGACCGAGGTTCGCCTCGACCGTGGTCCATACAAGTATCATGGCCGCATCAAGGCGCTCAGTGACGGCGCCCGTGAAGGCGGGCTCGTTTTCTGAGGTTCCCGGGAGGCTCGCCAGTCGGCCGGGGTACCGAAGCAAAGGACAAAGAATGAAGTCCAGGAAGATCACAGATTTCGTCGACGCCGAGGGCCTGGTCCTCGAGGACAACGTGGTGAAGATCAACCGGTGCGCCACCGTGGTGAAGGGTGGCCGGCGGTTCTCTTTCTCCGCGCTCGTGGTGGTGGGCAACCACAACGGCGTGGTCGGTTGGGGATACGGCAAGGCCAACGAGGTCCCGCCGAGTGTCGAGAAGGGCACCAAGGACGCCAAGAAGCGTCTCCTGCGCGTGCCGCTCGTCGGGACCACCATCCCGCACGAGGTCATCGGCACGTACGGGTCCGCCCGCGTCCTCATGAAGCCCGCCAGCCCCGGGACCGGTGTTATCGCCGGAGCCGCGGTTCGCGCGGTTTGCGAGAAGGCCGGGATCCAGGATATCCTGACCAAGTCGTTCGGGAGCAACAACCCGATCAACCAGGTCAAGGCGGTCTTCGACGGTTTCCACATGCTCCGCTCCAGGAAGCATGCGGAAGAGTTGAGGGGAGTGAGCCTGTCATGAATCTTTCGGATGTAAACAAGAAGGCCGGTCCCCGGGATCGCAGAGTCCGGATCGGCCGCGGTGAGTCTTCCGGCAAGGGCAAGACCGCCGGCCGGGGCCACAACGGCGCGAAGTCGCGCTCCGGCTGGGTCGGCATGCTGGCGCACGAGGGTGGGCAGATGCCCATCAACCGGCGGCTTCCCAAGAAGGGCTTCAACAACAAGAACTTCCGTACCGAGTACGCCATCCTGAATGTCCGGGACCTCGAAGAGCACTTTGCCGTCGGTGAAGAGGTCGGTCCCGAGGTCGCGAAGGACAAGGGGATCATGAAGAAGCGCGAGTCGCTGCTGAAGATCCTCGGCAAGGGTGACGTGAACAAGGCCCTGACCGTGAAGGCGCACCGCTTCAGTGCCACGGCCAGGGATAAGATCGAGAAGGCCGGCGGGACCGTAGTCGAGATCAAATGATCCAGAACGTCCTCAACATCTTCCGAATATCCGAGCTCCGCAACAAGGTGCTGCTCACGCTGGGGCTGCTCCTCGTTTATCGCCTGGGGTGGCACGTGCCGCTGCCGGGGCTGAGCATGCAGAGGATTCTGGAACTGAACGCGGAAGGCGGCATCGCCGGCGGGCAGCTCATCGGCCTCATCAATGTGCTGTCCGCCGGCGGACTCCTCTCCTACGGGCTCTTCTCCCTCGGCATCATGCCCTACATTTCCTCGTCCATTATCTTCAGCCTGTTGACGAAGGTGGTGCCGGCGCTGGAGAAGCTCAGCAAAGAGGGCGCGAGCGGTCAGAAGAAGATCAACCAGTACACACGCCTGGTCACGGTGCCGATCTGTCTGGTCCAGGCCATCTTCGTGCTGAAACTTCTGGCCCCGGGTGGCGAGCTGCCGACGGTGGTGGACCGGGAAGTCTACAATGCCATCTGGTTCAAACCCCTGGTGGTGCTCGCTCTGACCGCGGGCGGAATCTTCCTCATGTGGCTCGGGGAGCAGATCACCGAGCATGGCGTGGGGAACGGGATCTCGCTCCTGATCATGGCCGGCATCGTGGCCCGCATGCCGCAGGGCTTCATGCAGATGTTCGCCCGCGCGGAAGCCGAGGGGACGGTGAGAGGTGAAATCCTCAAATCGATCCTGCTGGCCATCATGTACGTCTTCGTGGTCCTGGTGGTCGTCTATATCACCAAGGGGCAACGAAGAATCCCCGTGCAGTACGCGAAGCTCACCCGCGGCCGTAAAGTCTACGGCGGGCAGCGGCACTACATGCCGATCCGCGTGAACCAGGCCAGCGTGATGCCGGTGATCTTCGCCAGCTCGCTGCTCGCGTTCCCGACGTTCCTCTTCGGTCCGAGCGCCCTCGACATCAGCTGGATCTACGAGGCTTTCTACCGTGGCGGCTGGGTCTATTCGATGTTCTATATCGGGCTCATCTTCTTCTTCTCGTTCTTCTGGACCGCCCTCATGTTCAACCCGGCGGAGATGTCGAAGAACATGAAGGAGTACGGAGCCTTCGTGCCCGGAATCCGACCCGGTCGTCGCACCGCGTACTTCCTCGAGAAGGTGATGATCCGCGTGACCGTGGCCGGTGCCGCCTTCCTCGCGGCCATCGCCCTCTTTCCGCAGCTCCTGACCGCGACGATGAACCTGCCGGGTATGGCGACCTCGTTCCTCGGCGGCACCTCGGTGCTGATCGTGGTGAGTGTGGCGCTCGACCTCGTGGACAAGCTGAACAGCCACCTCGAAATGCGGAACTACGAAGGATTTATGAAGGGCGGTAGCGGGAGCATGAGGAGGCGATGATGGCTGGCGGACGTTTTATCTTCCTCGGCCCTCCGGGCGCGGGCAAAGGGACCCAGGCGGTGCGGCTCGCAAAAGACCTGGCCATTCCGCACATCTCGACGGGTGAGATTCTTCGCAGCGCGGTTCGGGATGGGACGGAACTCGGGACGGCCGCGAAGGGTTACATGGACCGTGGAGAGCTGGTCCCGGACGAGGTTGTGGCGGGCGTGGTCGCGGACCGGCTCACCAGCGACGACTGCGAGGCCGGCTACCTGCTCGATGGTTTCCCGAGAACGCTGGCCCAGGCCCGTGCGCTGGAACAGCGGACCGGCGGGAATGTCGGCCAGGTCGTCTACTTCGAGCTCTCCGAGGACGAGGTCGTCGAACGTCTCACCGGGCGGCGGACCTGCCCCTCCTGCGGCCGGAACTTCCACGTGAAGTACTTGAAGCCACAGACGGAAGGCAAGTGCGACACATGCGGTGCTGCGCTGATACAGCGTTCCGATGATACGGAAGCGACCGTGCTGGAACGTTTGCGCGTCTACCGCGAGCAGACCGGGGACCTGGTGGGTTACTACGAGGAGCGCAATCTCCTGACGACGGTGTCGGCGGCGGGTGCCCCGAATGACGTTTATGCGACTCTCAAGACGGCGATCGCGAAGGAGTAGGTTTCTTGGCTCCGGTCATCAAGGACTCTCGTGAGCTCGAGATCATGCGACAGGCGGGTCGTATCGCGGCCGAGGCCCTGTATCGCGTGGGAGAGATGGTCCGTCCGGGCATCTCGACGCTCGAACTCGACCGGGAGGCCGAGCGGATCATCCGCAGCCGGGGTGCGACGTGTGAGTTCAACGGGTATCACGGCTTTCCAGCGAACGTGTGCGCCTCGCGAAACGAAGAGGTGGTGCACGGGATCCCGAACGAGGACACCATCCTCGAGGAAGGTGATATCATCGGGATCGACGTGGGGGCCCGGTATCAGGGGTATGTGGGAGACAATGCCCGCACCTTCGCGGTCGGCTCGATTTCGGCGGAGTGCCAGGACCTCCTGGCCGCGACGGAATTGTGCCTGACCCTGGCGATCGAGACGATCGGTCCGGGCGTGAAGGTCTGGGAAGTGTCTCGCGCGGTGCAGGAACAGGCGGAGATCGGTGGCTACGGTATTGTCCGGGAGTACGCCGGACACGGTATCGGCGCCCGGATGCATGAGGATCCGCAGGTTCCGAACTACGTGGATAGCGGCCCGAAGGGCGGCAGCGTGACGCTGCGACCCGGCATGGTGATCTGTGTGGAGCCGATGTTGAACATCGGGACGGCCGAAGTTCGGGTTCTGCCCGACAACTGGACTGTCGTGACCAGGGACGGCAAGCCGTCTGCTCATTTCGAGCACATGATCGCGATAACCGGGGACGGAGCGGAAGTTCTGACCCGGTATTCCAGCGAGGAGACCGCAGTTGGCTAAAGAGGAACCGATCCGGGTTGAAGGCGTCGTCCGGGAATCACTGCCGAACGCGAGGTTCCGTGTGGAACTGGAGACTGGTCATGTGATCCTGTGCCACGTCAGCGGGAAAATGCGGATGCACTTCATCCGTATCCTTCCGGGCGACAAGGTGCAGGTCGAGATCTCTCCTTACGACCTGGAAAAGGGAAGAATCGTCTACCGCGGCTAGGTCGCGGGAGCAGGAGCAAGAGATGAAGGTCAAGGCGTCGGTCAAGCGGATCTGCGAGAACTGCAAGATCATCCGGAGGAAGGGTGTCCTCCGCGTGATCTGCGTGAACAAGCGCCACAAGCAGCGTCAGGGCTAGGAGTTACCAGATGGCACGTATCCTCGGTGTTGACATTCCGAACGACAAGGTGATCTCGATCGCCCTGACGTACCTGTTCGGTATCGGCAAGACGACTTCGAAGATGATCTGCGAAGAGGCGAAAGTCGAGCCTCTCGTGAAGACGAAGGACCTGACCGACGAGGAAATCTCGCGGATCACGTCCATCATCGAGAAGCGGTGTGTTGTCGAAGGACAACTGAGAAGGCAGATCTCACAGAACATCCAGCGGTTGAAGGACATCGCCTGCTATCGCGGGCTTCGTCACCGCCGCGGCCTGCCGGTTCGCGGGCAGCGGACGCGGTCGAACGCGCGCACCCGGAAGGGCCCGCGTCGCACTGTGGCCGGCAAGAAGTCGATCAAGTCGATGAGGTAATGAGCGATGGCCAAGAGCAAGAAGAAGATCAAGCGCAACGTCCCGAAGGCGATCGCGCACATCAAGGCGACTTTCAACAACACGATCATCACGCTGACGGATCCGAGCGGTGAGACGATCTGCTGGGAATCCGCCGGCTCGGTGGAAGGTGGGAAGTACCGCGGTTCGCGGAAGTCCACGCCGTTCGCCGCCCAGCGCGCCGCCGAATCGGTGGCGAGCAAGGCGATGAAGATGGGCGTCCGGGAACTCGAGGTCCGCGTCAAGGGACCCGGTTCCGGCCGCGAATCCGCCATCCGGAGCCTGGCCGCGAACGGCCTGAAGATCCGGGTGATCGAAGATGTTACGCCGTTGCCCCACAACGGGTGCCGGCCCAAGAAGCGTCGGCGGGTATAGAAGAACCTTACCTCCTGATCGGAGTTTGACGGATGGCTCGATACACGGACTCGAAATGCAAGCTGTGCCGGCGCGAAGGCGTGATGCTCTACCTGAAGGGCAACCGTTGCTTTACCGGCAAGTGTGCGATCAAGCGGCGGGAGACCCCTCCCGGAATGCACAGTTGGCGGCGTCACCGTCGTTCGGCTTATGGTGAACGGCTGCGTGAGAAGCAGAAGGTGAAGCGCTGGTACGGGGTGATGGACCGCCAGTTCAAGCGCTACTTCGAAATCGCCGAGCGCCAGAAGGGGAACACCGGCCAGAACCTGCTCACCACCCTCGAGCGGCGTCTGGACAGCGTTCTCTACTGGATGGGCTACTCACTCTCGAGAGCGCACGCCCGCCAGTTGATCCGCCACGGCCACGTCCGCGTTAACGGGAAGAAGGTGAACATCCCTTCCGTCCTGGTCAAGGCGGGGGACGTCATGGAGCCTGCGGACCGCGAAAACAGCAGGAAGCTCTTCGCGGAAGCCATCGAGCTTTCCAAGTCCCGGAACATCCCGAGTTGGGTCGAGGTCACCCATGATCCGGCGAAGGGGAAGGTCCTGGAACTGCCGAAGCGTGACGACGTTCAGTTCGAGGTCAACGAGCAGTTCGTCGTGGAGGTCCAGAAGCGGTAACGAGTCAACCTCGGGCAGACCAGACGAAATCCGACGTTGCCCGCGGAAAGTCTTGATCGGTGGGCGATGCCCCGGATGCGATGCCCCCTCATAAGGCCAAAAGAACATGCGTATTCGCTGGAGAAACTTCGAACTTCCCAACCGGGTCACGGTTGACGACGGCACTCGCTCCGACACGTTCGGCTGCTTCTACGCCGAGCCGTTCGAGCGTGGATTTGGAACGACCGTCGGCAACGGGCTGCGCCGGATCCTGCTCGGCTCGCTCGAGGGGACGGCGGTCACGCACGTCAAGATCTCGGGCGTACAGCACGAGTTCACGTCGATTGAAGGTGTGGTCGAGGACGTCACCGAGATCATCCTGAACCTGAAACGACTTCTGGTGCGGCTTGACAGTGAGCGTGGCGGGACCATGCGTCTCATCGCCAACAAGGGCGGCAACGTCACCGCAGCGAACATCGAGACTCCGCACTACGCCGAGGTGATCAACAAGGACCTCCATATCCTCACCCTGGCTGACGACCGCGAATTCGAGATGGAAATGACCGTCAGCACCGGCCGCGGCTATCGCACCGCGGATGAAAACGTGCGCGAGGAGGACGAAATCGGGGTGATCCCGGTGGACTCGATCTTCTCGCCGGTGCAGCGTGTCCGATACCGCACCGAGAACACCCGTGTGGGTAAGATGACCAACTACGACCGCCTGATCCTCGAGGTCTG
Organism: Planctomycetota bacterium; assembly: GCA_024274785.1. Lineage (GTDB taxonomy): Bacteria > Planctomycetota > JAJSAM01 > JAJSAM01 > JAJSAM01 > JAJSAM01. The sequence continues at coordinate 73,989 of JAJSAM010000004.1, read as the reverse complement.
GACAGATGGTACGGTCACTCCGGAAGCAGCGGTCGTCGGCGCCAGCAAGATCTTCCGGAAGCACCTGAACCCCTTCATCCAGTACTTCGAGATCGGCGCGGAACTGCCCGAAACCGAGCGCAAGGGTGAAGATGAGATGGTGGCCGAGAAGGTCAACGCGGAATTGCGCGAGAAGCTCTCCCTGCCGCTCTCGGACCTGGACCTGTCGGTCCGTGCCGCGAACTGCATGGAGATCGAAGGGATCACCACGATCGCAGAGATCTGCGTGTTGACCGAAGAGCATCTGCTCGAACTCAGGAACTTCGGAAAGACTTCGCTCAAGGAGATTCACAAGAAGCTCACCGAGCGCGGCCTGGGCCTTGGCATGGACGTCAAGACCATCATGGGAGAGGATTAGCCCCGTGAGACACCAGAAAAGAGGGCGCAAGCTCGGCCGCAGTTCGGCCCATCGCAAGGCGCTTCGCCAGAATCTGACCAATGCCCTGTTTACGCACGGGCGGATCATCACCACCCTTGCCAAGGCAAAGGACGTGCGTCCGTTCGCTGAACGGATGATCACGCTGGCCCGCAAGGGCGTGGCGGCCAGGAGCCGGGGCGACGACGTGCGTTACCTGCACTGCTACCGTCGTGCGATCAGCAAGCTTCAGGACAAGGCCATCGCCAGGAAACTGTTCGAGGAGATCGCTCCGGGCTACATGGACCGGTCCGGCGGCTACACCAGGATCCTCAAGGACAGCAAGCACCGCCTGGGCGACAACGCGCCCCGCGCTTTCTTCGAGCTCGTTGAGTTCAACGGCCCCGACGATCACTCGTCCGACAAGAGCAAGAAGGGCAGGAAGAGCAAGAAGAAGGCCAAGGCCGGCAAAGGCAAGTAGGGTTTCCCGTGAACGGGAACGGAAGCAACCGTCAGGAGTTGCAGTGGAAGCTGCTCAGGACGTTCTTCCGTTCCCGTGCTGCGTTTCTGAAGTTGTTCGACAGCTATGAAGCGCGGGTGGCGAGCTTTTCCGAGCAGTTTTCGACGAAACGTTCGCGCCTGAAACTGCCCGCTGACCAGTTGCAGAGCCTGCTCGACTTCAAGAGTCTGGAGCAGCTTCGCGATCGCGATATCGTGAAGCTCAAGGAAGCCGCGCATGAACTGTTCCGGGCATCCGACGCGACCGACCGTCTGGACCACTACGTCAGCAATATCTACCACGAGATATCGATCCTGAAGGAGGAGCATTACACCCTGAAGGAGGATTTCGTGCGGATGGACAAGGTGGAGTACGACCGGTTCTTCCGAGAGGTCGCGGAGTTCTATCCCAAGCGTCTCCGCCACGTGAAGAACCTGTACCAGAAGGCATTGCGGCGGCTGGAGGAACTGCTCCCGGAGATGGCCGACGAGCGCATTGTGGTTCGTTCCCTCTACCTCTTCGGAGATGATCTCCTCGGCACCGCATACCGGGGCGGTCTTCGCGGCCTCTACAATCACATGTATCCCGAGTTGGGGGACGTGGGCGGTTATGCCGTGGCGGGTAAGTCGTTTCTCGCCTCGGGATTCACCGAAGAGGCCCTGCAGGCTTTCCGCAAAGCTCTCGAATGCCACCGGCGCAAGCGGCGCAAGAAAAGGGTCCCCGCGCTCGCGGCACTGGTGACGGAACTCAAGGCTGAAGTCGCCCGTCTCGAAGCGGCTTGAGGCCTGCCCGGCATCACGGCGGGCCATCGCGATACGGAGCTGGTGGCACTCTCCCGGACGGCTTCGAAATCTGACTGGAGGGTCCCTCCCCGACATGAAGAACGAAAACCCCATGCAGCCCCGGAAGGTCTTTCTGGAGGCTTTCGGTTGCCAGATGAACGTGCTCGACGGTGAGCTGGTGCTTTCCGATCTCTCGCGAAAGGGCTACGTCGTCACCGACGATGTCGCCGCCGCCGACCTCGTCGTATTCAACACCTGCTCGGTGCGGCAGCACGCCGAACAGCGTGTCCTTTCACGCCTTGGTCAGCTGAAGGATCGCCGGGCACGCGACCCCGGCTTCCGGATTGCGGTGATGGGGTGCATGGCGCAGCGACAGGGCGAGGATCTCATCCGAGCGGCGCCGCAGGTGGATGTCGTCTGCGGGAGCCAGCAGTTCGTGCGCATGTTCGACCTCCTTTCGGAAGTGGAGGAGACCGGCCGTTCGGTGGTGGCGCTCGAGCAGGAGGGGGTCAGCGGACAGAGCCGGGATGTCGCCGTACGGCCGAGACCCTACCAGGCCTTTGTGGGGGTGATGCGCGGATGCCACCACCGCTGCTCCTACTGCATCGTTCCCCGGGTGCGCGGTGGCAGGGAACAGAGTCGTCCGGTGGCCGATGTGGTGGATGAGGTGGCGAAGCTCGCGGGGGATGGCGTCGTTGAGGTCATCCTCCTTGGCCAGAACATCAACTCGTACGGCAAGAGCCTTTCGGGCCGGCCGAACTTGCCGGCCTTGCTCGAGGCGGTTCACGAAGTGGACGGCATCTCGCGCATTCGCTTCATCACCAGCAATCCCATGGACCTGGAGGTCGATCTGTTCAAGGCGATGGCGGAACTTCCGAAGGTGATGGAGTACCTGCATTTCCCAGCTCAATCCGGCTCCGACCGGGTGCTGAAGCGGATGTTCCGGGGGTACACCCGGGGGCGCTATCTCGAATTGGCGGAGAAGGGGCGCGAAATCGTCCCCGGACTCTCGCTGGCCACCGACTTCATCGTCGGCTTCCCCGGGGAAACCGACGAGGACTTCGAGGCGACGATCGGTCTGATGGAGCGCATTCGATTCGAGCAGACTTTTGTCTTCAAGTATTCGGTCAGGCCAGGGACGCGATCCTCGGAGTGGGAGGATGATGTCCCCGGAATCGTGAAGAAGGAACGAAACAACCGGCTTCTCAAGGTCCAGGAGCGGCATTCCCTGATGAGGAATCAGGGCAGAATCGGGCGTGTCTTCGACGTACTGGTCGAGGGGGTGTCCCCGAAGAATCCCGATCGCCTGACGGGTCGGACTCGCGGCAATCAGATCGTCGCGTTTCCGGGTTCTCCGTGCCTGGCCGGACAGACGGTGCCGGTACGCGTGCACCGTGTCACTCCGCTGACGTTGATCGGAGGATTGGCTTCCGGGGCCCCTCCTCGCTAATCTCGTAGCATGAGAAGTGACGCGAGAGAATCTCAGAGGGAGGCGGCGCACTCCGAGCGGGACTTCATGGAGGAGGCTCTCGCCATTGCTCCGGCCGGGCTTTTCCGTGTGGAACCGAACCCGATGGTCGGTGCGGTGATTGAGCTGGACGGCGATATCGTCGGCCGTGGAGTCCATCGGTGCTTCGGGGGGCCGCACGCGGAGATCGAGGCGCTCGCGGAAGCCGGAGAGGCTGCTCGGGGAGCCACCGCCTACGTCACCCTCGAACCGTGCGGTCACACCGGAAAAACGCCTCCCTGTGCCAGAGCTCTGATCGATGCCGGCATCCGCCGGGTGCTCTTTGCGGTCGGGGACGTGAACCCTGAGACGTCCGGGCAGGGCCCGGCAATGCTCGAGGCTGCCGGTGTCCAGACCGCGAGGGGCCTGCTTCGCGAGCGCGCGAAGGCGATGAACGAGCGTTTTGAGGCGCATCTCGAGCATGACCTCCCCTGGACCATCGCGAAGTGGGCGATGACCCTGGACGGCAAGATCGCCGATGTCGAGGGAGGCTCCCGGACCATCACCGGACCCGAGTCGCGCCAGGTGGTGCAGGAGACGAGGGCATCGGTGGACGCGGTCTGTGTCGGTGTCGGGACCGCGATCGCCGATGATCCGGACCTCACCGCCCGGGAGGTTCCGATCTACCGTGAGGCCATCCGGCTTGTGCTCGACACGAACCTGCGCCTTCCTGTTGATGCACGCCTGGTGCGGGAGACCGGCAAGGCCCCGACCTGGATTGCCTGTGCTGAGGACGCTCCGGAACCGGAGCGGTTTTCGAGAGCTGGCTGCAAGGTGATCAAGACCCCCCGAGCCGGCGCCGGCCTCGATCTGCGCATGCTGTTCAAGGCCCTGCGTCGCGAGGGGATCGCCCGCATACTCCTCGAGGGAGGAGGGAAGATCCACGCAGCCGCGTTTGCCGCCGGCATCGTCAAGCAGGTGATGGCGTTCACCGCTCCGATTGTCCTGGGGGGAGCGCAGGCGCCGACCCCGGTGGACGGCGTGGGGTTCCGGAACATCGGCGAGGCGCTCAGGCTTGCAGAGACGCGCGTCACGGTCTGCGGTGGGGATGTGCTGCTGGAGGGCTTTGTGGGTACTCTCCCGGCCTGATCGAACGCGGTGGCGATCCCCGGGATGAATGCCGTCCACCGGGAGGGTGCCGGCCGCATTTTCACCGTGGATATGCGTTTGAGATCCCGCTCAACCTCCTGCGAATCCGGTTCGCGTCCACGTCGCGGCGCATGTCGAGCGCCGTTTCATTCACCGGGTCCAGGTAGAGGACACGGTTTACGTAGGGCACGCCCCGCTTGTAATTCCGGTCATCGAGATAGAGGGATGCCAACCCGAGGTAGATGTTGATGAGCCTGGCGCGGATCGACTTGCGGTTTGTGGCGGCTTTCTCGGCGGCGACACCGTCGCGCGTGGTGTGTTGGACCTGGCGCAGGGCGCGGTGTGCGCGGAGCAGGGCCTCTTCGGCCTTCAGGTAAGCCTTGCGGGCGCGGGTGACGTTTCCGATCTGGTGGTAGCGGGAAGCTTCCGCGTATGCCTCCGCGGCGATGGCCCGGTACTTCGCGGAAGACTCGATGAGCTTCGCGAGCTTCTTCGCCAGGTCACTGGCCTTGCGCTCGTCCTCAGCATCCTTTCGTGCCTCCGCTTCACGAAGCGCCTGGGAGTCGATTCTGCGGAGCAGGTCGGAGACCATGGCCCGGGCTTTTCTCGTGTGGTTGCTCTGCGGCGCCTGGACCAGGAAACGACGGATTTCATCGAGGGCGAGCGCGTACTCCTCCTCGGCGATGAGCTGTTCGATGGTCGCGAACGCGGCATCCGCCTCGGCCTCATTTACGACGAACATGATCCGTTCGAGCTTCTTCTTGTCTTCGTATCCGACCCCTCGCGCCATATCCAGCTCCGCCCGGGCGCGGGTGTAGAGGCCGTGGCGCACGCAGAACTCAGCGAGGACGACGTGGGCGTTCGCGTCTTCCGGGTCAGCCCGGTCCGCGCGAACCTCGTACTGGCTGATGGGCGTAAGAGCCTTCCAGTCGTAATGTGCTTCGCGACCGTCTTTTACGAGCGTGATGCCCTTCGCGTCGATCGACTTGATTACACCGACTGCGAGTTTCCCGGACTTGAGCTGGAGCACTTCTTCGTCGGCCGTCGCGGGGGCGGCGGCAATAAGCAGGATCAGGAGCATCGCAAAGAAAAGACGCATGACGGCCTCCGACGAATTCGGTCTTCCGTGAATCTTAACGTCGGGAGGCCAGGTGTCGGCGCGGACTTTTTGTGAAAAAGCGAGGCGCCAACCGGGGGCATCGCCGGACCATCACTCCGGATCGGGGATCGACGACTCCATACCGAGCGTCTTCTCAATCGCCATGATCTGCCTGGTGGCTTCGATGACCCGGTTGTCTTCGGGGCTCATATCCAGCTCCGCGGCGCGGGACATGAACGAGTTGAAGTCGTCGAGTGCGAGGCGGGGCTGAGCGAGTTTCTGATGCAGAATTCCCCGGTTCAGGTAGGCGTCCGTCCGATAGGGGTCGAGCCTGAGCAGGCGGTCCAGCTCTTCTTTGGCGAGCTCGTACTGGCCGATCTTGAAGTAGGCGTTGGCGATGAGATCAAGAACTTCGACCTCCTTGCTGACCGCGCCGGCCAGCTTCGCCTCCCAGATGACCCGGTCTTCAGGGAATTGCTTGAGCGAGCGAACCCAGAGGTCCTTCGAGCGGCGCACCTGCTCCCGGTACTGCTCCGCGTAGAGGAGGGCCCTGGCAAAGTCCTTGCGGAGCACCGCCAGCCGGGCCAGTTGCAGCAGAGCGGTGAGATTGTCCCTGGCGCCGGGGACCTTGTCGTTGTTCAGGACCTTTTCAAAGAGAGTCTTCGCCTCGAAGTAGCTCTGTTCAGCGGCTTGCTCCGCATCCGCGAGGGCCTTGTGCAGCGGGTCGCCAGGGTGGCGGTGCTTCAATTCCTCCTGGAGGTTCCTGATCCTGGTGGTGTAGAGGTCACCGTACAGGGCGTGGATCTTGGCGGTGCCGAGGTCGACCTTGAACTGGCTTTCGCCGAGCCCCCGCGCGTTGAGATCCATGAACGCGTCACGCGCTTCTTCGAGGAAGTCGTCCGCGATGGAGTCACCGCGCAGGATATCCCCTTCGGAGATGAGCAGCAGGCACCAGGCCCGGCCGAGCAGTGCCCGTTCGTCATCATCGTCCAGTTCGAGCGCCCTCTCGAACTGCTGCAGCGCGCGCGTGTAGTGCCCGCCCTCGTAATAGTGCTGGGCGTTGTTGTTGTGGAAGTCGACCGTGTACTGTTCGTCTTCGCTCACACCGGGACTCGAGCAGGACGTGAGGACCGGGAACAGAAGCGCGATGAGCAAGAAATGATGCCGCCTCATGATTGGCTCCTTCTCGATCGAATCAGCGCTTTCTGGGTCATCGTGCGGTCACGGTCCATGACGGACCTAGCGGCCCAGTTCCTCTGTGGCGTCGTAGAGCCAGTCGAGTCCCTGCGGGGTCCAGTCGAACACCTCGTAACCCTGGAAGAAGAGCCCGAGTTCGCGAGCGGCAGACTCGACCGAGTCCGAACCATGCACCAGGTTCATGCTCTTCGAGATCCCGAAGTCGCCGCGGATCGTGCCCGGCTCCGCGTTGTAACCGAAGGTTGCGCCCATGAGCTTGCGGCAGACCTCGATGGCGTTGCGGCCCCTGAGACCGAGGATCACCACCGGATTGGACGTCATGTAGCGGATGAGGCCGTCGTAGAAGGGCTTGCCTTTGTGGGGGGCGTAGTGCTCTTCGACGAGTTCTCGCTTCAGGTGGGCCATCTTCAGGCCGACAATCTGGAGGCCCTTCTCCTCGAAACGGGAGATGATGCGTCCGCAGAGTTGGCGTTGAACGGTGTCCGGCTTCAGGATGATGAGGGTGGTTTCCATGTCAGGTCTCCATCGGGGCTCGAAGCCTGTGATCCTAAGGGTACCGTGCCTTCGGACCAGTTTTAACGGAGAGCAGCCGCGGTTGCGGGTGCGCCCGGGTGGGCATAGAATGAACCGATGCATGCAGGGAGAAACCCGTTGATCCGCGCCATGTCGATTCGTGCCTTGCTGATGCGCTCCTGCTCGATCCTCATCGTCGGTCTGGGTGTCCTCGGGTGCGGCGACAGCCACATGACACTGCTCGACGAAGAGCTGAACAAGTACAAGTACGATCAGGAGCAGTACCGTCGTGAGGCACTCGAGGAGCTCTACTTCGAGGAAACGATGCGGTGCGAGGATCTGACGGTGGAGATCATCGATGCCCAGGATCGGATCGAGGAGAAGACGCTCGAACTCGGCGAGCTGAATGCCCGGTTCTCAAAGATCGAGGCCCAGATGTCCGAGACCGGGAAACAGATGGCCGAGGTGAAGAAGCAGCTGGACGAAGCCAGGAAGAAGCTGGCCGTGACCAGAAAACAATTGGCCGAAACCAGGAAACAGCAGGCCGCCGCCAAGACCCCGGCCAAGACCCCGGCCAAGACTCCGGCCAAGACTCCGGCCAAGACTCCGGCCAAGACTCCGGCCAAGACCCCGGCCAAGACCCCGGCCAAGACCCCGGCCAAGACCCCGGCCAAGACCCCGGCCAAGACCCCGGCCAAGACCCCGGCCGGGAAGTAGTGCATTCCTTAGGATCGCCCACTCTTGTTCGTAAGATCCGTCCACGGGGATTCTGAAGACGAGGAATACCATGCGAAGCATCTTGCGGACGGCTGTCGTTGTGTGTCTGGTTATGTTGATTTTCGGAGCGCCGGACATGTTCGCCTCGGAAGGCGCATCTCCCGCCGGCCAGGCCGTGACGGCCACCGGCGGGGAACACAGCATCACCCACACGATGATGCTGCTCGCGTTTCAGCTCGGCGTGATCATCATTGCCGCGAAGCTGGTCGGTGAACTCTTCGACCGCGTCTTCCGGATGCCCGCGGTGCTCGGTGAACTCGCCGCCGGTCTCCTGATCGGTCCGTACGCCCTCGGCGCGCTGCCTCTGCCGGTGATCGGGGCGCTGTTCCCGCTTTCGCAGGCCGGCCAGGTGCTTGCGGACGGCACGGTGATCATTCCGGTTTCGGAGATCATCTACGGGGTCTCGACCCTGGCTTCGATCCTCCTGCTCTTCCTCGCCGGCCTGGAGACCGACTTCCGGCAATTCATGAAGTACGCCGGTCCCGGGGGGCTGGTGGGGATCGGCGGCGTGCTCGGCGCGTTCGTCACGGGCGATCTCCTGACGGTCTGGTTCGGCAACGCCCTCGGTCACCCGGAATGGGTCTTTACGGATGGCGTTCCGATGTTCATGGGGACGATCAGCGTGGCCACATCCGTCGGCATCACGGCTCGAGTCCTCTCCGAGAAGGGCAAACTCGATACTCCGGAAGGCGTGACGATCCTCTCGGGCGCGGTTATCGACGACGTCCTCGGGATCATCGTCCTGGCCGTGGTGGTGGGGCTCAACAGTCCCGGTGGCGCGGAGTCCAGCCCGCTCACCGTGGCCCTCAAGGCTTTCGGGATCTTTACCGTCGTGAGCGTGCTGATGATCCTGCTCGCGAAGCCGCTGCACAAGACCTTCAACTTCTTCAAGGGGCCCGGTGTCATTCCCGGAGTCGCCTTCGGTATCGCGTTGCTGCTCGCCGGTATCATGGAGTCCGCCGGCCTGGCCATGATCATCGGCGCCTACGTCACCGGTCTGGCCCTGGCGAAGGAACAGGAACTCGCCCACTACCTCGATCGCCAGCTCAGGCCCTTCTACAACATCATCGTGCCGGTGTTCTTTTGCACCATGGGCATGCTCGTGGATTTCAAGGCCATGCAGGGCGCGCTCGTCTTCGGTCTGGTCTTCTCGCTCGTGGCGGTGGTCGCGAAGGTGGTGGGCTGCGGGCTGCCGACCTTCCTGGTCCGATTCAACATGAAGGGCGCCCTTCGCGTCGGCTTCGGTATGCTGCCGCGGGGTGAAGTGGCTCTGATCGTGGCGGGCGTTGGCCTGACCAAGCAGGTGATTCAGAGTGACATGTTCGGCGTCGCCATCATGATGACGCTGATCACCACGGTCCTGGCACCGCCGATCCTGGTGAAACTCTTCGAAGGCGGTCCCGGCATCAAGGGCGTGACTGAACCCGCGGAGCCCCATCGCGAGGTCGTCTGGCAGAGTCGGGAGTTCAAGCCGCAGCGCCTGGTGACGATCATCTCCGGGATCATCGGGGTCATCCGGGAGCGGGACGATTACGTCGTCAGTGAAGTCACGACTGGGCTGGGGCTCTACCTCGTCTCCGCGGCCGGGTCCGGCGACGACTTCGACTTCCAGATCGTGCGGACCGAGGAGGGCCGGGTCGAGGTCCACGCCAGTGCGAAGGACCAGGACCGAGCCCTTGGTCTCCTGACGGGGGCTTTGCAGAAGTCGCGGGCTGTTTGGGATGACCTTGCAGAAAGCTGCCCGGCGTAGTGGGGGGGTGAGGGGGGCGCACAGGGTCGGGACGGTTTTCTAAAGGATGGAAGAAGCCAGATCCCGATCCCCGGCAATATCGGCCACACGTTCACGGACAAACTCGCCCGTGACTTCGAGCGTCCGCAGGGAAGGGTCGGGCGCGCGGAACGAGGCGTCTTCGAGCACCTTCTCCATCAGGGTGAACAGTCTTCTCGCGCCGATGTTCTGGGCGCGGCGGTTCACCTCCGTGGCGGTCTCGGCGATCGCCTGGATGCCGTCGTCGGTGAAAGTGACGGAAACCCCGTCTGTTCCAAGCAGGCCGGTGTACTGGAGAGTGAGCGCGTTCTCCGGTTCGGTGAGGATCCGTACGAAGTCCGCGGTTTCGAGGTCGCGAAGCTCCACCCGGATGGGGAAGCGGCCCTGGAGTTCGGGAATCAGGTCCGAGGGCTTTGAGACGTGAAAGGCTCCGGCGGCGATGAAGAGGATGTGGTCGGTGCGGATCACGCCGTGGCGGGTGGAGACGTTCGAACCCTCCACGATGGGGAGCAGGTCCCGCTGGACCCCTTCCCGGCTGACATCGGGACCGGAACCCTTTCCGTGGTCGCCGGCCACTTTGTCGATCTCGTCGAGGAAGACGATGCCGGATGATTCGACGCGCTCTTTGGCGTCTTCGATGACCCGGTCCTGATCGATCAGTTCCTCAGCCGCCTCCAGGGCCTTCAGATCGAGCGCTTCCCTGACGGTGACCTTGCGCTCGGACTCCTTGCTCGGATACATCCGGTCGAGGAAGCCCTGGAAGTCCAGGCCGGTCTGTTCGAACCCCTGTTTTCCGAAGACCTCCATCTGGTTGGCCGCACGCTCCTTGACCCGGATCTCCACCGTTCTGTCGTCGAGCTGCCCGGAATCGAGGAGCCCCCGCAGCTTGTCGCGAGTGCGGGTGCGGCGGGCTCGGTCGTCCTCGGTGACGTTCTGGTCGAGGACGGCGGCGCTGGGCAGAAGCGCATCGAGGATCTGCTCTTTCGCCCGGTCCCGGGCCTGGTCGCGAACGCCTTCGAGCGCCTCGGACCGGACGAGGGAGACCGCCGCTTCCATCAGGTCGCGAATGATGGACTCCACGTCACGGCCCACGTAGCCCACCTCGGTGAACTTGCTGGCTTCGACTTTGACGAACGGCGCCCGGACCAGCGTGGCCAGGCGCCGCGCGATCTCGGTCTTGCCGACGCCGGTGGGGCCGATCATGATGATGTTCTTCGGGAGGACCTCGTCGCGAAGTTCTTCCGGCAGCCGGGATCGGCGCCAGCGGTTTCGCATCGCGACGGCGACCGACCTCTTCGCATCGTTCTGTCCGACGATGTAGCGGTCCAGTTCGGCCACGATCTCTCGGGGAGTCAGTTCACTCACGGCAGGGTCTCCACGTGGATCTCGCGGTTGGTGTGGATGCAGATGTCGGCGGCGATTTCGAGGGCGGTTCTCGCGATCTCGCTTGCGGGAAGCTCGGTGTGGCCCATGAGAGCCCGGGCCGCAGCGGTGGCGTACGAGCCTCCGGAGCCGATGCCGAGGACGCCGTCATCCGGCTCGATCACGTCGCCGGAGCCGGATACCAGCAGGCTGCGCTTCGCGTCGGCTACGACGATGATCGCCTCGAGTCGCCGGAGCACGCGATCGGTGCGCCAGTCCCGGGCCAGTTCCACCGCCGCCCGGGCCAGGTCCCCGGAGTGCTCCTTGAGTTTCCCCTCGAAACGCTCGATCAGGGCGAACGCGTCCGCCGCGGCACCCGCGAAACCCGCGAGCACGCGCCCTTCGTCGAGCCGCCGGATCTTTCGTGCGCCGTGCTTCATGACGACGTCGCCGAGGGTGACCTGTCCGTCCCCGGCCATGGCCACCTGGTCATCGCGGCGCACGGTCAGGATAGTCGTTGCTCTGGCCTTCATGCGGGCAGGATAGCACCGGCTCCTGCGGTCCCCAACAGGTCCCGGCGGCCTGCCGCGGGAACTTGCTGAACTATTGCGGATCGGTGCGGTATGCCATGTGGGGGAGGGGACGACGGGTATCTGGCAGGTGAAAAATGCTGAGAACACATACCGCCGGTGAGTTGCGGTTCGAAAACGTCGGGGAGCGGGCCTTCCTGTGCGGCTGGGTCGCCTCCCGCCGCGACCACAAGGGGACGATCTTCGTCGACCTGCGTGACCGCTACGGCCTCATGCAGTGCGTCCTCCGGCGCGGCGAAGGCGAGGATGCGCTGGTGATGGAGCGCGGCTCGGAACTACCGCTCGAGACCTGCATCCGGGTGTCCGGCGAGGTCAGCGCGCGCCCGGAGGGCCTGCGGAACAGGAAGATGCCCACCGGAGACGTCGAGCTCCTGGTGGACGAACTCGAGGTGCTCGGCACCGCGGAGACGCCGCCTTTCGAGTTGGAGGCCGATGGCGAACTCTCCGACGAGTTGCGCATGCGGTACCGCTACCTGGACCTGCGGCGGAAGAAGATGACCGCGCTGATGGTGCTCCGGCACCAGGTGACCTCGCGCATCCGGCACTGGCTGGATGAGCAGGGCTTCCTCGACGTTGAAACGCCGATTCTCACGAAGTCGACGCCGGAGGGCGCCCGGGACTACCTGGTGCCGAGCCGCGAGCGGAAGGGGGCGTACTACGCGCTGCCGCAGTCGCCTCAGCTGTTCAAGCAGCTGCTGATGGTCGCCGGGATCGATCGCTATTACCAGATTGCCCGGTGTTTCAGGGACGAGGACCTGCGCGCGGACCGCCAGCCGGAGTTCACGCAGCTCGACCTCGAGATGGCCTTCGTCACCGAGGAAGACGTCCTGCAGATCCTCGAGGACCTGACCGTTCTCCTGCTCCGTGAGTTCCGTGACCACGAGGCGGCCACGCCGTTTTTGCGGATGTCCTACGCCGAAGCCATGGCCACGTACGGCACCGACCGGCCCGACCTCCGTTTCGGGCTCGAGATCAGCGACCTGACCGAGAGCCTCGCCGACTCCGGCTTCCGGGCGTTCAGCGCAACGGCGCAGGCGGGCGGGAGGATCCGGGCGTTGCGGGTGCCCGGTGGCGCCACCCTCTCCCGGAAGCAGCTCTCCGGACTCGAAGACGTGGCCCGGGAGAACGGCGGCAAGGGACTCGTCTGGTTGAAGGTGGGGGATGACCTCGCTCTTGGCGGGCCCGCCGCCAAGTTCCTCGGTGAGCCGGAAAACGAGGCACTGAAGGGGAGGCTGGGTGCACAGGCGGGGGACCTCCTGCTGGCCGCCGCCGACCAGGAGCGCGTCGTCGCGCAGGCCCTCGGTGCGGTGCGTCTCGAGGTGGGGCGGGTGCTCGATCTGATCGACCGGGAGGCCTGGTGTCCGCTCTTCGTGGTGGACTGGCCTCTCTTCGAGTGGAATGAGGACGAGCAGCGCTTCGACGCGCTTCACCATCCCTTCACTTCTCCGATGGCGGAGGACCTGGACATGCTCGAAACCGATCCAGCCGCGGTACGGGCCCGCGCCTACGACCTGGTGGTCAACGGAGTGGAACTCGGCGGCGGCTCGATCCGGATCCACCAGGAAAAGACCCAGCGACGCGTGTTCGATGCCCTCGCGATCAGCGAGGAGGACGCCGACGCCAAATTCGGATTTCTGCTTCAGGCCCTGAAGTATGGTGCTCCGCCTCACGGCGGATTCGCTGTCGGGCTCGACCGGTTGGTGGCCCAACTGGCCGGGGTTACCTCGCTGCGGGAGGTGATCGCGTTCCCGAAGACCACCTCGGCGGCCTGCCCCCTGACCGGTGCTCCGGCACCTGTTTCGGAGGACCAGCTCGGGGATCTCGGCATTCGACCCGTTCGGTGACTTCCGCACGACGATCGAGCGCTTTCGCACGCTCTGGGTGCCCGGAATCTCAGGAGCAGGGGTGCGGGAGCCGTAAGAATGGGGATCCGGCCGGGGTGCTGAAGTTGGTATGAAGTTTGCGGAATGACGAAAGCAGCCTCCGTGAGCCGCAAACGGCCGCCTGCGGAGGTGGAGCAGTGCTGCCGATTGCATTGACAGGTGCAGGTGAATGTTTATAGACTTCCTGATCGGGCATTTTGGGCTCCGCGCAGGCGGGGTCGGGTTGTACCGATCGTCAAGCTGTCTTGGGAGGACGAAATGAGGCGAGTGTCCAACCTGCGAGGTTTCGTCGGACTCGCGATTGTGCTGGCGTTGGGCGTCGGGTTTGTCGGCTGCGGGGGCGCAGGCGGTGGTGGTTCCGGTGGCCGGGGCGGCAGCATCATCGATCAGGATCTTGCGGTCCTGACCTTCCTGATCGTGGAGGAGCGCCCGAACGGGGTACTGGTGCCGATTGGCGGACCGGACAGCACCAACGTGCTCCGCGATGCCCGTCTCCTGTTCACTTTCAACACGATGGTTGACATCGATTCCGTCAACGATCGGACGATCCGGGTCGGCATCCCGACCGGTGGCGGGTTGTTCGAGAAGGCCCAGGGGATCTACTATCATCCGATCGACCCCGACAATGGCACCCAGGTTTACAATCAGGTGATCTTCAACCCGACCTACACTGTGGCCGGAACGGTTGCGGACAACCCGGAGGGCCTCGACCGTCTGGCGGTCTACCAGGTGCTCATCCCCTCGGTCCTCACCGCCAACAACTATGTCCGGAACCTCGTCGGCGACGGCATCGTCACCGAGTACACTGCGAGCTTCGAGACCGGCGCGGACTACGTGGACACGGGAATCCAGCCCCGGTGGCAGGAGTACCTCTCCTCGCCGCTGCCTAACGCCGTGCAGGTGGACGCGAAAGCGGACATCGTCGTGGCCTTCGACCAGCCGATGAAGCGTGACACGTTTGTTCTCGGTGATACTTTCATCGTGCAGAACACCTTCGACGGTTCGGTACCGCTCGGCACCCTGCGGTACAGCACCGACCTCACGCGCGTCATCTTCCGCCCGGTCTTCGGTTACGGAAAGGGCGTCGACTCCACCAATGGCGGCACCGATCCGCTGGATCCGCAGCAGGACGGATACGAGATCCAGGTCACGGTGAGCCGGGAGGTCGAGAACCTCTCCGGAAACCCGACCCCGCGGGAGATCAAGTTCAAGTTTCGCACGAGGTACGACCCGACGCAGCCCGACTTCGGCAGCATCAAGGAGGAGTTCACCAACCAACTCTTCCAGGACTCGTCTTTCGTCGCGAAGTCGGCCCCGGCACTCTGGAATGACAGTGGCGCTCCCGGCCTGCTCGCCGGAACGTTCACCTCCGGCAGCGTGGTTCCGGTCACCAACAACGGTTTCGTCACGCTCGAGCCGTGGGCGGTGGGCAACGTGGCGGCACAGTTCCAGGCTCTCTACTTCTCCACGGAGGTCGGCGGCAGTTCCCGGACAATCACTGGCTTTGACTGGATGAAGTACGCGACCCGGTTCGCGACGACCTGCCAGAACACTTCGATCTACCTGGGGCACACCACGAGCGGAAGCCTGGGGACCAATTTCTCCGCCAACTATTCGAGCACACCGACGCGCTGCGTCAATGGCGTGACCTATCAGATCCCGCTCGGAACGTTCACATTCCAGGCCGGACCCAAGTTCACCACGAACTTCGCCTACGACGGAACCTCCAACCTGATCCTGGAGATCGTGCACACGGGTTCGAGCGGCGGTGGGTTTACCGGCGGGACCGCGATCCGCGGCTATGCGGAGTGGCTCGAAAACAACGGCGGTGGCGCCACCCGGACTGCGCATACCGTGGCCCTGGGCGCGACCTACGGCCCGGTTCGCACGGCGAACTTCGCCTACGACATCCGGTTTGCGTACCTGATCGACCAGTCGGAAGCGCGTTCGCTCTGGTATGACTCGGGCCTGACCACTCCACAGTACCTCGAGGTGGTCCTCTTCCCCGCGCTGAGTGCGCAGCCTTCCGGTACGCAGACGACCCTGACCTTCCAGGGAGCGCCGGAACTCCCCTTGAGCGGTGGGAAGCCGGATGTGGGCAATTCATCGGACTGGGAGGCAAAACTCGAGGATGTTTCCGGGTACCAGTTCGTCCGGTTCCTGGCGGTGTTCAAGGGCAACGGCCAGACCAAGCAGATTCCGACGATCGATGAAATGGTCATCCCGTTCATCTTCTTCACGGTAAACTAGTCGACGGGGCGGAAACCCGTACCGGGAATTCGCCTGATGGAACCAAGCGGGGCCGCCAGCCGAAGACGGTTGGCGGCCCCCTCCTTTTGGCCTGTGCGCTTGTTTGAGATTCCTGAACCGCTGGTAGTATGGCGGCTTCCTCCTGCGGGAGGTGTCGCCCATGGAGAGCCGAGAATCAGCATGGCAGAGTTGATCAAGATCCGTCTCCCGGATGATTCCATACGGGAAATCAAAGCGGGAAGCAGCATCGCCGAAATTGCGTCGATGATCGGTCCCGGCCTCGGCCGGGCGGTGGTTGCCGGTAAGGTCAACGGCGAGATCGTCGACCAGCGATACGCTCTGGCCGAGGCGTGTGACGTGGTTATCATCACGAAACGGGATTTTGAAGCGCTCGATGTCCTCAGGCACTCCGCGGCGCACCTGATGGCGATGGCGGTTCAGCGGCTTCGCCCCGGCGTGAAGCTCGCATTCGGCCCGTCGGTGGAGGACGGCTTCTACTACGACTTCGACCTGGAAGAGGTGTTCCGGGAAGATGACTTCGCGGCGATCGAAGAAGAGATGATGCGCATCGTCAGGGCCGACCTCCCTTTTGAACGCTACGAAGCGACCAGGGACGAGGCCCGGGACATTCTCTCCGGGATGGGGGAGGTGCTGAAGGTCCAGCACCTTGAAGATATTCCCGGAGACAGCGTCTCCTTCTACCGCATCGGCGATTTTCAGGACCTCTGCGAGGGCCCCCACGTCAAGAGCAGCGGTGAGATCAAGGCGTTCAAGCTCCTGAAAACCTCCTCGGCCTACTGGAAGGGTGACGCCTCGAATCCGGTGCTGAACCGCGTGTACGGGACCGCCTTCTTCGACAAGAAGGACCTGAAGAAGCACCTGACCCTGCTCGCCGAGCGGAAGAAGCGCGATCACCGGCGGCTCGGCGCCGAACTCGACCTCTTCTCCTTTCAGCCCGAGGCGCCGGGAATGGTGTTCTGGCACGCGAAGGGGGCGCTTCTGTACCAGGATCTGCTCGATTACTTCCGGGCGGGGCACGAGGAGCGGGGGTACCAGATCGTCCGTACCCCCATCGTGATGTCGGAAGAGTTGTGGAAGAGGTCAGGGCACTACGACCACTACAAGGACAGCATGTTCTTCGTCGATACCGACGAGGGACGCTGGGCCTTGAAACCCATGAACTGTCCCGGGCACAACCTGATCTACCGAAGCGGGGTCCGGTCGTACCGGGATCTTCCGCTGCGGCTGACCGAACCGGGGCAGGTGCACCGGAACGAAATGTCCGGGGTTGTCAGCGGCCTGACCAGGGTGCGCAGTTTCGCCATCGATGACGCGCACATCTACTGCACCCCGGGGCAACTCTGCGACGAGATCGTCGGGGTCATGGACTTCGTGCTGAAGACCTATCGGGACTTCGCGTTTCCGGAGTACGAGGTAGAACTCTCGACGCGCCCCCTCACCGGTTCGATCGGATCGGACGAGATGTGGGAGAACGCGACTGACGCGCTGAAAGAGGCGCTCGAACGCCGGGGGGGCGAGTATCGTATCAACCCTGGAGACGGTGCTTTCTACGGCCCCAAGATCGACTTTCATCTGAAGGACTCCCTGAACCGCCGGTGGCAGTGCGGTACGATTCAGGTAGACTTCGCAATGCCGGAACGGTTCGATCTCGAGTATGTGGGCGCGGACGGAGACCGTCACCGGCCGGTGATGGTGCATCGCGCGGTGTTCGGGTCTCTGGAGCGTTTCATTGCGGTATTGCTCGAGCACCATGCCGGGAAGCTGCCGGTATGGCTTTCGCCCGTGCAGGTCGTGGTGATGAACATCACGGACGCCCAGGCCGAGGCCGCCGGAAGCGTGAAGGAACAGCTCGTTTCGGCGGGGCTGCGTTGTCGGCTGGATGTGAGAAACGAGAAAATAGGAAAGAAGATTCGCGAGGCCACCCTCGAGAAGATCCCGTACATGCTTGTACTCGGTGATCGTGAGGTGGAGGACGGGACCGTTTCGGTCCGGGAGCGAACCGACGGGGACCTGGGGTCCTCCTCGGTCGCGGAGTTCACGGCCCGCGTTACTCAGGAGATAAGTGAGCGCCGGTAGGTGCCGCAGGTGGCCTGTGGCCTGAAATCGGTGACCCTCGATCGAAGGAAAGGGAGGTGCATGTCCAAAGGTTATCAGGAGCCCCGGATGAACGAGAAAATCCGGGTTCCAGAAGTCAGGCTGGTCGGCGAGGACGGCGAACAGATTGGTGTGGTCCCCACGGATGACGCGCGGGAGCGAGCGCGTCTGGCCGGCCTGGACCTGGTGGAGGTTGCTGCGGAGGCTCGTCCGCCGGTCTGTCGCATGATGGACTTCGGCAAGTACAAGTACGAGCACCGCAAGAAGCAGCAAAAGGCCCGCGAGAAGCAGCACCGGATCCGCATCAAGGGGATCCGGTTGCGTCCGAAGACGGACGAGCACGACTTCAATGTGAAGCTGGCGCGGGCGCGGAGATTCCTCGAACAGGGTAACAAGGTGCAGGTCACCTTGCTGTTCCGGGGGCGCGAGATGGCCCACATCGATCTCGGCCGTAATCTCCTGATCCGGTTTGCCCAGGAACTCGAGGATCTTTCCTCGGTGGAGCGGATGCCGAAGATGGAAGGTCGGCGGATGACCCTGCTCCTGAATCGTATCCAGTAGAGCCCGCGGGGAATTCCTGGACGTGTTGTGGCCCGGTCACTAAGATCCGGCCTTTTCACCGTTATTTTGCCCGGGACGTGAGAGGTATGCCGTGCCGAAGCTGAAGACGAACAAGTCGGCGAAGAAGCGCTTCAAGCTCACCAAGAAGGGAAAGGTGCGCCGCAACAAGGCGTACTCCCAGCACCTTCTTTCCGGCAAGAGCGCCAAACGCAAACGAAACCTGAGGAAGCCGGGACTCGTAGAGGGTGCCCAGGCGCGAACCGTGAAGAGACTCCTGGGCAAGGCCTAGGTGCAACTTCGGGCCTGGCTGCTCCTGTGGGCCTGAGAACGAGAGTGGCGCGATGAGAGTCAAGACCAACGTCCCAAGGGCGAAGAAGAAGCGCCGTATCCGCAAGGCGGCGAAGGGTGGTGTCGGCGGCAGGTCGAAGCTGCTGCGGACCGCGAAGGAGACCATCGCTCGTTCCATGCGCTATGCCTATATTGGCCGCAAGGAACGGAAGCGGGACTTCCGCCGTCTGTGGATCGAGCGGATCAATGCCGCCGCCCGCATGCGTGGTGTCACCTACAGCGTCTTCATTGGTGGACTGATCAAGGCCGGCGTGGAGGTCGATCGCCGTGCCCTGGCCGATCTGGCCGTCACCGACCCGGGCGCGTTTGACCGCCTGGTGGAGGTCTCCCGGGAAGCTCTCTCCGCCAGCGCCTGATCCCGGTCCGGAGCCGCGCGGACGATTCTTTCGCAGCCCCCTCGGTCGCTTGCCCGACCGGGGGGGCTGTGTTAGATTGGTTTCTGAGATCTCTGCCATGTTCGTGATGGCGGCAGGAGTTTGGTGAACCGATAACATATGAACAGGGGAGCCGGACTTGTCGGAAGGGTGTCGAGCCTCCTCGAGAGGATGACTTCCAGCCGGCATTGGCGCCCACCTCGCAAGAGGGTTCATTCACTCCCCCGCCGCACGGCATTGCGGTGGAGGGCTCGAAATCAGACCGGCGCTCCCCTGGGGGCGCCGGTTAATTTTATTGTCTGCCGAAGAGACCCCGGCTTTTCGCGGCGGCTCGGAGGGCGCCGCGTCTGCCGCGCCACGATGGGCCGGATCGGGTGGGCCTCTGACGGTGCGGCGTCGGGCCGGGGAGCCCGCCATCCGATAGGCCGCCCCGCACACTTCACCTCTCGACGAGCATCCCTCTCCGGGACCGCCCATCTCCTCCGCACATTCCAGGTTGCCGGATCCACCACATCTGGTATTGTGGGAGTATTCTCCCCCAATGTGTAGGTTCCATCGGAGGCTGGTATGCGGTACCTCCTGTACCTCTTGATCCTGATCGGAATCGTTTATGGTGCGATTTCCGTGTTCGGCGGCGACGACGACCCCGGAGCTGTTGATTCGACATTGCTTTCCGCCAACGGTGAAGCCCCTCAGCCGGTTGCTGCGGAGAGTGGGGGGGATCCCGCCGGGACGCGCGGAGCGGGTGGGCCTGCGGGGGGTCAGGCTGCACCGGACGTGGTTTCCCTCGAGAAGCTGGTCGCGGATGCCGAGGCCGCCCTGGTGCGATCGAAAAAGGCGACCACCCGGGCGAAGGCCAACGTGGAACTCGATGCGGCGCGGCGAGCGTTTTCGGACGCGTACCTGCGCCTTGCGATCGAGGGAAAGGGTGACGCGCTTCGAGTCCGCCTGGACGAGTTGAACGATCTCCTGCTGGACTCGGAGGAGGTCTTGCCGGGGAAGACCGCGATCTACTCCTTCAAGGCCAACGATCGGCTCTGGACCCTCTGCAACAAGGTCTTTCCGAAGCAGTATCGAGTCAAGGTGGAGCCGGGCTTCCTGCTGTGGCTGAACGGTGTCGCGGACGCGCGGCGGATTCGTGAGGGGCAGATCTTCAAGGTGCCGCTCGAGGAACTCTCCCTGCTCGTCTCCAAGCGCCGCCACAAGCTCTGGGTTTTGCTGGGCGGTGTTTATCTCAGGGAGTTCCCCGTTGGGCTTGGCCTGAACGACAAGACCCCGGAAGGTGTGTTCGAGGTCGAGACGAAGATCGAGAAGCCCGACTGGTACTTCGATGGCCGCAGGATCCCGTATGGAAGTTCTGAGAACCCTCTGGGTACGCGTTGGCTGGGCTTCGCCAACACCCGGCGGGCGGCGGGCTACGGCATCCACGGCACCGATGAACCGGACACGGTAGGCACGTCGGTCTCGCAGGGCTGCGTCCGCATGCGGAACCGCGATGTGGAAGAGCTGTTCGGCTGGATCCCGCGAGGCACGAAGGTGACGATTCGCAGGTAGGCTCCTCTCCCGGGCAGCTTTGTTCGCCGGGACCGCACCCGGGATTGGGCTCCGTCCTCGGAGGGTCCCGCGTGCGGCGGCCACGAAGGTCCGGATGGCGGTGATCCTCGCCCGTCGTGCGTGGAGCGGGCCTGCGCCGCTTTTCCGGTACCGCGGTGGCGAAGATCCGGTGGGGGAGCGCTCTTCCACCGGGATTACTCCCAGACGAGCGGCGCCCCGATATCCACGACGTCCACCGGCCCGGTGTACGGAAATGCGCGACCATCCGCCAGGCCTGGCTTCATGGCTGCGAAGGTCGCTGTCGCCGTGGCCCTGACCGCACGTCCCAGCGGTTCGCCGGTGTCGCAGTCGAGCCCGCTCGGAATGTCGAGGGCGAACAGGACACGCCGATGCGGCGTCGAGGCGTTCAGGGAGTCGATGCAGTCGGCGATCAGCCCTCGCACCTCGCCAGCGAGCCCTGTGCCCAGCATGGCGTCCACGACGACCACTGCCGAGTCGATGCGCCTTTCGAAGTCCGTGGGACCGGATACCGCGTGAACGGGCAGACCCAGGCGCTCGACGATCGCGAAATTGGTGCCCGCATCTCCCGGGCTACGGAATGCCGGCACGTCGCCGAGCAGGAGAACCTGGACATCGAATCCGCGCAGGGAGAGGTGCCGGGCGACCACGAACCCATCCCCGCCGTTGTTCCCGCGACCGGCAACGATAGCGACGGGCGGGGCCGATTTCATCTCCGGAATCCTCGAGAGCAGCGAATCCGTCGCCCCCCTTCCGGCGTTTTCCATGAGCACGATCGAGGGGATTTTGAAGCGCTCGACGGCGATGCGGTCGAGGCTTCGAACCTGTTTTCTCATCAAGATCGCCATGTTACGTCCTCGGATTCCAGATTCGAACACTCGTTCAGGCTCGAAAAAAGCCAAAAAGGTGGCCGGCGAGCCGGCCGCCTGATGCCCTGGATCCCTTGTGGGTCAAGGGTTTCACTGGTTTTGAAGTTGTCGCGCCTTTTTGTTTGCCCATCCGCGCACGCATCAGTATCATCCTGCCCTTCCATTGAGGAACGCGCTGGGACCAGCTTATGGGATCAATGCTCTCAATGGTGCTCTGAAAAGAGCTTCCGAATTTTTCTTGTGGCTGGAAACGGCCGCTGCTAAATTCAGGTCTTGCTTCAACGAGGCGACCCAAAAACGTCTGACCAAGGGTCAGGTCCTCGTCCGGATCTTTGACAAATCGGGAGCCTGGAAGTCTTTGAGCGGTGGGCCGCACTTCGGTGCGGATCCCACAAGATTTGCGACTGTCTTCATCGAAAGTAGAAGGCATTCGTCAGGAATAAAACCAACTGAAGGGTTTGATCCTGGCTCAGAGCGAACGCTGGCGGCGTGGTTTAGGCATGCAAGTCGAGCGCGAAAGTGAACTTCGGTTCATGAGTAGAGCGGCGCAAGGGTGAGTAACGCATAAGCAACCTACCCCTGACTTCGGTATAGCGTCTGGAAACGGACGGTAATCCCGGATGGTCCCTTAGGGAGGCATCTCCTCAAGGGTAAAGATAGGGATCTTCGGACCTTTCGGTCGGGGAGGGGCTTATGTCCCATCAGCTTGTTGGTGAGGTAACGGCTCACCAAGGCATTGACGGGTAGCCGGACTGAGAGGTTGGCCGGTCACACTGGGACTGAGACACTGCCCAGACTCCTACGGGAGGCTGCAGTCGAGGATCTTCCGCAATGGTCGAAAGACTGACGGAGCGACGCCGCGTGGAGGATGAAGGCCTTCGGGTTGTAAACTCCTGTCACGGGTTAGGAATGACCGTGCGTGAATAGTGTGCGGTTTGACAAAGGCCCGAGAGGAAGCCACGGCTAACTCTGTGCCAGCAGCCGCGGTAATACAGAGGTGGCAAGCGTTGCTCGGAATTACTGGGCATAAAGGGCGTCTAGGCGGAGCAGCAAGTCGGTTGTGAAATCCCTCGGCTTACCCGAGGAAGTGCACCCGATACTGTTGTTCTTGAGGACGAGAGGGGAGAGTGGAACTCCTGGTGGAGCGGTGAAATGCGTAGATATCAGGAGGAACGCCGGTGGCGAAAGCGACTCTCTGGCTCGTTCCTGACGCTGAAGCGCGAAAGCTAGGGGAGCGAACGGGATTAGATACCCCGGTAGTCCTAGCCGTAAACGATGAGCACTAAGTAGTGGCATTTTCGATGATGTCACTGCCGTAGCTAATGTGTTAAGTGCTCCGCCTGGGGAGTATGGTCGCAAGGCTGAAACTCAAAGGAATTGACGGGGGCTCACACAAGCGGTGGAGGATGTTGCTTAATTCGAAGCAACGCGAAGAACCTTACCTGGACTTGACATCGATGTGGTAGGACCCTGAAAGGGGAACGACCCGGAGCAATCCGGGAGCATTGACAGGTGTTGCATGGCTGTCGTCAGCTCGTGCCGTGAGGTGTCGGGTTAAGTCCCTTAACGAGCGAAACCCTTATCGTTAGTTGCTAGCGGGTAATGCCGAGGACTCTAGCGAGACTGCCGGTGTCAAACCGGAGGAAGGTGGGGATGACGTCAAGTCATCATGGCCCTTACGTCCAGGGCTGCAAACGTCCTACAATGGCGCGTACAGAGGGAAGCAAACCCGCAAGGGTAAGCCAATCCCAGAAAGCGCGTCCCAGTCCGGATTGTGGGCTGAAATTCGCCCGCATGAAGTCGGAATCGCTAGTAATCGCGGATCAGCATGCCGCGGTGAATATGTTCCTGAGCCTTGTACACACCGCCCGTCAAGCCACGGAAGCCGGGAGTGCCCGAAGCACGTGACCCAACCTTACGGAGGGAGCGTTCGACGGTAAGCCCGGTGACTGGGACTAAGTCGTAACAAGGTAGCCGTAGGAGAACCTGCGGCTGGATCACCTCCTTTCTGGGGATTACCAGAAACGGCCCGAGGGAAACCAAAGGCTGATTTTCATCGAACCACCGTCCTCAAATGATGACCAGGCTCCTATCTTATTCCCCCTCTTCTTCCAGGAGGGGCGATCTTTGAAAACTGAATAGAGGCAAGTAAAGCTAAGGCGGTTCGTTTGTATAAGAACCACCTTCGTTTCTCGAGAGAGCGTTTAAACTGCTCACTCCAGCCCATCTCCTTTGAAATTTGAAGGGATTGGGTGGTCAAGTTATGAAGGGTGCATGGCGGATGCCTTGGCGCCAGGAGGCGATGAAGGGCGCGGCTAGCTGCGATAAGCCTCGGGGAGCTGCTAAGCGAGCTACGATCCGAGGATTTCCGAATGGGGAAACCCGGCAGGGGTGATGCTCTGTCACCCATACCTGAATACATAGGGTATGGGGGCCAACGCAGGGAACTGAAACATCTCAGTACCTGCAGGAAAGGAAAGCGAAGCGACTTCCTCAGTAGCGGCGAGCGAAAGGGAAAGAGCCCAAACCAGGTACGTGTAAGGCCACAACCGTTGCGTATTTGGGGTCGTGGGAATGTCTGTCTTCCTCTTGTGGGGGGGGGCGAAAGTTACAAAGGTCGGTTTTAGCCGAATTGTTCTGGAAAGTTCAGCCACAGCGGGTGATAGCCCCGTAGGCGAAAGAACTCGACCCTTTCGATGACATCTCCCAAGTAAGGCCAGCGCCGTGGAAGCTGGTCTGAATTCGGGCGGTCCACCGTCTAAGGCTAAGTACTACCTGGCGACCGATAGCGAACCAGTAGCGTGAGCGAAAATGGTGAAAAGAACCCCTGTTAGGGGAGTGAAAAGAACCTGAAACCATGTACCTACAAGCAGTGGGAGGGCTATGCCCCGTAAGGGGAATGCCTGACCGCGTGCCTTTTGCATAATGAGCCCGGGAGTTACTGCGTATGGCAAGGTTAAGGAGTTCAGCTCTGGAGCCGAAGCGAAAGCGAGTGCAAAATGTGCGATTTGAGTCATGCGTAGTAGACCCGAAAGCGAGTGATCTAACCATGGGCAGGTTGAAGGGGATGTAAGAGTCCTTGGAAGACCGAACCCGTCTAGGTTGAAAACTGGTGGGATGACCTGTGGTTAGGAGTAAAAAGCTAATCGAACTCGCAGATATCTGGTTCTCCCCGAAACAGCTTTCGGGCTGGCGTCATGCCACTATCCGACGGGGGTAGAGATACTGATTGGGGCTGGGGGGCTACCCGCCTACCCTTCTCAACCAAACTCCGAATACCGTCGCGAACTAGCATGGCAGTTAGACTATGGGGGATAAGCTTCATAGTCGAAAGGGAAACAGCCCAGACCGCCGGTTAAGGTCCCCAAGCGCAGACTAAGTGCATAAGGAAGTTGGAGTGCTAAGACAGCTGGGATGTTGGCTTAGAAGCAGCCATCATTTAAAAAGTGCGTAATAGCTTACCAGTCGAGCATTCCTGCGCCGATAATGAACGGGACTCAAGTCTGTCACCGAAACCGCGGAGTCACAAAGGCCTGGTGCCTTGTGATTGGTAGGGGAGCGTTCCACATCAGGTTGAAGGTTGACCGCAAGGACAACTGGACGAAGTGGAAGTGATTATCCGGGCATGAGTAGCGATAAAGGGAGTGAGAATCTCCCTCGCCGTAAACCTAAGGTTTCCTGGGGAAGGCAATTCCGCCCAGGGTTAGTCGGAACCTAAGACGAGGCCGAAAGGCGTAGTCGATGGACAATGCGTTAATATTCGTATACCACTCTCTGTGCGCTTGAGTTGCAGGGGGGACGGAGTCACAAAAGCCTACCGGCGGTTAGAAATGCCGGGTTAAGCCTGAGGGAGGCAAGTAGGTAAATCCGCTTGCGGAATCCCAGGGGTGATGACGAGACCATTTACGTTGTCGAAGTGGCCAGCGTGGCTTCCAAGAAAATCCTCGGTGACGAGTGCATTGAGTGTCCGTACTAAAACTGACACAGGTAGGTGAGGAGAGCATCCTAAGGCGCTCGAGAGAACTCTGGCTAAGGAACTCGGCAAAATGACCCCGTAACTTCGGGATAAGGGGTGCCACTGTTTGTGATCTTTTTCACATTGTGAGCGAACGGTGGCCGCAGAGAATCGGTCCAAGCGACTGTTTACTAAAAACACAGGTCTCTGCTAAGTCGTAAGACGACGTATAGAGACTGACGCCTGCTCAGTGCCGGAAGGTTAAGGGAAAAGGTTAGCTTTCGAGCGAAGCTTTGAACCGAAGCCCCGGTTAACGGCGGCCCTAACTATGAGGGTCCTAAGGTAGCGAAATTCCTTGTCGGGTAAGTTCCGACCCGCACGAATGGCGTAACGACTTGGACGCTGTCTCGGCCAGAGACTCGGCGAAATTGTGGTCGAGGTGAAGACGCCTCGTACCCGCGGCTAGACGGAAAGACCCCGTGAACCTTTACTGTAGCCTAATATTGGCTTTTGACCTAGCATGTGTAGGATAGGTGGGAGGCATTGAAGCGGAGGCGTTAGCCTTCGTGGAGCCACCGGTGAAATACCACCCTTGTTATGTTAGGACTCTAACCTGTGGCCATGAAGCTGGTCCAGGGACCGTGTTAGGTGGGCAGTTTGGCTGGGGCGGTCTCCTCCAAAAGAGTAACGGAGGAGCCCAAAGGTTCCCTCAGCGCGTTTGGCAATCGCGCGTAGAGCGTAAAGGTATAAGGGAGCTTGACTGCGAGACCTACAAGTCGAGCAGATGCGAAAGCAGGGCTTAGTGATCCGGCGGATCCGAGTGGAAGGGACGTCGCTCAACGGATAAAAGGTACTCCGGGGATAACAGGCTGATCTCCCCCAAGAGTTCATATCGACGGGGAGGTTTGGCACCTCGATGTCGGCTCATCACATCCTGGGGCTGAAGGCGGTCCCAAGGGTTGGGCTGTTCGCCCATTAAAGTGGTACGTGAGCTGGGTTTAGACCGTCGTGAGACAGGTCGGTCCCTATCTACCGTGGGTGTAGGAAACTTGATGAGGTTTGCCCCTAGTACGAGAGGATTGGGGTGGACGCACCTCTGGTGTACCAGTTGTCGCGCTAGCGGCATAGCTGGGTAGCTATGTGCGGAACGGATAAGCGCTGAAAGCATCTAAGCGCGAAGCCTTCTCAAAAAATAGGTTTCCCTCAGGCTCGTGGAAGACCACCACGTTGATAGGCCGGACGTATAAGGGCAGCAATGCCTTAAGCTTACCGGTACTAATCAGCCGATCGACTTGACCACCTCTCTTCTTCAGCTCCTCCCCTCGGTGAGGAGCAGAGGAAGGGAGGAGGTTGAGAGTGATAATGACGCAGTAGCAACGCGATCTCAACTTGCCTCTATGAAATTCCTGGTGGGCATAGCAGCGGGGAAACACCCGATCCCTTTCCGAACTCGGAAGTAAAGCCCGCTACGCCGATGGTACTGGGTCGCATGGCCCGGGAGAGTAGGTCACTGCCAGGTTTAAAATCGAAGGGCCGGCATCATGCCGGCCCTTCCGATTCCGAACGCTTTGCCCTGCTATCGGTTTTCATTGGTCGCAGGCAACGGCAAGGCTATAGTACGAAACGCACGTGGGCCGGTAGCTCAGTTGGCTAGAGCACGCGCCTGATAAGCGCGAGGTCGGTGGTTCGAATCCACTCCGGCCCACCACGACAACCTGCCGGTTCTCTGTGGGGGTGTAGCTCAGGGGGAGAGCGACTGGTTTGCAACCAGTAGGCCGCGGGTTCAATTCCCGCCACCTCCACCAGCCTCCATCCGTTGCATCGCTCCCTCTTGATCAGATTGCGGTCGTGATCTGGTCGAATGCTCTGCTGCTGGCCTGGGTGAATAGCGCAAGCCGCGTTCGGCGGCGCCGTGCTCCCTCGCTTTGCTCCGGCGTTCCCCGGGGCGGACCCCACCTGGTCCCCTTCGTCGGGTTGGTGGGGTTCTGGCGGTGCATCTCTTCCAGGGGCCGTGTCCCCCGGTTCGTGCTCGCCTGCCCACGGGCTGAGGCGGGGTGCGGACGGGATGGGACGGCTCGAGTCTCGCTTGCCTCGAATCTCGGCTCGATTGGGATGCGGGTGGGGCGTATGCTTGCTGCAGAATTGAGATGATGGGGGAGGGGGATGGTATCTCTCGAGGAATGAACGTGGTTCAAAGCAGGAAAAGGAGTTCCGGACGGCGGTGGCTGATTCGGCTGATGGTGGTTGTCGTGGCTCTGTTCATCGGGTTCGGGCTGGCGGAAATCGTGGTTCGCTTCGCCGGACTCGGGACGGCCACCCTGAGTCGTGGGACCCTTCATAGCTTTGATCGGGAAGCGGGGTGGAAATGCGTGCCTGAGCTCGATGCGAGGTACGTGCAACCCGGGAGTTTCGATGTCCGGGTGACCACGAATGAGCGGGGCTTGCGAGATGGGGCGATCGCGCTTCAAAAGCCGGATGGAGTGAAGCGGGTTTGTATTCTCGGCGACAGCTTCATGTGGGGATATGGGGTCGAGGACGATGAGTTCCTCGCGCACCTGCTCCAGGAACTCGTGCCGGGCATCGAAACCGTGAATCTCGGGGCGAATGGATACAGCACCGTTCAGGAACTCGTTCGACTGGAGACCGAGGGGCTTCTCTACTCTCCTGATGTCGTCATTGTGGCGTTTACCTGGAACGATGTTGCCAGCAACGCGGATCACAAGCGAATGGGGCGACCGATTGCCTCGCTCGATGAAGATGGGGCCGTGCGGATTCTCAACCGGCCGGTGAAGAAGCCGTGGAAGTCTCCCACGGTCCAATGGCTGCGCCATAACAGCAGGCTCTTCAATTTCATCGAGTACGCCACCGAGACGTACAAGGCCAGGGCTTCGGCCCGGCGCAGGCTCGAGGAGTATGAGAATCGGAAAAACCGGAAGGATGAGCGGTTCGACCGGGCATCCGGTGAACCTCGGAAACAGCAGCAGGCGCCTTCATCGCCGGGTCAGCGGGAGCAGGATATCCGTGATATCACCATCGTCGACCTGTTCGGTCCCCCGTCCGAACGTTGCGAGCGTGGCTGGAGACTGTTCGAGGCGCTTCTCGGGAGAATCCGGGATATCGCTACAGCGTCGGGGGCCCGGCTGATCCTGCTGAACAACACGTCGCGGGAAGAGGTCTTTCCTGAGATTCTCCGCTACTGTGCCCGGCTGACAGAACGAGAAGCCCGGGAATTCGGCCTTCAGTCCGGTCGGGTGGTGGAGAAACTCGTCGAGATCTCGGGGCGGCTCGACATCACATTCGTTGACCCCACCCCGGTCTTTCTCAAGCATCCTGATCCGGAATCCCTCTACCTCGTGGAAAACGGGCACTGGTCGCCGGCGGGGCACCGCCTGGTCGCAGAGACGTTAGCCCCGGTGCTTGCGAAAATGCTCGGCGACTGAGCAGAGTCCCGGGTCAGTCCTGCCGGCAGCAGTGGACGAAGTAGGCGCCGGTATCGGCGTCCAGGTGCAGCCCGCCGAAGTTCGTGCAGGCTCGATGGTCCACGAGCCTGGCCTCCTCGCCGTGCTCGACGCACGGAATGAGGGTGTAGTACGACTGGTCGATGGCGGGATCGAGCACCCCGCCGACGATCCGCCCCTTCGTCTGGATTCTTACGTGCATGTCCGACTCCTCGTCCATTCGCCTGAAGCCATGATTGAGATTTGTGGACGGAAAAGCAAGAGGATCCAGTTGATGGGGTGGATTGCCGACGCGCAACCACGCACATGATCCGCCTTTCAGGTGACCAACGAGTCTATACTGCGGTGTGTACCTTGCCGGGGACTGACAGGGAGGCTGCCATGTGGCGGATTGCCGGAATTGTTTTTTTCCTGGGGCTGATGGTGGCGGCGGGGGCTGCCGGCCAGAGCGGCGAAGATGAGACTGAGACGGTGAGGGTAGAGGATTCGAAAGGCGTTGTGACCTACGCCACCGACTTCAGCAAGGCGTTCGGCGGTGGTTCGCTCAGCGCGTACCGGGGCGACAGCAAGGTGGAGGTCCCCTTCGAGCGGATCGCCGTACTCCGGACGGGCCGCATTGTCGACAGCCGGATGGACGTGGGGTTGGTCTTGACGACCGGGCGTGGATTGCAGGTTCAACTGGACCGGCCGGAATTCGAATCCGTCTATGGAGGGCTCACCGAGTTCGGGAACTTTCGCATCCGCCTGGCTGAGGTGAAGTCGATCGAGTTCAGCCGAAGGCAAAAATACGACCAGTCGCTCGGACAGCGTTGTCCGAGTGCTCACATCTGGTACAAGGAGACCTGGCGATTTTGCCCGTACGACGGGAAGGCGCTTGTGCCGGTGAAGCGCTCCGTTCCGACGACCGAGGAGCCGCGACGCCGTTGATTCATCACCCGCCTCGCTATCTCGTGGATGTCGATGCGTCTACGACCCCCCAGGTCTTCACCCATACCTTGATCGTCGGCTCCGGTGTGGCCGGTCTGCGTGCGGCCCTGGAGGCGCGGCAGCACGGGACGGTCATCCTCATCACGAAGTCGAACATTCGGGAATCGAACACCGAGTACGCCCAGGGTGGTATTGCCGCGGTGCTCTCGACCACCGACTCCACCGCGGAGCACGTCAAGGATACCCTCAATGCCGGGGCCGGTCTCTGCCACGAGGATGCCGTCCGCGAGATTGTGGAGGAGGGCCCGGCCCGGCTCCGGGAACTTCTGGACTGGGGCGGCAACTTCGACCGTCGGGGGGCCGACGTTCACCTGACTCGGGAGGGAGGACACTCCCGCGCCCGCGTTGCGCATGCGGGCGGGGACGCCACCGGGCACGAGTTGATGAACCTCTTTGTGCGGCTGGTCCACGAAGCCGGAGTCGATATCTGGGAACGGTCCTTCCTCATCGACTTTCTCACGCAGGACGGCGAATGCGTGGGCGCCATCGTTCAGGCGCAGGGCGGCGAGCGCCGCATCGTGTGGGCCGGATGCACGATCCTCTCCGCGGGCGGAGGGTGCCAGATCTTCCGGGAATCCACCAACCCCTCCGTGGCGACGGGGGACGGCATCTCCGCGGCCTACCGGGCCGGCGCCACGGTCCGCGATCTTGAATTCGTGCAGTTTCACCCGACGGTACTCTATCTGGCTGGAGCATCACGGAAGCTCATCTCCGAGGCGGTTCGCGGCGAAGGCGGCGTACTCAGAAATCTCTCGAATGAACGGTTCATGCCGGCAATTCATCCGCAGGGGTACCTGGCGCCACGGGACATCGTCTCGCGCGGCATCGTGAGAGAGATGCTCCGCACCGGCGACACGCACGTTCTCCTCGACCTCAGCGCGGTCGGCGCGGACCGGCTCGCCCGGCGGTTTCCCGGATTGATGGAAACCTGCCGGTCTTTCGCGCTCGATCCAACCTCCCAACCCATACCCGTTCGCCCGGCGGCACATTACCTGATGGGCGGAGTGGTGGTGGATCGCCTGGGGCGAACCGATATTCCGAGGCTCTATGCTTGCGGGGAAGTCACCGCCTCCGGCTTGCACGGCGCCAACCGACTGGGCTCGAACTCCCTCCTGGAAGGCCTCGTTCACGGTGCGCGAGCGGGAGAAGATGCGGGAAGGACCGCGGCGGCGATGAATGGCCGCACGAGGCAGGTTCCGCGGATGCGCGAGTCGGGACCGCCGCCCGCCACGGAACTCCTCGACCTGACCGACATGCTGAACTCCCTGAAGGCCATCGTCGGTCGCAGCGCCGGCATTCTGAGAGATGGCCCCACCCTCGGCACCCTCAAGGATACGCTGGATCAATGGTGCGGCTACACGCTCGCCCGGCGCCTGGACGGACCCGCGGGATGGGAGCTTCAGAACCTGATGACGCTCGGGCGACTCATGGCGGAGGCGGCGCTCCTGCGGGAGGAGTCCCGGGGCGCACACGCCCGGACCGACTATCCGGATCGCGACGACGAGCACTGGCGTGGCCACCTGGAGTTCCGATGCGGCGCCGAGCCGGTTTACCAACCCCTGAGGGAGCAAGCGTGAGTATCGATGTTTCGAATCGCCGGCATCTCCATCGTGAGCGTGGGGTGCTGGTCGGCCTGACGGTGCCGGGCGACCCCGAACTCTTCGAACCGCCGCTCGCCGAACTTGGGCGCCTGGCGGACACCGCTGGCGTCGAAGTGGTGGAGCGGATCGTGCAGAAGCGGAGCAATCCGCACCCGGGCACCATGATCGGGAAGGGAAAGGTGAAGGAAGTTGCGGAGATCGCGGCCGCCTTCGATGCGGACGTGGTCATCTTCGATCGCGATTTGACGCCGGCTCAACAGCGGAACCTCGAGAAGGTCATCGAGTGCAAGGTGATCGATCGATCTGAAGTCATCCTCGACATCTTCGCCGCGCGCGCCCGCACCAGGCAGGCCCGTGTTCAAGTGGAACTTGCGCAGCTCCAGTACATGCGCCCGCGTCTGCGCCGCATGTGGACCCACCTGTCGCGCATCGAGGGTGGAATCGGAATGCGGGGGCCCGGCGAAAAGCAGATCGAGCTCGACCGCCGGATCGTGCATCGCCGCATCGGTGCGTTGAAGGCCGAACTCGAAGACGTGAAACGGCAGCACCATACACGCGCCGCTTCCCGGGGCGACTTCTTCACGGTCTCCCTGGTGGGATACACCAACGCCGGCAAGTCCACGCTGCTCAATGCGCTCACCGGCGACGACGCGTTTGTTGAAGACCGCCTCTTCGCAACACTCGATACCACGACGAGAGCCTGGGAACTCAAGAGCGGCAAGCGCGTCTTCCTCTCGGATACCGTCGGGTTCATCCGGGGGCTGCCACACAATCTCGTTGCCTCGTTCCATGCGACCCTCGAGGAGGCGCGGGACGCCGACCTGCTCCTGCACGTGGTCGATGCCAGCAACCCGGATGCGATGAACCAGATGGAGACGGTGAAGGATGTCCTTCGCGAGGTGGGAGCCGGCGAGGTCGGAACGATCACCATTCTGAACAAGATCGATCGCCTGAAGGACCGGATGGACCTCGAACTGGTTCGCCCGAAGGCCACCCGCTCCGTCGCGATCTCCGCCGCGACCGGCGATGGCCTGGCGAAACTCGATGCCGCGGTGCAGGATGAGATCAGCGCTGCGCTGGTCGAGGTCGAATTCACCACGCACTCCGGCAACGGGAAGCTGCTGGCCTTCGTGGCCGAGAAGGGCGAGGTGGAGTCGCGGGAATACAACTCCGGGGACGAGGTGCGCGTGCGGGTGCGCCTGCCCCGGCGATACGCCGCGGCCCTGGCCCGGAAGGGGGCTCGGATCAACGGGCTGTGAGCGTCTGCCCGGTGTGGAAAAGGGGTGGTCAGCGCGGATGAGGGGTGGTCAGCGTCTGGCGTCCGCGGATCCGGGGATTTGCAGCGTCTGCCCGGTACGGATCACGAAGGGATCCGAAAGTCCGTTGGCTCGCGCGATCTCCGGCCAGCGGGATGAGCGGCGATAGAACTTCAAAGCGATGCTGGAGAGGCTCTCTCCGTCCGCCACGATGTGGGTCCTCACTTCGACGGGGGGGGGCCGCCGTGCGGGCTCGCGCTTCGTTCCCAGGATTGGCGGTTCGCGACGACGAACCGGCTCGGATCTCCCGAGTTCCGGTTCCACCCGAGTTCGAGGCGGTACGCCACCGTGCTCGATGACCAGCAGGGATCCCTCGGGAGGCAGCGGATTACGCAAAACGACCGGGATGCGGTAGATGCGATCCCAGACGAGGGCGCCGCCCACGATGATGGTGAGCGCTATGATCAGACCAATGTTTGCCCCGCGTCGTGTAGCCACACCCTCTTTATACCAGATGTGGCGTCATTTTGCCGATCGTATACCGGATGTCCGGGCGCATCCACGGTGGCATGTGGGCGAAAAACGGCCCCGCGAGCAAGATCGCTCGCGGGGCCGTGTGCTTCCATTCAGATCTTCGCGACGTGGCTGCGCAGGACGCGATTCAGGGCGCGGTCCGGGTCCGGGATGAACAGCCACCGGACCAGGTCGACCAGGAAGTAGGCCGGATAGAACGCGATCGCACCGAGTGTCAGGTAGGTGAACCAGGCCGGCGCCATCTCCGTGAAGAGGCTCCCGACCATTCCGAGGAGCATCACCGAAAGGCTGATCCAGAAGATCCCCTTGCGACCGCGCAGGTAGTGCCATGGCAGGAAGAGAAGCATGGGGCTCGCGACGAAGATCGAGGAGTAGGTTCCGGTGATCACTCCGACCATCAGCACGAAGGCGAAGCCCTCCAGGATGGAGGATGCGGCGCCGTAGTTGACGACGAAGAGGATCAGGACCACGAGGAAGGTCGTGGCGGAGGTCCGCAAACTTCGACTCATCGTCTGGTTGACCGAGAGGTCGATCACTTCGGACAGGTTCTTCTTCCCCTTGGCGAGGTTCTCTCGAATCCGGTCGAACACGACGATGCTGTCGTTCATCGAATAACCGATCAGCGTCAGGACGGCGGCGATGATCGGCAGGTTGATCTTCACATTCACGAGGCCGGTGGACCCGAAGAAGGCGATCGCTCCGAGGGTGATCAGCACGTCATGCACCAGGGCCAGGACGGCGGCGAAACCAAATGCTGCGCCATGGAACCTGAAGTAGATGTAGATGATCTGGAAGATCAGGGAGACGAAGACCGCGGCGATCGCGTCGTCCTTGTGCTTCGCGGCCGTCGTCGGGTCGACGAAGCTCTGGGCCGGGAACGGCTCGGACAGGGCCAGGTCGCTCGTGGAAAGCTGATGAGCCAGTTCCTCGCGGAACACGTTCTCGTCCGATTCGAGCGTTAGCTCGACCCGTGCGCTGTTGCCCTCGAGGGACGTGATGGTCGCTTCTTTCACGCCCCCTGTTGCGTCGAGGAGTTTCTGGAGCTCCGTCCGGGTGATCTCGCGGTTGAAGTTCAACTCGAGTGGGAGCTTCGCTCCATCCGCCTCTGCGGGCATCGAGATGATCCCCTGGGGGGCCAGCTCGGCCTTGAAGTTCTCATTCAGGAACGCAAGGACCTCGGTCCGCATCGCCTCGCTGTTGGCGCCCGCGATCGTGATCTGGAAAGCATCGGATTCGAGCGCGAGGTCCAATGCTTCGGCGTTGGGCTTCCCGGACTTGATCGAGATGACCGTGGCGTCCGTGTACCTGGACCGCACGCGATCCTTTACGCTCTTGATCGCAACCGGATGATCGAAGGCCACCACGACTCGCTGGCCTCCGGAGAACTCGATGTCGTACTTGTCCTCACCGCTCGTCGCAAAGCCGATGGTCCCGGCCACGATGAGGGCGAAGGAGATCAGGATCAGCGGCGCCCGGATCTTCATGTAGGAGATCTTCGGAACACCGAACAGGTCCGGCATTTTCATCCGGGTCACGAGGCCACGATCGATCATCCAGGTGAAGATGGACCTGGTGACGAACAAGGCCGTGAACATCGAGGCCAGGATCCCGCAACTCAGTGTGATCGCGAAACCCTTCACCTGACCGGTGGTGAACCAGATCAGGACGACCGCGGTGAAGAGAGTCGTTACGTTCGCATCGATGATGGTGATAAAGGCGCGGTCATAACCGGCCTTCACCGCCGCCGCCAGGCTCTTTCCCAGCTTGCGTTCTTCCCGGATCCGCTCGAAGACCAGGATGTTGGCGTCGACGGCCATACCGACGGTGAGGATGACGCCGGCGATGCCCGGCAGGGAGAGCTGAGCACCCGCGAAGGCGAGTGAGCCCATGATGATCAGCAGGTTCAACATCAGGGCGAACACGGCGATAAGGCCTGGGAACAGGTACGTCGCGGCCATGAACAGTACGACCGAGAGCAGTCCGAGGGAGGTGGCGATGACTCCGCGCCGAATCGCCGCTTCACCAAGCGAAGGACCGATAGCGAATTCACTCTGCAGAGTGATCTCCGCCTCGAGGCTGCCGGACCGCAGCACCGTCACCAGGTTCTGGGCATCATCCCGGGAAAATCCCTTCAGCCCCCCCCCGGAAATCTGCCCCCGGCCCGGGAGTGGCTCCTGGATCACCGGAGCGGACTCGATGTGTCCGTCGATGATGATGCCCATCTGGCGCTTTACGTTCTTCGATGTGAACTGGCGGAAGTCCTCCTGGCGGGACGCCCGGAGAGCGAAGGCCACGACCCAGCTCGTGCCGAACTGCCCCTGACGGATCATCAGTCCGGAGGGATCGAGGTCGGCGCCAGTGAAATAGTCCTTCTTGATCGCGTCAGCGAGTTCTTCCTCGAGCTTGGCGATCTGCCGGTCGAGTTCCGCGAGCTTCTCCGCGTTGCCGGCGATCTCCGGCTCGAGTTTCCTGGCCTTGCGCCGCTCCAGCTCCGCTTCGATGTGCGCTTCGGGGATCTCGACCAGTCGCTCGGGCCCTCCGGGGATGACGTTTCCTTCCGCGTCACGGACGATGCGGGGCTTGATCCACCGGTACCCCATCGGAGTCTGGTAGGCGTCCTCCAGTTCCGCTTTCCGCTTGCGCTCGGTCTCCTCCATCCTGGCCTGGGTGCGGGCGTCCTCGGGAGGCATGGCGATCATTCTGAATTCGAGCTGCCCGAGTTGGGTGAGGATCGACTTGATCCGCTCCACCTCGCTCGTCTCCTTGCCCGGGAACTGCACCTCGAACTGGTTCGGGGGCAGCGCATCCACCTTGAGGTCCTTCAGGCCGAGGTTGTTGACCCGCTCTTCGATGACCCGGACCGTGTTTCGGAGCGTTTCCTCATGCTCCGCATACGGAATCTCAGACATCTCGAGGCTGTAGGTCAGCGACGCTCCACCCTTCAGGTCGAGACCACGGTCCACGCCGTCGTGGCTCCAGAACCACGCCGTCAGGCAGACGATGAGGTACGTCGTGGCGGCCCGCCAGCCGAAGCCCATCGAGATAGGGATGGCGATCACGAGTACGGCGAGGATGACCGGGGTCATCCAGCCGAACAGGTCGAAGACCATCAGCGGACTCTCGAAGCCGAGGAGTCCGCCAAGCGTGGGAAGAAGGATGTCCGCGAAAACCAGCCAGACCAGCCCGATCAGAAGGATGGTGCCGATCAGCTTCGCGAGGGGCGCGCTGCTCTTATGTGTGGGGCCCATGAATCACCAGTGGATGTGTAGGAGGAGACTGTGGAATCTGGGACGGAAGGTGTCCCCCGGCTATTCTCCGTCCTCTTTCCTGTTGACGACGGCGGAGATGGCGTTTCTGGCGACACGGACCTTGACGTCACGGTTGTCGTCGACGCGGATGGAGATTTCCTCATCCATGACATTGGCGACGGTACCAAAAAGGCCGCCGTTCGTCAGAACGCGATCATTCTTCTTCAGGGAGTCGATCATGGCACGACGCTGCGCCTCCTGCTTCCGCTGCGGGCGGATCAGCAGAAAGTAGAACAGCACGATCATGGGGACCATGATCATCAACATGCTCGTAAACTGGCTACCCTGCGCCGGCGCGTCGGCCGCGAGAATCCAATACATGACTTTACTCCGGCAATGACCGGGGGAAACTCGCAGTTTAGAGGGCCGGGGGATAGGCCCAAAGGTTTTCCATTCCAGCGAAATCGATCTGACCGGAGTTTGAGATGAACGGCCGGAAGAAGAAGGTCGTCGTGGCCATGAGCGGAGGAGTCGATTCCTCCGTGGCCGCCCTGCTCCTCGCCGAGCAGGGGCATGAAGTGACCGGGCTGTTCATGCGCACCGGGGCACATAGCGGCCCGGCGAAAAAGACCTGCTGCAGCCTCGAGGACGGGCACGACGCCCGGGCGGTGGCGGACTTGATCGGCGTCCCCTTCTATGCACTGGATTTCGAGAGAGAGTTCCTGGCCATCATCGAGGACTTCGTCGGCGCCTACCGGATCGGGCGCACGCCAAATCCCTGCATTCTTTGCAATCGCGACCTGAAGTTCGGCAAGCTCTTCGAGTACGCCGCGGCGGCCGGCGCGGATCACGTCGCCACGGGCCACTACGCGCGTGTGGTCTTGCGGGACGAACGGCGGGCGGTGGCTCGGGGCAGGGATGCGGGGAAGGACCAGTCCTATGTCCTCTTTCCCCTGGGACAGCCTGAACTCGCGAAGACGATCCTCCCGGTGGGAGAACTCGAGAAGAGCGAGGTGCGTGAGGTGGCCCGATCCGCGGGGCTTCCGGTGGCGGAGAAGGAAGAGAGCCAGGAAATCTGTTTCGTCCCGGATGGCGATTACCGCGGACTGCTCGCGGCTCGCGGGGTGGGGACGCCGGGACCGTTCCTCGATCCGGACGGGAAGGTCATCGGCGAGCATCCCGGTTTCGAGTTTTTCACGATCGGGCAGCGGCGAGGCCTTGGCCGGGCCTTTGGCGAGCCTCGCTATGTCGTTTCGATCCGGCCCGAGCAGTCGGCAGTGGTTCTCGGCACGAAGGATGACCTCGGAGAAATCGGATTCACCGCGGCGGGCTGGGTGCCGGGGGGCCGGGAAGCGCCTGTTCCGGGCGAGGAGTTCCGGGCGGAAGTCCAGATCCGCTATCGCCACGATGAGGCGCCGGCAACGGTGACCGGGCTCGGTGACGGGCGGGTGGAAATATGCTTCGACGAGCCGCAGGAGGCGGTGACACCCGGGCAGGCTGCGGTCGCCTACGATGGCGACGTGGTGCTGGGGGGAGGGTGGATCGAGAACCGCCAAACAAAAAAGCGCGAGGGTGCGTGAACACACCCTCGCGCTTTCAGCCGCGGGTCAGGGGCCGGCGATGTGGCCGCCTGCCCGAGAACCGGCAACTCTTTCAGATCGACTCCTTCAGAGTCTTGCCGGCCCGGAAGCCGACCGACCTGGATGCCTTGATCTTGATGGTCTCGCCGGTCTGCGGGTTGCGACCCTTCCGTGCGGCGCGCTTCTTCACACTGAACGTCCCGAAGCCAACGAGCTGGACGGCCTTGTCCTTCTTCAAGCCCTTGGTGAGACACTTCAGCAACGACGACAGGAAGCGGTCGGCCTCGGCCTTGGTCCCCTTCATGTCCTTTGCAACGGCTTCGCAGAGTTCAGCCCTGTTCATGGGAACACTTCCTCCTTGTACGCCCTTTGGGTGCCCTAAAGTGGTCAGGAATGCGACAACTCGCGAAAGCTAGCACAGGCCCCTGAAACGGTCAAACATAATTGGCCAAGCCCTTGATTTAGGCGGCTTTCGTGCGTTGAAAGGTCTGGTCGCACCAGCGCTTTCGGAGGGCCCTCTCCGGCGCTTCGTGCGAGAATTCAAAGATGCGGATCATGCAAGGCAAACGGTCGCGCCGCGGAGTTCGGGCGGATCGCGAATGGCGGACGCGAAGACCGCTAATACTCGGTGCCGCATTGCTGCTCCTCACTGGCGCGAGCGGCGTCTTCGTGCGCGGTTGCGACTCGACCGCGGCCGTGCTGCTCTGCGACGTCTCCTGGTCCACGGGTCTTGCGGCTCCCGATCTCCGCGCCATCGCGGAGCGCTCCGGGCTTTCGCGGGGCCGCACGAAGCTCTTCGTCTTCGGCGAAGGCGTGGTCCCGGTGGACTCCGGGAGAGCGGGGTGGCCGATCATCGGCGCGGACCTGAAGAGGCGCGCCGGGTCCGGCGGGACGCGGCTGTCTGCCGCCTTGAACCGGGTGGTGGATGATCTCCCCGCGGGTGGCCGCATCGTGGTCGCCACTGACGGACGCGTGGATCCGCGCACCATCGTGAGTGTGGTCCACCGGCTCGAACGGGAAGGGATCGCCATCGAGTTCGTCCTGATCGGGGCACGGGTCGAAACGGACTTCCGGATCGAGGCGTTACGGCTGCCATCGCGGGTCGGAGCCGGTACGGAATGCCTGGTGGACGTTGCGGTGAGCGGTCCCGCCGGGGCGAAGTGCCGGATCGAGTTGAGGGTTGACGGGGAGATCGCGGCCGCTCGGCCGGTTACGCTCGGACCAACGGGCCGGAGTCGATTGAGACTGCGTCTCCCGCCACCGGCTGTCGGATTCCGGGAGGTCACGGCTCTACTGCGGGAGAATACGGGCGATCCCCAGCCGCGAAACGATCGCCGCAGCGCCGGACTTGTGGTCGACGGCGGTCGCTCGGCCCTGGTGGTCAACGCCCCCGAACTGGTCGAAGTCCTGGGGGCGGCCGGTTACCGTGCCCGCTCCGGGCGGCCCGAGGAGGCCGGTAACGGTCTGGACGACCTTTGCGTTCTCCGGGATGTGTCGCTTCCCGAACTGGGCGACGCCGGCCTGCGATTGCGGTCGTTCGTCGAGGCCGGGGGGGGATTGATCGTTATCGGCGGCCCGTCTTCCTTCGGACCCGGTGGCTACGCCGGGCGCCCGCTGTCGGAGTGCCTTCCGGTGCGATCGGCCCCGGAAGGAGAGGGGCTGGAGGTGACCGTTCTGCTCGACCGGTCCGGGACGATGGCGGAGAGTTTCTCGGAGGAGGGGGGCGGGATGAAACTCCGGGCGGCACGCCGGGCGGTGCGCCGTCTGATCGCGTCCCTGCCAGACGGGACCGGTTTTTCGCTGATCCCCTTCGCGGAGAAAATCGATGGCCTGCCGAAGCGATTTCTGCTGAGCCGGGGAACGCGAGCCGACGCCCTGCTGGCGGTGGAGCGGGTCGTGCGGGCCACCGGAAGCACGGCGCTGACACCACCGCTGTCGGCGGCGTCGTGGTTTGCTCCGGATCTGCCCGATCGGAAGTGGCTGGTCCTCCTGGTGACGGACGGCCTGCTCACCGGAGAATCGGAGGATGCGGTGGTCGGCTCCGCACTCGAACTGGCCCGTGCGGGGGCCCGGGTGCATGCGCTGGCAGTGGGACGAAATGCGAATGTCGCCCTGCTTTCCCGCGTGGTCGGGGCGAGTGGCGAGGTTCGGGTCGTGCGGAGCAGCGGCGGTTTCGAATCGTCGTTTCTGGCCGCACTCCTTTCGCTCGAGGGCGAAGGACGGTTGCTCACCGGGAAATTCGAGGTTCGGCGGGGAGCCGCCGCCGGTCGCTTCGACCGGCTGCCGCTTACGCCTCTTCGAGGTCTGGTGAGGACCTGGAAGCGTGACCAGGCCGAGGTTCTGCTGGAAACCGTCGAAGGCTATCCGGTGGTGGTCCGAGGGAGATATGGACTCGGCCGGGCAGCGGTGATCACCACGGATCCGCTCCGTTCGTGGGCGCCGGGGTGGCCGGTCGAGGCGGTATTGGCCGATCTCGCCGCCGGGGTCCGGCGTCCGGCGGACCTCGGTGCGGTGCGCGTCTCGATCGAGACGGACGCGGCGGGGGCATCCATCGATCTCTTTCTGACCGGTTCGATATCCGCGGCGGAGGGCGTGCTCGATCTACCCGACGGGACGCGGCGCACTTTGCGTTTCCGGCCCGTTGGCGCCGGCCGGTTGTCCGCGCGTTTGGAGTACGGTGTCGCGCCGGGGGCGGCGATGCTGTAGATCGACCTGGCGGGCAGGTCCGGGGTGTGTGGCGTCTCGATTCCGTTTGCGTCGGAGTTCGGGGAGACCGGGCCGGATCCCCGGGGTGTGGCCCGTCTGGCGTCGCTTTCACCCGAGGCTCCGGTGCGGAGCGGAATTGTCCTGCTCGGTCCGTACGTCGGGGCCGTGGGCCTGCTGCTGCTCGTCCTGGATCGGCTGCTGCTGGTTACCGGAGGCGGGGGGCGATTCAAGCGCGGACGGGTCGCGCGCCGATGAATAGCTCGGAACCAACCCGGGAGTGTCATCATGAATCGTGCCCTGTTCGCCAGTCTTGTCCTGCTGGTTTTCGCCGGCTGCCAGAACGATAAGAACTCGGTGGACGTCAGCGAGTATCCGGAGCCGACGACCTTCCTCAGGCAGGAGATCGAAGACCGCATGGCGGCGCTGGCGTATCAGACGGAAAGCCAGCTCTATCAGAACATGATCCGGCTGGCTTATGTCGGTGAGCCCGCGGTTCCGTTCCTGCTCGAAGGCCTCGAGAGCGAGCACGTGCGCGTGCGGGGTTCCAGTGCCTATATCCTCGGCCTGATGGGCGACCGGAGGACGATTCCCGCACTGAGGAACGCGCTGGAGGACGAGCGGGATGTGGTCCGCTACGAAGCGGCCACGGCTCTCGGGAACATGGGGGACCGGGAAGGCTACCTTGTGCTGGTGGCCGGACTCTCCGACACGGACATCAAGAACCGCTACAAGGCCCATGAGGCCCTGTCGCTCCTGACCGGGCTCAATTTCGGGTACCGGCACGACGATCCCCCGGAGCTGCGGCGCAAAGCGGCGTTGAAGTGGGAAGCCTGGGCGGATCGAGTCTCGCACGACGATCGTTAGGGCTCGTCGGAAGACAAGTGCGACCGGTGCACCGAGAGCATCGCCTGGTCCGATCCAGCAAGGTGCGGGGAGTGTGCATGTGCACCCTGCCGGATTCAGCCGACGGGCAATAAGGCGCCGCGGGATGCAGCAGCCCCCGATTCCGAAGTTCTTCTTGCGCGGGCCCCTGGCAGGCCATCGGGCGGACGGGATGGTT
Organism: Planctomycetota bacterium; assembly: GCA_024274785.1. GTDB lineage: Bacteria > Planctomycetota > JAJSAM01 > JAJSAM01 > JAJSAM01 > JAJSAM01. The sequence goes on along the minus strand of JAJSAM010000004.1, from coordinate 32,055 downwards.
TGCGGGGGACGCGTTCTCCCGACGGTCCCTAGATACGTTCAAGCAGCATCCGGAAGCGCGAGTCCGATCGCAAACTCGCGAGATCCTCGTCCTCGCGCATGAGCCCGGCGTCCCGGTAGCCGAGGTCGATCGCCTCCTCGAGCGCGGCGAGGGCGTCCTCGATCCGTCCGAGCATGGCGTAGCTGCATCCGAGGTTGTACCTGACCGTGGGGTCGTCGGGCAGGAGGGTGGTCAGCCGGATGTCGAGTTCGAGGCCGTCGCTGATCCGTCCGATTCGGGTATAGGCGTGAGCGAGCCAGGAGATGGTGCCGATGTCGTCGGGATCGCGGATCAGGGCCTGCTCGTAGATCGGCGTCATCGCGGCGAACTCGAAGGAGTCGACTCCGGGGGCGTGGATGTGTGGATCCCATTTCATGGCACGCACCAAGGTACCTGCGGACCGGATGGGGTCAAGGTTGTCCGCCGGCCGCGTGGCGGGAGCGCGGCTGCCAGGCCCGCTCTCTTCCCCCCCCGTCGGCGATCCCGCTGCTATACTGCCGGGGATGTCCATTGAAGATCTCGAGAATGCATCCGCGCGAGCACAGGTCCGGCATCTCGGGGCCGAACTCGGGTTCGAAGTCAGGGAGTCCGGGCGTGAGGGCGGATTTCAGGCCGTGATGTCGTCGCCGCAGGACGGTGAGTCCGTCTTCCTCGTGGTGGCTCCCACCGGTGGGGGATATGTCTCTCTCTCCCTCGTGCTGGTGGTGGACGATGAGTTTTTTCGCGAACACATCGAGGAGGTTCTGGCCGTGACAGCCCGATATGATGCCTGCGTGTCCATGGCTCGGGACGAACAACTCGGTGACGGAGAGGTTTACCTGAACCTGGGGCTTCGCCTGTTCCTGCCCGGGCTTTGCGAGGATAGTCTTTCTCTGGCGGTTGCGAATCTCCGGGCGGCGCGGGACGCTCTGGGTGGGGCTTTTCCCTAGTGCGGGCGGTGGTCATGAGAGTCAGCGGCGCCGCCGTTCAGGTCGGAGGTCGGACCATTGGCGAGATCGACAGGGGGCTGCTCGTCCTGCTCGGCGTTGCGACCGAAGACGGTCCGGCCGAGGTCGACCTCCTGGCGCGGAAAGTCGCCGGGCTGCGGGTTTTTCGCGACGATCATCGTCCGCTTGACCGGTCGGTTACCGAGGTGGGGGGGGCCGTGCTGGTCGTCTCGCAGTTCACTTTGCTGGCCGATGCACGCAAGGGGAGGAGGCCGTCTCTGGCCCGGGCCGCGCCGCCGGAAACGGCAAAACCGCGCTATCTCGAGTTCGTCGCCGCGCTCCGGGATCGAGGGATCCCGGTTGAGACCGGCGAATTCGGCGCTACCATGCAGGTGGTCAGTACGAACGACGGGCCGGTGACCGTGCTGCTCTCGACTGGCCGGGAGGATGTGATTTGAGGTGGGCCGCGGTGGCAGCGCTGCTCCTATTGGCGGTGCTTCCGATCCCCGCGTGTCGGGAAGACGACCCGGGGAAGAACGGCCTGACGGTGCCCGCAGTCGACTATGCGGCCCGGCGGCGGGAGATGGTATCGCAGGTCCGCGCCAGAGGCGTGCGGGACGAGGCGGTGCTGGCCGCGCTCGGGGCGGTGGAGAGGCACCGTTTCGTACCCCGCCTTTCGACCTACGCCGCGTACGAGCTGAAGGCGCTGCCGATCGGATCAGGCCAGAACATCACCGACCCCTACCTGGTTGCGGTCATGTCCGAATTGCTGGAACTGAAGGGGGACGAGCGCGTCCTTGAGATCGGCACCGGTTCCGGATACCACGCCGCGGTCCTTTCGAAGATAGCGAGAGAGGTCTACACGATCGAGATTCTCGAGCCCCTCGCCGACGCGGCGCGGAGGCGACTTCTCGAACTCTGTTGCGGAAACGTCTGGGTGCGGTGCGGCAACGGATACCTCGGTTGGCCGGAGCATGCTCCGTACGATGCGATCATCCTCAGCGCGGCGCCCCCTGAACCGCCGGAGGAACTCATTCGCCAATTGGCGCCCGGGGGCCGGATGCTGGTCCCGCTCGGAAAGTGGCCCGCCAATCAGGACCTCACGTTGATCCGCAAGAGCGGGGACGGGACCGTCAGCTCCGAGACGGTGAAGCCGGTCCGATTCGGACCGATGATCCGCGACCGGGACTGACTGCTTTCGTGGCCGCTGCTTCCGGGGCCCGGGGGAGGCCCCGAGGAAACCTCCTCAGCGAGGTTTTTCCGGAATTCCGCGCCCGGGCCCTCTCCAGTGCGACTTCTCTCCGGGGCTGGTCCCCGAGGAGGTTGCCATGGTTCGCATCTATGTTCTGTTTCTGTTTGTTGGCTTCGTCGCCGAAGAAGTCTTCGGAGGCCCGTTGCTCATCTCGGAGGTCTTCTACGATGCAAGAGGGACGGATCAGGGGAGGGTCTTCGTCGAGTTGACCGGGCCGGGGAACATGTCCCTCGCGGGTTACTCGCTCGAGGGAGTGAACGGTACCGGCGGGAGTATCACCCACTCCCTGTTGCTCGACGGCATCGCCTTCCCGATGGATGGGTACCTGGTGCTGGCCGATCTCGATTCTTCGGGGTTCACGAGCGTGCTCAATGCGGACTTCGGGTTCGAGAATCTCGACTTCCAGAACGGTCCGGACTCCATTCGTCTCATGCTCGGGGAGACGGTGATCGATGCACTGGGGTATGGGGTTTTCGAGGGTTTTCAGGTGTTTGCGGGGGAGGGGATGCCGGCCGCCGATGCTCCGGCCGGCTCCAGCCTGGCGAGAAGGTTTGCGGGCGTCGACACGGATTGGAACGAGAGGGATTTCTTCGTGGACGCGAGTCCGTCTCCCGGCCTTGCGAATCTGCGTGCGGTGGTGGTGCCGATCCCGGAGTCTGCGCCTCTCTTTCTGCTGTTCAGCGGTCTCCTGGCGGTTTTTCGATACGCCGGACGCTATCGCTCGAAGCAGTAGACCGCACCCTCCGAAGTGGCGACGAACACCCGGTTTCCACGGATCACGGGAGGGGTGGCCGACGCGGTTTCGAGGTCGACACGCCAGAACAGTGTTCCGTCCAGGTCCAGGCTGGCCAGTTTTCCGTGGGAATCGACGATGTAGAACCGGTCTTCATCGAACACCGGTCCCCGCTCGATCGAAATGCCGTGCCGGGAGGAGAGTCGCCTGGTGATGGCGCCGTCGCCGAGCGCAAGCGCATAGATCCCGCCGGAGAGAGTGCAGACCCAGACATGACCGTCGAAGATCGCAGGCCTGCCACGGGCGGCGTTGTCGAGCCGGGTGGACCAGAGTTCCTTCCCGCTGCCTGGATCAAGAAGGTGAACGGTCCCGGAATCGGTGGCCACGATGGGGCGGCCGGTCGGATCGAGGATGACCGGGGAGTGAACGGGCATACCGATGTTCGTGGACCATGAAATGGCTCCCGACTGCGGGGTGAGCGCGTAGATCTTTCCGCTGGTCGTGGCTACATAGATGGCCTGGTCGGAGGCGACGGGATCCGACAGAACCCGCCCATTCAACTGGCGGCTCCAGGATTCGCTGGCGCCCTCGAAGGCTCGCATCATCCCGAGTTCATCGACCACGACGACGTTTCCAGCGGACTTGATCGGCGAGGTCCGGAGTCTTGCGCCGAACTCGAAGTTGTGAAGGACCCGCCTGGTCCTCAGGTCGAACGCGAGAATCCGTTGGTCGAGACAAGGGAGCCAGACGACGTCACCGAGCCGGAGCGGGGCTGCGGCAAATCCGCTGAGAAGGCCGTGATCGTGGTCCATTCCCGGCTTGCCGGTCTGGAGATCCAGGGTCCGGACGTGTCCATCTCGTCCGGCGAGGAGAACTGAATTCTCGAGGAGCAGCGGGCGGGCCTGCTGGGGGCCGACGCCTTCTGCTTTCCAGAAGAAGTCCTTCTCCAGGCGAATGATCGGGGCGGCGGCCTGATCGTCTTCGAAGTCCCTGATGGTGAGCGTGACCGGCTTGAAGGTCTCCTTCTGTATGGTGATGACGGTTGTACCGTGAGGAGGATAGCGGACGAGAATCCCCTCCTCGGTCGTCCTGCCGAGCGAAACGTCCTGCCGTCCGTCCCACGACATCGTGACCTCGGCGCCGGTGGGGCTGGTGCGGACCCAGAGGGCGAGCCGAATGAGCCTTCTGAAGTCGATTCGGAAGTTGTCGCGAATGAGCGATCGCAGCAGGGCGTTTGCCTGGGCGTGTCTTCCCTCACGGATGGAGCGCTCGGCCAGCTCGATGTCTCCGAGGACCCGGTCGATACGTTCCATCTCGGCGGCCATCTTGCCGTCGAGGTTTCGGCCGCTGTCACCAAGAAGCAGTTCGGCCACCGGTGCGTAGTATCCGGCCGGCCTCTCGCGGCGGAGGTTGTCACACTCCGCCAGGTAGTGGGCACAGACTTCTCTGGCCTCCTTCAGCCGCCCCTGGTTCTTCAGGTCGTTGGCCGTCTGGGTGACGAGCGCGAATGACTCATAGAGGTTGTGCCTGAGGACGCTGGCCCGGAGAGTGTGATAGCGTCCCGTGATCTCCGCATTGAGGCGCCGAAGCCTGTCTATTACGTCCTGCAGAGCCTTGCTCTCCTCCGCCTTCCCATTGCTGATGGCGGATTCGGCCATCTCGGCCTGGCCTACGATGCGCTCGTGCATGGTCGGATCCGTCTCGTTGAGCAGACGTTCCGCTTTCTCCAGTGCAATCTCCACCTCGGAGATCTCTCCGGTGGCGAGCTTTTCGTCCTTGAGCTCGGAGAACTCCCCCTCGGCCTTGTGGGTCAATTGCTTCAGACCTTCGACGTAGGTTGCCAGCATGTCGGTGGTCTGCTTCCGGTAGGCGGACAGTATGGCCTTGGAGTCACGCTTTCCGATGAGCTCGAGGTTGCGCCTGGTGTCCTCTGTCTGGAGGAAGCTGACCGCCTCGACGAGTTTGCCCACTCCCTGGTCGTAGATTCCGTCGGCAAAGCGCAACTCGGCGGTGTCGAAGAGAAGCTTCAACGTTCCATCCAGTTCGAGCTTCGCCGTCTTTTCCGGGCCGCTGGCGGACTGTTTTCTGCGGGCCGCCATCTCGAGGATGTTCCGGGCCAGTATCGCTGCGTCCGATTCCGGATCCTCATCGATGACCTGGTTGGCGAGCCGGTCCGCGCCCCGCAGGTCTCCGGCATCCAACATGGCGTTGGCCTGCTCCACCAGATCGTTGCAGTCGGGGCCGCCTGGCATGGCCACTACGGCCAGCGCGGCGAGGACCAGGATGGAGGATCCGAGTACGGCCATGACCTTGATCCGCTTTCTCTTGCGGATGCCCTCCAGCGTGACTCGTTCCAGGCGGGCCAGGTACTCCCGCCTCGAGGAGTCGAGTTGGAGGATGCGGCGGTAGATGTCCTCGATCCGCCGGCGGGAACCTTCGGCTTCGACGGCGGGAACGAGTTCAATGAGCTGCTCGACGGCAGCCTGGGTGTCGCCGGCACCGATGCAGGAATTCGCCAGGTTGTACCGCAGGCGGATGTTGTTCGGATCCAGTTGGAGGCCGAGTGTGCAGATGTCGATGGCCGCCCTGAAGTCCTTCTGCCCGATCATGATCTCGCTGGCGGAGATGTAGGCGGCCATCGCTCCGGCCGGATCACCCCCCTGGGAGAGAACCATGGCGAGTTGTTCATGGATATCTGCGGAACCCGGAGAGTACCTGGAGGCCCGGGTCAGGAGATCGGCAGCCGCTTCGAAATCTCTCGCGCCGTAGCTCAGTTGAGCCATGTGCTTCAGCACGCCGGCTGCCTCGGACGTGTCGCCCATGCTTTCGTAGATGGCGCAAAGACTGTCCAGAAGTTCCAGATCGTCCGGCCGATCGATGAGAGCTGCCTTCAGGCACAACAGGGCGCGGGAGTACTCCTCGCGAACGGACAGGACGGAGGCGCTTGATGCCAGCTCACTCACGGTCCGCTTGCGAGCCAGGCCGTGATTCTGCAACTCGACGAGCGTGGGGATTGCTTCGTATTCCGCGATGAAAAGGTCGTCCAGGATCTCGTCGATGGTTCGCGAGTCGTCGAGTCGGGCGTAGATTTCGCAGGCGTTGCTGTTCCACTCGCTCTGGTCGAGGGAATCGAGCGCACTGTTCGTGCGGGTGAGAATCTGAGAGCGGTGGGGGAGCTGATCCCACGCCCGCTGGCACTCGTCGATCCTCCGTGCCGCATCAAAGATGGCTTGCGCGGGGTCGATCGAAACCGCTGCGTATGGTCCGGAGAGTTCCTCCTGACTCGGCTCGCTGCCTTCATGGAAGGAGAACGTGCCCTGGGTCCACGAGAAGAGTTCGAAGAGGTCTTCCTCGATGTGATACCGGATGACCTCCTGGATATCGTCCTCGGTGCAGCAGCCCCTGGACACCAGCAGCTCGCCGATCAGCCCGCCGTCCTCCTCCTGCTCGGCCAGGGCATCCTGGATGTCCTCCGCGGTGACCTTCCTCAGGCCGATCAGGCGCTTTCCCATGCGAGCGCCGGACAGAGCGCGCCGGGACTTGAGGGTGACTCCGGCCGAGGTAAAGAGCAGGCTCTTCCGAGACGATCCACTGACGACCTCCAGAACACCGGTGGCCCGGTTCTGATGGAGGGTCTGGAATAGGTCCGACAGCCCGATGTTTCTCAGGTCACCAGTGAGCGCCATTTCCTCTCCGCGGCTTTCGGCCCGGGGCAAGGACAATCCCTGCCAGGCCCGTTCCGGAACTGGGTAACGGACCTTTCATCGGAATAGCGTGTGCGGCACCGAAGGAGATTCTCGCGATTCCGGGAATGCCTCTACCAGATTGAGAGTCAGGCGAGGACGGTGCGAATTCGCTCGGTAGTTGGTGCTTCGATCACGCCTCGTTCGGTGATCAGCGCGGTGATGAGGTCGGCCGGGGTGACATCGAAGGCCGGATTGCAGATGCCGATGCCTTCGGGCGCGGTGCGGCGGCCAAAGCCGTCCGTGACTTCCTCGGGCGGACGCTCCTCGATCGGGATCTCCCCACCATCCGCCAGCGTGAGATCGAAGGTCGAGGAGGGCGCCACCACGTAAAAGGGTATCCCGGCGTGCCGGGCCGCAAGGGCCACGGAGAGGGTGCCGAGCTTGTTCGCAGCATCGCCGTTCCCGGCGATGCGGTCCGCCCCGACGAAGACGGCCTGAACCGGTCCCCGGGTGAGGAAAGTGGCCGCCGCGGAGTCACAGATCAGCTTGACTTCGATCCCGGAACGCTGGAGCTCCCACGAGGTCAGGCGCGCGCCCTGCAGCAGCGGCCTGGTTTCGTCGACGTACACGGTGATCGCCTTGCCCTCTCTCGCAGCGAGATGAAAGACCCCGAGCGCCGTCCCGATCCCGCCGGTGGCGAGGGATCCGGCGTTGCAGTGGGTGAGGTAGCTGCCACCTTCGCGGAGAAACGGTGCGGCCCACCGGGCCATCGCCAGGCAGGCCTGCCGGTCCTCCTCGTGGATCGAGAGCGCCTCGTCGAGGAGCCGCTGCTGCATCTCCACGGGGCCTGCGGGAGGCTCAAAGAGCCTGGCCATCCGCCGCAGCGCCCAGGTGAGATTGACCGCGGTGGGGCGGGTCCGGGCGAGAAACGCGGCATCCCGCTCAAGCGCCGAAACCGTCTCATCGGGAGTCTGATTGCCGGCGATCGCCCGGGCCGCAAGAACGAGCCCGTAGGCGGCGGTGATCCCGATCGCCGGGGCGCCGCGCACCGCCAGCCGGTAGATGGCATCGGCGACGTCCTGAACCGAAGAGAGCTCGATCTCGCGCTCCTCGGCGGGAAGCAGGGTCTGTTCGATGATGAGCAGGCGGCCGTCAGCCTGGCCTTCCCAACGCATCGGCTCAGGGGGATAGCCGGGCCGGCCCGTCACTGCCGGAACCGCTTCTCGACTTCCTTGCAGGACTTGCGGGTCTTCAGCGTCATCTCCTTGCGCATCTCCGCCAGGCGTTCCGCCAGGTCGCTGTCGTGGACGGCGATGATCCGGGCGGCGAGCAGCGCGCCGTTGATCGCGCCCCAATTGCCGATGGCCACACCCGCGACCGGGAATCCCGGGGGCATCTGGACCGTGGCGTAGAGGGCATCGACTCCGCCGAGGGACGTGGCGTCGATCGGAACGCCGATCACCGGCAATTCGGTCTGCGCGGCGAGGGTGCCGGCGAGCGCGGCGGAGCCACCGGCTCCGGCGATCAGGACCTGGATTCCGCGGCCGCGAGCGGCGCGGGCGTATTTGCGGGTGTCATCCGGCGTGCGGTGGGCCGAGAGAACCTTCACTTCGCAGGGGATGCCGAGCCTGTCGAGCATCTCCGGGGCCTTCTCCATGACCGGGAGGTCGCTGGCGCTGCCCATGACGACTCCGACGAGAGGGGTGCTCATCCGTAGATCTCCAGCTTTTCGCCAATGATGCGCTCCGCGATTTCGCGGTAGCGTGCCGCCGTCTTCTCCACCACCTCGGCCGGCAGGGCGGGCGGGGGAGGAGCCTTGTCCCAGGAGAGGGTCTCCAGGTAATCGCGCACGATCTGCTTGTCGAAGGAGTCCTGCGCGACGCCCTCGGTGTAGGTCTTCTCGTCCCAGAAGCGCGAGGAGTCGGGCGTGAGAGCCTCGTCGATCAGGATGATCTCGCCGTCCGGGGTGCGTCCGAATTCGAACTTCGTGTCGCAGAGGATGATGCCTCTCTCCGCGAGGAGGTCCGACCCGGCGTTGAAGAGCGCCATCGTCATCTCGTCGAGCCGGTCGGCGGTCTTCTGACCGATGATCTCGACGGTCTCTGCGAAGCTGATGTTCTCGTCATGGCCTTCCTCGGCCTTGGTCGAAGGGGTGAAGATGTTCTGCGGCAGCTTCGAGGAAAGTTGCAGTCCTTCGGGGAGTTCGATGCCGCACACCGTGCGATCTTTCAGGTAGGACTTGTAGCCGGAGCCGGCCAGGTAGCCGCGGGCGATACATTCCACCGGGAGGACTTCGGTCTTCCGGACCAGCATCGTCCGGCCGGCGAGCACGTCGGCGTGCGCCCTCACCGCATCGGGCATCTCGTCGATGTCGGCGGTGATGAGGTGGTTTTCGACGACCCCCGGGAATTCCCGGAACCAGAATTCCGTGAGGGCCGTCAGGATCTGCCCCTTGCCGGGGATGCCCTCCGCGAAGACGACATCGAAAGCGGAGAGGCGGTCGGTGGCCACGATGAGCAGGCCCTCCGGCACCTCGTAGACATCGCGGACCTTGCCGCGCTTCACCAGGTCGATTCCCGTGAGATCCGTCGTGACGACTGTACCGGCCATGAATCCCTCCTTTGGAGACGGTGTTTCTACCATCGTCCCCGGGGATTGCGTAGCCAAGTCCGGGAGTGGGGGATCAGTCGTGGCTGCGGGGCCGTGCCGCGGGCTCGATCAAGGCAATTCCGGCGCGAACCACTTTCCATTGGCTCAGGATTTCGTCGATTCTGGCGTCGATGATCGCCAGGCGTTGTTCGTCTGCGATTTTCTGTTTTTCAGCGTCATCGTATGCGGTCATGACCACCGCCAGCCGGTGGGTTTCGCCGGCCACATCGCTTTGCAACTCCCGGACCCGTTCCCGCTGGGTGGTGAGAGCGTCGTAGTCGGCGAGTTTTCCGAGGAGCCAGGTGTCCCGGAAATTCCGGAGACGGGCCTCGAGGTCCCGGACACGGGTCATGGCGGCCTGCACCTGGGGGTGCTGCGGTGCGAGATACTCCTGGAGGGACTCGAGTTCCGCGGCGGCGGTGTTGGAATTGACGGAGAGGTCGCGGTCCTCCGGCCGGCGCGTCAACCCGGGGTGATCGTAGAGCGCGGACAGCCCGGCGCCTCCCTCGGCGAGGGCGCGGCGGATCGCATCCGCCAGGGGCTCAGCGGCGGAGAGTGAGAGGGTCAATTCGTCGAGCTTGCCGGAGTAGGTCAGGAGGCTCTGCCGCAGACGATCGAATTCGAGCACCATCTCCCTCGGGGTGGAGAAACCGGGGTGCTCCCGGAGGAACTCGTTGCCCAGATCTTCGATCCGGCTCCGAATGATGCTCCTCTCCTGTTGCCAGTTCGCCATCGGCCCCAGCAGGGCCTGGCGGGCATCGTCGGTCTGCTGTTCAATGACGACGTCGATGATGGAATTCACGATCCGGTGGGCGAGGTCCGGGTCGGGATGGCTGCAACTGAGTTCGATCAGGTTCGTCCGCGGCAGAATGCGCGCGCGGAGCCGCGGCAGGAGTTGTCTCGCCACCTGCTCCACCGTGTTTCCCTGGTAGGCCGACCAGTGCTGGAAACGCTTTCCCTCAACCGTCTTCCGGATCGTAGAGAGAGAGGTGAGGAGGGCGGCCTGCTTTCGGATCTCGTGTTCCGGGACCGGGGCGTCCCGGCCCGCGGGACCGGGCATCGAGGACTGTACAGCCACGATGGCGGTTGCGGAGTATTCCTTCTCCGTGCAGGCGGGCAGCAGGAAGGGCGTGAGGATCAGGGAGAGGGCAAGCGCATTGAGCTTCATGGAACCTCCGGGGAATCGACCCCGAGGAAGTACCTTCCGGACGCGTGAATTGCAAGGGGCGGCGGTCGGTGCGGCCTTGATGGCTTTTGCTTATGGGCCCCCGTGCCCCTTGCTACACTTCGCCGCGATATGGCCTTGAACTTCCAGCAAATGATTCTTCGCCTCTCCGAGTACTGGGCCGGAGAGGGCGCCATTCTGCTCCAGCCCTACGACACCGAGGTGGGGGCGGGGACGTTTTGTCCCGCCACTGTGCTTCGCTGTCTGGGCAAAGCGCCGTGGCGCGCCGCCTACGTGCAACCCTGCCGGCGACCGACCGACGGCCGGTACGGAGAAAACCCGTTCAGGCTGCAGCATTACTACCAGTACCAGGTCATCGTCAAGCCGGCCCCGGCAGACGCCCAGGAGCTGTACCTGCGCTCTCTCGCCGCGCTCGGGCTCGACCTGACCCGGCACGATGTCCGTTTCGTGGAGGACGACTGGGAAAGCCCGACGCTCGGCGCCTCCGGTCTCGGCTGGGAGGTGTGGCTCGACGGCATGGAAGTGACCCAGTACACATACTTCCAGAAGATGGGCGGATTCGACCTCGACCCTGTCTCCCTGGAGCTGACGTACGGTCTGGAACGTCTGGCCATGTACCTCCAGAAGGTGGACTCCGTGTACGACCTGACCTGGGTCGACGGCGTCTCCTACGGGGACGTGTACCTCCGCAACGAGGTGGAGTACTCCCGTTTCAACTTCGAGGAGTCGGACGCCGGACTGGCCGTCCGGCACTTCGACGACTACGAAGCGGAGTGCCGTCGGCTGCTGAGGGCCGAACTCGTCCTTCCGGCATACGACCTGACCCTCAAGTGCTCGCACCAGTTCAATCTCCTGGACGCCCGGGGCGCGATCGGCGTGAACCAGCGGGCCGAGTACATCGGCCGCGTGCGGGCCCTCGCCCGGGCGTGCGTCAGGCAGTACCTCGAGGGGCTCTCTGCCGAGGAGGCGGAATCCGATGCGTAGGCTACCGATACTGGTCCCCCTGGCCTTGCTGGCGTTGCTAATCCTCTCGAGCGGGCCGATTCTGGCCGAGGACGTGCGCATCGAGGACGTGATGCGGCGCCAGGACGAGCTGATGGACCGGAACCAGCGCGCCGAAGTCGTCGCCAGGGCGAAATCCGAGGTCGAGCTGACGAAGTCCGCGGCGGCGCACTACCTGCTCGGCCGAGCCTACGGGCTGGTGGGTGAGTTGGAGAAAGCGCGGGAGCAGTTCGACTGGTCCATCGAGAAGAACCCGGCATTCCCCTACCCGTACTACGGACTCGGCGTCTACTTCATGATGAAGAACAACATGGAGGAGGCGGAGCGCCACTTCCATCTCTCACTCAAGCTCGACCCCGGGCTCATGCGCGCCCACTCCCAGCTTGGAAAGCTGTTGGTCAGCATCCGTGATCTGGCCGGCGCGGAGAGGGAATTCAAGATCGTCCTGAACAAGGAGCCGGGCAACCGGGAGGTGCGTACGCTGCTGGGCCACCTGCATCTTCGGCAGAAGCGATTCGATCGGGCGATCACGGAGTTCCGCACCGTGCTGGAGCGCTATCCGCGGGACTCCGCGGCGCTGAAGGGCTACGCCCTCGCGCTCGGCTTCGACCGCAAGATCGACCAGGCCATCCAGGCATTCGAGAAGTACCTGGAAGTCGAGCCGAAGGACCTCGAAAGCTACGTCTTCCTGAAGAGCCTGTACCTCGAGAAGGGGATGACCCGGAAGGCGGTCGAGACCCTCGAACGAATGAAGAAGCACACTCCGGAGGGCAGCCCTCTCCGCGGCGAGGCGGACCAGGAGATGGAGCGGATCAAGCAGGGCGGCAGCGGTCGCAAACAGGTGACGATCGAGGGGCTGATCGAGCTGCTCGACAGCAAGGACCTCACGGAGCGCCGGGAGGCCGTCAAACTCCTGGTGGAACTGAAAGTCCACCCCCCACCACGCAAGTTGGTGGAAAAGGTGAGCATCAAGTACGAGAAGGATGCCCTGATCCGGGTGTTGGCGGTGAACAACCTCGGCGTGGTCGGCGGAGCCAACTCGGTGAGCCTGCTCCAGGTGATCATTCACCATCCGACCGACGGCGATCCGGACGAGAAGGTCCGGGCCGCCGCGGCGGCCGCCCTCGGGACGATCAAGACCGAGGCGGCGGTTCCGGTATTGCTTCAGACGCTCGACGACGAGAGTCTCTACGTGTTCCGCGTGGCCGTCGAATCCCTGCGCAGCTACTCCGGGCTCTACTTTCTCGACGATCCGGAAACGCCGATCCCCGAAGATCTGCGCGATACGCTGACGAAGCAGTGGCGAGGCTGGTGGCAGGGACGGCGATCGTTCGCCATGAAGCTGAAGGCCATCGAAGCCATGGAGCATCTCAAGTTCAAGCGCTTTGCGGAATACCTCGTTCCGCTGCTGGCCGACGGGGAGAAGATGGTGGCGGAGAAGGCCCGGAACGCCTTCTTCATCATCACCGCCGTCCAGATCGGCACGGCCGCGGACCTCGATTCCGAAGAGGGACGCGCCCGGTTGGCCCGGGAAGGCCTGAAGGTGCTGCAGGACCGGAAGAAGCGCGAAGCCCCGAAGCTTCCCGAGGACCGGAGCCAGCGCTGAGCTGAGGAGTCGCCATGCCTGACCTGCTCATCGAGATCGGGACGGAGGAGATTCCCTCCTCCTACATTCCCGCCGCGGTCGAATCGATCGGGGATGCTCTCCGGAAGGGGCTGTCCGGCGCTCGCTTGAAGACCGGTGTGCTGACGCTTCTTCACACGCACCGGAGAATGGTGATTCACCTGACCGACGTTTCCGCGACCGGAGAGAGCGTTACGGAAGATCGGCGGGGACCTCCGGCGAGGGCGGCCTTCGATGCCGACGGCAATCCGACGAAGGCAGCGCTCGGTTTCGCCCGGGGGCAGGGCGTGGACCCTTCGGAGCTGAAGCTCGTGGAGACGAAGAAGGGCTCTTACGTGAGCGCGGCGGTCACCGTGGCCGGCGAAAGCGCGGCGGCAGTCCTCGGGAGGGTGCTGCCGAATGCACTGCGTTCGACCCCCTTCCCGAAGAGCATGCGATGGACGGGCAGCGACACGACCTTCGCCCGACCGATCCGCTATCTGACCGCGATCCTCGGCGAAGAAGCGCTGCCTCTTGCCGCGGCCGGGCTGACCGCCTCGCGGGAGACGCGGGGGCACGCGTTCCTCGCGCCCGAAGCCATCCCTCTCGAATCGGCGAACCTCGAACGGTACCGCGAGGTGCTCGGGGAGCATTTTGTGATGGTCGATCCGAAAGAGCGGCGCCTGCACATCCTCGCCGGGATTGCGGCGGCGGCCGGTGACGCCGCCGCCGCCGCGGTCCACCCGGGCCTGCTCTCCGAGGTCATCGGCATGGCGGAGTGGCCGAACATCCTCACCGGCACGATCGAGGACGAGTACCTGGAATTGCCGGTGGAGGTGCTCGAAACGGCCATGCGGGTGCACCTGCGCTTCTTCCCGGTCGTCACGCCGGATGGTGGTATGGAGCCCCGCTTCCTGGCGGTCATGGACCGGCGGAAGGAGGCGGCCGACCTGGTGCGGGAGGGCATGGAGCGGGTCCTGTGCTCGCGCCTCGCCGACGCGCGGTTCTTCAACGGCGAGGATCGGAAGACGCGCCTTTCCGACCTCGTTCCCGATCTCGACGACAAGTCGGTACACCGTGAGCTCGGGAGCTACGGCGACAAAGTGAGGCGAATGGAGTCCCTGGCGGGGGACTTCCTGGTCGATGCGACCGGTCTCGATGCGCCGGTCGCAAAGGTCCGGCGGGCGGCTCTGCTCTGCAAGGCCGACCTGTTGACGGAGATGGTCGGCGAATTCCCCGAACTGCAGGGCACGGTGGGCCGGATCTACGCGGGACGGGACGGCGAAGATGAAGCGGTAGCCCTGGCCATCGAGGATCACTACCGCCCGCGCGGGCCGCGCGACGACCTGCCGCGCGGTCCGGTGTCTCTGGTGGTGGCGCTCTCGGAGAAGCTCGACAACCTGGTCTCCTTCGTGAGTGTGGCGGGCTTGCCGAGCGGATCGTCCGATCCGTTCGGGCTGCGCCGCCAGGCGCTCGGCATCATCCGTGTGACCTGCGAGAAGGAAGTGTCACTGGACCTCGAGGCGGCACTTTTCGCGGCGGCGGGGACACTGCCCGGTCTGGATGCGGCGCGCCGCGGCGAGTTGACGGAGCAGGTGCTAGGGTTCGTCAGGGAACGGTTCTACCAGTGGTCGGTCGATGCGGGCCTGCGCTACGACCTCGTCCGGGCGGCGATGGGTGCGAGTGCCGTCCCGTTCGACGCCCGGTCCTGCCGGCGTCGGACCGAAGCACTGATGAAGATGGCCGACGAACCGTTTTTCGATCCGCTGATGGTCGTGGTGGAGCGCACTGCGAATATCACGCGGGACATGGGCAAGGGTGTGCCGCTCGACCCCGAACTCCTGGTCGAGGAAGAGGAACAGACGGTGGGCCTGGTGCTGGCGCAGGTTCGCGAGGAACTGGACGCGCTGCTTCTGGCGGAGGACTACGTGACGCTCGGACGGCGTTTCGCCGAGGCCTTCGGGGGCCCGGTGCACGCGTTCTTCGAGAAGGTATTCGTCAACGTGGAAGACCCGGCACTTCGCGCGAACCGTCTGGCTCTGCTTCGCGAAGTGAACGGCCTCTTCGGCGGGCCGGTGGCGGATCTCTCGAAGGTTGCGAAGAGAGCCGGGAAGAGCGCTTCTTGATCGACCTGCACAGTCACTTCCTCTTCGATGTGGACGACGGCGCGCGCACGATCGAGGACACCATCGAGATGCTCCACACAGCGGCAGCCGACGGGGTCACCCGTATGGTCGCCACACCGCATCAGCGGCACCCGGCGGGCTACCACGTCGAGCCCGCCCTGGCTCGCGAACGGCTCGCGGAAGTGGAGGCCGCGACCGCCCGGGAGAACATCCGTATCGACCTTTCGCTGGCGGCGGAGATTCACTTTTCGGAGGATATCCCCGAGGGTATCGAGGATGGGACGTTGCTGCCGTATTCCGAGGATGGCCGCTACTTCCTGTTCGAACTCCCGGTGACGACCATTCCCGGCAACATCAAGGAGGTCATCTTCTCCATCCAGATGGCCGGCCATTTCCCCGTGCTCGCCCACCCGGAACGGAATTTCGAAGTCGTCGCGAATCCGAAGATCGTTCTCGAACTGCGGGATCGTGGCGTGCTCATGCAACTCACCGCGCAGTCGATCCTCGGTAAGTTCGGCCGTAAGACCGAGAAGGTCTGCCGTAAACTCCTGAAGTGGGGGGTGGTGGACATCATCGCCTCGGACGCGCACAATCCGGTGCGGCGCCCGCCGGGGCTCGCGGAAGCGGTGAAGGCGGCCGCGAAGATCGTGGGGCCGGAACGGGCGACGGCCATGGTTACGGAGACGCCGGCGCGGATCCTTGCCGGCGGAGTGGTGAACTGATGAGTCGAATCCTGGTCACGGGCGGCGCCGGGTACATCGGGAGTCACACCGTCAAGGCGCTGCTCGCGGCGGGACATGAACCGGTGGTCCTCGACGACTTCTCGGAGGGGCATCGTTTGGCGGTTCCGGAGGAGGTCGAAATCGTCGTCGGCCGGATTCACGATCGGGCGGTGCTGGATGCGGCCCTTTCGGGCGGGGGCATCGACGCGGTCATCCACTTCGCCGCACACTGCTACGTCGGGGTCTCGGTCGGCCAGCCCCGCGCATACTACGACAACAACGTCGTGGGTACTCTGTCCCTGCTCGACGCACTCGTCGCGCATCGCGTGCGCCCCATCCTGTTCTCATCCTCCTGCGCGGTCTACGGTGATCCAGCAGGGGAACCGCTCATCGAGCAACGCCCCTTCGCTCCGATCAATCCGTACGGCCGTACGAAGGCGGTGATGGAGTGGGCGCTCGATGATCTGCGGGGAGCGGGCGAGATCGAATACATGGCACTGCGCTATTTCAACGCCGCCGGTGCGGACCCCGACGGCGAACTCGGCGAGGATCACGATCCGGAGACGCACCTGCTCCCGCTCGTCATCGACGCCGCGCTCGGCCCCGCCCGCGCCGTGACGGTCTTTGGAACGGACTACGACACGCCGGACGGCACGTGCGTTCGCGACTACATCCACGTGACCGACCTGGCCGATGCTCACGTGCGCGGTATCGGCCACCTGCTCGACGGCGGCGAGTCCATGGCCCTGAACCTCGGGACGGGAACGGGCTGTTCGGTGTTGGAGGTCATCGCCGAGGTGGCCGGGCTCTCGGGGAACGACGTCCCGCATGATTTCGGCGACCGGCGCCCCGGTGACCCGGCGAGCCTGGTGGCGCGACCGGGCCGGGCGCGGGAGGTGCTCGGCTGGGCGCCGGAACACTCCTCCCTCACCGAAATTGTCGAAACCGCCTGGACCTGGCGGGTGGCCCACCGGGGGGGGTACGGAGGATGAGATGCGCCGCTCTTCTCCTCCTGCTCGCCGTGTCGGCGTCCTGCCAGTCGAAGCCGAATTCGACCCCCGAGCGCAGGCCGGCTCCGGAGGAGGGGCCGAAGCTCGAGAAGTACCAGCATGCCATCGAGAACCCCACCGAGATCGTCGGGGATGAGGTCACGGTCATCCTGCCTGATTT
Organism: Planctomycetota bacterium; assembly: GCA_024274785.1. GTDB lineage: Bacteria > Planctomycetota > JAJSAM01 > JAJSAM01 > JAJSAM01 > JAJSAM01. Next base: position 14,961 of record JAJSAM010000004.1, on the reverse strand, counting down.
CTACGCCGATGAACTTCATCTCGAGGGGCTGAGTTCCGGCTGGATCGCGGCGGACGGAAAGAGCACCTGGGAGGGATCGGGCGATTGCGTGCTCCAGGTGCGGTCCCTGGTTATCCACTGCAAGATCCTGACGGTGACGCTGGTGCCGCCGGGCGACGATCCCGAGGTACTGATCCAGGCGAACGGGAACGTCTCTCTGGCGCAGCAGGTGAGGGGGATCGGGAGCTGGTTCGAGAACCTGATCCTCCTGATGATCCGCAACGACCGCATGCGGATGATGGAGCGCTGACGGAGCTGGTCGCGCCCGGGTCGGAAACGGCCTCCCCGCCTCTCCGACAGTCGGCCTGAGTTGCGTTGATCCCCCCCACGCGGGTTAAACTCCGGAGATGAGGTATGTGGAACCCGTCTTCCGTCCGCCGAGCGAAGCGAACAGCTACCTGCTCCCGGTCACCACCGGCTGCAGCCACAACGACTGTACCTACTGCGCGATGTATCTGGCCAAGAGGTTCCGTGTCCGGCCGGAGAAGGAGGTGCTCGAGGATCTGGCGATGGCGAAGGCGACGCTCGGAGACGTGCGGCGGGTGTTCCTGCTCGATGGCGACGCCTTCGTCCTCTCCGCACGAAAGCTGCTGCGGATCCTCGCGGCCGTTCGTGAGACCTTTCCGGGCCTGCAGCGGGTCGGGGCGTACATCAATGCCGCGAACGTGGCTGCGAAGACGGATGACGAGCTGCGCGATATCGCCGACGCCGGCCTGACGATAGGGTACCTCGGCCTGGAGAGCGGCGATCCGGAGACGGTGACGAGGATCAGGAAGGGCGCCAGCGTCGATGAGATGGTCGAAGCTGTCCGACGGGCCCAGGCGGCGGGGATCAGGATGTCGGTGATGTCGCTCCTCGGCATGGGCGGGCGGGAGCATTCGCTTCGCCACGCGCGCGCCACCGCGGCCGCCCTGAACCGCATGCAACCCCGCTTCGCCGCATTCCTGACCGTCACGCCGGTCGAGGGCACCGTGCTTCACGAGGAGCTCGACGAAGGCCGGTTCGAACTGATCACCCCGGAGGAGTCGCTACGGGAGCTGCGGGAGATCGTCTTGCACCTCGAACTCGCGGGCAGCATCTTCCGTGCGAACCACGCCAGCAACTACCTGCCCCTGAAAGGCCGGTTTCCCGGCGACCGGGAGCGCCTGCTCGAGACGATCGACGCGGCCCTCGACGGCCGGATCTCCCTGAAGCCCGAGTACCTGAGGGGACTCTGAACGTGCGCCGTTTCGCGCTGTTCCTGTTTTTCCTGCTGCTCATCCTGCCCCTGGCCCGGGCCGACGAGAGCGACGCGCAGATCACGGATGCGCTGCGGCGGTTGCTCCTGAAAAATGCGCCGGCGCCTGGGACTTTCGGGATCCATGTGGAGGACGCCGGCACCGGCCGGAGCGTCTTCGCGGCGGCGGAGAAGAAACCGCGGATGCCCGCATCCACGATGAAGCTCTTCACGACCGGTGCCGCCTGGCTGCTGCTCGGCCGGGAGTACCGGTTCGAAACCAGGGCCGTGGCCTCTGCCGCTCCGGGCGGGGACGGAGTCCTGGCCGGTGACCTGGTGATTCACGGCGGCGGCGATCCGACCCTCGGCGTCAAGGGCGGGGACGACGGCGAGCGGGCGCTGGTTGACGAACTGGCGACACGGATCGCCAGAAGCGGTGTGAAACGCATCGCCGGGAACCTGGTGGTCGATGACTCCCGGTTCGACCGGATGCTGCGTCATCCGAGCTGGCCGGCAAATCAGCTCCACAAGTGGTATTGCGCCGGGGTCTCCGCGCTCACGGTGGCGAGGAGTTGCCTGACGGTCGCGGTAAAGCCCGGGGCCGCGTCCGGCGCGCCGGCGGTCGTTTCCCTCCGGCCCGCGTCCGGTGCATACCGGCTGGAGAACCGGATCACCACGACCTCGAAAAAGTCCGAGCAGGTGATCATCGTCGATGTGAAGGCGGACCGGAGCATCGTCAGGGTCCGGGGCAGGGTCTGGATCAAGTCCGCCGGATATGACGCGGAAGTGACGGTGCCGGATCCGACGATCTTCTTCGGCCACGTTCTGCACCGCGCCCTGGTCCGTGCCGGGGTGTCCGTTCGCGGGAAAGTGGTCGCCCGTCGGGGCGCGGCAGCCGCGCTTTCGGAACCCGTGCTTCTGGCCGTGGTGGAGACGCCCTTGCTCGAGGTCCTCGGGATCACCAACCGCCGCAGCCAGAATCTCTTCGCCGAGTGCCTGCTGAAGACCCTCGGAGTGGTGGAGGCCGGCGAGGGTTCCTTCGCGGCCGGCGCTGCGGTGACGGGCGCGCTCGCGGCAGGACTCGGGATCCCCCCGGCAGAGTTCCACCAGGAGGACGGATCCGGCCTCTCCCGCAAGAACCTGGTCTCTCCGCGAGCGATGACGACGTGGCTGACCCACATTCTGAGTACCGGGGATCCGACGCCTTTCCTGGCAACGCTCCCCTCCGGCGGCGCGCAGAACGGCAGCCTGCGCAGGCGCCTGGCGGACCTCGGCAGCGATGTCCGGGCGAAGACCGGCACCATCCGGGGCGTGTCCGCCCTGGCGGGCTACGTGCGCGCGGAGAGCGGCCGCGTCTTCGCCTTCGCGGTACTGGTGAACGATCCGCGCCTGCCGACGTCGAAAGCCAGAGCCCTCCAGGACGGGGTCTGCCGGATCCTGCGCCGGGAGCGGTAGTGGACCTGCTCGGAAACACGGGCGAGGAGCGGGGCAAGCATTCACCGCCCGCGGAGCGGGTGCGGCCGCTCTCCTTCGACGGGTTCCACGGACAGGTAGAACTCGCCGGGGAGGGGCTGCCCTTGCGCCGCCTGATCGAGGGGGATGAGTATCCGCATGACTACATCGACCAGGCGGTTTCGCAGGAATACCTGCCGGACGGTATCGCCGGCACGGTGTACTACGGTCCTGGCAACGCCGGCTTCGAGCGTGAAATCGGAAATCGGATGACCTGGTGGGAAAAGCTGCGCCGGGAGGGCCGGGAGCGGAGAAACGACGATGCTTGAGTTTGCCGAAAGTCTCGCTCGCCGGGCCGGGGAGACCCTGCTCTCACACTTCCTGCCCCTTGGGCGGGCCGTGATCGTCGATCGGAAGGTCCAGGTGCGGAACCTGGTGACCGCGGCGGATCGAGCGTCGGAGGATCTGATTGTCGCGGCCCTCCGTGAGCGCTTTCCAAACCACGGTATCAACGGTGAGGAGAGGGGGGGCGTGGCCGGGGACGGCCGCCACGTCTGGGTCGTCGATCCGCTGGATGGCACGATCAATTTCGCCCACGGCCATCCCTTCTTCGCGGTGTCGATCGGCCTCGTGGTGGACGGCGTTCCGCGGCTGGGGGTCGTGCACGCTCCGGTCCTCGACGAGACGTTCTCCGGCGAGATCGGCCGCGGCGCCACCATGAATGGTGCCCCGATCCGGGTATCCGAAACCGATGAGCTGATCGAAGCGATGCTTGCTACGGGATTTGCGTACGTTCGCAACGAGCACCCGGACCACAACGTCGATAACTTTTCGAAGCTGATCTTCCTGGCGCGGAGCATCCGCCGGGCCGGGGCCGCCGCGCTCGATCTGGCCTTCGTCGCGGCGGGCCGGATCGATGGTTTCTGGGAACTGCACCTGGCGCCGTGGGACGTGGCCGGAGGAGCGGCGATCCTGCTCGCGGCCGGAGGGCGGATCACCGACTTTCATGGCGGCGACCGTTACCTCGACTGCGGTCACGTCGTGGCGAGCAACGGCCTGCTGCACGAGGCGATCCGGGACAACCTGCATCCTCTTCGTGTGCTCTGAAAGCTTCACTTCCGGAATGCGATGGGCCGATCAGTAAGGGACCACCCATCTGCACGCTCGGACGCCCCCGGTTCCCGGAAAAATCTGGCCGGTGCCGGTACGCGCCCATAGATTTGGTGGTTTCCGGGATCTTCCGGCCTGAAAAACGCGGACGACCCGATTCGATCGATACCAGAGAGACGGAGGTCGCACTTCAGTGGAGAAGCCCCTGATCGTTCAGAGCGATCGGTCGGTCCTCCTCGAGGTCGATAACCCCTCCTACCACGACGCCCGCGACCGGATTTCACGCTTCGCCGAGCTCGAGAAGTCGCCGGAGCACATACACTTCTATCGAATCACGCCGCTCTCCATCTGGAACGCGGCCTCGGCCGGGATGTCCGCGGAGGAGATGGTCGAGTCGCTTCGGGAGTTCTGCCGTTACGACCTTCCTCGCAACGTCCAGAAGGACATCGAGGATTACGTCCGGCGTTATGGACTGGTTCGACTTGTGGGTCGGGGCGACGGGATGGTCCTCGCCTCGGATGATCCCGTGATCCTCGTGGAGATCGAGCATAACCCTTTGACGAGGCAGTACCTCCTCGAGCGGTTGCCCGATGGATCATTGGCTTTCGACCCGGCCTGCCGGGGACACGTCAAGCAGGCGATGATCAAGATCGGCTACCCGGTGGAGGACCTCGCCGGGTATGCGAAGGGTGAGCACTTTCGGATCGAACTGGCCCGGGAAATGCGCAACGGCAAGCCGTTCATGCTGCGGCCGTACCAGCAGGAGTCGGTCGACGTCTTCCACGCCGGAGGCTCCGCACGGGGCGGCAGCGGCGTGATCGTCCTGCCCTGTGGTGCGGGCAAGACGGTCGTGGGCATGGGCGTCATGGCGGCGGTGAAGCGCAAGACTCTCGTCCTCACGACCAGCCTGGTGGCGGTGCGGCAGTGGCGGCAGGAGCTGATCGACAAGACCGAGATCGATCCGGACGACATCGGGGAGTATTCGGGCGAGGTGAAGAACATCCGCCCGATCACTCTGTCGACCTACCAGATTCTCACCTATCGCCGTGCCAAGGTGGACGCTTTCCTGCACTTCGGGATCTTCAAGGAACAAGACTGGGGCCTGATCGTCTACGACGAGGTGCACCTTCTGCCCGCGCCCGTGTTCCGCATGACCGCGGAGTTGCAGGCCACCCGCCGCCTGGGCCTGACCGCCACCCTGATCCGGGAGGATGAACGCGAGGACGAGGTCTTCTCCCTGATCGGGCCGAAGAAATTCGACGTGCCGTGGAAGGTGCTCGAGAAGCAGGGCTGGATCGCTCAGGCGAACTGTACCGAGGTGCGGATCGCCATGGCTGAGGACCATCGCATGGACTACGCCATCGCGGATCAGCGCCGGAAGTTCAGGATCGGATCGGAAAACCCGCAGAAGACCCCGGTCATTCACCAGCTGCTCAAGAAGCACGCCGGCAAGCGGGTGCTCGTGATCGGGCAGTACCTCGATCAGTTGAAGAAGGTCCGCGACGCCCTGAAGGCACCGCTCATCACCGGCAAGACGCGAAACGACGAGCGCCAGATGCTCTACGACGCCTTCCGCACCGGGGAATTGAGCCTGCTCCTCGTCTCCAAGGTGGGCAACTTCGCCGTCGATCTGCCGGAGGCCAACGTGCTGATCCAGATCAGCGGGACCTTCGGATCACGGCAGGAGGAGGCCCAGCGTCTGTGAAGGATCCTGCGTCCGAAGGAGAACGGGGCCATCGCCCACTTCTACTCCCTGGTCACCCGTGATACGCGGGACCAGGAGTTCGCCGAAAAACGCCAGCGATTCCTCACCGAGCAGGGCTACGCCTACGAAATCATTGACGAGGCACAACTCAACGCATGAACGCCATGATCACATTAGCGGACTACCTCGAATCCAAGCGGGTTTCGGAACTGCAGGAGTTTCACAGTTTCTGGGGCAATGGCGCCGGTACGCCTTCTCGCAAGGCCGACCTCAAGTCATCCCTCTTCAAGCTGATGCACGACGAGGAGACCCTCGGCAAGAAGCTGCGGGTCCTCTCGAGCACTCCCACGCACCTGCTCCTCATCCTCATTCGGTCGGACGACTACCGGGCGGACATCCAGAGCGTCTTCTACAACGATCACGGTATTCAGCTCGAGTACTACGAAGTGGAAGCGGCAGCGCGCGCCCTCTCCCGCCGTGGTTTCATCGAAATCAGCCGTGACAAGAGCTGGATCAACTACGGTAAGGAGGTCTACGCGATCCCGCGGGAACTCGGTGACATGGTGAGCCTGCTGCTCTCCGAGGAACGCCGCGGTCCGCGCGAAGTCTTCAGCCTTCCGGGTCACCTCGGCGGCCTTTCCGCGCAGAAGCTGAAGGGCATGCTGAAGCGTCTTGGATATGAGAAGAACGGGAACGGGGCTCCGGGGCAGGAGCAGGTCGAGAGCTTCCTGATCAAGGAGAAGGGCACCCTCGAACTGCTCGACTCGATCTCCCAGACGCGGCTCCGGAACATGATCACCCGTCTGATCGAGGATTACGGCGGCGTCATCTCACGCGTCCGCTACGAGAAGGAACTCGATGCCCCGGTGAAGTGGGAGCGCAAGCGCTGGCAGAAGTTCGTGGAGGGGGCCGGACTCGGCACGATGTCGAACATCTCACTCGAGCCCTACGGTATCCGGCTCGAAGGCGAATCCGTCGTGGTGTTCAAGGACTTCGTGGAGGACTACTTTACCCGCGCGCTGCCGGATCCGGAGAGCTTCGACATCGTCCTCTCCGCGCAGATCGACCTCCTGACGGACCTCGCTTACCTGCTCCGCTATGCCGCCCGCAACCCGGTGCGGGTGACCCAGGCCAGGGCGCTGTTCAAGGCGGCCCACACCAAGGTCCGGGAAGGGATGGTGTTCAAGGACACCATCCTGGCGGATCGGGACGAGGTGTTGCACCTGATCTGGGATCTCGTGACCGGCCTGAAGCTCGTGGAAGTCGGTGAGGACCGGATCCTGAAGATCACGCCCGAGGGGGAGGCCTGGGAGGGGCTCGACCTCGCCGAACAGGTGCAGAGGATTTTCGATCAGCTACTGGAGGAGCGGGTGCCGGAGGGCCGGGACTTCCACCTGAGAAAGACCCGGCGGCTCCTGGCTCAACGGCTGCGCAGAGTGGGTGGCAACGGGTGGAGGTTCTTTCTCGAACTCCCCTTCGTGGCCCGGAACGAGTACCTGTCGTCCCTCGAAGATGACGGCATCAGGGAACGCTACAAGAACCGCTTCCAGTACACCTACGACCCGCCCAAGGTAAGCGTTCCCGGTCTCGCCCTGGAACTTCGGGAGTGGATCCTCAAGCGTCTGTTCATTCTCGGCCTGGTCGACGTGGCGATGGTGAACGACGAGCCGGTCGCCCTCAAACTGACCGAACTCGGCCTGAAAGGGCTCGGCGTCGAGGTCGAGGAGAATGAGGGGAACGGTCTGGCGCCTCTCGTGGTCAACCCGGACTTCGAAGTGCTGGTCTTCCCGGAGGGTGACGTTCTCGAGATCGTGCACACCCTCGACCGCTTCGCCGTCAGAACCAAATCGGAGGCGGTGAGCCACTACCGGATCCTCAAGGACGGCGTGGAGCGCGCGGTGGTGAAGGGTATGGGAGTCGATGATATCCTCTCCTTCCTCGCCGAGCAGAGCCGCACCCCCATCCCGCAGAACGTGGAGTACTCGATCCGGGACTGGGGCGAGAAGATCCGGTTCGGAGCGCAGCAGGAAGTGGTGCTCCTCACCGTGGACAGCGAAGATGTGCTCGATCGTATCCTGGCCATCGACCGCATTCGCGATGTGATGGTCGCGCGAATCTCCCCGACCGCCGCCGCCCTCAGCGAGCCCATCGAGAACTGGCGCACGTTGGAGGAACTCCGAAGCCTCGGGGTGTACCTGCGGGACTGAGGGCCCGCCTGGAACGATGGCCTGGAATCCTGCCGCGGTCGGGCATGCCCCCGCTTCGGGCCCGGGCATCCGAAATGCGGCCTCCATTCCGTTGATGCCCGTTGCCGCTCCACTGTTTTCCAGCTTTACTGCTTTCCCGTTTCACGGTTCACTGAGCTGATCTGCGGACACCAGGCTCCGCCTGGCAAGGAGTGTACATGAGCGACAATCGACCCCTCCTCCTTCGTACTGAACTGATCGCCGAACTCACCGAACGTGCCCGGGAGGCCGGCGTTTATGCCGTGTTCCGCTTCGAAGAGCAGCGGTCGCGCAGTATCGGCATCGAAGGGGTACGGGTGGAGGCGGTGGAGTCCTCGTTCAGCGGCGGGCTCGGGGTCCAGGCCTTCACCACGTCCGGCCACTGCGGTTTCAGTTCCATCGACGATCCGGAGACCGATCGTGCCGTGCGCGCCCTCGACCGGGCGGTTGCCGCGGCGAAAGCGGCCGAGGCGGCGGGTCTCGATGCGAACCCGGCGATTCTCGAAATCCCTCCCGAGACCGGGCAGGTCTTTCCCGCGACGAGCTACGCGTTCTCGGGCCTGACGGTGGGGGAGATGCGGGAGCATGCCGTCGTGGTCGCGGGGGAATTCGCCGCCGCCGCCGGCGGGTTGACCGTCCGCACGAGCTTCGGCATCTCGATCGACTCCTGGCGGATCGCGCGGACCGACGGCACCGACGTGCATTTCGAGGTCCCGCGTTCGATGCTGCATGCGCTCGTCACCGCTCGGGAGAACGGGGAGGCGGTGCGGACCTCCGCGTCGATCACCGGCAACTCCTATGAACTGCTGCTCGACCGGGAAGCGCGTGACGGCCTCGCAAGACGGATCGCGAAGGCCGCCGACCTCGCCCGTGAGCTTCTCACCGCGGAACTCTACCTGGCGGGTTCCTATCGCCTCCTGATCGACTTCGCCCTCGCCAAGGGGCTCGCGCACGAGGCGTTCGGCCATGCTGCGGAATCTGACGGGCTTGATTCCTCCATTCTCGGCAGGAATGGACGGTTCAGGACAGGGGAACGTTTCGGCAGCGAGAAGGTCACGATCATCGATGAGTCGATCGAAGGGGACAACGCCTTTCAGCCATACAGTGGAAACGGCGTCCCACGCCGGGCGGTCACCATCCTTCGAGACGGCGTCTTGAAGGAATCGCTCGCCGACGTGCATACCGCGCACCGGGCGAAGACTCCGGTCACCGGCGCGAGCCGCCTTTCCGGCTTCGCGAGCCCACCGATCCCGCGAATGTCGAATATCCGGGTCGAGGTGGCGGATCCCGTCCCGATCCCGCAGGGGAAAGACTTCTACGACTGGGAACCGGAAGAAGTCCGGGACCTGCTGATCGAGGCCGGGGATCTCCCGGAAGGTAAGAAGATCATCTTCCTCTCCGGATATCGAGGCGGTCAGGTGAACCCCGCGCTCGGTGACTTTGTCTTCAACTGCACCGCGATCTACGAACTCACCACCGGCGATGTGAAGCTGTTCAAGCCCGGCATTTTCAGCGGTCGGATCGAGGCCGTGCTGCACTCGATCGCCCGTGGATACGGACCCTTGCGACTCGATGCCGCGGGCACATGCGGCAAGGCGGGGCAGTCCGTGCCATCTTCCGGCGGCTCCCACCATTTCCTGCTGATCGACGAGAACCCGCAGGTGCGGATCGGAGGACGGTCATGAGCTTCTTCGATGCAGTGGAGGCGGCGGTTACCGGATTCTTGTGCGAAGGTATCCGGGCCGCGGACTACCGCGTCGCCATGGCCGAGACCGTGCAGTCCGCGTTGGGGGTCGGGTCGAACCGGCGCGGCAGCCCCTATGAACCCCTGACCGTGTCGGAAGTGTCCGGCGGCAGTATGCTGATCCGCTGGAGCGACGGGATGGTGTCGCGCGGTTCCCTGACCCGGGCGCCGCAGGCTGCGCTCGAGGACGTGCTCCAGTCGGCGTTCGAGGGGCGCTATGACGACCCGGACGTCGTGGATTTCCCGGGACGATCCGACATTCCTGATATCGACTTGCATTCCGCCGGGACGGAGGCGATCGCGACCGGATCCGACGCGCGGGCGTTGCCGGAAATCCTCGAGATCCTCGAAGGCGTGCGCGAAGGTTGCGGTGCGAAACTGCTCGATGCCTCGGCGAGGGCCGTCGCCGTGCGTCGCCGGGTGATCACCTCGGGTGGCTTCCGGGGCGACAGCGACTCGACGACGATGGCCTTCTGGATCGGTCTCGACAGCCTGGCCTGTGACGGCTTCGAATCGCGAGTGCCGTTCGCGGTGGGAGATGTTCGTCGAAGGGCCGAGCGGACCGCCGACGACTTCACCGCCCTCTCCCGCGAACTCGGTGAGGGGCCACGGGGTCGTACCAGAGTCGTTCTCCACCCCCGCACCGCGGAGAGCTTCTTGCGCACCTTTCTGTTCGGGGCACTCTCCGGCGCCGCGGTGGCCAACGGGCGCTCCCGATTCACGCTCGATGACTTCCACTCCGGCCGCATCGCCTTTCGCGATGACTTCTCGCTCCGGACCAGGCCGTTCACACCCCTCGGAGTCGGGTCTTTCCGCTTCACCGACGAGGGGCTGGTGGCCCGCGAGGTGGAGCTGATCCGGGACGGAAAACTGATGACTCCGCTGCTCGGCCTGAAGTACGCCCGTCGCCTTGAGATGGACGCCACGCCCGTCCCCGGTTCGATCGGTGGGTATGCATTCGGCCTGGGGCGCCGAATGAGTCGTGAGGAGGCGCTCTCCGGGTCGGAACGATGCGTTCTGGTGCACTCGGTTCTCGGCATGCACACCCAGGATGCGGTCCGCGGCGAATACAGCGTGCTGGCGCCGCAGGGGGTTCTCTACGAGGACGGTTCGGCGAAGGGCCGGGTGACCAGCACGTTGAACGGCGCGTTCTTCTCGGACCTGCTGAGTACCGATCTCGCGATGGTGGACTTCGACGGATTCGCCTGCCCGGGCCTGATGATGGAAGTCGAGCTCTCGTAACGGCTTGAGTTCGGTGGTCTGGAACAGGCGGGAGCGGCGGGGGCCGGTGTGAAAGCCAAGGGAACTTTCGGAGAAAAGGGGAAAATGTGGAGTGAAATGGAAAGTTTTACGCCTGTTGGGCAACCTTGACTTTCAGGCCCCACGTTTAGCCCGCCACAAAGCGATTGTCAAGTTTCGAACCGGGAAAGTCGGAAATCGCGCATACGCGAAGGCTCGTCTGCCTTCAGGCCTTGGGGTAGAGTGAATTGCTCGCTTGGTGGACCGGAACCCCCCTTCGATGACCGAACTTCTCAAGGAACCGCTGGCCGTCGAGGCGCTCATCGCGCTGATCCTGACGATCCTCCTGTATTTCGCGATTCGGGGGCTCCGTGGAGTGGCTTCCCGCATTTCGCGGAGAAGGGCGCTCACGGAGTTCGTCACCGGTGTCGACCTGTTCTTCAAGGGAGAGTTCGAGATGGCCCGGGAGGCGCTCGCCAGGGTCATCGAGCGCGATCCGGAGAACAGTGAGGCGAGAATCCTGCTCGGTGACGCCTGCCGCGAACTCGGAGATATCGCCGAGGCCCACAAGCACCACTACCAGGTGGCCCGCGTCTTCGGGCAGGACCTGCCCCGCAATCGCCTGTCCCTCGGCACCGACCTGCTCCTGATGGGAAAGCCGGAGGCCGCGATCGAGCACCTGGAGAAGGTGGTCGAAGCGGACCCTGGCGATCGGGCGGCGGCCGATCTGTTGCTCAAGGCGAGTATCTCCGCCGGCCGCCTGGGAGATGCGGTGGCGCTCGCGCGGCAACTGACGGAAACGTCGCTCACCGAAAGCGAGGCCGCCCGCTACCGTCGCCTGCACGCGAGAGTCTGCGCACACGCCGGGCACGAACTCGTGGAGCAGGGACACCACAAGGATGGGGTCCAACTGCTGAGAAGTGCGGTCCGGCTGAACGAATGCATGGTGTCGCCCCGCCTCGAGATCGTGCGCGCCACCTACGTTCACGGCAGCGCCCGGTCCGCCGAAAAAGAGCTGATGTCCCAGCTCCGGGACATGTCTCGACTGGCCGAGGAAGGAGTCGTCTTCGAGCCATCGCTGCCGCTGCCGGTGGTCGAACCCGAGCAGGTTGCGGAAGAACCGGCCGCGCTCCCGGCACCCGAGGCAGTTCCGGCTTTGCCCGAAGTCGCCGGCCGTCGGGCACTCCCGGCTCCCGGGGAGACGGCGGCACCGGTGCCGGGTCGCTCCGTCGAGATGGTCGGTTCCTCGGGCGCGCCTCCGGGACAAACGGGCCTGGCGCCATCCCGAGGCGCTGCCCCGGCTGCCAGGACCGACCAGATCCCGGATGCCCCGGTGGCGATCGAAGCGGGGCGATTCGTCGGCGCTCTCCTTCCGCGGGAGGCCGCCTACTCCTGTCGCGAATGTGGCCTGGTGGAGTTGCTGTTCTCCGAGTCCTGCCCGGATTGCGGCAGTTTCGGCAGCCTTGCCGCCACGGACGAGGCACCTCTTGGCGGTGTACCGGGAATGAAGGACGCATTCGACGAGATCCAGGAGAATCGCGCCTTCCTGCGGTCCCTCGTGCAACGCGCCGCCACGGGCGATCCGGTGGCGTCGGAGAAGCTCCGTCTGGCGGGGGGCCGGGCCGTCAAGGCTATCTTTCGCGAACTGCTCCGTGTTCCGGACAACTCGGCGCTGATCCAGATCCTCTCCAGGATGGGTCCCGCGGCGGCGCCGGCGATCCTCGCCGCCTGGCAACGCGCCAGCGCCTTCAGCACGAAGAAACTCGTCCGGGAGCGGATGAGAGCATTCAAATCGCTCGACGGATTGATCGTAAGAGTCCTCAGCGGGATGGGGCCCGACGTGGTCGCGGCACTGGACGATCTCATGCTGGAAGGCGGTCGCGGCGGTCGCGTGATCGCGATCGATGTCCTGATTCGGCTCGGATGCGCGAAGCGGGTGGAGGAGCTTCGCCCGGGGATCTCGCAGAAGGAACTCCTGGACCGTCTGAACGGCTGCCCTCCGGAAGAACTGATCAGTTTCATCCGAGCGGCTCCCGCGGACGGGTTCATCGCTTGCCAGGTTCTGGTGGACCGAACCTTCCGGGGCGACCGTGCCCTGGTGGGGGCCCTCGGCATGAGCGACGACCGGGGCAAGGTCCGCCGGGTCCTGATTGAGCGCGGATTCTCCTCGGATGCCTACGATGCTCTCGAGGCCCGTTGGTGCGAGGATCGGGTGCGGACGACCGTCTCGGATATCCTGCGATCGTATGGGCGGCAGGCGTCGGACCACCTCGTGAACACCTGCATGACCGCGGGGATCACGGAGGAGGTGAAGGAGGCTGCGCTCCTGCTCCTCCGCGATCAAGGCGGCGGCGAAATCGAGCGCTTCACCGAGCGGCTCGCGGAAGGGGATCCGGAATCGGAGGGGGAGGTGCTCCGTATCCTCAAGGCCTTCGGCAACCGGGCGGTCCCGGCTCTGGAACGCGCGTACGGGAGAGGCGGCCTGCTCCGGAAGGTCGGACTGAATCGGCGTCGGCAGCTGCACCGGAAGGTGTCCCTGGCCCGGGCTCTCGGACAAATCGGCACCTACGAGGCGATCCAGACCCTCAAGCGACTGGTCGCCCGGGAAAGCGATGCCGATCTCCGGAGGAGACTTCACGGCATCCTGGACCGTCTGGAGCAGGGGGGAGGAGATCCGTGAGATTCACCGACCTGTTCTCCGGAGCCGCGCATCGAATGAGAAACCTGCCGGGATCGGTGCGGCGGCTCAAGTTCTGGATTCTGCTCGGAGTCTTCCTGCTGATCCTGATGGTCCTCGGGCCGTGGGTCAAACTCGTCCTGGAGACGATCAAGGGCGTGTGGACGGTTGTCCTGCTGCCCATCCTCGACAGCCCCGTGGGCCGTTTCCTCTTCGTCTACGCGCTGCTGCTGCTGACTCTCTGGATTGTCTACCGGCACTTTCGCGCGCGAGGCCGGCGTCTCCTCGGCTCCTGGGCGCTCGATCGGTTCCTGTCCGGTCTTCTGCACCTCTCGTCCGGCCGCCACCGTCGCGCGGCCCGCGCGTTCGAAGGGGTCGTCCGAGTGGGTCGATGGGTGGATCTCCGGGACGCCGTGCCGGTCTACCCCGATATCCTGGTTGATGCGCGAATCAAGCTCGCGCTCTGCTACCAGGAACTCGGAGATGTCGAGCGCGCCATGAAATCGCTCGAGCTCCTGAAAGTCAGGGACCTCTCCCCGGCCCGCAAGCGCGACCATGCAGAAGCCAAGGCGTTCGTGTATGCGATGTCGAGCGAACTCATGGAAGAGACGGTCGACCGGGAGATCGCCAATGCTCTCGACCGGGACGCCGGCAATCGCCGCCTGCTCCGCCTTCGACGCGACCGGTCCGAACGAATGGGGGCACTGCCCGAGGCCATCGCCGCGCAGCGACGGCTCCTCAAGGTCGTGGGCCGCAACGAACGGCGAAAGGAACGCACGCGCCTGGCCGCCCTGCATGCCCGAAACGCACTTCTCCTTCAACAGGCCGGGCAAATCGAGGAGACGATGGCCGAGATCTCGAGGAGCCGGAGCCTCGATTCCACGCTGGTCGTCCCGAACCTCATCGCCGGCGACCTCGCGCTCGAAAATGGTGACCAGCGCGGAGCGGTCGTGGAGTGGGCCCGGACCCCGTCGCTTCCAGCCCTGCAACGCATCCGCGCGTTGTTGGGGAAGGGTGGACTGGGCGGCCACGGCGATCTGGAGTTCCTGGTGGAGCAGTTCCCCCGGGCGGGGCTGCTGCTCGTTCTGGCGGAACAATACCTGCGTACCGGCGACCTGCGGCGGGCTCGCAACTGCATCGAGAAACACGACGAGGTGAGCGCTCCGAATCGCCACTCCGCGCATCTTCTGGCCGCGGTGCTGCGGGAGGAGGGTGACCAGCCCGCCGCGGAACGCCTCGAGTGGATAGCCCTGAAGGGTTTTCTCGGAGCGGACGCCAGTCCCGAATCGGTTGGTTCGGATGGCCCGCTGGGGTAAAACGATCCCGCGCTCCCCACCGGAACGCGGATGAAGCACCTGTGCCGGGGTGGCGGAATGGCAGACGCAGGGGATTCAAAATCCCCCGCCCTTAAGGGCATGAGGGTTCGAATCCCTCCCTCGGCACCACCCTTCGGTCGCTTTGCGACCTTCGGGCCGGCGGGACGCTGGCGCGTCCCGCCGGGTCGGACCCCACCAGCCTCTCCTTCGTCGGGCTGGTGGGGTCCTCCCGGTGCAT